>JACPDW010000032.1 GCA_016183815.1 Flavobacteriia bacterium
ATACATTTGGAAATCACTTTTATATAGAAAACAACTCGGAGTAGGGTTTAAAAGACAAAGACCGATATTAAATTTTATAGTTGATTTTTTTTCTGCAGAAATAGGGTTGATTATTGAAATTGATGGAAGTTCACATATCAATAAAGGGGAATACGATTTTTATCGTGAAAAAAAATTAAGAGAGAATGGCTTTAAAATGCTTAGATTTGAAGAAGGTCAAGTATTACATAATATAGATGAAGTACGTTTAAAATTAATTTATACAATAGCATGCTTGAAAGAAAAATAAATTTTATTAGTCCTCCCCCTTTGTCCCCCTCCAATGGGGGAAATCGGAACTGTCTTCAAATTAATAGAAATGTAGTGTTTCAAGCTAGATCCTTATATGGTTTAAAATACGGTTACGATTATTTATTTGCACCTACTTGTGATACTGAAATTACAGATACGATTGAAATACAAGGGATGATGATTTCAAATGAAGATAATGGAACAGAATTTCTAAATCTAGCGAAAGAATTGGATGTTTTGCTTTATCCAAATCCAAGTAAAACCAGTATTAATTTAACGGCAGAAAATATTGTCAGTTTTCAACTAACAATTGTAGATCAACAAGGTAGAATTATTCCTTTTGAAAAAGAAATAAAACATAAGAACTTAGTTCAGATTCAACATAGTTTAGACAAAGGTTTTTATACCATTTTAATCGATGATGGTCAACAAAAAATAATAAAAAAACTTTTTGTAGAATAATTAAAATTCTAAAAATATGAAAAAGTTACTTGTTTGTTTGTTGTTAGCTGTACAAGGAATTTCACAAAATTTAGTACAAAATCCAAGTTTTGAAGATTTTGACTCTTGTCCCAATCAAAATAACTCAAATTCTATTTTTGAATATGTACCATTTTGGAAAACATTATATTTTTCAACTTCATATTTGAATAGTTGTTCTGTAACTAATTTTGGTATACCCAATAATCTATTTGTGAATTCTTTTCAGGAGTCACATTTTGGAAATGCTTATTGTGCATTAGATATTATAAATGCATATGGTTTACATATAAGAACATTTATCCAAAATCAGTTTTCTCAGTCTTTACAAATTAGCAACTGTTATTATGTTGAATTTTATACAAACCTTGCTAACAATGTTATGTACGCCTCTAATAACTTAGCTGTCTATTTTACTAATTCATCCAACATTCCTTTAAAATCTGGTTATGAATATCTATTAGAAGGTTCACCACAAATTTATCCCTTTGGCAATAAAATCATTTCAGACACCATGAATTGGGTAAAAGTGGCAGGTATTTATAAAGCACAAGGAGGAGAGCAATACCTTACTATCGGTAATTTTAGCACGGATGAAGAAACGGAAATTCTCATTTTTGACCCCAATGCCTATGATGCCGCTTTTTATTACATTGATGATGTTTCAGTCATACCCATCAACCCAAGCAGCATGCCCGCTAATGCAGGGGAAGACAAACTCGTTGCACCAGGAGATAGCATATTTATCGGTCAAGAAATCACCAATTTAGATTGTAAATGGACCAATTTAAATACTGGTGAGATACTTGCAGATAGCATTAGTGGTATTTGGGTACAACCCACAGAAAACACCACTTACCTTGTAGAACAGAATCTTTGTGGTACAATATCTTATGATACCGTTACCGTTTTTGTAAATGGAGTTGGATTGGAGGAGTCCTCCCCCTTAATCCCCCTCCAAAGGGGGAAAGTTGAAATCATTCCCAACCCCAACAACGGTAGTTTTACTATTCAAACAAATTTGTTAGAAATCCAAGAATTAACACTCTATGATGCACAAGCAAGAAAACTGTATAATTTAGATAAAAACTCTACAAAAATGGATCTGAATTTACCAAAAGGAGTGTATTTTTTAAAGATTATTTCAGAGAATAGTAGGAATTTAGAGAAAGTTGTGGTAAATTAGCAACTCGCAAAAATCTAAAACGACCTTGAGAAAATGATTGTAGAAAACATAGAGAACGTAGTTAAAGCGAAACCCTTGTTTGAGAAAAATTGTCTGAAAATTTCTAATTTTCAGCGAACAATTGTAGCGAGTTTGGGTTTAGTTAACGAAGAGAGATGTAGTTTTCAAATGAAGTTTCTCACAGTCTAATTTCTAAATTTTAAAATTGCTTTATTATTTTGAAATGTAATAACCTGAGTTCGATAGTAAAATTAAAATTCAGATCAATATAAAGAACTGTTAGACAAGGATTTTAATCGAAAATATAGCGAGCTAAATCGAGAGAAAACAACGAAGTATAATAGGTTTTTATATAAAGTGAAAAAATATTCCGCTGATAAACAACGATTTACTTCACAACCCTTTATCGATTTATCTCGATAAATCTTCAAAAGTGTCATTCGTAACTCATTGTTTTTGAGCGGTCTGAATCCTCTTTTAATAATCGAACTCAGGTTAATATGTAATCTCTAAATGTTTACTTAAGGTATTTATACATTTATTTTTTTTGATAATTATAATTAATAAAAAATTATTATCTTTGCAACTTAATAAAAAGTGGAAAGATTTGTTTGCTTGCAACCACAGGAAAAAAATGCTAAAATTTACTTAGCTCCTAAAGTCATCAAATAATTTTTTTTAATTTTATTATTTTTTATTTTTAACTTTTAAATTTTTAATTTTAAAATT
This sequence comes from Flavobacteriia bacterium, assembly GCA_016183815.1. Taxonomy (GTDB): domain Bacteria; phylum Bacteroidota; class Bacteroidia; order Flavobacteriales_D; family Crocinitomicaceae; genus M2408. The sequence continues at coordinate 2,687 of JACPDW010000032.1, forward strand.
ATGCCTTATTTATTTACATCAGAATCTGTTTCAGAAGGTCATCCTGATAAAGTAGCAGATCAAATTTCTGACGCACTCATCGACAATTTTATGGCTTTTGATCCAAATTCAAAAGTTGCTTGTGAAACTTTAGTTACTACTGGACAAGTTGTATTAGCTGGGGAAGTAAACACTAACACTTATTTAGACGTTCAAAAAATCGCTCGTGATGTTATACAAAAAATCGGATATACAAAAGCCGAATATATGTTTGACGCTCAGTCTTGTGGTATTTTATCTGCTATTCATGATCAGTCATCTGATATTAACCAAGGAGTGGATAGAAAGGTAGAAAACAACGATTATGAGAGCAAAGCTAATGCCCAAGGAGCAGGTGATCAAGGAATGATGTTTGGATATGCAACTAAAGAAACGGACAACTATATGCCTTTAGCTTTAGATATCGCTCATAAAATTTTAGAAGAGCTTTCTTATATCAGAAATAATGAAGTAAATTTAATTCCATATCTTAGACCTGATGCTAAATCTCAAGTAACAATAGAGTATTCTGACGATAATAAACCTCAAAGAATAGACACTATTGTCGTTTCAACTCAGCATGATGATTTTGATACAGAACCAAATATGTTGGCTAAAATTAAAAAAGACATTATCGAAATTGTTATACCTCGCGTAAAAGCAAAATTGAAACCTGAATTGCAAGCTTTGTTTAACGATAAAATTACTTACCATATTAATCCAACTGGAAAATTTGTAATTGGTGGACCTCATGGTGATACTGGTTTAACAGGTCGTAAAATAATTGTAGATACTTATGGTGGTAAAGGAGCTCATGGTGGAGGCGCTTTTTCAGGCAAAGACCCATCTAAAGTGGATAGATCAGCAGCGTATGCAACAAGACATATCGCTAAGAATTTGGTCGCTGCAGGTGTTTGTGACGAAGTTTTAGTTCAAGTCTCTTATGCTATTGGAGTTGCTAAACCTTGTGGTTTGTTTATTGATACATATGGAACAGCTAAAGTCAATAAAACAGATGGTGAAATAGCTCGTATCGTAGAAAATATTTTTGATTTAAGACCTTATGCTATTGAACAAAGACTTAAATTGAGAAACCCTATTTACAGCGAAACGGCTGCTTATGGACACATGGGTCGTAAAAATGAAATAGTCAAAAAAACTTTTAAAGCTCCAGATGGTAAAGAACTTCAAAAAGAAGTTGAGTTATTTACTTGGGAAAAATTGGATTATATTGATGCGGTTAAAAAAGCATTTTCTTTATAAATAATCTGAAATAAATTTTTTAAAACCTGTTGTATATCAACAGGTTTTTTTTATTATATTCGTTTGGTACAAAATTTGAATAGCACTGATATCAACAATAAAAAATGGAAATTCTTTTTAAAAATTTAATTCCTCATCCACTTAAAGACTATCCTCATGCTGAAAATAGCATCTGGGGCAAAGAATTCACATTATATTCTCCTAAAAAATATCTTTTAAATGCAGCTTCAGGAAAAGGAAAGACAACTTTTACTCACATATTAGCTGGGATAAGAAAAGATTTTGAAGGAAATGTAGAAATTGATAAACAAAAAATTACCTCTTTTAACTCAAGTAAATGGACTGAATTTAGAAAACAAAAAATCTCCTTTGTTTTTCAAGATTTACAATTATTTCCTCATCTCAGCGTAAAAGAGAACTTTCTTGTTAAAAACAACTTAAGCAACTCGTTTAATGCAGAGGAAATTTTAAACTTCTTAAAAATTGTCGGTTTGGAAGAAAAATTTGAGCAGAAATGTGCATTATTATCAATGGGTCAACAACAAAGAATTGCAATTATAAGAGCATTATTACAACCTTTCGAAATACTTGTTTTAGATGAGCCTTTTTCTCATTTAGATAAAGTCAATACGGAGATTTGCTTAAATTTAATTAATCAAAGAGTGAACGAACTCAACGCAGGTATTGTTTTAACTAGTTTAGGTGAACATTATGATTTTAATTTTGATGATGAACTTTTTTTATAAAACACTAAACCGATGAAAATAATTCGAAAATTACTTTTTAAAAATCAAAATAAAAAACAACTGTTGATTGCATTTGTCGGTTCTTTTTTGGGCTTGAGTTTTTTATTAATTTCTGTTCATTACCTTATAAAAGTGAATGAATTTGGCGAAGGTGCTGACATTTTAGGCCCTAATACTTTAATTGTGCAGAAAAAAGTAAGTACTTCAAACACACTCAATTTAGCAAAAACAGATTTTTCAACAGAAGAAATTATAGAACTCAAAAAAAAGAAATTTATTTTAGATGTCGAACCTGTAATAAGCAACAATTTTGATGTTCTTTTTTCAACCAACGACCCTTTAGTACCAAGATTTAGTTCTGATGTTTTTATTCAAACAGTAAATCCAAATTTTTTAGACATTCCTACTGATATGTGGAAATGGGAAAAAGGAGACTCAATTGTTCCGATTATTTTACCGAGAGATTTTTTAGTCATGTTAAATACCTTTATGAGTGCGAGTGGTATTCCACAAGTTTCAGATGAATTAGCTAAAGACATTCGTTTTCGTTTAAGATTAACATCAGATTCTGGAAAAAGAGAATTTATTTCAGCTAAAATAATTGGGTTCACCAACGAAGTCGCTTCTATTTTAGTGCCGAAATCTTTCATGAATTATGGAAATGAAAATTTTTCAAATTCTATTCCTCAAAAAATAACTCAAATCATGATTTCAAGTACTGAAAATGAATTTGGTTTACTTGAAAATTATCTTATTGAACACCATCTAGAATCAAAAAATGCACAAGTTTTACTTGGTAGATTAAAAAGTATGGTCGGCACATTAATTATGGTTGTGTTAGCCATTTCTGTTTTAGCCGTTTTTCTTTCTTCATTAGTTTTGATTCAATATATGCAACTATTAATGACAAAAAATTCTTATGAAATTAGGACTTTACTTCGTATTGGATATCCTATTTCATTCATAAGCAAACGTTTTTTAATTTATTTCACTCAGATATTTTCTTTTGTTATGGTTTTATCTATCGTTTTATTTTTTCTTGTGAAATTGGTTTTAGACACTTTATTTATGGAAGGTGGATTATATATTGACACGCAATTAACTGTCATTGGATTCATTTCATTAATGATCATTTTTATTTTGTTTATTATTTCGAGTTACATAACAGCAAAAAAAGGTGTAAGTAAAGAATTTTAGTTAAAAAGCTGTTAATTTTGTAGAAAAAAAAAAGTCAAAAAAGAAAAATATTTAACTTTCAACTTTAAAATTTAAATCATGAAAAGTAGTATAGTAATTAGCCTTTTATTTCTCAGCAATCTTTTTTATGCTCAAAAAGTAAAATTTAAAATTAATCAGACCAAAGACAGTACTGTTTTCCTTGTAAGATATCAAGGGAGTGGAATGTATTACGCTGATACAGCAGAAATGAAAAATGGTGTTGCTGAGTTTAATCTAAGCAATCAATTTCCAAAAGTACCTTCAGGTGTTTTGGCACTTCTTCTTCCTGGAAAAAAGTATTTTGATTTTATTTACAACAACAATGAAAAGGAAATTTTTATTGAAACAAATGACCCAGATTTTGTACAACAAATGTTAGTGAAAAAATCAGATGAAAATAAAATTTTTAACGATTACGTCAAACATATTACTTCACAACGCTCAAAAGCAAATGAAATCTCAAAACAAAGAGAAAAATTTGCTAAAACTGATCCTGCTTATAAAAAACTAAGTGAGGAAATTGATTTAATCTCTAAAGGTGTCGTAGAATATCAGAATAATTTAGTAAAATCAAATCCGGATAAGTTAGTAGCAAAAATTGTGAAAATGTCAATGGATATTCAAATTCCTGAATCTCCAAAAGACGCTAATGGTAAAGTAATTGATTCACTTTTTGGATACAAATATTATAGAGACCATTATTTTGACAATATTGATTTATTAGACGATCGTTTACTTAATACTCCGATGTTTCACAATAAATTAGATGAATATTTTAGCAAAAAAATGCTTATTCAACAACCTGATACAATAGTAAAATATGCTTACATTTTTTGTGATAAACTAAATCAAACATCAGAAATATTCAAATATTGTGTTACTCATGTTACTTCAACTTACGAAAAGTCAAATATAATTGGCATGGATAAAGTTTTTGTCAGAATGGGTCAACGATATTATTGTGCTAAAAATTCTGAAGGTAAAAATATTGCCTATTGGATGGCTGAAGATAAACTAGAAACACTTTGTGATAAAGTGGAAGTAAATAAAAATTTAATTCAAGGTGTAGTTCCACCAAATGTTATTCTTCGTGATACAACTGATGTGAATTGGAAAGGTTTTTATGACATTAAAGCTGATTATACTATTGTATATTTTTGGGATCCTGACTGTGGTCATTGTAAAACATCAACTCCAAAATTGCAGAAACTGTATAGTGAAAAATTAAAAGCTCGTAATGTAGAAGTTTTTGCGGTAGCCAAAGCAACTGGAGAAGAGTTTGGTAAATGGAAAAAATTTATTAAAGAGAAAAATTTAACCTTTATTAATGTTGGTTTAACAGAGAATTTGTACAAAGCAGCTCAACAAGATGCCAGACAATTTATTCCAAAATACACCACTATTCAATCATTAAATTATCAAGAAACTTATGATATTTTTTCTACACCACGTGTATTTTTACTTGATAAGGATAAAAAATTAATTGCCAAACAATTGTCCATTTCTCAATTAGAAGATTATTTAGACCATTTACAAGGATATAAAGGGGCTAAAATCATTGAAGAAGACAAAAAAGAAGAGGAAAAACATTAAATAAATTGATTGAAATTTATACGGATGGTGCTGCAATTGGAAATCCAGGCAGAGGTGGTTATGGGATAATAATGTGTTATAAAGGAAAATGCAAGGAGTTTTCTGCTGGCTTTAGAAATACAACAAATAATAGAATGGAATTACTCGCTGTAATTGTAGCCCTTGAATCACTAAAAACAAAGGATATCCCAATTAAAATTTATTCAGACTCTAAATATGTTGTCGATTCTATATCAAAAAATTGGATTTTTAGCTGGGAAAAAAAAGGATTCAGTAAAAAGAAAAATCCTGATTTATGGAAAAGATACCTTAAATTACATCGTCAACTGAATATTCAATTTGAATGGGTAAAAGGTCATAACGGTCATCCTCAAAATGAAAGATGCGATGTTTTAGCTGTAGAAGCTGCTAATAGTTCAAAACTTTCTATTGATGAATATTATGAACAGTATCAAAATTCAGCGGATAATAATTTACTATCAGAAGATTAGCATTTCAATAATAAAAGTTTTTAGATTATTTTGTATTTTTGTAAAACCGACATAAAAATTCATGAAAACTATTTCCTCATTTTTTATTCTTTTTTTTCCATTATTTGGAACTTTTTTTTCAAAATATAAAGACCCCAAACCATTAATTTTCGCAGAAATATTTACTCCTAATAGCGATGGGAATAATGATTTTTTTGTTATACAAAACATTGAAGAATATCCCATCAATAAAATACATATTTTTAATCGTAATGGTGATAAAGTATATGATGCTGAACCCTATTTAAACGACTGGAATGGTGTAAGTAATGTTTCGGGTTTATCTTTAGGAAAGAAATTAATAGAAGGAACATATTTTTATCGATTTGAATATTTAATTGGGGATTTTGAAATGTATAAAAGTGGAAAAGTTATTTTGATGCGATGAAATGGTTTGTAATTATTTTCCTTTTTTATAATTTCAACTTATCGGCTCAAATAAGGCCTGTTTTAAGTCAATATATGTTACACCAATCGACTTATAATCCAGGATACAGCGATCCAGATACTAGGTTTGCAATTAACGGGTTTTATAAAAGACAATGGGTAACACACAATAATTTTCCAGAAGCTGGAATAATTTATGGACATTATAATTTGAATGAAAGTCATGGAGTTGGAGCTGTTATTTCTAACGATTTAATGAATGGTGTAAATTTTTTTGAGTTTGGAATAAACTATACTTACAACATTCCTGTATTTTATGAAGCCAATTTAGGTCTTGGTTTAAAAGCTGCTTTTAGTGAACAAAATTTATTAAATAAATCTCTGATACATTTTGATCCAGAACCTTTACTTGATAATTCTACCACTTTTACTTATCTAAATGCTGGATTGGGTTTATCACTTACTTCTCCACGATTTAATCTTTTTGTCAGTGCTCCTTATTTATTTGGGAATTCTTTTCTCAATCAAAAAAGTACCTATACTTTAAAAAACAACCAGTTTTATTTGAATATTGGTTACAAATTTAGAAACGATGATTGGTTTATTTTTTATCCTACAGCATTAATTACAGCTGTTCAAGGTGCCACAATTCATGGAAAATTTAATTCAAATTTTTTAATAAGTCAGTTGGTTTGGGCAGGTCTTGGAGTGAGCACCGATTTAACTTTAAATGTTTGTTTAGGAGTATTTTCAATGGGTGGAATTAGAGTTGTTTATAGCGTTGATACCTCAATCCTTACCAGTCATAAATCAACTGGTATTACTCATGAATTTTCATTAAGTTACGCCAAAACCCTCAACCAAAATCCTTTTCATAAAAGACGTACTAGAGGAGTTACTGGAGGGTATAATAAAAAATAGTGAATTCGATGACAAAAAAAGAACAATTAAAAATTAATCAAGCAATCTCAGATTTAAACAGTAATTCTTTTGATCAAATCAAACAAGCCATATCATCAATCAAATCATTCGGAAATGAAAGTGTTTTAGAACCCATTTTTGATAAGATTTTAGAAGAAAATATACAATCAGAAATAAGAAAAGAATTGATTGAACTATTAAATTCTCTTAAGTTAGAAAGTGTACAAAATGAAATAATCAGATTGTGCTCATTAAAAAAATACGAAGTTTTAAAAAAAGAAATATTTAGTACCATTTGGAATTCTAATCAAGATTACGGTAAACATCTGTTGTTTTTTGTGAAAAATGCTATTGATGAAGATTTAGAAATTACAATTGAATGTCTTACTATTATTGAAAACATGCAAGATTCTATCAATGAAAAGGATCTCTTAGAAACACAAATTTTAATCAGACAGTTTTTTGATTTAAATCAAAATGGAAATATTCAAAAAAAACAAATTTTAAGTATTATACTTGAAAATCTTAACAAATTAGACTCAAATATTGATGATTTAAGATAAAGTTATGGAATTTTTTTATGCTTTTTTTAATAACCTCAGTTCGATTATTAAAATTAGATTTATGTTAAATTTTCGATTAAACTCCTTGTCTTACAGATTTTTATATTAATCAGGATAATCTCAATTAGCGAAAATTAGTATTGTTGAAAAATATAAGTTTAAATACTTCCAAAATATCAGTACAACTCCATTTGTAATGTCAATATTTTTTCATCAGATAAATAAGCATCATAAGGCATCATCTTATCTATCATTCCTTTGGGGCCAATTTCAATAATTCTATTTGCGACTGTATTAACTAATTCATGGTCATGAGAAGTAAATAATATTGTTCCATTAAAATCCACCATCCCATTATTTAATGCCGTAATAGATTCCAAATCAAGGTGATTAGTCGGTTCGTCCATCATTAAAAGATTACCTTTAGCCAACATCATTTTGGACAACATACATCTAACTTTTTCACCACCAGAAAGCACTTTGGAACTTTTTAATGCCTCTTCGCCAGAAAATAGCATTCGTCCTAAAAACCCTCTTAAATTCACTTCTTCTTTTTCTTCATCAGTCTGTGCATATTGTCTTAACCAATCAATCAAAGTGATATTATCCTTAAAATAGGATGAATTGTCGTTTGGTAAATAAGCTGGTGTTATTGTTGTACCAAAAGTAAAAGTTCCCTCATCCGCTTTTTGATAAGTGTTTAATATTTCAAAAAAAGTGCTAATAGCCAATGAATTTTTAGAAATTATTGCAATTTTATCTCCTTTATTTACAATAAAATTTAACTCTTTAAATAAATTTTTGCCTTCATATTTTTTTGAAAGATTGGAGACAGTTAAAATTTGATTTCCTGCCTCTCTTTCTGAAATAAAATTAATTCCAGGATATCTTCTCGAAGAAGGTTGTATTTCATCTAAATCGAGCTTTTCTAATAATTTTCTTCTACTTGTTGCTTGCTTAGATTTGGATGCATTAGCTGAAAAACGAGAAATAAAATCTTGTAATTCTTTTTTCTTGTCTTCTGCTTTTTTGTTTTTATCCGCTCTTTGTCTTGCTGCCAATTGTGATGATTGATACCAAAAAGTATAGTTTCCTGTAAACAAATTTATCTTACCGTAATCTATATCGCAAACATGAGTACATACGGTATCTAAAAAATGTCTGTCGTGGGAAACAACAATCACCGTATTTTTAAAATCTAATAAAAAATCTTCCAACCAATTAATGGTTTTTAAGTCTAAATCATTTGTCGGCTCGTCCAATATGAGTAAATCAGGATTTCCGAAAAGAGCTTGAGCTAATAAAACTCGAACTTTCAACTCATTAGATAATTCAGACAATAAAAGAGCATGTTTCTCCTCCCCTATTCCTAAATTACTTAACAAACTGGCTGCATCTGTTTCGGCATTCCACCCTTCCATGTCTGCAAATTCTGCTTCTAATTCAGACGCTTTTAAACCATCAGCATCAGAAAAATCAGCTTTAGAGTATAAAAAATCCTTTTCTTGTATGATTTCATACAAACGTTTGTGTCCCATTATTACAGTTTGAATAACTGGAATTTGATCAAATTCAAAGTGGTCTTGTTTTAAAACAGCCATTCTTTTGCCTGGCTCTAAATCTACTCGACCTTTTGTTGGGTCTTGATCCTTAGTTAATATTTTCAAAAAAGTGGACTTGCCTGCTCCATTAGCACCTATTACTCCATAACAATTTCCTTGAACAAACTTTAAATTGACTTCGTCGAATAATACTCTTTTCCCAAATTGTAATGATAAATTATTAACTGATAACATGTAAAATTTTTTTGCAAAGATAGTTTAAAAAAATAAAGGTCATCAAACGACGACCTTTATTAAATTTATGTAATATAGTAATTACCTGATAATGTTAACTCTAAAAGTAGATTTTTTTTCTAATGTTAAAATTTCGATTATGTATTGACCCTCATCAAAAGAACTTAAATCTAAAGTGTTAAGACCTTTACTTTTCATTACTAATTTTCCAATTTGATCAAAAATCAATATTGATTCTATCTCATTTTTTTCAATTCCTTTGATTTCAACAATTCCATTGCTAGGATTTGGATATACAATTATTGAATTAGTTAATTCTACAAGACCAATATTTGAGCAATCTTCAACTATCATAATAGTTTGTGCAGTATCAGAACAGCCATTTTCAGAATAAGTATAAACAACTACATTTTCACCAATATATTGAACACCAGGATTAAATTCTATAGTTGGAATACCATTAACAGTATATATTCCGCCAATAGGAGAACCTTGAGTAAAAGAGAAGTTTTGAGCTGTATCGCAAACATTTGGAATTGGAGAAATAGTAACATCTGGTGAAGATGTAACTAAAATTGTAACTTCATCCGATGTATTTGTACAACCGTTTTCTGTTACTGTTACAAAATAAGTACCACTTTGTGTAACTGTAATACTAGACGTAGTTTGATTTCCCGGTGACCAAACAATACCGTTTGAGATATTTGATGATAAAGTTACGCTCTGTCCTTCACAAAAAATGGTATCTCCACTAACGCTTATTATTGGAGCATTTGGAACGGCTCCACCGTTCAATACAACACTAATTGTGTCAATATTAACACCGTCATCAAAAACTATATCGTAACTTCCTGCTAATAAAGAAGTAATATTGTATGGTAAGTTCACATTATTTTCAGTACCTGAAACAGGTCCAGTCCAATTTATCGTTCCAGTTGTAAAATTGACACCAGCAACTAAAATACTCCCATCAACAGAACTACATTCTGAAGGATCTATTGTTGTTTGTGAATAAATTTCAGCTTCTGTTGATTGACTAGGAGCCGAAGCACATATTTCAAATGAACCATAACTATTTCCATAACCCCAAAATCTAACATAGATTGTATCACCTGGAGTCAATCCTGTTCTTGTAATTTTTGACATATATCCGTTTTCACTATCATCATCGTCACATTCAATTAGAGTTAAACTACCACATTCACCTGAATACCAAGCCATTCCTGAATCTGTAATTCCACCATTTGAATTAGAGTTTACTGTTACTTCTCCTCCAAAAGGTACCACAAAATAAAACCAAACATCACCTCCACTGTATGAGGCGCATCCAGGCTCTGGAATATTTTGACTTGAAGTTGAAGATTCATTAGAGAAAGGCATATAACTACATGTATCACTTACATTTAAAGCAATAGCTCCTGAACACTCATCATTTGTTGGCGGAGGAGGAGGTGTACCAACACAGACATCAAAGGTAGTATTTTGACCAGAGTTAGAAGTCCATGAGTAAATTCGAATCATATAATTCTCACCAATTGTTAGCCCCCCAATATTTGATGAACCTTGATTGTAAAATTCATTGCAACTCAATTGAGTCAAAGTTCCACAAGCTCCGCTATATACAGCTATCATCAAATCCGTTGTGCTTCCTTGGGCATTTAAAAACCCAACACTATGTGCTGTGTTTGTTGCTTGAAAGGTAAACCAAACATCATCGTCAGCTGTTCCATAACAAGTATTAGTATCTAGTGATGGTGTTGCACTCTGTAGTGTACCTTCGGTAATATTTGTACAATTTAAGTCAATATTAACTGTTACTGGATATGCTCCTGAACATTCATCATTTGTAGGAGGTGGAGGAGGAGTGCCTACACATACATCAAAAGTTGTATTTTGCCCCGTTAATGAAGTATAAGAATAGATTCTAACTAAGTAATTTTCACCAATGGTTAAACCATTTACCATAGTAGAACCTTGTCCATAAAATTCGTTACAACTCAATTGAGTCAAAGTTCCACAAGCACCACTATAGACTGCAATCATCAAATCCGTTGTGCTTCCTTGGGCATTTAAAAACCCAACATTATGCGATGTGTTTGTTGCTTGAAAGGTAAACCACACATCATCATCTGCAGTTCCATAACAAGTATTAGTATCTAATGATGTTGTTGCACTCTGAAGGGTACCTTCGGTAATATTTGTACAATTTAAGTCAATATTAACGGGCACAGGATTTGCTCCTGAACATTCATCATTTGCTGGAGGTGGTGGTGGAGTCCCAACGCATACATCAAAAGTTGTATTTTGACCTGGGTTAGAAGTCCAAGAGTAAATTCTAACTAAATAATTTTCACCAATTGTTAAGCCATTTACCATGGTAGAACCTTGTCCATAAAATTCATTACAACTCAATTGAGTCAAAGTGCCACAAGTACCACTATACACAGCAATCATCAAATCAGTAGTACTTCCTTGTGCATTTAAAAACCCGATATTATGTGAAGTATTTGTTGCTTGAAAGGTAAACCAAACATCATCGTCAGCCGTTCCATAACAAGTATTAGTATCTAATGATGGTGTAGCACTTTCAATGGAAGAACTTAAAATATTTCCACAAAGCAAATCATTGTTAACTTGTAAAGAATAAGCTCCTGAACAATCGTCATTAGCTGGAGGACCAGGAATTTCTGAAACACAAACATCAAAAGTTGTATTTTGACCAGTAGCAACAGTCCAAGAATAGATTCGAATTAAATAATTTTCTCCTTCAATTAAATTTGTAAAAACATCTGAATCTGTTCCATAGTATTCATTGCAAGATATTTGAGTTAAACTACCACAAGCACCAGAATAAACAGCAACAATCATATCTGTAGTTGAACCCACTACATCATTTACTCCTACTCGAAGTGTATCATTGTTTGCTTGAAAAGTAAACCAAACATCATCATCAGAAGACCCCCAGCATGTATTTGTATCTAAAGAAGGGGTTGCACTTTCAATAGTTCCACTAACTTCTGAAGTACAAGAATTATCAGAACTTATACCAACAGAAATTGCATTTAAACATTCATCATTAGCTGGTGGTGGTGGTGGTATTTGAGCACAAATTTCAAAAGTTCCTAAATCTCCTGAATAACCCCAAATTCTAACAAATATTGTATCATTTGGTGTTAAGCCAGACATAAATATTTTTGACATCAGACCATTTTCACTGCCATCATCGTCACAATCTAATAATGTTAAATTACTACAATTACCAGAATACCAAGCCATTCCTGAATCGGACATTCCATTATTGTTATTCATATTTACTGTTATAGCACCTTCTGTTGGAACAATAAAATAAAACCATACATCACTACCTGAAAAAGAAGCACAACCAGGATCTGGAACTCCAGTACTTGTGGTAGAACCCGTATTATCAAAACTTTGATAATTGCAAGTTATATCAACTGTTAACTGAATGGCTGTTGAACATTCATCATTAGTCTGTTGAGCAGAAATAAAATTTTGATAACCTAAAAATAACGCAACAAACAATAAAAAAGAGTAATTTTTTTTCATAATCATAGAATTAATTCTATAAAATTAGAAAATATCTTAATACAAAAACAATTTAGTTTAAAAAATATTTACAAAAGAATAAGAATTTATTTAAAAACTTTTTCAAAAAATTAAAAAAAATTTTAATTTTTCAATAAAACTAATTTACTTTAGTTTAAAATTATTTTATACTACCTCATTATTTGTAAAGGAATAATGTTTTCTTTCCCACCTACTTTTATAGAAACTCTATACAAGCCATCTGATAAATGTTCTAAATCTATTTGATTGCTTTTTTGTGAACTAAACACTCGTTTGCCTATTGCATCATAAACTATTACTTCTTCTATCCTTTCTTTTTCCACCCCTCCTATTGTAAGTTTTCCTTTACTTGGGTTTGGATACAATGAAATTTGTAGATCCAACTCTTCTATTCCTATTCCAGAGCAATTCAATACTTCAAAGCTTGTTTGAGCAGTATTACTACATCCATTCTCAGTATAACTGTAAACAACTGTATTAGTTCCTATATTTCCTGTTCCTGGATTAAACTCCGTTGCTGTTGCTCCGTTCACTTCATAAGTTCCTCCAGATGGTGACCCTTGATTTAATGTAAACGTCTCAGCAGTATCACAGATGTTTGCTATCGAACTAATGTTCACTGTTGGAATCGGATTCACCGTTGTATTTACAGTTGAAGAAGTGTTTGAA
>JACPDW010000033.1 GCA_016183815.1 Flavobacteriia bacterium
ATACATTTGGAAATCACTTTTATATAGAAAACAACTCGGAGTAGGGTTTAAAAGACAAAGACCGATATTAAATTTTATAGTTGATTTTTTTTCTGCAGAAATAGGGTTGATTATTGAAATTGATGGAAGTTCACATATCAACAAAGGGGAATACGATTTTTATCGTGAAAAAAAATTAAGAGAGAATGGCTTTAAAATGCTTAGATTTGAAGAAGGTCAAGTATTACATAATATAGATGAAGTACGTTTAAAATTAATATATACAATAGCATGCTTGAAAGAAAAATAAATTTTATTAGTCCTCCCCCTTTGTCCCCCTCCAATGGGGGAAATCGGAACTGCCATTAATTTTCTATAAGCAACTTATAATTCCATATAGTTTTTTCTGATTGGAGATTTAATAGATATGTGCCTGATTTTATGTTTTTAGGAATATTAATTCCATTTAAAACCTTGTTTTGTTGATAAAGTACTTTTCCATTTATATCAAGGAGTCTAATTTTTAGATTATTATCATTAATGTTATTGATATTTAACCAGTTCCCACTACAAATTGGATTTGGGAAAATTGTTGGATTTAAAGATTTTAACGTTTTATTTATTTTTAATGAGTTGGTAATATTAATGTTATCCAAATACAATACATTTCCATATCTTCCTATATTTCTGAATAAAATTTGCACATTACCTTCTATATGATCTAAGTTTATTGTTTCAGTTCGCCACTGGGAAGAGGTCGGTACAAAATACTCTTGAAAATCTGGTGAGGTAGCCAAATCTGTTCCTCCTTTTAAATAGGCGTTGGTATAAGATTGTCCACAATTGTTAGTGTAAAGAATTTCTAATGTATCAGAATTTGCACCACCCCAGCGAGCATAAGCTACATCAAAATTAATCTCTACATCTGTTTCAGTGGGTAAACTTAAATTAACAATTAAATCATTTTTATCACCTTCTCCATAAATGTTATAATTATCAAATAGTGCTGATTTTTGTGAAGTTCCATATCCACCTACATTTTCAGAAACACTCCAAAAACCAGTATTATTTTCTCCTTGTTGCCATCCTGTTGGTAAAAAATCATTCTCAAATCCTTCTTCAATTTGTGACGCAGAATTAGTAAAATTTAAATTAACGGTAATAGTGTCGTAATCAAATTGACCAGCTTGATTTGTGATTTTTAGTATCGCTAAATGAGTTCCTTCTTGAGTAAATAAAACACTAGGATTACGTAAATTAGATGAACTAGGACTACCAGTTGGAAAAGTCCATTCCCAAGTTGCTCCAATGTGTTTTAGAAATGAGTAATCATCGAAATAAAAAGAATCAATTTTGCAAAATGAATTTTGCTCTAAAGAGTTGACCATTATTCGGGCAATAGGTAAGCTATTGTTATCAAATAAATTACCTTCCCATATTCCTTTTCCATAAGTGGCAATTCTAATTTTCCCTTCTTTATAAAAAGGTTTAATTATATTCACACTTGTATATTTAGGTAAATTTTGATTATCTAAAACCCAAGACATATTTTCATTTCGATAAAAAATATTAGTGTTTGTACCAACATATACACCTCCATTTGTTCCTGCAATGTATTGAATTGCTTGAATATTTTCTCCGTTTAAAGTTTCGTCAGAATAGATTGTCCAACTCGTTCCGCCGTTTGTAGTTTTAAATACTTTATTTCCATCATAAACATCAGGGAATGCAATATATAATTCGTTTGCATTGGATGGATTAACAGAAAGTAATATTCTTCTACTTTGACCCGAAGGTAAGGTGATGGAAGTCCAACTTATACCACCATCGATAGATTTCCAAAGTGAACCTGTATTTCCACTTGATGGTTGTTGATTTAGATAAATAATATCGGGATTATCTGAAGAAATTTCAATGTATTTTACTTGATTATTAGTATTTATGCCAAAAGTATAAAGCAAATTAAAAGTTGCACCTCCATCAATAGTTTTCCAAAGTTTATTTTCATTACCTAAATAAGCAATGTTATAACAATTTGGGTGAAATTCCATTTCACTAGATTCAGCAGCCCAGTAACTCTCATTCGGACTCATTCCAAAACCAAAAGATAAGATTGGGTCATTAAGGTTGAAGGGTAAAACTTTTCCACCAATATCAGAGAAATATGTTTTAAGTGAGTTGCCAGGGTTAACGTAACCTGTCGGAGCTTCACCTCCACCCAATTCGAGAAAATTTCCTTGTCCATAATTGCTGAAATGGGCTATATTTCCATTATGGTATAAGCCGCCAACGACAACGTCATCGTTCCACCCAGAACCAAAGCCCCAAAAATCGGAACTATTGATGCCTTTCATTTTAAAATCAGGTTGAATTTCCAATAGGTTTGTTGAATGATAAATACCCCCATCTGTTGTAAACCAATATTGACCGTCGATTACTCTAAAATCTTGATTATCCACGTGTAAACTTAAAGGACCACCAATATATCCACTTACTCCTTGAAAAGTAATTCCTCCATCACTTGATTTCCAAATGTTTAATCCGCCAACAATAATCTCATCTGGATTGTTTTCTGAACATAAAATGGCACAATTATAAAATCCTTGATGGTAAGTCCAATCGGGGCTTCCAATTGCTAAATTTGGATGTTCAGTAGTGTAAGGACCTCCTGTTGGAGCATTGGGTAATGACCAACTTCCACCAGCATCATCACTTTTAAATACTCCAATAAACCCAAAATCATCGGCTTTACTTTCTCCAATTAAATAAGCATATACTCTATTTGGGTCGGCTGGCGTTACAGCTAATCGTCCACCTCCATCATTTCTTGCTGGGTCATTAGAAGAATACCATCCAGAAGATTGAATATTCCATGAACTACCACTATCCTCTGATTTATAGAATTCACAAA
Source organism: Flavobacteriia bacterium (assembly GCA_016183815.1). Classification (GTDB taxonomy): domain Bacteria; phylum Bacteroidota; class Bacteroidia; order Flavobacteriales_D; family Crocinitomicaceae; genus M2408. The sequence goes on from JACPDW010000033.1 coordinate 2,891, forward strand.
TGGATAAAGTTGGATTGTTTTGAAGACAAAAAATAATGGAGGAATTGTCGGTTTTTTCTTTTATATCATACGCTTTTCTGTTATTAATCTCATTCCAATTTAAACCTCCGTCTAATGATTGAAACAAACCTTTATCAGTTGCTGCAAAGACAATGTTTTCATTGCCAGAATTAATTAAAATCTCATTCACTCCGAAATTACTGTTTACTAAAACATTTTCCCAATTTAATCCACCATCAATTGAACGAAAAATACCGTTATTTCCACCGGCAAAAACCAAATTTGGATTAGTAGGACTGACTTCAACGGCTGTAACTCCACTTCCAAAATCTTCATTTAGTGAAACAATAAACCAATTTTCACCCCCATCTTCGCTTTTATACACTTCACCTGGTTCTGTTCCACAGTACAAAATATTCATATCGCTTTTACATTGATCCAAAGAATACACATTGGATTGCCCAGAGCCTTGTTGACCGGATTCTTGAAAATTTTGAATTGGACCAACTAAAGACCAACTTGTGTTTCTGAGAGAATTAGTTTGATTGAATTTTTTTTTAATGATTGGATAGGAGACAATGTATCCCTCATGGTTTATTTTATTGATATTTTGTTTTTTCCATCTTTTGTAATATTGCGTATGGTAGGATTTTACAAAAGGATTTACTTTGTAATAATTATTAAATAATTCATCTACTTCCCAAACATTTGGATTATCATCGTACATTTTTTGAGCCCAAAGAGGACATGTTTGAATCTCAAAATTTGATGGTTTTTGAAGGTTTTGTGAATATATAAGATGTTCAAATAAAAAAACAAACAATACAAAATAGGACAGTTTCATATAAAAATTTTGCCACAAAAATAAATTAGTTTTAAAGGGATTTTTTTCTAAAATAGCTTGTAAATTGTATTGCTAAATTTAAAAAAAAAGGAAAGTAAAAAATCTAAGATTTAATTATAATTTAATTTATTGAAAAATAAACGATTATGAATTGAAAAAGATTTTTTCTAAATTAAAGTTAAAAAAACTTGTAGAATTATAACTTTTTAATTAATTTTGATATTAAAATGATATTATTATGAATAATTTAGAAAAAGAAAAAACAGCAATAAATGGATATTTAATGTTGTTTGTATTATTAGGTATTGTGCTGATTTGCATAAAATTTATTGTTGAAAAAGAGCTTGTTTTATTGATACCAATAATTTTTATTTCACTTTTTATGTTGATAGGACTGACAATTGTCAATCCAAATGATTCAAGGGTTTTGGTTTTATTTGGAAAATATAAAGGCACATTAAAATCAAATGGTTTTAAATGGGTAAACCCTTTTATGGCAAGAAAAAAGGTTACTCTAAAAGCAAGGAATTTTGACAGTACACCAATAAAAGTGAATGACAAACTTGGGAATCCAATAATGATTGGGATGGTTTTAGTTTGGAAAGTTCAGGACACTTTTAAAGCTTTGTTTGAAGTTGACCAATATGAAACTTTTGTAAAAATTCAAAGTGAATCTGCTTTAAGAAAACTTGCAGGCATCTATCCTTATGACAATATGGATCACGAGCATGAAATTTCTTTAAGATCTGGAGGCGAGGAAGTTAATCATCAACTTGAAAATGAACTTAGAGAACGATTAGAGATAGCTGGAATTGAGGTTTTGGAAGCTAGAATTAGTAGTTTAGCTTATTCTTCTGAAATTGCTGGAGCAATGCTTCAAAGACAACAAGCAATTGCTGTTGTTTCCGCACGGCAAAAAATTGTTGAAGGTGCTGTGGGAATGGTTGAAATGGCTTTAAATCAACTTTCGGAAAAACAAATCATTGAATTAGACGACGATAAAAAAGCAGCCATGGTAAGTAATTTAATGGTTGTATTGTGTTCAGATAAATCGGCTTCACCAGTAATCAATACGGGTACTTTACATCAATAATTAGCGATGTCTAAAAAAAAAGCATTTATATTGAGAATTAATGAAGATTTATTAAAAGCCATTGAAAAATGGTCAGAAGATGAATTTAGATCAACGAATGCTCAAATTGAATATCTTTTACATCAATCTGTTTTAAAAGCCAAAAGACTAAGTAAAAAAACTATTGAACAACAGAATAAAGAAAAAAAGTGATTCATATACTTTTATAACTCTAATTTTCTTAATTTGATTGCAAAATATGTACTTCAATTTTCATTCTATTTGTGTTATAGAAAATAAAATTTCAACCCTTTAATGAATTCTTTCTATTTTTGTAATATGTCATTTTCTGAACCAAAAAAAGTAGAATCTTTAGAAAAATTAGGAAATTTATTTTCTTTTTTAAGCACTAATGAAGCAAAACAAGATCAAACTATATCCGATGATAAAATTATACTTTGGAAAAATACTATACAAAAAGCCACACAAATAAATCCATGGTTTACTAAAAAAAATATTCTTTTTGCATTAAAGACGTGGTCAGATTTGCTAAGAAAAGATCGTTTAAATGATTGGTTAACACAATATGATTTTACTTCAAAAAGAAAAAATGTTGCTATAATCATGGCTGGAAATATTCCTTTTGTTGGTTTTCATGATTTTATTTGTGTTTGGCTTAGCGGAAATATACCTATTGTTAAAACTAGTTCGGACGACCCTTTGTTTTTCCCTTTAATAATTCAGTTTTTAGTAGATTTGGGTCATGATAAAATTGAAATTACAAGCAGTAAAATAAGTAACTTTGATGCTGTGATTGCTACTGGAAGCAATAATTCGTCCTTGTATTTTGAACAATATTTTAGTAAATATCCACATATATTTAGAAAAAGTAAAACCTCTATCGCAATTTTAGATGGAAGTGAGAAAAACGAAGAACTTATCGCTTTGGCTTTGGATATTTTTAGTTATTTTGGTTTGGGGTGTCGAAATGTAACCCATTTATTAATCCCTGAAAATTATGATTTAAATACATTTTTTGGACAAATAATTCAACATTCAGAAATTGTTAATCATCATAAATACGCAAATAACTACGACTACCACAAAGCTATTTTTTTGTTAAATAGAGAACCTTTTTTAGATAATGGTTTTGTTTTGTTAAGAGAGCACAAAGAAATTTTTTCTCCCGTTTCAGTACTTCATTATTCTAGATACAGAAATGAAGAACAAAAAGAACATTTTTTACTTGAAAATAAAGAAAACATACAAGCAATAATAGGAAAAAATTATATTCCTTTTGGAAATGCTCAACTTCCTTCTTTATTTGAGTACGCAGATGGAATAGATACCTTAAAATGGTTAAGTGAATTATGAAAACTTTTATTTTCAAACATAAGGATAAAATAAGTTAAATGCAATAGAAAATGAATATTATTTTACATGACGCAGGTAAACATTTAGAGTTAGCTCCACTCACTTTAGCGAAGCCAGTAGCCGAACTAAGGATGGGAATTTTAACTATTAAAGAAAGATGGCAAAAAATCCTTCCTACAGCTCAGTATTTTTATGAAACAGAAGACTATTTAGCTGAAAAATTTCCAAACACATCAAAGTTTGATTTAGTAATTAACGCATCAGCAATAATATACCCTGATACTTTGAAAGAAATTCTACTTTTAAAAGAAGGCGATGTTTTATTTTCAAAAGACAATTGGATTGCTAAAAAAGGTTTTGATATTACCAATAAAGTGGAAAGCAAAAATGAAGTGTTGGTAATAAATCACCTTTGGGACTTGTTTTCATTTAATCATAGTGCAGTTGAAAGAGATTTTGAATTGCTGACTAAAAATCGAAAAAGTTCAAAAATTTCCGAATCAAACACTATTATTGGAAATCCATTACACATATTTTTAGAAGAAGGTGCTCATGTTGAAGCAACAATTTTTAATACCAAATCAGGTCCAATTTATATAGACAAAGATGCTGAGATTATGGAAGGTTCTATGATTAGAGGTCCTTTTACACTTGGTAGAGGTTCTTGCGTAAAAATGGGTGCCAAAATTTATGGAGCTACAACAATTGGTCCATATTGTAAAGTTGGTGGAGAAATATCCAACTCTATTTTTCAATCTTTTTCAAATAAGGGTCATGATGGATTTATCGGAAATTCTGTTATTGGTGAATGGTGTAATTTAGGAGCAGACACCAATTCCTCTAATTTAAAAAACAATTACAGTAAAGTAAATATTTATTCGTATGCCAAAAAAGAAATAATAAAAACAGATGTTCAGTTTTTAGGATTAATTATGGGCGATCATAGTAAATCAGGTATTAATACAATGTTTAATACATCAACAGTTGTTGGGTTTTCAGCAAATATTTTTGGAGGCAATTTTCCTTCAAAACACATTCCGTCTTTTTCTTGGGGTGGTGCAGATGGTTTTGTGAAATTTGATTTGATAAAAGCTGTGGAAGTGGCAAAAGCAATGATGTCAAGAAGAAATGTCCAATTTTCTGAACTTGATTTAAAGATTTTTGAGTTTTTATATGAAAAGTACAATTTAGAATAAAATAATCTAGATAATTTTTAAAATCTTCTTAATTTTGCATAAATTTCAAATGGAAGATTTTAATCCCGCAATATTAATTTTAGAAGATGGAACTATCTTTCATGGCAAAGCGTGTGGAAAGAAAGGCACAACAAGCGGTGAGATTGCTTTTAACACAGGGATGACAGGGTATCAAGAAGTATTTAGTGATCCTTCTTATTTTGGTCAAATATTGATAATGAATGCAGCACACATAGGGAATTATGGAGTGCAAGAAAACGAAAGTGAATCCTCTAAAATACAAATTGCCGGTTTGGTTTGTAAAAATTTCTCTGAAACCTATTCAAGAACCTCTGCCAACTTATCACTTGAAGAATGGATGTCAAAAGAAAATTGTGTCGGTATTAGCGATATTGATACTCGTGCTTTAGTACGTGTTATTAGAAATAAGGGGGTGATGAATGCAATTATTTCATCTGAAATTTTTGATTTGAAAATATTAAAAGAAAAATTGAAATTAGTTCCTCCAATGTCTGGAAGAGAACTTTCTTCATTTGTCACTAGTAAAAAATCTTATGAAATTATTCCTAATAAAGCTGAATTTAAAGTAGCAGTACTTGATTTTGGTATTAAAAAAAGTATTTTAGATTGTTTAATTGAGCGTTCTTGTCATTTAAAAGTGTTTCCTTTCAACTCTATGTTCAAAGAAATACTGGATTTTAACCCTGACGGAATAATGCTATCTAACGGTCCTGGAGACCCTGATTCAATGAAAGAATCAATTGAATTAGTAAAAAAGTTGACTGAAACGACTATTCCTATTTTTGGTATTTGTTTAGGTCATCAGATTCTAGCCTTATCTCAAGGATTAAAAACAGAAAAGATGTTTAATGGTCATAGAGGAATTAATCATCCAATCATGAATATCAAAACAGGAAAAGGAGAAATTACTTCCCAAAATCATGGTTTTGTTGTATCAAAAGAAAGTATTAATAATAATTCAAATATAATAGTTACTCATACCCATCTTAACGACAATACGATTGCAGGAATAGAAATAAAAGACAAAGCAGTTTTTTCAGTGCAATACCATCCTGAAGCTTCAGCTGGACCACACGATTCTAGGTATTTATTTGATCAATTTATAGAAAATATAGTAAAAAATAAAGAAAAAACCGAAAATAAAATTAAAATTTAAAAAAATGTGCAAAATAACAAAAGTTGTAGGAAGACAAATATTAGACTCAAGAGGAAATCCAACTGTTGAAGTGGATGTGATTACATCAAATGGAATACTTGGACGAGCTGCAGTTCCTTCTGGAGCATCAACAGGAATCCATGAAGCTATTGAATTAAGAGATAATGATGCTACATGTTATTTAGGAAAAGGAGTATTAAAAGCAGTAAATAATGTCAATACAGAAATAGCAAATGCTATAATTGGACAATCGGTTTTTGATCAAAATCAACTAGACCATTTAATGATTAATTTAGATGGGACAGAAATCAAATCAAGATTAGGAGCAAATGCAATTTTAGGTACTTCCTTGGCAATATCAAAAGCCGCTGCACAAGAAGCCAAATTGCCTCTTTTTAGATACATAGGTGGTGTTAATGCCAATGTCATGCCTGTACCAATGATGAATATTTTAAATGGTGGTTCGCATGCAGACAATAAAATTGATATACAAGAATTTATGGTGATGCCTTTTGGAGCTAAATCATTTTCAGAAGGATTAAGAATGGGAACTGAAATTTTCCATCACTTAAAAAGTGTATTAAAAAAAGAAGGATATTCAACAAATGTAGGTGATGAAGGAGGGTTTGCACCAAATTTAAACTCCAACGAAGAAGCAATTGAATATGTTATTAAAGCCATCGAAAAAGCAGGTTATCGTCCTGGAGAAGAAATTTTTATTGCCTTAGATGCAGCTTCTTCTGAATTTTACAAGAATGGAAAATATGTTTTTGAATCTACTGGAGAAGAAAGATCTTCTTCTGAAATGGTCGATTTTTGGTCAGATTGGTCAAAAAAATATCCAATTGTTTCAATAGAAGATGGATTGGCAGAAGACGATTGGGAGGGTTGGAAAAAAGTTACAGATTCTATAGGAAATCGAGTTCAATTAGTTGGTGATGATTTGTTTGTAACCAATACTAAAAGATTACAAAAAGGTATAAATGAAGGTATTGCTAATTCAATTTTGATAAAAGTAAATCAAATTGGTTCTTTAAGCGAAACGATAAACGCAGTTCAATTAGCAAACAGAAATGCTTATAGTTCCGTTATGAGCCACCGTTCAGGGGAAACTGAAGATAGTTTTATTGCAGATTTAGCTGTTGCTTTAAACTGTGGACAAATAAAAACAGGATCTGCTTCAAGGTCTGACAGAATGGCTAAATACAATCAATTATTAAGAATTGAAGAATATTTAGGAAATAAAGCAGTATATTTGGGTAAAAATTTTAAATATTTAAATCAATAGATGAAACTACACGTTATTGAAACAGGAAATTTTATGCTTGATGGAGGAGCTATGTTTGGAGTTGTTCCAAAATCCATTTGGCAAAAAACAAATCCTGCTGATGAAAATAATATGTGTACTTGGTCTTTAAGATGTTTGCTTGTTGAAAATGGCAAACAATTGATTTTGATTGATACAGGAATTGGTGACAAACAATCTGAGAAATTTTTTTCATATTATTTTTTATTTAATACCGTTTCTATTGAGGAAGCATTAGTTAAAAAAGGATTCCACCCAGACCAAATCACAGATGTTTTATTGACTCACTTACACTTTGATCATTGTGGAGGTTCAATTAAAAGAAAAAAAAATAGAGAGGGTTTTGAACCAGTATTTAAAAACGCAAACTATTGGAGTTGTGCAACCCATTGGCAATGGGCAACTGAGCCAAATCCAAGAGAAAAAGCATCTTTTTTAAAAGAAAATATTTTACCGATACAAGAAAGTGGACAATTGAAATTTATTAATAGAAATCAATCATTTACTGCTAATGCTTTTCCTGATATTGACATTTTATTTGTCGATGGTCACACCGAAAGCATGATGATTCCTCATATTTCTTTTCAAGGTAAAAAAATTGTTTATATGGCAGATTTATTGCCAAGTGTTGGACATATACCTTTGCCTTATGTGATGGGTTATGATACACGTCCACTTATTACATTAGAAGAAAAAGAAAAATTCTTGATTAATGCTGTAAAAAATGAATACATTTTGTTTTTTGAACACGATTCAGTTAACGAGTGTTGTACTTTAAAACAAACGGATAACGGAATCAGATTAGATGAAAGTTTTCAATTATCTAACTATTTTTCTAAATAGATTTCAAGAGAATTTTCATAAATATCTTTTAGTTCTTCACAAAAACCATAATGTTGTTCATCTATCATGAATTTCCCTTTTGTAACATGTCCTAACAAAGTAAAATTCACTTCAGAATTAGACATCCATTCAATAAACATTTCTTCTTGTTCTTCACTTACAGAAATTACCACACGACTTTGAGCTTCTCCAAACAAAAAGGCATCTTCTCTTATTTCTGAATCAGTAACAATATCAAAACCTAAATTTCCAGCAAAAGCCATTTCAGCTAATGTAACAAACAAACCACCATCTGAACAATCATGACAAGCATTTATCAATTTATTTTGTATTAAATCTTTGATACAATTTTGAACTTTAAATTCTTTATCTAAATCAAAGTAGGGAGCAGGTGATGCAACAACATTATGAAATGAATATAAATATTCAGAGCTAGAAATATCATTGACACTATCTCCAATTAGAAAAATTAAATCTCCTTTTTGTTTAAAAGACATCGACATAAAATTTTCTTTAGATTGAAGAATCCCAATCATTCCAATTGTAGGAGTAGGAAATACAGGCACTTCAACCCCATTTAGTACAGATTGGTTGTAAAAGGATACATTACCTCCTGTAACAGGAGTATTAAATTTTTCACAAGCTTTGGACATACCTTTTATTGCACCTACAAATTGCCAATACGATTCTGGGTTGTAAGGGTTGCCAAAATTTAAACAGTTGGTCACAGCACTTGGCTCTGCACCACTACAAACAATATTTCGTGCTGCTTCTGCTACTGCGATAGATGTCCCTTTTTCTGGGTCGGCATGAACATATCTTGAATTACAATCCACTGTCATTGCAACTGCTTTATTTGTTCCTTTAATAAAAACAACCCCAGCGTCACTAGGTGCATTGCTTGTCATTGTTTTTGTGCCAACCATTGAGTCGTATTGTTCATAAATCCATTTTTTTGAAGCAATATTAGGATGTTGAAGTAAAAATAAAGCAACTTCTCTTAAATCTTCTGGCTGAGAAATAGAATCGATAGTAAACTTTTGAAAATCTTTAAAATAAGCTGGTTCTGAATAAGTTCTTTGGTATTGAGGAGCACCTCCGCCTAAAACTAAAGATTCTGCAGGAACATCACCAACCAATTCATTATTCATAAAATATCTTACTCGTTTACTTTGAGTTACTTCTCCAATTTCTACTGCATGTAAATCCCATTTTTCAAAAATATTTTTGACAATATCTTCTTTACCTTTTTTAACAACAACCAACATTCTTTCTTGTGATTCAGACAAAAGAATTTCATATGGTAACATATTCTCTTGTCGAGTGGGAACTTTATCTAGATAGATATCCATTCCAACACCACCGCCAGCACTCATCTCACAAGTAGAACAAGTGATACCAGCAGCACCCATATCTTGCATCCCAACAACAGCATCAGTTTGAGCCAATTCCATTGTTGCTTCCAATAACAATTTTTCTTGAAAAGGGTCGCCAACTTGAACTGAAGGCAAATCGTTAGCTGAATCAGCCGTAATATCTTTGGAAGCGAAAGCAGCACCAGCAATTCCGTCTTTACCAGTTGATGAGCCGACAATATATACTGGATTTCCTGGTCCTTTAGCTTTAGAAGAAATAATTTTTTTACTATCAATTATACCGGCAGAAAAAGCATTAACTAATGGATTTTGTTCGAAGGAGGAATCAAAAAATACTTCACCTCCTATAACAGGAATTCCGAATGCATTACCATAGTCTCCAATTCCTTTTACCACACCTTTAACAAGCCATTTAGTACGATTTGTGAGGATGTTTCCAAAACGCAACGAATTTAATTGTGCTATTGGTCTGGCTCCCATTGTAAAAATATCTCTGTTAATTCCACCGACGCCAGTGGCAGCACCTTGATAGGGTTCGAGGGCACTTGGGTGGTTATGCGATTCAATTTTGAAAGCTACACCTAAACCATCACCTATATCAACAATTCCTGCATTTTCCTCGCCTGCTTTAACTAGTAGATGAGGACCTTCTTTTGGAAGTTGTTTGAGCCAAAAAATGGAATTTTTATAGGAACAATGTTCAGACCACATTACAGAATATACGCTCAATTCAGTAAAATTTGGAGTGCGACCTAAAATATTTATTATTTCATTAAATTCAGACTCTAATAATCCTAATTCTTTTGCTTGTTCTAAACTTGCTTCCTTATGTAAACTATTTACCATACGAGTAATTATAAAGCACAAATTTAGAAATTAAAGAGCAATTTAGATGAAGAATAATTATTTTTACAAACAATAAAATTAAGATTTAATCTGACGGATAATTTTTAATAAAAATTGAATAAAGAAAAATCATATTTTCAGTTTATAGATGTTTTAAGAATAATAGCCATTATTATCTCATTTTTACATCATTCTGCATTAATTTTTTTTCTACATGGACATACATTCTTTTTCTTTTTATCTGGATTTCTATTGACATACAGATTTCAACAAGAGTTAAATAAAAATTCATATTTTGATTTATGGGCTTTTACGATAAAAAGAATGTTTAGAATACTACCTATCTATTTATTAATTGTATTTTTTGTTTATTATTTTCTTCCATTTTTTACTGAAAAACATTTTAAAACTATACCTATTTATCAATATCTACTTTTGATTTCAAATTATTCAACTGTTAAACACGTATTTATTTTAATGATTCTGTGGTCAGTGGCTGTACAAGAACAGTTTTACATATTTATTTCAATAGTTTATAAGTTTTTTAGTCGATATTTAATTGAAATTGCCATAGGAATGATTATTTTTTCAACTTTTTATAAAATGTTTTTATATAATCAAAAAATTAATTTTTATATTCATACTTTAAGTCATTTTTCATCTTTTGGTTTTGGTATAATATATTCTTTAAAATACAAAGAATTAAATAGTTATATTAAAAATAAGTGGAGAAATTTGTTGTTTATTTTTTCAATTCTATTGTTAATATATTTACCATATAAATTAAAAGATAATTATTTTTGGGTAATGTTAGATAATGTTGTAGTTTGTTGTTTTTTTATAGTCATGTTTAATTTTTTTATCAATAAAAATTATATTCAAATAAAAAATAAAATCATATTATTCTTTTTAAAACTATATTACGATTTGTATTGTTATCAAGGAGTAGTATTAACTTTTACAAATTTTGTTTTATTATCAAAATATCCAAATCTAACTTACATGTCAATAATTGTAATTAATTTGATTTTATTATTTATTATCTCATCAATTAGTTATGTCTTAATAGAAAATCCAATGATATTTCTTTCAAAAAAAATAATCAACACAAAATTTAAGAAAAATTCTAAATTAAAATAATCGGTATTTTATATACTTTTGTTTCAATATGTTTATTCAAGTATTTTACCCAATAATTTTCTCTCTTGTACTTATTATAATTATTAGATTTCAAAAATTATTTCATATTCCCGGATTAAAAAAATGGGATTTAAATCTTGCGTTTTTAATTAAAATTTCATCGAGCTTATTTTATTTATTTGTATTTGATGTATTATTTGGAAAAGGAATGTTAGCTTTTGATTCTTTACAATATTTTATCGATGGAAAAATTTTAAATGAAGTATTTTATAAATCACCTAAGTCTTATTTTCATATTTTAACAGGTTTTGGTGAAAGTTTAGAAATGGTTGAATATTATCTTAATGAAACTGGGAAATGGTTTTATAGTGTTACTTTTTTTTTAGATGATTCGAAAAACATCATAAGAATTTGTTCTCTAATTGAATTTTTTGCAAGGAATTCCTTTTTTATTTATTTCATTGTTTTTGATATTATTTCTTTGCTTGGAATATATTATTTGACTAAAACTATTTATAAACTAACAACCTTAAACGTAAGGTTTGTCTTTTTTGGAATTTTGCTCCTTCCGAATTTATTGTTTTGGTCGAGTGGAATATTAAAAGAATCTCCATTAATCTTAGGTTTTGCTTTGTTTTTTTATTCTTTATATTTCTTAAAAAAAAATAATTTTAAACGAATATTTCTTTTTGTTTTATCTTTATTTCTTTTAATTGCATTCAAACCATATTTACTTTTAATTTTAATAATTGCTTTAATAATTTTTGCCATTAAAGAATTTGGAAAAATGTCCTATTTATTAAGTGTTTTTCTTTTTTTAACTTCCTTTATTTTACTTAATCTTTTTCAACCTGAAATAAGAAAAAAAATAACAAGAACTATTTCTTTCAAACAACATGATTTTATAAATATCGGTAGAGGTGGAATTTATTGTCGTGACACCAATACAAATGTAGCATTCAATATTGCCCCAAAATATTATTCTTATTTTACAACGGACAGTATGCAAAATATAAAAATTAACAAAAAAATTCATATTTTTCAATTAAATAGATATCAAAAAATTATAGATCCAATTACAATTGATACAAACTCTACTATTAAACTTAAAGTTTGTAGTTTCTATGTAAAATCAAATAGTTATATTAAAGTTACCCCCATTTCATCTTCTTTTAAACAATTAATGTTAAATATTCCAGAAGCTTTTATTAATGCTAATTTCCGACCTTTTCCCTTTGATGTTGGAAAAAAATTTAGAATTCCAGCATTTATTGAGACATTTTTACTCTTTTCTTTTTTATTTATTTCAATTTATTTCCGTAAAAAATTAAATACTAAAGAAAAGAATATTGTTTTTATTTTATCCATTTTTGCTGTCTTTCTTTCAATTTTAATTGGTTGGACAACGCCCGTTTTAGGAGCAATTATTAGATATAGAATTCCTGTTTACCTATCAATATTGTTAATTTCATTCATTTTAATAGACAAAAACAAACTATGGAAAAAAAATATATCTTAATCTCAGGAGCCAGTTCAGGAATAGGAAAAGCTTGTGCTCAAATTTTTGCAAAAAATGGGTTTTCATTAATCTTATTTGCAAGAAGAATAAAAAAATTAGAACAACTTCAAAATGAATTAAAAAGTTTATATCCTGAAATTGAGGTGCATTCCTTTCAAGTTGACGTTAGAAATCCTAAAGAAATTGAAAATGCAATTAATCAATTTTCACTCGGATTAAAAAACAATATTCATATATTACTAAACAATGCTGGTCTTGCTTTAGACAGAAGTACAATAGATAAAGGCATAATCGAAGATTGGGATCAAATGATTGATACTAATTTGAAAGGATTATTGTATTTATCAAAAAAAATCATTCCTATTATGATAGAAAACAAAAAAGGCCACATTATCAATATGGGAAGTATTGCCGGCAAAGAAGTTTATCCTGAAGGAAACGTGTATTGTGCTTCAAAAGCTGCTGTTGATTCGATTTCTAAAGCTATGAGAATTGACCTTCTTCCTCATGGTATTAAGGTGAGTCAGATTTCACCTGGAGCAGTTGAAACAGAGTTTTCTTTAGTTCGTTATAAAGGAAATGTTGATCTTGCTAAAAATGTTTATAATGGCTTTATTCCTTTGAAAGCTGAAGACATCGCTGAATCAATTTTTTTCCTTGCTAATCAACCCGAGCATGTTTGTATAAATGACATTATTATCACTCCAACAGCTCAAGCAAATTCGGTTTTTTTTAATAAAATTTTATAATGAAAAAAGTACTCTTTTTGTTTTTTCTTAGTGTTACCCTTCTTTCATGTATGAAAGAAAAAAACGCTGATATAATTGTTCATAATGCCAAAATTTTTACAATTGATAGTCAATATACTATACATGATGCTATGGCAATTAAAAATGGTAAAATTATTGAAGTGGGTGCTGAACACCAAATTTTAAATAAATACAATGCAAAAGAATGGATTAATGCCCAACAAAGAGAAGTTTATCCTGGATTTACTGATGCACATGGACATTTAATTAGTATGATGCACCAAAAATTAAACATAGATTTACGAAACACAAATTCTTTTGAAGAGATTATACAAATTCTATCAAAATTCAAACATAAGAAAAAATTTATTTTAGCAAGAGGTTGGGATCAGTCTTTATGGAAAAATACTAAATTCCCATCCAATCAAGAGTTAAATATTCTGTTTCCAAACATTCCTGTTTTATTAATTAGGGTTGATGGTCATGCGGCTTTGGCAAATGAATTTTTACTCAAAAAAGCTAAAATTGATTTAAATACAAAGATTGATGGTGGAAAAATAATAGTTGAAAATGGTAAAATGACTGGTTTAGTTTTAGATAATGTGATAAACGAATTATTAAAACATCTCCCTTCTTATAGCATAACAGAAAAAATGGATGTGTTAACTAATATTGAAACCGAATTATTGTCTTATGGTATAACAGAAGTTCATGAAGCGGGTATTGAAAGAGATGAAATTGATTTATTTAAAAAAATGTATAAGCAAAAAGGATTTGTTTTGAGTGTATATGCTATGTTAATGCCTACTCCTCAAAATATTGATTTTGTTAAAAAAAATGGAAAAGTTTCATATAAAAATTTGCACATTAGAAGTTTTAAAATTGTAGGTGATGGTTCTTTAGGGTCGAGAGGTGCTTGTTTAAAAAGACCTTATCATGATGAAAATCATTTATTTGGACATTTATTATTCAAGTCAAATGAAATTGAAAAAATTCTAAAAATGGCTAAAAAGTATGATTATCAAGTAAATACTCATGCAATAGGTGATTCAACAAATAAGTTATTACTTAATTTAATTGCAGCTACTTTTCCTGATAACAAAAACCATAGATGTAGAATGGAACATGCACAAGTTCTTGATGAGAATGATTTTTCTCTTTTTTCCAAACATGGAGTAATTCCTTCCGTTCAACCTACTCATGCCGTTTCTGATATGAGATGGGCTGAAGATAGATTGGGAAAAAAAAGACTTCAAGGTGGTGCTTATGCTTATGCTCGTTTGCTTAAAGAATGTGGAATTATTGTGTTTGGTACAGATTTTCCAGTTGAATTGTTTAATCCATTTTTGACTATACATGCTGCTGTTGAGAGGAAAAATAAGTCCAATGAACCTGAAATGGGATTTCTACCTGAACAAAAAATTAGTTTAAAAGATTGTATTAAAGCCATGACAATTTGGCCTGCTTTCGCTTCATTTCAAGAAAATAAAAAAGGTTCACTTGAAAAAGGTAAAGAAGCTACATTTTTTATTGCTTATTATCCTATTGAAACAAACAAAAAATTTAAGGAAAACTATTCTTATATGACTTTTATTAAAGGAAAAAAGGTTTATTCTGCTGAATAAACCTTTTAATCAAAAACTGCTTGTCGAAAAACCAGAAAATACGACAAAACATAAACCTTAAACCTTTAAAAATCTTTAATAAATACTGCAAGATATTTTTTAAAAACTTTTATAGCATAAACTACATTACAAATGTAAATCAGATTTTTATTTTTATTTCGATAAATGAACATTTCTTTTCTTTGAATGAATAAATCTGTGTTTTGAATGAAAATTGTATTTTGAATTTAAAAATCTTAATTATAAAGTTAAAATCATTGTCGGACAGAAAATCAAACAGGATGATTTATGTTCCTAATAAAATTTTCTAAAAATAAATCTTTTTTCTAAATATATTAAAAAATAACTATTTTAGTAACCAAATTTAAAAAATATGTCGAGTACATCGGAAGCAGGTTGGGGTTCAAGAATTGGTCTTGTGTTGGCCATGGCAGGTAATTCAGTTGGATTAGGAAATTTTCTACGTTTTCCAGCACAAGCCATAGACAATGGTGGTGGAGCGTTTATAATACCTTATTTAGTTTGTTTTTTACTTATGGGTATTCCTTTATTGTTTGTTGAATGGTCTATGGGTAGATTTGGAGGTAGATATGGTTATCATAGTACTCCATTTATTTTTCAGTCTTTTCATAAAGCACCCTATTGGAAATATTTTGGAGTTTTTGGTATATTCACCAATTTAGCTGTTGCTACTTTTTATTGTTATTTGGAATCATGGGCATTATCGTGGGCTTATTATTCAGTAACTGGTGAATTTACAGGTATGAATCAACAAGAAGTGAAACAGTTTTTTACTGATTATATTGCTTTAGGCACCAACCAACCTATTATATTTTGGCTAATTTGTTTAGTCATAAATACCTATATTTTATCAAGAGGATTATCAGGTGGTGTTGAAAAAGTTGCTAAGATTGGTATGCCTTTGTTACTGTTATTTGGAATAATTTTAGCCGTAAGTGGGATAACAATACAAGCTGGAAATAGTGGTGCAATAAATGATGGTATTGTAGGTCTCAATTATTTATGGACACCAGATTTTTCTTCAATTTGGAATTTTGATGTTTGGGTCGCAGCAGCGGGTCAGATCTTTTTTACCTTATCTTTAGGCATGGGAAGTATCCATTGTTATGCTTCTTATGTGAAAAGTAAAGACGATATCGCTTTAAATTCAATGTCTGCTGGCTGGATGAATGGTTTTGTTGAAATTGTATTAGGATCTGCAATCATTATCCCCATCGCAATCGGTTATTTAGGTATTCCAATGGTTGAAGAGATGACATCAGGAGGATCTGGATTAGGAATTGGATTTGCTGTTTTACCTTCTCTATTTAGTAATTGGGGTGCATTTGGAATCGTAGCTGGTGTAATGTGGTTTGGTTTACTTTTTTTCGCGGGTATAACTTCTTCATTAGCAATGGGAACTCCAGTAATGGCTTTTATGGAAGATCATTTTTCATGGAAAAGAGTGCCCGCTGCACTTTTATTTGGAGTTATGATTCTACTTTTTGGTATCCCATGTGTTTTGTCTCAAGATGCTTTTAATGAGTTTGATTACTGGGCAGGAACCGTTGCTTTAGTCATTTTTGCACTTATAGAAATTATTTTATTTGCTTGGGTTTTTGGAATGGATAAAGGATGGAAAGAAATTAATTTAGGAGCAGACATCAAAGTACCGATGATATTTAAATTTATAATTAAATATGTTTCCCCATTATTTTTACTAATTGTTTTTATTGGTGGGGCTCCTGCTATTTGGGAAAATGCGACCAAAGATTCCTCTTTTTATGGAATATTAGCAAGAATTTTATTATTATTTTTATTTATTTTTATATCCATTTTTGTATATATTGCTTCCAAAAAAATTAAATCTGAAAAATTATGAGTACTAGTGCATTAATATTAATTATTATAGTTTGGACTTTAGTAACCCTTATTACTGGATATTTTTTTTATAAAATTTTAACTATTAAACCTAATCCTGAACCAGATTCCTATCTAGATAATGATCAGGAGGAACATTTGAAAAATTAAAGTGTATTATGGAAAATCCTATTGAGTTTTCCAAAAGGAATAGAAGGGCAATTATGCTTTTTGTTGTCTTAATTTTTATACTAGTTTTTATACCCAGAATATATTCTTTTTTTATTGTCAATGAACCATTAACACTTGAACAAGAAGAATTTCAAACCAAAGAATTTTATAAAAACAAAAAAGTTACTACTAAAAAAACATATTTTAAAAAATTCAAAAAAAGACAAAAATTTAAAACACCAGTAAAAGCATTTAATCCCAACACTTACTCTCAAAAAGAATGGATGAAAATTGGGCTAACAGAAAAACAAGCTTTTTGGGTTCTAAAATATGCAGAAAAAGGTTTTTATTCACATGAGGATTTAAAAAAATGTTTTGTAATTTCTGAAGAATTATTCTCCATAATTAAGGATTCGCTTTTATATCCAATTAAACCTCAGAAAAGTTATGCTATAGATATAAATTTAAATAAAAAGGAAAATATTAAAAAATCAAAAATTGAAATCAATTCGGCATTAGAAGAAGACTTATTAAAAATTAAAGGTATTGGTTCTTTTTTTGCAAAAAATATTATCAAAAGGAGGGAGGCTTTAGGAGGTTTTGTTCATAAATCTCAATTGTTAGAAGTCTGGAAAATGGACGAACAAAAATTAAAAGATATTGAGGAATTTATCCAAATTGATGTACAAAATGTTAAAAAAATTCCAATTAATTCTATCACTGTAGAAGAATTGAAAAAACATCCTTATTTTTCGTGGAATATTGCGAATTCTATCGTAAAATTAAGGCAACAAATTGGAGGATATCAAAATGTGGAAGATTTAAAACGTTCCATTTTAGTTGATGACATACTTTTTGAAAAAATTAAACCATATATAGAAATAAAATAAATGATTATGTTAACTCAAAAATTAAAAAGCAACATTCGTGATGTTGTTGATTTTCCTAAAAAAGGTATTGTATTTAAAGACATTACTCCAATAATGATGAATCCTTTGCTTTCAAAAGAAATACTCCACGAATTGGTTAAATTTTATGAAGAAAAAAACATAACTAAAATCGTTGGGATAGAAAGTCGAGGTTTTTTATTTGGCTTCCCTTTGGCAATTGAATTAGGTATTCCTTTTGTATTAATCAGAAAAAAAGGAAAATTACCGTATAATAAAACTTCATTTGATTATGAATTAGAATACGGTGTTTCAACAATAGAAATGCATACTGATGCCATTACTTCTGATGATCATGTATTGATTCACGATGATTTATTGGCAACAGGTGGGTCAGCGGCTGCAGCAGCTTCTTTAATTGAACAAGCAGGTGGAAAAGTATTTGGATTTAGTTTTTTAGTCGAATTGGATTTTTTAGAGGGTAGAAAAAAAATTACACCATTTAATGAACAAGTTCATTCATTAGTTCATTTTTAAACTCAGTTCGATTTTACATTTGAACCGAATTTTTTTTTATTTCATTGTAGAAAATACGATTCTATAATGGGTACCTTTTTCATCTTCAATTTTTGTGATAGTACCATCAATTTGTTGTATTAAGCTGTGAATCAATTGAAATCCAAGGGTTGAAGAATCTTCAACAAACAATTCAGGGTCATATCCTTTACCATTATCGCCAATTTCAATGATTTTTTGAGGAGGAGTGTCTTTTATTTTAATGTATAATCTATTTTCACTTGAGTTTGTTTCAAAAGCATATTTAACTGCATTGGTAATAATTTCATTTATAATCAAACCAACAGGAATAGCAAATTCTATACTTAGCATTACCTCATCACCAGTAATTGAGTATTCAATTAAAGTTTTGTTGGAGGAAAGTATAATGTTTTCTAATAAATTATTTAGGTAAGTAGTAAATGAAATTGAACTCAAATTCTCAACACCATACATCATTTCATGTATTTTGCACATAGAATCAATTCGATTTTTACATTGCATACATAAAGTTTGAAATTTATCGTCATCAATATACTCACTTTGTAAATTCAATAAACTTGAAACTATTTGAAAATTATTTTTTACTCTATGGTGTATTTCTTTAACTAAAATTTCTTTTTCTTTAATATTTTTTAAAATTATTTCTTCTTTCTTCTTTATTTCAGTTAAATCTCTCCAAATGGTGTTTATAACTGTTCTTCCTCCATATTCAACAGCTGAAAGCCAAACTTCTACAGGGAAATTTTCACCGTTTGATCTTATATGTACCCATTCAAATTTATGTATGCCTTTTTCTAAAGCTAAATTCATCATTTCTTCAGCTTTTTCAAAAGAATATCTTCCATCGGGTTGTTTTTCTGGAGAAAGGGCAGAGGGGTGTGTGTTTAAAAACTCGTCTTTAGTTTTGTAACCTAACATATTTAATACCGCTTGGTTACACTCCACAAATCTTCCTTTTTCAATTATCAAAATGGCATCAGAGGATAGTTCAAATATAGATTTGTAACGAATTTCATTTTCTTTGCAAAGCTCAAGTTTAGATTCTTTATCTTTTAATTGTTCTCTTATATTTTTTTGCTCTTTAAAGTATAATTGAATAGAATTAACTAACTCGTCTTTTGAAAGTGTCATTAAGTCCTCAATATTCAATTTGTCTTGATTAAACATTTAAAAAGTTAAAAAAAGTGAAAAAATAAATACGAACACAATTTGAAAATAAATTTTTTACAACCTTTACTTTATATAAAAGTATAAAAAAAAATGAAACTGTTTCATTTTTTTTAAAAAAAATTAAAAAAATTAGTAAATCGATGTACCTTTGTATTTATTTAATCAAACAAAATGTTAGGATTTATCATTCGTGTCATTATCACTTTAAGTGTTCTTTTTTTTAATATTTATTTATTTTATACTGGTTTCTGGGGGTGGGGAATCAGTTTAATTTTTGTCTTAGCTTTACTAATTCTTTCTTTTTTCCGAAATGAAAATATGATTTTAGCTTTAAATCAAATGAGAGTTGGCAATCAAGATAAAGCCAAAAAGTATATAAATCGTATTTCACGCCCTGATTTAATGCCTAAAAAACAACATGCTTATGTTTTATTTTTAAAAGCTATGTTAAATGCACAAGAACTTGGATTTGCAAAAAGTGAACAATTGTTAAGAAAAGCATTATCTATAGGATTACGAACCGCTCAAGACAACGCTTTAGCTAAAATGCATTTAGCTGGAGTTTGTGCTCAAACTGGACGAAAAAATGAAGCAACAGCTTTGCTTTCTGAAGCCAAAAAATTAGATAAAAATGGAGTTATGAAAGAACAAATCTCTATGATGCAAAAACAACTTTCTATGGCTGCATCAAAAAATCAGATGAGAATGGTCATGATGAATAAAGGTCGTCAAAAAACACCAAAAATGCGTTGATTGTTACAGAACAAATTTCGACAATCTCTTTTCTTTAAGTTTATCTCAATTAATTATCAAATTTTTCCTATAAAATGAACAAGCATTATTCTCGAAAATATTCAAGCAATTGGAAAGATTATGAATTGTTAGATGCAGGAGGTGGAAAAAAATTAGAAAGATTTGGAGAAATAATATGCATTCGACCTGAAATTCAATGTTATTTTCAATCCGTTTTACCTTTTACTGAATGGGAAAAAATTGCCCATGCTGAATTTGTAGAAAAAAAGAAAAAATGGGTTTTTTATAAAAAATGTTCGCCTCAATGGGAAATATTTGTGGATAATATTCAAGTAAAATTACTATTTACTGCATTCAAACATATCGGTATATTTCCTGAACAGTATGATAATTGGTGCTTTTTAAAAGAACATCTACTTGAAAATCAAAGTTTTATAAATCTTTTTGCCTACACAGGTTTAGCTTCAGTTTTTGCAGCTAAAAATAAAGCTAAAGTCGTTCATGTTGACTCAATCAAAAACATAATTGATTGGGCAAATGAAAACAAAAATATCAATCAACTAGAAAATTTTTCATTAGTATTAGAAGATGCTTTAACTTTCGCAAATAGAGAAGTTAAAAGAAAAAAGAAGTACAACATGATTTGGATGGATCCTCCTGCTTTTGGTTTCGGAAAAAACAATAAAAAATGGATACTTGAACAAAAAATTGAAGAATTAATTTACACCTCCTCTTTGCTTTTATCTAATAATGGGAAAGTTATTGTAAATACTTATTCCACAAAACTGGAGCTTAAAACACTTCATGAAATGGTTAAAATTTATTTTCCAAATAAAAAAATAGAAGCATTTGAACTCTGGAAAAAATCAAATACAGAAAAAGAAGTCTATTTCGGAAATTGTATTAGGATTTATTGATTTTTTTTAAAATGTCCAAAATTTTTAATTTATTTTCATAATAAACTATTAAAAAGTACATTTTTATTTAATTTCGTAGGAATTTATTTTACTTTTTTTTAAATGAAAAAAACTCAAGAATATTTACAAAATGAAAAAAATCGTTTTTTAAATGATTTGTTTGAATTATTAAGAATTCCTTCTATCTCAGCCGATCCAAGTTATAAAACTGATGTAGCTAAATGTGCAGAAAAAGTAGAATATTTTCTTAAAAATGCTGGTTGTGAACTTACACAAATTTTTCCTACTAATGGACATCCAATTGTTTATGGTGAAAAGATTATTGATAAAGAACTACCCACTGTAATCGTTTACGGACATTATGATGTACAACCTGCAGATCCTATTGAATTATGGGAGAATCCTGCCTTTGAACCCATAATTAAAAAAACAGAAATTCACCCTGATGGAGCGATTTTTGCTCGTGGTTCTTGTGATGATAAAGGACAGTTTTTTATGCACGTTAATGCTTTTGAAGCGATGTCCAAGTCAAACGAACTTCCTTGTAATGTGAAATTTATGATTGAGGGGGAAGAGGAAGTGGGAAGCGAACATTTAGGTCAGTTTTTACAAGAAAATAAAGTATTGTTAACTGGTGATATTATTTTAGTCTCGGATACAGGAATGTTAGCTAATGATACACCTTCAATTACAACTGGTTTAAGAGGTTTAAGTTATATGGAAGTTGAAGTAACAGGTCCAAATAGAGACTTACATTCTGGATTATATGGTGGTTGTGTAGCCAATCCAATCAATATTTTATGTTCGATGATTTCTTCTTTACACGATGAAAATCAACATATAACTATTCCAGGATTTTATGATCAAGTTTTAGAAATTTCTGATGAAGAGCGCAAGGAAATGGCAAAAGCTCCTTTTTCAATCGATCATTATAAAAAAGCACTTGATATTAATGAAGTACATGGTGAAAAGGGTTTTAGTACAATGGAAAGAGCTTCTATTCGACCAACTTTAGATGTAAATGGTATCTGGGGTGGATATACTGGAGAAGGAGCAAAAACAGTTATTCCTTCTAAAGCGTATGCAAAAATCTCTATGCGTTTGGTTCCAAATCAAGATCCAGAAACAATTAGTGCTTTGTTTCAAAAACATTTTGAATCGATTGCTCCAAAAAGTGTAAAAGTGAAAGTAACTGCTCACCATGGTGGATATCCTGTGCTTACACCAATTGATTCTATTGCTTATCAAGCGGCTTCCTTTGCTTATGAAAAAGCTTTTAATAAAAAACCAATTCCTGTTAGAAGTGGTGGAAGCATACCAATAATAGCACTTTTTGAGAAAGTTTTAGGAGTAAAAACTATTATGATGGGTTTTGGTTTAGACAGCGATGCTATACATTCTCCAAACGAACATTATGGTCTGTTTAATTATTATAAAGGAATGGAAACAATTCCATATTTTTACCATAAATTTGTTGAATTATGCAAAAAATAGCAGGAAAATATTTATTGATATTTGCTTTATTTCTAAATAGTTGCACTCTAAAAGAGGTGACTTATACTGGTGTAGATGGATTTAAAGCTGGAAAATTTCAAAATAAAGAATTAGATTTTTCTATAAATCTTAAAATTAAAAATGACAATGGTTTTAACATTAAAATTAAACCTGGACATTTAGATGTTTTACTAGAAGACCATAAAATAGCTGATTTGTACCTTGAAAACAAATTAAAATTCAAAGGGAATTCAGAAGAAAGTCATTTTACGCAGTGGAGAGTTAAATTGGCTGATGGAGCGATGATGTCATTACTGAAAATTAGACCTGGAAATAAAATAGATTTACGTTTTAAAGGAACAATAAAAGCAAAAGCAATGGGTTTTGGAAAAAACATTGAAATTGATGAAAAACAAAACCTTGATTTGAGTTTGCTCAAACTCTTAAAGATATTTTAACAAAATGAGTGCAAAAGAATTTATAAAAAAGTAAATTTGTTTTTGAAGAGATAAAAAAAAACTACTTTCTTTTTACTTTTTTCAAATAAGGATTCATAGAAAACTCATTTTTCTTGTATCGTTTTCTACCCGTTTTTTCTTTTTCTTGAGGTTTGTTTTCTTTTGAATTAATTTCTTTGATGTGTTCAGGTAATTGTGCAACATGAACACTAGACCCAGCAGGATTTTGGTCGTCTGACGGATTAATCCATTTATCTTTAATTTCTTTTTTTACTATTGTTTGTTCACCTTTTGAGTTTACATTGGCATATTGAATGGTTTTAGTCTTCTCTTTATTTGGATTATTTATTCCAATAACATCTTCTCTTAAATTCCATTTGTTATTTTTAAAAACCATGTCGTCATAAGACAAGTCAGGAACATAATACTCTCTAAATCCTTCTAAGTTAGGCGATTCTGGAGAAAGGTGGTCCATTACTATTCTTTGTCCTTTTTCATCATAATTTAATGACATAAAAGCACGTTTAGAATATTCAAAACACAAACGTTTAAATGAGTTGTTTTTTACTTTAAAAATTGAAGAACCAAAACGAGCATGTTCTCCCTGAAAACTCAAAGCATCAATCAATTTGATGTTACTGACAGTAGAATTTCCGTCCCAACCAAGTAAAGTATAAATATTTTTACCATTTTTTTCAGTTGGAATTATTTTGTAATACAAACAACCATACCAAGAGTTTTCATCAACAATCTGGTCTTGAACTAAATGCAAGTCTGATTTATCTTTAAGTTCGATGATTTTATATTTTTTCTTTTTTTCATCGTATTTAAGTATGTAACAAAAAAACTGATTTGAACGGTCATCCATCTCTACATTCCAATTAAATAATCGAAAAGTATTGTCAGGACTTTTAATAGTTCCTAAAGTTTTTAGTGAAGAAAATGGATATGAAAAAACATCTTTCGTCAACAATGTTTCCTTTAGTAAAAGCTGAAATTCATTGTTGTATTTTTCTTTCTCTTGATTGTTTTCTGCTTTTCTTAATTTGTCCAAACTGTTTTTTAGCTGAACTTCTTTATGATACAATACGCTGTCTTGTTGTGCTTCTAAGAAGAATACAAACATAATCAATACACACGAAATGATACACTTCATCAACTAATTGAACGTATTTTTTTTAACAAAGTTACAACTTCACAGTCAATTATACAAATATGAAATAAAAAAATTAGACTAAGCGTGTAAAAAATCCTTTTTAGCTTTTAATTCATCCTCTGATTCTCTAAAATCAGGATCATCAACACAACAATCTACCGGACAAACGGCTGCACATTGTGGTTCGTCATGAAAACCAACACATTCAGTGCATTTATCAGTAACAATAAAATAGATATCCA
Source organism: Flavobacteriia bacterium (assembly GCA_016183815.1). Taxonomy (GTDB): domain Bacteria; phylum Bacteroidota; class Bacteroidia; order Flavobacteriales_D; family Crocinitomicaceae; genus M2408. The sequence goes on from JACPDW010000033.1 coordinate 27,624, forward strand.
TGTTGATTGGTTCAAAAGACTTATCGGCATCTACTTGATTACCTTTTAAAGTACTAATCATTCCACTAAGTGTTGTTCCGTCAGCATATCTCCATTCTGCTCCTCCTTCGTAAATTGCGTTGTTTGGACATTCAGGTTCGCAAGCACCACAGTTGATGCATTCGTCCGTTATCATTATTGCCATAATACTTACATTAAATATTTTTGCAAAATTAATATATAATTTGTCAAAATAATTTAGAATGAGTTTATTTTATTAAAACTATTGAGATTTTTTGATTAAAACTACAAAAATAAAATATTTTATTAATTTTGAAACTAAAAATTTAATTATGAAAATAAAATTTAGCGTTTTAGTATTATTCTTTGTTTTCAATTCTAATGCCCAAAAGATTGGCGATAAGATTGAAGTTTTGTGGAATGGATCGTATTTTCCTGCAACAGTTAAAAATGTCAATGAAAAAGAAAAAAAATGGTTTATCGGATACGATACCTATGCTGATACATGGGACGAGTGGATAACTGCTGATAGAATAAAATCAGCTTACAAAATTGGCGATAAAATTGAAGTGGACTGGAATGCATCATGGTACGAAGCCAAAATTATTGACATTAAAGATCAAAAATACAAAATCAGTTATGTCGGATACGACAGTAATTGGGATGAATGGGTGGATTTAAAAAGAATGAGAAGACCAAAAAAATAAATAGTTTCTGTAATAAAATACATTCTTTTTTTGAGTTTCTAATTTGATAACACCTTTTAAGTTGTTGAATTTGCGAATTTTACTAAAGCAAATGACTGATTCTAAAAATAGAAATCAGAATTTTATGTAGTTTTTTAGCATAGACTAAATTGTTTGTTATTATCAAAAAGCTATTTAAAACTATCAATTATATTTTCACAAATAAATTGAAACTTCAAAAATTACTTTTAATTTTACAAAAAGCTTTTATATGATTCACGAAATTGCTAATACCAATTCCATCTTTCTTACTTTTTTAAGTGAACTTAGAGACATTCACATCCAAAAAGACAGTATGCGTTTTAGAAAAAACTTAGAGCGTATATCGGAAGTTATGGCCTATGAAATTTCAAAATCTCTTAAATATGTGCCCCATCAAGTAACCACACCACTAGGAATTGATGAGACAATGAAACTTGAAGATGAAGTGGTTTTGGCTTCTATTTTGCGAGCTGGACTTCCAATGCATCAAGGTTTTTTAAACTATTTTGACAAAGCAGAAAACGCTTTTGTTTCAGCATATCGAAAACATACAACCGCAGAAGAATTTGAAGTTTTTGTAGAATATATGGCGGCACCAAAAATTGATAAAAAAACACTAATAATAATTGATCCGATGTTAGCAACAGGCAGTTCTATGGTTTTGGTATATAAGGCATTATTAAAACAAGGAACACCATCAAAAATCATTATCGCTAGTGCAATTGCAGCACCTGAAGCTCTTCTATTTATAAAAAAACACCTTCCAGATAATGTTTCAATTTATGTTGGAGCTAAAGACAAAGAACTGACTGCTCAATCGTATATTGTTCCTGGATTAGGTGATGCTGGAGATTTAGCTTATGGAGATAAATATTAGTTAAATGGGAAATACCACGTTGTATTTGAGTTTTTTTCTATTATCTACTATAAAATTTTTGTTTACACCATTTGCTGGTCCCGCGGCAGGTTTAAATTTTTGGGAAACCTATTTTTCCTGTGTATTAGGTGGTTTATTTAGTGCTTTCTTTTTTTTTTATTTTAGTTCATTTTTTATGAAAAGATATCAAGAGAAAAAAAGAAACAAAATAGAACAAGCTCTGAAAGAAGGTAAAACTCTTATTCCAAAAAAAACTTTTACCAAAACCAATAAGTTGATAGTCAGATTAAAAAGAAAATTTGGAATTGTCGGAATTTCATTTTATGCACCCTTATTTTTATCTGTACCAATCGGAAGCATCATTACGGCTAAATTTTTTCGTCACGACAAACGCACTTTTCCACTTGTAATATTAGGTATGTTTAAAAATGGGCTGATTACAACTGGTATTACCTACTTATTCACTTCACTTTTTTAAATTGAAAAAAACACATCTTTTTTTTGACTTAGACAGAACACTATGGGATTTTGAAAACAATTCAAAAAATGCCCTTAATAAAATTTACGAAGCAGAACAATTAAACCAATATTTTGAACATTTTTTAGAGTTTTTATCTTTATATAAGAATATTAATAAAAAACTTTGGCAGGCCTATTCTAAACACCAAATTACCAAAAATCAGTTAAGAGATAGAAGATTTATTGAATGTTTTGAAAAAAAAAATATTAAAAATGAACAATTAGCCAAAAAAATCAGTGATTTATATATTGAAATTTCACCACAACAAACCAAACTCTTTCCAAACACTTTAGAAACTTTATCCTATTTAAAAAAAAGCAATTACACATTACATATAATTACCAATGGATTTGAAGAAGTTCAATTTAAGAAATTAAAAAATAGTAAGCTAGAAGACTATTTTACAAATGTAATTTGTTCAGAACAAGTTGGATTTAACAAACCTGATAAAAGAATTTTTTTACATGCTTTAAATGTTGCTAAAACTGAATCAAATAAAGCGGTAATGATTGGTGACGATTTAAAAGTTGATATATTAGGAGCCAATCAGTTAGGCATTGAAACCATTCTTTTTGATCCAAATAATGAATATGGTACAGTATTTGATACTCATAAAATTCAAAATTTAATTGAACTTAAAAAAAGGTTTTAAAAAAATTTTAATTTTATTTATTTTGGTTTTAAAAAAAAAATTATATTTGTCCTGTTTATTTCTTCAGTTTACTGATTATCTTAAATGGTGTTTGCCGAAAAACCAAAGAGTAGGTGTTCTTTAAATTTAATTTCTATTATATGAAAAAAATTGTTTATTGTTTATTGTTTACTTGTATTGTATTTCAATCATTTTTCTTTTCACAGGAAACGAAATATCGCAGAAGTTCACTACATACTATGATTCTTGAAACGGATAAATTCCCAAATAAGGAAGTGGTTTTTTCCGCTTTTAACAAAGCTCCATTTCCTGATAAGTATAATGACCATACTATTAAGGAAAAAACTTTTGATCCAAAAAAATATAAATTAACTCAAGCTGAAAAAGCAGGTTTATACAAAACTTCTAAAATGAGTAAACTTGCTGGTGAAGCAGTAGAAGTTGATTCTGCTTCAAGAGAGTTACCTTTAGTGATTGAAAAGTATTTTAAACAAGAAAAAGTGGCTAACCAACTGGTTGCTAAATGGTTTAACAGACAAGCAGACGGTACTTTTGACGATTTACTTATTTCAGAAAGAGGTATTTTTAATGCATCTTTTTTAGATCAGAAAAAAGCTATGTCAGCAAGCGATGGCGTTGCGTTACTTAAAACTGCAGGGTTTGAATTGATTGATAACACTTTTGTTGTTGTGAATCGATTTAATTTTGTCAGTAATGAAATCGTTGCACGTGGTGTACGTGATGTCGCTAAAGCAGAAGCACAGAATATCAAAATACCTACAGCAAAAGAGGCGGCTTTAAAAGCAGCTGATGCAACTTATGAAAAAACTAAAGAAGGTTATACTGTATGGGCTACCTCATTTTTATACAAATTGGTATGGAACGATTCTGTAGCAGCTGTTTTTTATACTGATATGTGGATTGATAAATCAAACCCAGATCCAAAGAAAAAAGAAGCATTTGATAATTCAAATATGTTTAGACTTGAATTTGTTGGTGACGAAAAAGCATCATCTTTGGTTACTTTTTCACTTAAAGAAAAAAGAACAGAAGCACAAATTATTGAATTAGCTACAATTAGAACTATTGATGCAGTTTATTCTAAATTACAAAGAAAATACGATGTATTTAAAACTAAAACACCTTTATTTACTGGCGAACCACCAACTGCAAAAATTGGATTAAAAGAAGGTATTGAAGCAGGAGATAAATTTGAAGTACTTGAAGCAGTTATGGATCCAAAAACAGGAGTTGTTACCTATAAAAGTAAAGCTAAAATTTCTGTTGACGGTGATTTAATTTGGGATAATAGATATAGCGATGGAATGGAAAATCCAGATGAAACAGCTGCCAAAAAGAATATTGACAGAACAACATTTAAAGGTGGTAAAAATTTATATTCAGGATTATTAATGTTTTTCCTTTTTATAGGATTACAAGGATTAGTATTTTCTCAAGCGAGAAAAAAAGCAGATAAAGACACCGAAGAGTGGAGATATGAATTGGAAGCAGTTCAACAGGGTGTTCAAGGCACCTATTTAATCAAAGTTTGGTCTTATTCTAAAAAACCAAATGTTGCAATTGAACAAGCCAAAAAAAATGCAGTACATGGTATAATTTTTAAAGGATATACTGGTACTTCATCAGTATCTGGACAAAAACCTTTGACAAATAATGTGAATCTTGAGCAAGAAAAAGCAGACTTTTTTGAGCCGTTTTTTGCTGATGGAGGTAAATATATGAAATATGTTTCCATGTCTAATGATGGTGCTATTGCGGCCGAAGATCGTATGAAAGTAGGAAAAGAATATAAAGTGGGTGTTGTTGTTTCTGTTAGCGTAAGTACTTTGAGAAAAGATTTAGAAGATGCAGGAATAATCAAATCACTTAATAGTGGATTTTAATACTTAAAATTATGAAAAAGAATTTTTTCTCAATCTTACTTGTTTTGTTTTTGTTTTCTTGTTCAAATACAAAAAACAGCAACATTACTAAATACACTAACGAAACAGAATGTGTTAAAGATAATTTTGATGGCACATACGTTATTAAAGCTTGGGGAACGGGCATGAATATTAAAGACCAAATCATAAGTGCTCAAAAAAAAGCTCTTAATGATATTCTTTTTGTAGGTCTCACTTATGGAAAAGGTGAATGTGGCGGAGCTCCAGTAGTTGCTGAACCAAATGCTCGTAAAAAATATGAAGATTACTTCAATACTTTTTTTTCAGAAAATGGTGATTTCAAAAAATATATTGAAGTTTTGCCTGGTGCAAATGTCTATAAAAATCAAGTGGTTACTCTAGTAGTTAAAAAAAGTGACCTTAAACAAAAATTAATTAAAGAAGGTATAATTAAACAATAAAAAAATATGAAAAAAAGAATAAATAGTATCGTTTTTCTAAGTCTTTTAGTAACAGGTTTTGCTTTTTCACAAGCAAAAAAACCAACATTAATGGTTGTTCCAAGTGACGTGTGGTGTAATCAAAATGGATATATGTTAGAGTTTGATAATCAAGGAACAAAAGTCAAAGTTCCCGATTATAAAAGAGCTTTTCAAGAAAATTCTGATTTGGTAAATGCAATAGCAGAAATAAATACAATGATGTCTGAACGTGGGTTTCCGTTAAAAAATATGGAAGATGCCATAAAAACTCAAGAAAGTGAATCTGCTGAAAATTCTATGATGACTGGTAAAGATGGTTCAGGAGTTAGCGAAAGTCCAGTTGATAAATTGAAAAAAACGGCTAAAGCGGATATCTGGATAAAAATGACTTGGACAGTGAACACAATGGGTCCAAAAAAATCTGTTACTTTTAACTTACAAGGTATCGATGCATATACTGATAAACAAGTTGCTGGTTCTCAAGGTACAGGAAATGAATTAATTGGTGCAGCATTGCCAGTTATGCTTAAAACAGCTGTTTTATCTCATATTGATAATTTTAATACACAACTTCAAGCTCATTTTGATGATTTATTCAAAAATGGTAGAGAAATTATTTTAAGAATTAAAAAATGGGATTCGTTTGATGGTGATTTAGAAAGTGAGTATGGAGGTGAAGAATTAGGTTCACAAATAGAAAAATGGGTTTCATCAAACACTGTAGCTGGTAGATTTAATACTACTGATGCAACTGAAAATATGATGTTGTTTGAACAAGTAAGAATTCCACTTTATGACCCAAATAATAAAGCAATTGATGCACGTGGATGGGCTAAAGGATTACAAAAATACCTTAAAGACACTTATCAAATTGATTCAAAATTGATGATGAAAGGTTTAGGTCAAGCGGTAATCGTAATTGGAAGTAAATAAGAATAATAAATTTAAATAAATGAAAAATATAGTTTTTTTAACATGTCTATTCGCCATGATAATGGTAAACGGACAGAACACAACTACTAAATCTGAAGATATGGGGAGAATTGTTTTGGCTCCTTATGTACCTCAGCAAATAGATAACATGCCTGTTGCGGCAAGATCAATGTTGGCTAATAAAATAAATCAAATAGTTTCCCAAAATGGTTTAGGTGGAAGTGCGGTAAATCAACGTTTTATATTTACTGCAAATGTAGTGGTAATGAGTAAAGACATTACAGCAACAGCACCTCCAATGCAGGCCTATTCATTAGATGTAACATTTTATATTGGTGACGGTGTAGATGGGACAAAATTTGCAAGCCATTCAGTTTCTTTAAAGGGAGTTGGTGAAAATGAAACTAAAGCATACATTGCTGCTTTAAAAAACATTAAGACTAATGATCCAATGTATAAGTCCTTCCTTGAAACAGGAAAAACAAAAATTATTGATTACTACAACAGCAAATGTGATTTTATAATCAAACAAGCTGAAACAATGGCTAATCAAAAAGATTTTGATGGGGCTATTTATACTTTGGTGTCTGTTCCAGAAGTGTGTAAAGCTTGTTTTGATAAATGTATGAGCAAAAGTAATGAAATCTTTAAGAAAAAAATCGAATTTGATTGCAAAACTAAACTAAATGAAGCGACAAATGCATGGAATGCCAATCAAAGCTGGGATGGAGCTCAAATTGCTGGTGATTTAATTTCACAAATCGATCCAGATGCAAGCTGTTATAAAGATGCAAAAGCATTAGGTCAAAAAATCGCTGCAAAAATTAAAGAAGTAGATAAAAGAGAATGGGATATGAAATGGGAACAAGAAGTTGGTCTTCAACGTGATATGATTAAAGCATATCGTGATGTAGGTGTAGCTTATGGAAACAATCAACCTAATACAATTACAACTTACAATATTAGTGGTTGGTGGTAAAATGTAAATTTTTATAAAATAAAAAAAGTCCATTTCATCGAAATGGACTTTTTTATTGAAAAAATTATTATTTTTAGTATAATTTATCCAACATATTTACTCAGTACATAAACCCAAACAACCACAATGGAATAGATTTTTGATAGCCAAATTCAATTTCATCTTTAGCTAAAAACGAGTTGATTTTCCCTTTAATTTGATCTTGAGATTTATTTTTACCTCCAATTTCAAATGTAAATTTTTTATTGATTAAAAAATCACCTGTTTTGTTGTAGTTTACTTTATGACCAGCACTTTCAAGTTGATTGATGAAAAATGTTTCTCTAACTGTTCCTATTTCAGGTTTATGTTGACATAAAGCATACATTAAATTGGAGTTGTGTAAATAAATTTTTTCAGGTTTATTTAGAAGAGTGCTATTGTTAGCACCACTATACAAACCATAAGTTAAACGAGCTGCTTCCAACATTTTAATCATTTCATATAATTTTGGACGCGAACACCCTACCTGTTCAGCAAGTTTACTGATATTTGGTGTGAAAGGTACAGCTTGTGATATGATGAACAATAATTTTTTTAATTGATGTAAAGTATTAAATTCGACTGAAATAGAATTGGGTAAATCGACATCAATAATTAGATTTATCGTTTGTTTAAGACGCAAATGAACCATTGTACTCTCTTTAAAAATAGGGTAAGCTCCCCATTCTAAATATTGTTTAAAATAAAAAAGCGGTTTTGGAAGTTTATCAAATAATTCTTTTACAATTTTTTCATGTTTAGAAATAATATCGTCTAATGAATAAATCGGTAAAATAATCTTGTATTTTATGGCTAAAAACTCTCTAAAAGACAATTCGGTTAATTTAAAATTCAATACTCTTCTACTTAAATCAGCACCAGAACGTTGGAGTTCAAGGATTGAAGACCCTGTAATTAACAATTTTACATCAGGAATTAAATCGTAAATATTTTTGACTTCCCTGCTCCAGTCTGAGTATTTATGAACTTCATCTAAAACTAGTAGTTTACCGTTGTTTTGTGAAAATTTTCGGGCTGTTTCTACTAAAGTATTATTCCTGAAATAAATATCGTCCAATGTTACATACAATGCTTCCGATACTTTGTAATTTTTTTTAAGGTGTTGCAAAAATAATGTAGTTTTACCTGATCCTCTTGCACCAAAAAGCATTATGGCTCTTTCTTTCCATGGAATCTTGTAAAGCATCGAACGTTCAAAATCATTCTTTAGATTGTTGAGTAAAACTTGTTGTGTTTGAAATAATTCTTCCATAACAAAATATTTTAAGCACAAAGATACTAATTATTGTAATATATATATTACATATTAAATATTTTTATGTAAATTAAATATATTATTATACTTATATTTATGTATATTTAATATTACATATATAAACTTATATTGTAATGACTATATTACATTATATATTTATATATGTATTATAGATTTTACAATATTAAAAATTATAAATTAAAATTTTCAACTTGGATTTCTATTAAAAAAATTACGAATTGATTTGTAACTAAAAACAATATATAGTAATATTTTTTTCACTCGGTCATATTTTGACTTCTTCTGTTATGAAATTTGAAGAAATATTAAATATGGAAACAAAAAATCTAATTAAAACAAACATCCATCTTTTTGATGATAAAATCAAACTTATTAAGGAAAGCGATTTAGTATTATTTGCATCTTATCATTCTATTTGGAACACACAACTTTTTATCAATCTAGCTTTGGAAATAGCTAAAACAACAGAAGTAATGTTTTTTTCATGTAAATATGAAATGGAAACTATTGAAAAGTTTTTTACCAAAACATTGCTCAAACAAAAAATGCACGATTACACACTTCCATTTGATAAAAGTGAGCAACTAAAAGCACTATTAGAATTGTGTAATTTAAAATTGAAAATTCAAGCTTCAAAAAAAATCAATTACCACAAAATTTGGAATGAAAGTATTGAAGAAAGGGATGGGATTTAGAAAGGAATCTAAAAAAGTTAGCTAAATATGCAAAAATTGAAAATATTTGTATTGTAGTCAACGGAAAAATTCCATTTCCAAAAAAAATAAAAATGCAAAAACTTTATGATCTGAATTTTCTAAAAAGAATGACTATTCAATATGCTTATTTTGACAAAATTATTGCCATACATAAAGAAGCGTATTTTGGTATAAATGAAGATGTTTCAGGCAAATCAACTCAAGGTAAATTAGAATTAAAGGTTTTATTTTCAAGAGATGAATCGGAAAAAAATTATTATGGACACGTTGGAACAAACTGGAAAATAGATTTTGAAAAATTTTAGGTAATCTCTATTAACTAGTTTTTAGAGATTACCTTAATTGAAATTTTAAAAACATTCTAAGTTGAACAAGACACGATTTGGCTTAGTCTAATTCTAAATTTGAATAAAACTTTTAATATGAAACAGCGATTTAAACCAACACAGGTACTTGAAATGGATTTGATGAAATCTTTACTTCAAGACATTAAAAAATTAAAACGCACAATAGCTGATGAAATTGTGGAAGATTTTTGGATAAACCAACAGAATAGAGCTTTATATTTAATTCTGAAAGAAGAATTGCAGAAAAAGCAAGAGGTAAATGCGTTCCATTTTTATGTTAATACTTTAAATATTGCAGAAAAAACAATTCCAGATTTTGATGAAACTGTTTATGAAGAACTCTTTGAACTTAATTTTGATTTTCAAGAAACTTTTTTAGAAATACTTACACTATTTTAAATGTAAAAAGATTGCAAGTATTTTCCGAAAATTGAGCGAACGGGTTGATAGTACTGATTTCGTTTATGAAGATGTTTTGATTGAATTAGAAAAAGTAAAAAATATAATGAAAATTATTTTAAGAGGTAAAATAGGAATGCCATGAAACAAAAGTACATCCGAATTTCAAGAACAAACAAAAGCAATGCTGAAGATATAAAAATTGCTTTGGTCGCATTATGTAAGTACAAAGTGATGTCTTATAATCGGTTTGGTAATTCAATTGGAATTCTGAATGAACCTGCATTCATATACGGATATAATTCAGAGAAAATCGTACTTCAAACTTTAAATATAAATGAAGATCAAGATTTTTTTGAGTTGAGAAATCACCAATTAACTATCCTTGAAAAAATCCCTGTTGATGAAATTAATATTTCAGAATTATTGGGAGAAGCATTTGATGAAAACCCATTGTATATTTTTGATGAACCTTCCGAAGAAAATTATCAAACTTGTTTAACAGAAATTAAAAGTGATAGAGAAAAATCCAGTCTCATAATTGAACAACTTTGCCATCAACACAATGCTCTTATTCTAAAAATAGCAAAAACGTATAAGATTCCATTTCAAGTTTTACAAGATAGTTTTTCTAAGAATAGTTTTATACAACAGATTTTTTCTTCTTTAAGAAAACGAATTAACATTGATATAGAGCATGATAGTAGAAGTTTATTGGAAATAGGGAATTGGATTATTAGGCAGGAAATAATTAGATTAAAAAATGGACACACTTTATAAATTTGGTGAAAAATCATCCTATGCGAAACTATGAGTGAGTATATTTTTGAATATTTTCAAAATTTAGAACATTTAAAAAAATATTTTGCTTTTCTCATACACGATGGACATATTTTGTCTATCACTTGTTTCAACTTTGTAGTATAAATTTAAAAAACATAAAATTATGGCACTATTTAAAATTACAGTAAAACAAACGCAAGTTTCAAACGGTATCCGTTTAGAAAAAGGAATGAGTGTTCAAGTGGCTTCCAAGTATTCATCTAATCCGATGATGATAAACGGAGGACAAGAAGTTCAAGATGCTTTCATGCGAATGTATGGTATCGATTTACGCAAGTTTGGTGGTGGAAATATTGCTAATTCTGCTTCGAGAATGGAGGTAGTGAAGATTTCTTAGGGAGGAAAATAATTGAAACACCAAATTTCAATGACTCAAATAAAAAACTTAATAAAGTACATTTAGATTAAAATATCCATCATGAAAACACCGGAACAATTATTACAAGAATTAGATGACCGTTTTGAAATATTAATAAAGCATCATGCTAAAAATATTGATGATTTAAATAATCTTTCAAAAATGGAAATGAAACCAATTATCATTAGTAAAATCGAATATCAAAAAGAATTTGAACACGATGAGTTTTTAAATATGGCTATAGGAAGAG
>JACPDW010000034.1 GCA_016183815.1 Flavobacteriia bacterium
AAGATTAAGAAAATAGAGCGTTATTTGGAGCATTCTGTACCTACAATTATAGGAGTTGAAGCGGTAAATCATTTTAAAGAATCTTTCACAAACGAGGGTTTTACAGATACAAGCATCGTAAAATGGGATAATGTGAAACGTCTATAACTTAACATGCCTCCCATAAGGAGGCAGAGGTGAGGCGCAGCCACAGCTCCCGAAGGAGACTCCAGCACTTGTTTAGGTCAATGCCTAACATAAAACAAAGTTACAACAAAATAAAATAGGTTCGACAAAAAGATTAAAAAAAAATGGCAGATTTTGAAAAAATTATAATTATTAAAAAAGATTCTAAAGAAGATTTTCATATAACATATGCTAAAATTAAAAAGGAGCTACTATAAAAAGTAACTCCTTTTTTTGGTTCAAGGATTGGCAAAACCGCTCCAAATCTTAAATACTTTTAACCATGGGTTTATGCAAAGATACAATAAAAACTCCAAAAGAAAAATTAGCTTTAAAGAAAAAAAGGAAATGGAGCAGTTAGAATTAACTCTAGAAAATTTAGAGCAAGAAAAAAAGAAGTTAAGTGAGGACTTAAGTATTGCTAATTTAAATTCGTCAGAAATTATGAAAGCAGGACAAAGACTAGCAGAAATAGTACTTTTAATTGATTCCAATACAGAACGTTGGTTATTTTTGTCAGAATTAGCTTAAAGAATACAAAAAAAAAATTCATTTATAAAAAAATATTAATTTTGTCAAAAAATATACTTATGAAAAAACTTACTTTATTCGCCTTATTGTTTGTACTATGTGCAACAGTAAGTATGGCTCAACAAGAGAGCAAAAATGTTGTTAAACTAGGTCTTTTTGGTTTAGCAGGCAAGAATTTACGTTTTAGTTACGAACGACTGTTAACAAAACGTATTTCTGTACAACTATCAGCTGCTTTTTTATTAGAAAGAGGAATGCCCACATTTTTTGAGGATAAATTAAAAGAAGAAGACACTTCTGGAACATCTTCTTCTTCAGCATTTAGCTTAGATTATATTAAACTAAGGGGTTTTAATTTGATGCCTGAATTGAGAATTTATGGCAAAAAACATGGTGCTGGTAAAGGTTTTTATTGGGGTCCTTATTTTAAGTTTAATAGATATTCACTAGATTTTGGAGGATTAAGTTCTGGTACTCTCTTCTCTGCAGAAGGAAAATTTACTTCTTTTGGATTGGGATTAAATATTGGAACTCAATGGACAATAGGTAAACACATATCTATTGATTGGAATTTTCTTTCTGTTGGAGTAAATTTTGGTCACTTATCAGCTGATTTTTCTTCATATAACACCTTCGTTAATACTCAAGATTGGGCAGATGAATTTAATGCGAGCGATAGCAGTGTTCCAATGTTTGGAAAATTTACTGCTTCTCCAACATCTAATGGTATTCAGGTTAAAACTGGTTCTGCTCCAGTTATTGGAATCGCTTCTCGTCTAGCTATTTGTGTTAGATTTTAAATTAAATGTAATATATTATTTTAAAGCTGTCCTTTTTGACAGCTTTTTTTTTTTTCAGACAACCATTTGTTTTTTTAATAGTTTTCTATATATAACTTTATCTTTTTTGTTAGAAGGTTAACATACAATTTTAAATTAAATAAAATGAAATATATATTTCTTCTTATGTTTTTCGGCAGTCTGCAAATTTATGCACAACAACAAGTAATAACAAACAACGCTAGTAACCCTAATACTTGTGATGGTTCTGCAATTTTTATTGACACAAATATAACAAACTCTTGGATTTGGACAAATGTATCTACAAACATGACTTTTAGTCCTGATCAATCCTTTGTTTACGGACTTTGTGCTGGTGATTACATTCTGACTTACCTTGATTCTAATAATATGCAAATTAATATTCAATTTCAAATATTAGCTCCTGATTGTTCTGATTTTCAAATAAGTACACAAACTATTTCTCCAAGCACCAATTTATCTAATGATGGGGCTATTTATGCTACTGTTTCTGGAAATAACAATGGATTGACCTTTATTTGGAGTAATGGAGAAACAACTTCTTCTATTATTAATTTAGCGGAGGGAGAATACGCTGTCTGTGCATACAATGAATTACAATGTGAATCTTGTACAACAGTGCAACTAATTGCGGATACTATCTTAAATCCTTGTAATGATTTGTTTATAGATGTCATAATTACTCAAGCACCAAGTTCACCATCAAGTCTAGACGGCGAAGCATATATATCTTTTTCAGGTGGTACAGCTCCTTATTCTTTAATTTATACTTATAATAATGAAGTCGATACCCTTTTAAGCAGTGGAACTTCATCTTTTCCTCATATAAATTTAGGCGAAGGAATACTTTGTTATAATGTCATTGATGCAAATGGTTGTTCTGTTGATGATTGTGAACAAATTGTCGCTAGTGGTAATCCTTGTGATGATTTTTTTGCCACGACCTACACCACTCCAAGTAATAATTATAGTCCATTCTGCAATGGATCCGCCACTATTAGCGTGTCTGGTGGTACAGCTCCTTATTTAATTGATTTTATTCCTATTGACGGTAATGAATCTAGTCAATTAGAATTGTGTGCAGGGACATATTATTTTATGGTACATGACGCGTTGAATTGCAGTTTCAGTGGTTCATATACCATTGGTTTGGATATAGATACTAATTTAATTCAAGATTTAAATGTTACTATTAACACCAATAATGTTTACTTATCCGGATTATGTGATGGTAACGTTTATATTGAGATTTCAGGAGGTATTCCACCTTATACCATACTAAACCAAGAAGGTATCGTTATATCTAATTATCTTAGTAATCAATGTGAGGGGATTTATTCTATTATAGTTTTTGATGCATCGGGACAACAAATAGCTATCAACTATTTTATTGCAAGTCCAAACCAAATCATTGACAATAATTTCTTACCAGATAGCACCATCGTTGATACTTTGATGAATAATCTAATTGAAAACTGTGACATTGATTTCAGTAGTATTGACACTGCATTTTTGGCTAATGTTAATGTTGTTTCTCTTGATTCAATTATTGTTTCATGGAATATTATAGATGCAAATGGCGTTACAGAAATTTTACAAAATTATTCATTAGATGCAGGTTTTGGTGTTTATCAACTTATTTTAGAAATTTTTTGCCCTCAAAGAGCCCAAGGTGATTATCTAATAGTGAAAGAACAATTTAAAATATCTAATCTTCTCAGTCAAATTGAAAATAGTCAAACAAATAAAAATTGGAAAGTATATCCAAATCCTTTTTCTGAAAATCTTCAAATTTCTTTTGAAATAGATAAAGCTACAAGGATTCAAATTACTGATTTACAAGGTAGAATTATACTCAACCAACGCTTTGAAGATTCAAATATTATGCTAAACACTCAAAATTGGGAAAAAGGAACTTATTTGATTCATATTCAAAATGAATTGATAAACGAAAGTAAAACTGTAGTGAAATTTTAGTTTGTGAAACTCATTTTAGATATAAAATGAGTCCTAAAAGAAGTGAACTTAAGTCGATTAATCCATGATAATATAATAATTTATTAGGTTTTCCTATAAATCTGATTAAAAAATAGATATATAAATTGATAAAAAATATTTCTGGTTTTAAATCTTTAAAAAATGGAGTTAAATAAAATCCAAATAATAGAAAGATATTTAAAAAATGTAATAACAGTTGCATTTTTTTACCTAACAAATTAGCAAAAGTTTTAATACTGTCCTTTTCATTGTCTTTGATATCAAAAATAACTGTCAGAAGAAAATAAAATATAAAAAACGCACTGTACACTTGCCATAAATTATTGCTAAAGAAATTTTCAATTGAAGGAAGAATAAACAAAGTCCCTGTCCAAATAGCAGAAATTATGAAATTTTTTAAATAAGGAATGTTTCTCAACGCAGATTTTCTAGGAAAAACATATAAAATTGAAATTATCGATAAAAAAGCTAAAAAAATGATTTGAACAAAAGAAAAAGTCAGTTTGAAAAATAAAAAAATTTCAATTATAAAAAGCCCAACAAAAATCTTATCAAAAATCTTTTTGTTATGTAACAACCAATTTGTCTGATCAGAATTTTCATCATTTATATTGTGCCAAAAGGTTTGTTGAATATAATACATGATAAAAATTGCTATGGAAACAAAAGTGGATAAAAAAACGGTTGATGTTTTTAAAAAATAATTTTGAAATCCATAACTCAAAACAAAACCACAAAGACTTAAATGAAAATTTCCGTAGAGGTAAAAAGCTAGAATTTTTTTCATTTATTAATGATTTTCTAAAAAATGAATTAATTTTTTGTATTTTTCCAAGCCAATCAGCTGAATAACTTCATTTTTATCAGCATGTAATATGTTTTTTTTACTTTTGAATTTTTCCATTAAAATTTGTTTTGTTTTTGGACCAATTCCAATAATATCATCTAAAAATGAATGAATTCCTTTTTTTATTCTTGTCTGTCTATGAAAAGTAATTCCAAATCGATGTGCTTCATTTCTTAAAAATTGTATTGTTTTTAATGTTTCAGACCTTTTATCAAGATAAATGGGAATTGAATCTTCAGGAAAAAAAATTTCTTCTAAACGTTTAGCAATACCAATAATCGTTATTTTTTCCAAAAGATTTAATTTTTTTAAAGACTTACAGGCGGCACTCAATTGACCTTTTCCACCATCGATTACAATCAGTTGTGGCAAGGGCTTCTTCTCCTCTATTAATCGTTTATATCGACGATAAACTACTTCTTCCATCGTTGCAAAGTCATCAGGACCAATCACATATTTTACATGAAAATGTCTATAATCTTTTTTGCTTGGTTTGGCATTTTTAAAAACTACACAAGCAGAAACAGGACTTGTCCCTTGTATATTTGAATTATCAAAACATTCAATATGAATAGGTAATTGACTCATTCTTAAATCGTTTTTTATTTGATTTAAAATTCTTTCATAATGTTGTTCTGGGTTTTTAATTTTTTCCGCTTTTTCCTTATCTAATTTAAACCATTTGACATTTTTTATTGAGAATTCTAATAATTTCTTTTTATCTCCTATTTGAGGTACTACATATTGAAATGATTCTTCTTTAACTTCAGGACTTTCTTCAACTAACACTATTTTTGATGTACTTCCAAATTGTTGCCTTAATCTTGGTAAAACGAAAGAAATTATTTCACTGTTATTTTCTTCTAGCTTTTTATTTACAACGATATTTAAACTATTTATTAAAGCTCCATTTTTTACAATACAATAATTCAAATAGGCCTTTTTTTCCTCTTGAATACAAGTGATGGTGTCCAATTCCTTTTCTTGAGGAGACACAATCAAAGATTTTGCGTGATAGTTTTCCAAAGACGAAATTTTTTGTTTTGTGCTTTGAGCTTCTTCAAATAACAAAAGCTGTGATTGTTTCATCATTTTTTCATTTAGGTAGTTTAAAACTGGCTTTAAATTCCCTTTTAAAATGTGTTTCATTTGATCGATCTCTTGTAAATATTCTTTTTCGGTTTGTAAACCTACACAAGGACCTTTACATTTTTTAAGATGGTAATCCAAACAAACTTTATATTTATTTTGCTTGATTTTGTTTTGACTCAAATCTAATGAACAAGTCCTAATGGTAAATAATTCATTAAATAACTTTAATAAAGTTTGCATCATTTTTCCACTAGGATATGGACCAAAATAAAAAGATCCATCTTCTTCTATTTGACGTGTGCTAAAAACTCTAGGAAAAGCTTCATTTTTAACACAAATCCAAGGATAACTTTTATCGTCTTTGAGTAAAATATTATATTTTGGTTGGTGAGTTTTAATTAAATTGTTTTCTAACAAAAAGGCATCTGCCTCATTTTCAACTACTAAAAATTGAATGTCTGCAATTTGCGAGACTAACAATTTAGTTTTAAAATTATCTGCCGGTCGATTAAAATAGGATAAAACTCTTTTTTTTAAATTTTTCGCTTTTCCAACATATATTATTTTTTTTTGATTAGAAATAAATTGATAAACCCCTGATGTGGTAGGTAAGTTTTTTATTTTATTTTCTAATTCTGTACTTAGCATTTTTATTTAGAATGAATATAAATTTCTATGTTGTGTTTTGCTACTTTACAACTAAATATTATTAAATCAATTAGTTAAAAAATTAAATTTGGTACTAAATAAAATAATATAATAAAATAGTACTATAAATCCCTACAAAGTTAATTTTCTTTAAAAAAATTTGTTTATTTTGCTCTTTAATGTAAAAGTTTTGTGTAAAAATAAACTTAATAACAAACATTATCACCGAATAGATAATATCTTTGAAAAGAATGCCTACTTAATTGCTTTTCGTTTAACTCTATTTTTATCTATTTCTACTTTTTTACTTTCTATTTATTTATTTTTTGTAAACATTGGTTTTATTAATTTTCTTTTAACCTTTATTGGTTTTTTATTATCAAGTTCAGCGTTTTTATTACTATATTTTACGGGTAAACATCGTAGTGTCATGTTGTTTTTTAATATTATTTTTTGTCTTGTGGTAAGTTATTCTCTTTATAGTGTAAGTAATCGTCCACGTGTAGTAGAGGGTTTATGGATGATGACCAATTCTTTTCTTGCCTTTGCCACATTGGGAAGAAAATGGGGTACAATTATTACCGTCTCGAATGCTTTGGTTCTTGCTTCTTTCTTTTTACTATTTTATAACGATCAAATCAAACTTTTACATGAGGTTGAATTTAAAAATATTATTTCATACGTTATTAATATTCTAATTTGTTTCACCTTTTTGTTTTATGTGAATTGGCAAAGTATCATTACAAATAATAAAGCTCAAAAAAATTTAGATAATAACCGTACTTTTTTAGAAAATCAATTTGATTTAATCAATAAACAAAATGAAGAAAAAACGATTTTATTAAAAGAAATTCATCATCGTGTGAAAAATAATTTACAGGTAATAGTCAGTTTATTACGACTTCAATCACAAGAAATTGCTGACAAAAAAAGTAAAGATGTTTTTAAAGAAGCGGTTAGCAGAGTTATTACCATGTCACTTATACATGAAAAAATTTATAAATCTGAAACCCTTTCGTCTGTTGATATAAACGACTATTTTAAATCCTTAGCAGATCATTTAATACTTAATTATCCCACTCAAAACAAAGTGGATTTTAAATTTATCACAAAAATTAAACAAATGGACTTAAAGCCTATTGTACCATTGGCTTTAATATTTAACGAACTAGTTTCTAATTCAATTAAATATGCTTTTGTAGAAACAAAAATTCCACTTATTAAACTAGAATTGGTTCAATTAACCGACAAAGATTATGAATTGTTTTATTCGGATAATGGAAAATGGAGAGATGAAATTGCAGAAAACAGTTTTGGTTTAAAATTAATTGATACTTTGTGCGAACAATTAAATGGAACTTATCAGCTTGAAAAAAAGAATGATGGCACTTTTTATAGTTTTTATTTTGAAGATTTCAATTCTTGATGTATCTTTGCGTAAGTCATGACAAGCAGTGAATTACTTTTTGAAGCCAAAAAAATTACCGATGAGGGTCGTGATATATTAGAAAATAATTTTCTCCCCTTATCCCCTACCCAGAAAAAATGGCGTATTAATAATCAATCATGGAATATTTTAGAAATTTTTGCCCATTTAAATAAGTTTGCTTCTTACTACCATCTAACATTTGAACGAATTATTTCTAAAACCAAATTTAAAACACCAAAAGAAAATTTTGTTTCTTCTCCTTTAGGTCGATCAGCTTGGAAATCAATGAAATTAGGTAATTCTAAAAATGTTAAACGAAGACTCAAATCTTTACGACAGTTTAACCCTCTTTTTGACAAGCAACTTGTGAGTGGAAACGACGAAAAGGACTTTGTTGAAAATTTAAAACAACTTTCAGAAATTATTGAAAAGGCAAAACAAGTCAATATTCGAAAGGTTAAGATTCCAATTTCAATCAGTAAAATTATTCGTTTACGTTTGGGCGACGCGTTGTTGTTTGTCGTATATCATAACGAACGTCATATTCAACAGGCAGTAAATATCCTTCAACATCCTAATTTTCCAAAATAAAAATGAGATTTGCTTTTTGTAAAGTCAGTCTTTCTCCTTTACGTTCTGAAGCTAAAGATCAAAGTGAATGTTGTTCACAAATTTTTTTTGCTGAACCAGTCCTTATTATCAGTGAAAATGAAAAGTGGGTCAAAATAGAAACATTTTTGGACAAATATGTTGGATGGTCTGATGCTTCACATTTTGAAACTCTTTCAAATGAAGAATTTGAAGTGTTATGTAAAACTACAAAACAACTCATTGAATCAAGAATTATTGAAGTTCAAACACCTTGGGGCAAACAAGATGTATATCAAGGAACTCTTTTGCCTTTAGAACTGGGTAAAAAAGTATGGAAAATTGGCAAATATTCTTTTTCACTTTTAAATAAAAATAAATCTTATGCTAATTGGGAAAATTTTGCAACATCTTATTTAAATGTTCCTTATTTATGGGGTGGAAAAAGTGCTTTTGGTATTGATTGTAGTGCTTTTGTTCAAATTGTTTTTCGATTTAGAAAGATTAATTTGCCAAGAGACGCATATCAACAAGCTGAATATGGAAATAGTATTCCTTTTGAAAATCATCAAAAAGGAGATGTGGCTTTTTTTAATAATGAAGAAGGACGAATTATCCATGTTGGAATATTGTTAGATAAAAATCATATAATTCATGCTTCATCCTGGGTAAAGATTGATTCTTTTGATCAAAATGGAATATTTTCAAATGAAAAAAATAAATATACACATTTTTTAAGTGACATTAAAAGAATGTAAAATCAGACTTTTTTAACATTTTGTTACTACAAACAATAAATTAAAAAACTATAAAAAATTGCAATTTAATCAAACAATCCGTCAGGAGATAAAATAAAAAGCTTTTTCTCTTTTCTATCTACTTTTTTCACTAAACCTGGAATCAGTGGGATTAATATTTCTTTTCCCTGCTGATTGATTTGTAACAAAGGGTTTGAAGGCAAATCAATAACTTGGTCTATTTTCCCTAGTAATCCAAGTTTTTCATCAATACAATCAAAAGCTATAATCTCGTGATCATAAAAATGATTATCATCTAGTTTTTCTAATAATTCTATAGGGAGATAAACTTTTTTTCTAAGAATTTTTTTAGCTTCATTTTCATTATTAACCTCAATGAATTTTACTCTTGCAAAAGATTTATTTTTCAATTGAAATTGTTGAACAGTGAAAGGAATCAATTGACCATCATTTTCTATCCAAAAAACTTTTGGAATTTTAAATTCTTCAGGATGAGAGAGGTCTAAAAACAAGGAAACTTCACCTTTAAATCCGTGAAGTTTCGCTATATGTCCTAAGAGATAAGACTCTTGAATTTTCATAAAAACCTAAGCTTCTTCAGCTGGAGTTTCTTCAATTGATTCGTTACTTTCTGTATTGTTTTCATCAGAAACAGCAACTTCAACATTATCTGAAGTTTCAGCAGTTGATTCTTCGCTTTGAACGTTGTTTTCTTCTGCCACTTCAGTTATTGCTTCTTCTTGAGGTGCATTTTTAGCTTCTACTTCTTTTGCTTTAGCTTCTTTAGCCAACATTTCATTTTTCAATGCTTCTGCTTTTGCTAAAGATTCAGATTTAGAAAGTCCTTCTTTTTTAGCTATTACTTTAGCTTCTTTCTCAGTCAACCAAGAAATAAATCTTTTTTCAGCTTCTTCTTCTGAAAATGCTCCTTTTTTTACTCCGTTTAATAAGTGATTTTTGTACATCACCCCTTTATAAGAAAGGATAGCTCTTGCTGTATCAGATAATTCAGCACCTTTTCTAACCCAAGATAATGTACTATCAAAATTAATTTCAATAGTTGCTGGGTTTGTATTTGGGTTATAGATTCCCAATTTTTCAATAAATTTTCCGTCTCTTTTAGCTCTTGAGTCGGCTACTACTAAATGAAAAAAAGCATTACCTTTTTTCCCGTGTCTTTGCAATCTAATTCTTGTTGCCATTACTTCTGTAATTTTTGAGGTACAAAACCTCGGTTAAACATTTATTTTAAGGGGTGCAAAGATACAAAGAAAATATTATAAAACAAGACATTAAACGTGATTTTAGAAAAATAAATTTCACTTTATTAAAAAAATATGGTTTTGTGAAGTAAAAAAGTGCAAATCTACAAGAAAAATGGTGAAAATTTTCTAACAAATTTTGGAATTAATACTAACTGATTATTGAAAATTAAAATGATTTTTCCCGCAGATTGCACTGAAAAATACACAGATTAACGCAGAGTTTTTTAAAAATTATACTGCAATAATTTGACACAAAATAAAAATGAAAAGCTAAACAAGAAAAAGTTTCCAGAACAAATAAAAATCCATTATTGCCAAACAGGACAATCTTTACAATCTTGTTTTGATTTCAAATAAAAAAATCCACCAATAGTAATATTGTGTTGAAAATACCAAAAAGAATGTTTTGCATACGCATTTTTATCTGATTCCCTTAATTTAACTTTCCAAATTGACATTCTTCCTCCACTTAACTCAGGTTGAATAAAAAAATGTTTAAAGAACTCAAATCGTAATGAAGCATGAGTAGAAAGTCCCATTCCTGCAACAGATTGAGTATATCTTTCAAAATTTTGTGCAAAATTGAAATCGGAAATTGTAAATAAAATTCCCGTTCCCAAAGCAATATTTGCATTTAGCCCAAACCATTGACTTTTAGTTTGATAAAGCAATAAACTCCGCATTAGTTCAACTCTTATGTAATTCAAACCATTGGAGTTCTCATAATGAAAATGATTTCTGTCCGTTGTAATCATTTTTCCATCATAATCTCCTGACCATAAAGAATCTACACCTGGATCGATGTGTCCTGTCAATAAAACATTATTTTTATCATCCATTAAATATTTCATATGGTCGTATCCAAGTGAGATGGACAATTTTGGTTTAATGTAGTACCCTACTCTAACATTGAATTGTGGTACAACAAAAGTGTTTATGTTAAAATACGTAGAAATATCGTTACTTGGATTGTCAGACGCTGTTACGTTTTGTAGCGTAAATCTGTATCCTGTCCCGTTAAATAAAATATCACTTTTAGAATAATAAGTTCTGTTATAACCCCAATAGAACCAAAGACTTCCTTTTCCTGTAGTTCTTTTGTCTTTTTTAAACCTATATTTTTTTTGACTGACACTACTAAAAGTAAGGAATAAAAATAATACTATTAACCCTAAAGATTTTATTTTTGTAACCATTGAATAAATTCTTGTTGACTAATAATTTTTTCCAACTGATAATCTGATTTTAAATGTATATCATGAATTCTCACCAATCCTATACCCTCAGAAAAATAAGATTTAAACACCGAAAATACTTGTTGTTGTTTTTTAGTATGTGGATTGACTTGAGTCATACGTATGGTATCTAATACAGTGATGGTATTTTCATTTCGACCTAAAACTTTTGTTTTAATTGGAGTACCATTATCAATTTTCCTAATTACTTCATATAAAATAACAGTTGAATCAGTAAAACCAGGAAATTGAGATAGAAAATGGGTAACTTGATTTTCATACATTGGAAAAAATCCTTTTTTGGAAATATTGGCTTTTTGTTTTTTACCTTGTTTATCCACCACCATCATGTCCATCATGTCCAAACTATCCAAATTATAATTCATTGCATCTGTAATTCTTCCGTCCATAGAATAATTTTCAACAACAATATGTTTTCCATAGGAGTCTTCAATACCGTAAACCCTATTAAATTTTTCGTTTAAACCTTGTTTAACATCACGATACACATAAACTTTGGCCTCTTGTTGGTAAGGATAAAAAAAGGAATAATATGGATTTGTTGAAATTTTATCTTTACAAGAGTGTAAAAATAGAACAAAAAAAACTAAAAATAATTTAAATAAAAATCTCATTATAATTTAAATTTAACAACGATTCATTTTTAAGAACATAACTTCTTTCTCGTCAAGATGTCTATAAAACGAGCGAGGTAAATCTCTTTTGGTTAATCCAGCAAAATATACTCGATCTAGTTTATCAACTTCGTAACCCAAATGTTCAAAAATACGACGAACAACACGATTTTTACCAGAGTGTAATTCTATTCCTACTTCAAAGTTAGAACCTGATTTTTCGACATAGTCAATTTTATCACATTTAACAAAACCATCGTCTAATACAACGCCTTCACGTATTTTTTGCAAATCCTCTAAACTTACAGGTTTGTTAAGAAAAACATGATATATTTTTTTTGATTCAAAACGAGGGTGAGTCAACTTTTTGGCTAAATCTCCATCATTTGTAAATAATAATAGTCCTGTGGTATCTTTGTCTAATCGTCCTACTGGATAAATTCTTTCTTTACAAGCTTTTGATACTAAAGACATTACTGTTTTTCTACCTTTTGGATCTTCCATAGTAGTAATAAATCCTTTTGGTTTATTTAATAAAACATATCTCTTTTTTTCAGCATTGATTGTGTGTCCATCATACTTAACAACATCAGTTGGTTTGATTTTGTACCCTAACTCGGTAATTATTTTGTCATTAATTGAAATAACACCCGATTGAATCAAAACATCAGCTTCTCTTCTTGAGGCAACACCAGCGTTTGACAAAAATTTATTTAAACGGATTTCCTCTTCGTTAAAACTTGGCAAAGGATCGCCTTTTTTGACCTTTTCTTTAAATTGAAAATATTTTTTTCTATCTTTTTCTGAAGGAATGTTAGACTTACTTACATCGTTCGTTTTAGTCTTTTTATCTTTAGAGATAAATGTTTTTTTGGGGGAATTTGATTTTTTTTTTGTGTTCATCACGAGCATAAATTATTTTGCAAAGATAGACAAAATGAATTATTTAGAAAAAAATTCTTTTAAATAGAGCGGTTCAAAGTACGCAACAGACTCAAATTGTGAAAGTTTAAACTTTTCCCACGCAACAATGGTTTGAAATTGTGCACTTAATTGAATCTCATCATCAAAAATAATATTTCTATTTTTCCATAGAATTTTGCATTTTTCAATACCATCACCGACAGCTATTAATGGAATTTGATTAAATTCAATATATGAATTTTCATCTAATATATCAGCACTTAATTCTTTAATGATAACATCATTTTCATACATACATGAATAGACTTCCATTCTTCTAGCATCAATCATTGTTAAAATTCTATGATTTGGATATTTCAATTTTGTTGCATAATACAAACATAAATTTGTTTCAATCGAAATTAATGGAACTTGAAGGGCGTAACATAAACCTTTAGCAACAGAAACGGCAATTCTCAAACCAGTATAAGAACCTGGTCCTGAAGACAAAGAAACGGCCTGAATATCAGAGTAATGTAACGCTTGATTTTGAATTAATTGATCAATAAGTATTGTTAAAAGTTCATTGTGTTTCAATTCTTCATTTTGAACATCAATATACTCGATGAGTTCACCACTTTTTGACAAAGCAACGGAACAAATTTTAGTAGCACATTCTAAATGAAGAATAAAACTCATGGAAGCAATTCTAACTTAAAGCCAACTCCATGAATATTTGTAATGAGGATACTTGAATCTTCTGAAAGATATTTTCTTAATTTGGTTATAAAAACATCTAAACTTCTTCCAATAAAATAATCTTCCATTCCCCAAACCCCGTTCATTATCATTTCTCGTGTAACAATTTGATTTTTAAAACGAACTAAAATAAGGAGAATTTGTGCCTCTTTTTTAGTTAAAATTTTTGAATTTAGATCTTTTGTTAAAGAATAATTAGCTGAATCAAAGGTATAGGATTTTAATTTATACACAGTTTGTTCTTCTTCTTTGTCAAGAATATTACTTCTTTTTAGTAAAGATTTTATTCTCAAATCTAATTCATCAAAGTTAAAAGGTTTGGTTAAATAATCATCTGCACCAATTTTAAGACCTTCAATTTTATCTTCAGTCATCGATTTGGCTGTCAAAAAAATAATAGGAATTTCTTTGTTCAATTTTCTGATGTCTTTTGCTAATGAAAAGCCATCTTTTTTAGGCATCATAACATCTAGAATACAAAGATGATACTGATCTTGATGAAATTTTTGAAGAGCATCAGAACCGTCAAGGGCTAAAACTACTCGATAACCTCTCTCCTTTAATTGGTCTGAAATAACATATCCTAAATTGGTGTCATCTTCAGCCAGTAATATCTTTGGTTTCATCTTGAATATAAAATTAAATGGGTTTAAAAATGAACGAGAGCTTAAAACTGGCGTTCTAAACTCTCGTCACACTAATCAACCTAACCTACTACTACTTTTGCAAAGTTATATTATATTTTTAATTTATACAACTTTTTTATAAATTATTTTATTTTTTTGGCGTAAAGGTTATAAAATATCGATTAATTAAATTAAATCATATACAAACTAACTCATGTGTTTTAAGTTCATTCCGTAAAGCACAATAAATACAACAGCCATCACAGCAGAAAATGTAGAGAATGTTACTCCAAAAATAAGAGGTACGATTACACCAACCACTTGTGTAGCGGAATAAATGTAATACCCTTGTTTTTGTAATTTCCACATTTTAATTACACCCCATAAACCTACTAATATCAATACGATAGCAGTAATGATGTATGGCCAAGAGAATACTGTAGAGGCCTCATTCATTGCTTGATTGAGCTGTTGAGCACCCTCCGTGTTCATGTCCATGCCTGAGTTCGCCATACTTTCATTAAGCTTGTCGCCCACATTAACTCCAGCAGCATCAACTACTCCTTTAGCAGCACTCATAATTATCATTGAGATAATTCCAATACCCGCTGCAATAAAACTTAAAATACATAAGACGGTCAAAAAACCAGGTCTTTTTGGTGTTTCATTTACTTCACTCATAATATAAAATTTAAATAGTTACAGGACAAATATATACTTAATTTTTATAAAAACAATTAATTTGAATTTTTTTTTTATTTATTTTTTCTATTCAAGTGTTTTCTTTATTTCCTTTGTAAATAAAAATGTGTTTTTAAAAAATACATTATCTTTACTAATTTTTATTCTATGAAACTTAAAAAAATTGAAAATTATTTTATCGGAGATTTGTTAAGCAAAACAGAGGATGTTTTTGATAAAGCTAAAATTACTTTTCTTTTTTATTTTATACTTTTTATTTTTATAATTGCTATTCCATTTGTAATTCAACTGTATTTACAAAATTATATTTACCATTTAATCATAAATTTATTTGAAATAATTGTACTAATTTCAATATTTATACTGTTTAAAAAAAATGCGACAAGTAAACAAATTGGATTAACTTTTTTTGGAATGGACATCATAATGTCCACCGTTAGCTTAATATTTCAAAATGCAAACTTTGATCTTCAAGCAGGTGTTTGGAGTATTTTACTTATTCTTTTTTGTTTTTTTGTATTAGGTAATGTTTGGGGATTGCTTTCCTCACTTTTCATCTTTGTATTATTTATTGCATGTCAACCTATAAATGGTATTCCTGCATTATTAAACTTCAATGTTCCAGATAATCAAGTCGTTCCTAGTGAAGAAGTGTTTATTACTTTTCCTTTTCTACTAATTATTTATCTCGTATATTATTTTATCAAAACAAAATTGATTGCTGAAAAATTGATTAAAAAACAACAAATAGAAATATTAGAACAAAAAAAGGACATTAATGATTCCATCTTATACGCTAAAAAAATTCAAGATGCTATTTCACCTCACGACTGGATATTTAATAAATTTTTCCCTGAGTCATTTGTTTTATACCTGCCAAAAGATATTGTAAGTGGTGATTTTTATTGGTTCCATCAAATAGATGAAGAGGAAAGTATTATCGCTGTGGGAGATTGTACAGGTCACGGAATCCCTGGAGCTTTTATGACGGTTATTGGCTCTAATTTATTAAATGAAATTATTATTAGAGAAAAAAATTATTCTCTTCCAGATGTATTACAACAACTCGATGAAAGAGTATCTTATACTTTAAAACAAGATATTTCTCACGATAAAATTGTACAAGATGGCATGGATATTCTTCTTCTTAAAGTAAACAAAAAAAAGAATATTATTGAGGTATCTTCTGCCAATCGACCCTTTATTTTAATACAAAACAATACCTTACAAATCGAAAAAGGAACAAAATTTTCAATCGGAGGATTTAATACCACACAAAAAAAGTTTGATTTATTTACAACTAATATTAATAAAAACGATAGTATTTATCTTTTTTCTGATGGTTATGTCGATCAATTTGGTGGTGAAAAAAATAAACGATTTAAAACAGAAAGTTTAAAACAATTAATCAATGAAAATCATGATAAACCCTTAAACGAACAATTAAATATATTTAAACAAACCATCAATAATTGGAAAAGGAATAATGAACAAACCGACGACATCATTGTTCTTGGTATTAAATTCTAAAAAATCAATGTCTTTATAGAAATAATCTATCAAAATAAACCTCAAAAATTGTTATTTTTGCAAGATGTTACAACAATCTAAGGTAGATTTTAAAGTATTCAAACGCTTAATCAAATACGTCAAACCTTACAGAAAATTTTTATTTTTATCTTTCTTATTCACACTATTTCTATCTGTACTATCGCCTGCAAGACCATTTTTAATTGGGAAAGTTGTGCACGATTTTATTGTGGAGAGTCAAAATCATTCCATGTTATTACAATGGACGTTATTGATTCTAATAATTTTAATTCTTGAAGGTTTTTTTCAGTTTTTGCTGAGCTATTTTAGTTCTTTGCTCGCTCAATCGGTAATTAAAGACATAAGAATAAAACTTTTCAAACACATTTCTACCTTTAGAATGAAATATTTTGATAAAACGCCAATAGGAAATCTTGTTACCCGTGTAGTCTCTGATATCGAAGCTATTGCCGATGTTTTTTCTTCTGGTTTAATCGATGTATTGGGTGATTTATTGATGTTAATAGTCATTATTTTTTGGATGTTTTTTATTAATTGGAAACTTTCATTAATGACTTTAATTCCAATTCCGTTATTGATTTTAGCTACAAGAATTTTTGCAAAAGCGATGAGAAAATCATTTCAACAAGAAAGCACACAAGTGAATCGTTTAAATACTTTTGTTCAAGAAAGATTAACTGGAATGAGTTTAGTACAATTGTTTAATCGTGAAAAAAAAGAAGCAGAAAAATTCAACGATATAAACAAAGCACATCGACAAGCTCATGTTAATGCAGTTTGGGCTTTTTCGATTTTTTTTCCTGTGGTAGATATTTTAAGTTCTTTATCTGTCGCTTTTTTATTGGTTTGGGGTTCTTTTCAATTTTTAGGTAATCACCTCCCCGACCCAAAAGCCATTTACGAAGAAATTTTTCAATTTACTTTGTGGATAAATATGTTGTTTAGACCTGTAAGAATGTTGGCCGATAAATTTAACATTTTGCAAAGGGGAATTGTGAGGGCAGACAGAGTTTTTGAAGTTTTAGATAGAAAAGAAAATATTCAACAAGAAGGTCATATAAATGATTTAGATTTTAACCAAAATATTACTTTTAAAAATATTTTCTTTGCTTATAAAGGCGAGGAATTTGTATTAAAAAACATCAATCTCGAAATAGAAGCTGGCAAAACTTATGCTTTTGTTGGTGCAACTGGATCGGGAAAAACGACCATTGTCAACTTATTATCGAGATTTTATGAGTACCAAAAAGGGGATATATTTATTGGTAACACAAATCTTAAAGATATTGAATTAAATTATTTAAGGAAAAATGTATCTACTGTTTTACAAGATGTTTTTCTTTTTTCGGATAGCATTTACCACAATATCACTTTAGGTTCAGACGAAATCCCTTTATCTGAAGTTAAAAAAGCGGCTAAAGCAATAAATGCAGATGAATTTATAGAAAAATGCCCTAATCAATATGACTATTTAGTTGGTGAAAGAGGTGGTGTTTTATCCGTAGGGCAAAGACAATTAATCTCTTTTATCAGGGCATATTTATATAATCCTCACATCTTAATATTAGACGAAGCAACATCAAGTGTGGATAATGAATCTGAAGAATTAATTCAAGATGCTATAGAAACATTAACTAAGGGTAGAACATCCATAATTATTGCCCATCGTTTATCGACAATACAAAATGCGGATAAAATAGTGGTTTTAGAAAAAGGTGAAATTCAAGAAATTGGTACACATCAAGAATTAATGGATTTAAAAGGAAAATACTTTAAAATGGTTCAAATACAATATTTAAAAATGGAATAAATCAACCGTATTTTCTTTTTCTTTCTTTATAATTCCTTTTCATTGCTTTTTCCAAATCTCTTCTGTTTTTTTCTGCTTTTTTGATGGTTTTTCTTGCAGCTTTACTTTGTCTATTCCAATGAGCTTTTCTTGCTTGTTTTTGTGTCTTAAATGTAGCGTTTTTTCGTCTTTGTCTGTCTTTAGAAATCAACTTTTCGGCTTGTTCAACCGATGTTGGATCCTTCTTTTTAAATAACATGCAAGAAGGAGAAAAAATTAATCCAAATAATAATAGTGTAATAAAATATTGTTTTCTTGTTAAGATATACATAATTTTGTATTCAATACAGGTAAATAAGTGAAAAAAAAGTTGCAAATATCGTTGTTTTTTTGGCTCGTTTTTTTAATATCTTGTAAAAAAGATATTAACAATCCTGTTCCAAATGTTCATTTCGACATAACAATCTATTTTAATCTACCCTCATACAGTTCTTTAGAAGGTATTGGCGGTTGGGCTTATGTTGACGGTGGTTCAAAAGGGATTATAGTGTATAGAAAAAGTCAAGATGAATTTTTAGCGTTTGACAGACATTCTCCTGCAAATGATGGAATTTGTGATAAAGCATTAGAAGTAGATACCAATAACTTTCTTCAATTAAATGATTTATGCAGTGGAGCAAAATTTTCTCTATTAGATGGAAGTGCAATTTCTGGAGCTAATATTGGCTTAAGGCAATACAATACTGAATTTAATGGAGGTAATCAATTAAGGATTTTCAATTAATTGAGAAATTTTATTTCAAAGAAATTTGTGAGTAAAGATTTTTTTACTATCTTTGCACCCGCTTATAGAAAAAGAAAACATTAAGCAATTTAAAAATTCAATCATTTATAAGGATTTGTCATGAAAAGAACGTTTCAGCCATCAACCCGTAAGAGAAGAAATAAACACGGATTCAGAAGTAGAATGGCCACAAAAAACGGACGTAAAGTCTTAGCTTCTCGTCGTAAAAAAGGAAGAAAAAAATTAACTGTTTCTGACGAACAATTTCACAAAAGATAACTAGTTAAGTATATTAAAGAAAAGTGTATTCTATAATT
The DNA here is from genome assembly GCA_016183815.1 of Flavobacteriia bacterium. Lineage (GTDB taxonomy): Bacteria > Bacteroidota > Bacteroidia > Flavobacteriales_D > Crocinitomicaceae > M2408. The sequence goes on from JACPDW010000034.1 coordinate 19,444, forward strand.
TAGAAAACAACTCGAATTGTTAAAAAATCTTAATGATACAACTTTTCTTAGCTTTTTAAGTTATATTTATAATAATTCTAAATAAAATTCAAAAATATGGGACGTCCGGCTACAAAACCTGCAAGACTACGCGATGGTTTTTACATTGAAGTAAGAAATGCGGGCTCATCACCTGTCTTCGTAAGAAGAGACACTAGAGAACAAATGATAATTGCTGCTGAAGAATACAAACGTAGTAAACAAGTGGTTATTTTAGGCGAGCACAAAAACGATAAATGGTTAGGATAAACTAACTTTTTTACTTTTAATTTAATTTTATAAAACTCGGGAAACCGGGTTTTTTTATTTTAATAAAACATCAAATAGTTATTTTTGAACAATCATTTGGGCTATTCAAAACTAAAAAAAATTTATTGAATAAATCTAAAAAGAAAAAAATTGTAAATTTTACCTTTAGTAACTCAAGTTATATATTTTTTCATCTACATTGTTTAACTTTGGCAAAAATTTCGTCATGTCAAACTATATTTTAAACGTACCCATTGCGGTAAATGAACCAGTAAAATCTTATGCCAAAGGTTCTAAAGAAAGAGAATCTTTATTAAAGAAATACAATGAATTACTTCATCAAAATCCTATTGATATTCCGATGTATATTGGTTCAGAAAAAATATTTACTAGCAACAAAAAACAAATAAAACCACCTCATAATCATCAAAAAGTAATTGCTACTTATAATTATGGTGAAGCTAGTCACGTTGAAAAAGCAATTAAATCAGCATTAGAAGCCAAAAAAGATTGGGAAAATTTACCATGGGAACAAAGAGCTTCTATTTTTTTAAAAGCTGCGGATTTATTAGCAGGTCCATACAGAGATAAAATGAATGCAGCCACGATGTTAGCTCAATCTAAAAATGTTTTTCAAGCTGAAATCGATGCTGCCTGCGAAATGATTGACTTTTTTCGATTTAATGTTCAATTCATGACTCAAATCTATAAAGATCAACCAGAATCTTTGCCTGGAATTTGGAATAGATTAGAATACAGACCTTTAGAAGGATTTATTTTCGCTTTAACTCCATTTAATTTCACTTCAATAGCGGCCAATTTATGTGCTGCTCCTGCTATGATGGGGAATGTAATTGTTTGGAAACCTGCTGATTCTCAAATATATTCAGCTCAAGTAATTATGGAATTATTTAAAGAAGCTGGTTTACCTGATGGTGTTATTAATATGGTTACCATCGACGGACCAACAGCAGGTGAAATTATTTTTAAACATAAAGATTTTGCTGGTTTACATTTTACAGGGTCAACAGCTGTTTTTAAATCCTTATGGAAAAATATCGCTTTAAATATTGATTCATATAGAAGTTATCCTCGTATAGTTGGTGAAACTGGAGGAAAAGATTTCATAATGGTGCATCCATCTGCAGATGTTTTTGAAGTTGCAACTTCAATGTCTCGTGGAGCATTTGAATTTCAAGGTCAAAAATGTTCAGCTGCCTCTCGTGCTTATGTTCCAAAAAGCAAATGGGACGAGATAAAAAATATTTTGGTTCAACAAGTATCCTCTTTTAAAATTGGAGACCCACAAAATACCTCAAACTTTATAAATGCGGTGATTGACGAGAAAGCTTTTGATAAAATCGCCTCTTTTATTGATTATATCAAATCTTCTACTGATGCAAAAATCATTGTTGGTGGGAATTACGATAAATCTAAAGGGTATTTTATAGAACCTACTGTTGTTTTGACTGAAAATCCTTCATTTAGAACCCTATGCGAAGAAATTTTTGGACCTGTTTTAACCATTTACTTATACGAAGACACTGATTTTGAAAAAACTTTAGATTTGGTGGACAATACTTCAGACTATGCTTTAACAGGTGCAATAATGTCGAAAGACAGATATGCGATTCAAGTTGCTTTAGACAAACTTCGTCATTCAGCTGGAAATTTTTACATCAATGACAAACCAACTGGAGCTGTTGTCGGTCAACAACCATTTGGAGGTGCAAGAGGTTCTGGAACAAACGACAAAGCTGGGGCTTCTATGAATCTGTTGAGATGGGTTTCTGCAAGAACAATCAAAGAAACTTTTGTAAGTCCTAAAGAGTATAAATATCCTTTTTTGGAAGAGTAATTAAACATAATTGTTCTTCATAATTATGAAGTAAATTATTTTTTTAAACATATTGTATTTTTCCATAAGACAAGGCCGTTACAAAAGTCAATAATCGAGGCTTTTCAAAAATTTGAATCCGCAATCCCGATATTTGCTTCGGGATGAGGAATTTAAATTTTTGGATTAACGATGAGAATTGGGTTTTGAAACGGTCTTAAGACTCTATTTAGCAACCCATTGGAACATCGATAATAATCAATTTGGAGATTTTTTCACCGCTGTCTTTTCTGTCACCAGAAATTCTTAGAAAATAACGACTAATATTTACTCCACTCGGATATTCATTTGGGTTTTTAATGTATTGAATAATTTTAGCCCAATCCTCACCACATTGTTCCAATACTTTTAGTTTTAGTTCTTCAATGGGAATTTGTGGAAATTTTTCTTTCTCTTTTGACGAATATTTAGCACAAATAAATTGATTGTTGTTGTTTGTTTTTAAAAATTTCCAATTTGAATAAAAATGTATCCAATCAATTAAATCGCAGTGAGGCCCTTCATTCATGATTGTAACGCTTGTTTCAAATCTTTGTTCTATTTTAATATTTTGTAAAAACTCACTAAAAATTGAAAGTTGTTTTGCTTCTATGGTTTCTCCAAGTTCAGCAAAAATTGTTACAGAATCTTTTTGGACATTTTTTGTATTATTTTCTTCATCATAAATAATAAAACCATGGAGAACAAGTGTAAATTCATTAAATAATAGAGTTGTTTTAGAACCATCTTCTTGATGCTTTATAGTTATAGTATCATTAAATGTCTCTTCTAAATTTGAAGTTAGCATTTTTTCGATGTTCGTCTTTTGGTGGGATTTGTTTTTTTTTGGAAAAAAATTGCAACCAATTAAACTTAAAATTGAAAGTGAAATTAAAGCGATATTTATTGTTTTCATTTTAAAATTTTACAGTTTAAAGGTATTAATTTATTTGAAATGATTAACTTTTTAAAGTTTATTTAATAAAGAAAATTCTATGATAACTTAGATTAAATTTTGAATATGGTTAAAATATTTGATAAATAATATCAATAAAAAAGATTATATTAATAAATTTGGCAAAAAACTAATCATCAATTAAATTTATAATAAATTGAAAATAAAGTACTTATTGTTATTTACTTTACTATCCTTATTTGGATATGGACAAAACCTTAACTCCTATATTGAATATCATAAAAAATGTCGAATGGCAGAGAAATACTTTCTAAAAGATAGTGTTTTGCAATGTTTTTCAACATATAATGATGTTTTTTCACACAATGAATTATTATTTCCAAGAGATTGTTTTATGGCTGCTCAAATTGCACATAGTGTAGATAATGATTCATTAGCAATTGAATACCTATTAAAAGGAATATCCTTTGGACTTAATCCAGATTTCTTTTCTATTGACACCTTTGAAACTAACGCATCAAAACTAAAAGATTTAAAGAACTGCAGATTTTGGACTAAAGTAATTTATAAAAAAGATTCTTTAATGAAAATATATAGAAATAAAGTTGATTGGAAATTAAAAAAAGAATTAATGAGTCTAATAAGAACTGATCAAAATTGGAGAAGAAAAAACAATAAATGGTTTAATCGAAATTTTAGACCAGGATTAGAAAAAAAATTTAATATATTTAATCAGAAATGTATGTTATATTTGGATTCAGTCTTTAATTCAGTTGGTTATCCAGGTAATTGGTTAATAGGTACTGGTGATTCTCTTGCCTATCAGACAAAATATGCTTCATTCAATAATGCTAATTTGGGCGATTTGGTCAGTGTATTACTTTATCATAATGATTCAGCTTTTATAAATTATGGTGATTTTTTATTAAAGGAAATTGACAATGGACATATTCACCCAAGAGTATATGCATTGATACGAGATTTTAGAGATAGACATCTTGACAAAAAAGACAAAGAGGAAATAATGTATTATAATATTTGGTGGGAAAGAGGTAATCTTTCAGTCGATGAAATTGAGAATCATTGTAATGAAATTGGCTGTCCAACAAAACAACATTTACGAGATTTAAGTAACAAATTAGGAAAAGGATACGATGTATTTTGGTCACCGTTTAGATAAAAACAAAAAATAATGTAGATAAAATTAAATTATTATTTACATTTTTTACATTTGTCGCTTAAAAATTTATTAAAATTAAAATAACTAAAAATCAAAAAAAAAATTATCATTTCGTCGTTAATTTCAAGTAATTTAAGAGTAATAAACAATGATTTGTGAAAAAGTGAATTTTTTTTATCAAAATGCTTGTTAATTAAGAATTTCTTTATATCTTTGCACCCCCAAAACTATGAATTGGGGTATAAATTATTAATATACAGCATTAAAAAAAGAGAAAGTAAATATGCCAACTATCCAACAATTAGTTCGCAAAGGACGAACGGCAGTAGTAAAGAAAAGCAAATCAGCTGCTCTTGACTCATGTCCGCAACGTAAAGGGGTATGTGTAAGAGTTTACACCACTACACCTAAGAAACCTAATTCCGCTATGAGAAAAGTAGCTAGGGTTCGTTTAACCAATGGTAAAGAGGTCAATGCTTACATCGGAGGAGAAGGGCATAACTTACAAGAACACTCTTTAGTATTAGTGAGAGGAGGAAGGGTAAAAGATTTACCTGGAGTACGTTATCACATCGTTAGAGGTGCAGAAGATACTGCTGGCGTGGAAGGAAGAACTCAAAGACGTTCAAAATACGGAACTAAAAGACCAAAGGTAAAAAAATAATTAAGCTTTTAAAGAAATGAGAAGAAGAAAAGCCAAAAAATTAACCATTCTCCCTGATTCGAAATTCAACGATGTTCAGGTTACTAAGTTCGTCAATAATTTGATGTATAGTGGGAAAAAGAATTTAGCTTACAAAATTTTTTATGATGCAATTGATATTGTAGAAAAAAAATTGGAAGACCAAACAGGATTAGATGTTTTTAAAAGAGCATTAGACAATGTGGCTCCTACTGTAGAAGTAAGAAGCCGTAGAGTTGGTGGTGCTACATTCCAAATACCAACACCTGTTCGTGAAGACAGAAAGAATTCACTTGCAATGAAATGGTTAATTGGATATGCTCGTAAAAGAAACGAAAAGTCAATGGCCTCTAAATTAGCTTCAGAAATTATTGCTGCTTCAAAAGAGGAAGGTGCTGCTTATAAAAAGAAAGAAGACACTTTACGTATGGCTGAAGCAAACAAAGCATTTTCACATTTTAGATTTTAATATACAATGGCTAGAGATCTCAAATTAACAAGAAATATAGGAATTGCAGCTCATATCGATGCTGGTAAAACAACTACAACAGAACGTATTCTCTATTATTCAGGTGTAAATCATAAAATTGGTGAGGTTCATGATGGTGGTGCTACCATGGATTGGATGGAACAAGAACAAGAAAGAGGTATTACTATTACTTCCGCAGCTACAACTGTAAGTTGGAATTATAGAGGACAAAAATACCATATCAATATTATTGACACTCCTGGACACGTTGACTTTACTGTTGAGGTGAACCGCTCTTTAAGAGTATTAGATGGGTTGGTGTTTTTGTTTTCCGCTGTTGACGGTGTTGAACCTCAATCTGAAACAAACTGGAGACTTGCAAACAATTATAACGTACCTAGAATTGGTTTTGTCAATAAAATGGATCGTCAAGGTGCAGACTTTTTAAAAGTTTGTAAACAAGTAAAAGATATGTTAGGAAGTCATGCTTTACCTTTACAAATTAATATTGGTGAAGAAGACAATTTTAAAGGAGTAGTTGATTTAATCAATTTCCGTGGAATTGTTTGGAATGATCATGATTTAGGAATGACTTTTCAAGAAGTTGAAATTCCTGCCGATATTATTGATGAAGCTAGACAACTAAGAAGTGAATTGCTAGAAGCTGTAGCTGAATTTGATGAATCTTTAATGGAAAAATTCTTTGAAGATGAAAATTCATTAACGGAAAGAGAAATATTAAACGCTTTACGTGCTGCTACTATTTCAGGAAAAGTTGTTCCTATGATGTGTGGTTCTTCTTTTAAAAATAAAGGTGTTCAAGCAATGTTAGATATGGTGATGGAAATTCTTCCTTCCCCTCTCGATATTGATGCCATTAGAGGTATTAACCCAAAAAATGATGAGGAAGTTACTCGTCAACCTTCTTATAATGAACCTTTTTCTGCTTTAGCATTTAAAATTGCAACTGACCCGTTTGTTGGTCGTTTGTGCTTTATTAGAGCATATTCAGGGAAACTACAAGCAGGTTCTTATGTGTATAATTCTCGATCTGACCAAAAAGAACGTATTTCTAGAATTTTTCAAATGCACGCAAACAAGCAAAACCAAATTGATGAATTAGGTGCTGGAGATATTGGAGCTGTAGTAGGATTTAAAGACATTAGAACTGGAGATACTTTATGTGCTGAAAACGCACCAATTGTATTAGAGTCAATGAAGTTTCCTGAACCAGTAATTGGTTTAGCAATTGAACCAAAAACTCAACAAGATACTGACAAATTGTCTATTGGTTTAAATAAATTATCTGAAGAAGATCCTACATTTAGAGTTAAATCAGACATTGAAACAGGACAAACGATTATCGAGGGAATGGGTGAACTTCATTTGGAGATTATTGTTGACCGTCTTAAAAGAGAATTTAAAGTTGAAGTAAATCAAGGTGCGCCACAAGTTTCTTATCGTGAGGCCATTACATCATCTGTAGATCACCGTGAAGTATATAAAAAACAAACAGGTGGTAGAGGTAAATTTGCTGATATTTTTGTAAAAATATCTCCTCAGTCAAACGCTGAAAAAACAGGTCTTGAATTCATAAACTCTATCAAAGGTGGTAATATTCCGAGAGAGTTTATTCCATCTGTTGAAAAAGGATTCAGAGAATCAATGAAAAACGGTGTTCTTGCAGGTTATCAAATTGACTCCATGGTTGTCGAATTAGTTGATGGTTCTTACCATAATGTCGATTCAGATTCTTTATCTTTTGAGATTTGTGCAAAAATGGCTTATAGAGAGGCGTTAAGAAAATGTAAACCTATATTGTTAGAGCCAATTATGAAAGTAGAAGTAGTTACACCAGAAGAAAATATGGGTGACATTGTTGGCGACTTAAACCGTCGTCGTGGAATGATGAAAGGCATGGACGATAGAGCTGGTGCAAAAGTTGTTAAGGCAGATGTTCCTCTTTCAGAAATGTTTGGATATGTAACTCAATTGAGAACTTTATCTTCAGGTAGAGCAAGTTCAACAATGGAATTCTCACATTATGCTGAAGCACCAGCAAATGTATCAAGTGATGTAATAGCAAAATCAAATGGTAAAGTTAACGCTTAAAAAGATAGATAATGAGCCAAAAAATTAGAATAAAATTAAAATCTTACGATCATAACCTAGTGGACAAGTCTGCTGAAAAAATCGTAAAAACAGTTAAAGCGACAGGTGCTGTAGTAAGTGGTCCAATTCCATTACCTACACACAAAAGAATTTATACCGTATTGAAATCTCCACATGTTAACAAAAAAGCAAGAGAACAATTTGAATTGTGTTCATACAAAAGATTATTGGACATCTATTCCTCTTCATCAAAAACAGTTGATGCTCTAATGCGTTTAGAATTACCAAGTGGCGTTGATGTTGAAATAAAAGTTTAATAAATAATTAGTCCGTTAGTTATATGTGAAAACAGATATACACAAACGACAAAAAATACTAAAAAGTAAGTAATAAATATAAATAAAGTATGCCGGGAATTATAGGAAGAAAAATCGGAATGACTAGTATCTACAGTGCCGAGGGCAAGGCAACGCCATGCACAGTGATAGAAGCTGGTCCTTGTGTGGTCACTCAGTTGAAGACACAAGATAGAGATGGTTACGATGCTGTTCAACTTGGATTCGGTGAAAAAAAAGAAAACCGAACAACAAGTGCATTAAAAGGACATTTCAAAAAAGCAAATACTACTCCAAAAGCTAAATTAGTTGAATTCAAAGGATTTGATAATTTAAACGTAGGTGATGTAATCCTTGCCAATATTTTTGAAGAAGGCGAATATGTTGGAGTAAAAGGAACTTCAAAAGGAAAAGGATTTCAAGGGGTTGTAAAAAGACATGGTTTTGGTGGCGTTGGTCAATCAACACATGGTCAGCACAACCGTTTAAGAGCTCCTGGTTCAATTGGTGCTTGTTCATATCCTGCAAGAGTTTTTAAAGGAATGAGAATGGCAGGTCAAATGGGTAACAGTACAGTTACAATTGAGAACTTACAAGTTTTGAAAGTAATTGAAGAAAAAAATTTATTAGTGGTAAAAGGTTCAATACCTGGAGCCAAAGGTTCAACCGTAATAATTGAGAAATAATGGAAGTAAAAGTATTTGACCAAACAGGAAAAGCCACTTCTAAAAAAGTAACTCTTTCGGATAGTATTTTTGCAATTGAGCCAAATGACCATGCAATCTATTTAGATGTAAAACAATATTTGGCAAACCAAAGACAAGGTACTCATAAATCCAAAGAAAGAGCTGAAGTTTCCTATTCTACTCGTAAATTGAAAAAACAGAAAGGAACAGGTGGTGCAAGAGCAGGTAGTAATAAATCTGGAACTAGAGTGGGTGGAGGTCGAATTTTCGGACCAAGACCAAGAAACTATAGTTTTAAATTAAATACAAAATTAAAACAATTAGCTCGTAAATCTGCCATTTCATATAAAGCAAAAGAAGAAGCTATTTTAGTTTTAGAAGATCCTAAAATGGATACAATAAAAACTAAAGATTTCATCGGCTTAATTCAAAATTTAGATTTAAGTAATGCAAAAACTTTATTAGTATTAGGAGAAAAAAATGATCCAATTTATTTGTCTTCAAGAAATCTAAAAAAAGTGAAAGTAGTTACAGCTGATTCATTAAACACTTTTGATGTATTAAATGCTAAAAAGCTTGTATTAACAGAAGGTTCAGTGGGAGTTATTGAAAAGATATTAAATTAATGAAGAAATGAAATTAGGAATCATTAAAAAACCCTTAATTACTGAAAAAGCAACAATTGCTAGTGAAAATCGTAATATTTTTACTTTTTTAGTGGATAGAGGTGCAAATAAAATAGAAATAAAAAACGCCGTTGAAAAAATGTATGGAGTGAATGTAAAAAAAGTTCGTACACAGATTTATGGCGGTGGAGTTTCTTCTGTTAAATATACCAACAAAGGGATTGTAAGTCAACCTAATAATCCTTGGAAAAAAGCATTGGTTACAGTAGCAGAAGGTCAAACCATTGAATTGTTTAACAATTATTAAAAAGTAAAATGGGACTAAAGAAATTTAAACCAACCACACCAGGTCAAAGACATAAAATCAATTCTACTTTTGATGAGATTACAGCTTCAACACCAGAAAAATCTTTGCTTGCAAAAAAGTCAAAGTCTGGTGGCCGAAACAACACTGGTCGAATGACAATGAGATATTTAGGTGGTGGGCATAAACAACAATATAGAATTATCGATTTCAAAAGAGATAAACATGAAGTGCCTGCAACAGTAAAAACTATTGAATATGACCCAAACAGAACGGCACGAATCGCTTTGTTGTATTATGCTGACGGAGAAAAAAGATACATCATTGCTCCAGAAGGATTAAAGGTAGGTGATAGTTTACTTTCAGGAAAATCAGCTGCACCAAATGTTGGTAATGCACTATTTTTAAGTGATATTCCTCTTGGTACTGTTATTCATAATATTGAAATGAAACCTGGAAAAGGGGGTGCTATTGCTAGAGGAGCTGGATCTTATGCACAATTAAATGCTAGAGATGGAAAGTATGCAATCGTAAAAATGCCTTCAGGTGAAACAAGAATGATATTAACTACTTGTATTGCAACTATTGGTTCTGTTTCTAATTCCGAACATAGTTTGGTAAGATCAGGAAAAGCAGGTCGAACAAGATGGTTAGGAAGAAGACCGAGAGTTAGAGGTGTTGTAATGAATCCTGTAGATCATCCAATGGGTGGTGGTGAAGGTAGAAATGCTGGAGGACATCCAAGATCTAGAAATGGAATGCCTGCTAAAGGGTTTAAAACTAGAGATAAAAAGAAATATTCAGATAAATTAATAATCGAAAGAAGAAAGAAATAGTGTATGAGTAGATCATTAAAAAAACCGCCTTTTGTTCATTATAAATTAATGAAAAGAGTGGATGAAGCCCAAGCTTCTCAAAGTAAGTCTGTGATTAAAACTTGGTCAAGAGCATCCACTATTACACCTGATTTTGTTGGTTTAACTTTTTCAGTACATAATGGAAATAAATTTATACCAGTATTTGTTTCTGAAAATATGGTTGGTCATAAATTAGGAGAATTTTCTCCAACGAGAAATTTTCGTGGTCATGGTGCAGACAAAAAAAATAAAAAAAGATAAAAAAGTAAGCAAATGGGTGCTAGAAAAAGATTAAAAGCAGAAGAGATTAAGTCGGAAAAGAAGAGTTTAGCTATTGCTAAATTGAACGGCTCTCCTATTGCTCCTCGTAAAATGAGATTGGTAGCAGATTTAATTAGAGGAGTAGAAGTAAATAAAGCGTTGAATATTTTACAACACAATAATAAATTTGCTTCTAAAAGTCTTGAAAAATTATTACGTTCTGCAATTGCAAATTGGGAACATAAAAATGAAGGCAAAAACTTAGAAGATGAAAGATTGATTGTACGTTCTATTCAAGTAGATAGTGCAACAATGTTGAAAAGAATTCAACCTGCCCCACAAGGAAGAGCACATAGAATTAGAAAAAGATCAAACCACGTAACCATCATAGTGGATGGATTAAATAAGGAATAAGACATGGGACAAAAAACAAATCCGATAGGTAATAGATTAGGTTTCATTCATGGATGGGACTCCAATTGGTATGGCGGAAAAAATTACCGTGATAAAATTGTAGAAGACGATCAAATTAGAAAATATTTGAATGCTCGTTTAACAAAAGCAAGTATTTCAAAAATAATCATCGAACGTACGTTAAAATTAATAACCGTTACTATTAATACAGCACGTCCGGGAGTGATTATAGGCAAACAAGGTTCAGAAGTGGACAAATTAAAAGAAGAGCTAAAAAAGTTAACTAAAAAGGAAATTCAAATCAATATTTTTGAAGTGAAAAGACCTGAATTAGATGCTCGATTAGTTGCTGATGGTATTGCTCGTCAGTTAGAAGCAAGAATTTCTTTTCGTCGTGCTATAAAAATGGCTATTGGTTCGACAATGAGGATGGGTGCAGAAGGAATAAAAGTGAAGATTTCTGGAAGACTTAACGGAGCAGAAATGGCTAGATCTGAAATGTATAAAGAAGGAAGAACTCCTTTACATACTTTCAGAGCTGACATCGATTATGCTGTTGGCGAAGCACTAACCACTTATGGATTAATTGGCATAAAAGTTTGGATCTGTAAAGGAGAAGTTTACGGCAGAAGAGATTTATCTCCAAATATTGGAATGTCTTCTTCATCATCTAAACCAAACAATTCAAATCCATCTGGGGGTAATAATAATAGAAAACCCGCTGGTAATACTGGTGCTAAGAAAAAAAGAAAATAAACTAATTAATTTGTAAAAAAATGTTACAACCGAAAAGAAGTAAATTCAGAAGAGTACAAAAAGGGAGAAATAGAGGTAAAGCCGAAAGAGGTAGCACTATTTCCTTTGGTTCTTTTGGTTTAAAAACCTTGGAAAGTGGATGGATTACTTCACGCCAAATAGAAGCTTCTCGTATCGCTGTTACAAGACATATGAAAAGAGAAGGTCAAGTTTGGATTAGAATTTTTCCTGACAAACCTGTAACATCTAAACCTGCTGAGGTTAGGATGGGTAAAGGTAAAGGTGCTCCAAGTCATTGGGTAGCAGTAGTTAAACCTGGAAGAATTATGTTTGAAGCAGATGGTGTGTCTTACGATACAGCTAAAGAAGCACTAAGATTGGCTGCACAAAAATTGCCTGTAAAATGCAAATTCATTGTAAGAAATGATTACGTTATACAAGGAAAATAATTAAAATAGTATGAAACAGAACGAAATTAAACAGTTATCGAATGACGATTTAAAGAGTAGAGTATCTCTTATGAATGAGCAATACGAGAAAATGAAACTTTCTCATAAAGTAACTCCACTAGAGAATCCTTTACAAATTCGTGCAATGCGTAAAACAATCGCTCGTTTGAATACTGAAATAACTAAAAGAAGTGCGGAAGCATAACTAAAAGAAAGTAAGCTTATTATATGGAAAAGCGAAATTTAAGAAAAGAAAAAATAGGTGTAGTAACTAGCGACAAAATGGAAAAATCCATTGTCGTTTCTGTTGAAAGAAAAGTGAAACATCCAAAATATGGAAAGTTCGTTAAAAAAACAACGAAATTTGTGGCCCATGATGAAAAAAACGACTGCAATCTTGGAGATACAGTGAAAATCATGGAAACAAGACCACTTTCCAAAACAAAGAATTGGAGATTAGTAGAAATTGTAGAAAGAGCTAAATAAAATTAAGTAATGATACAACAAGAATCAAGACTATCGGTTGCCGATAATTCAGGTGCAAAAGAAGTACTCTGTATAAGAGTTTTAGGTGGAACAAAACGCCGTTATGCCTCAGTAGGTGATAAAATAGTCGTATCCGTAAAAAGCGCTATCCCATCAGGAGCAGTGAAAAAAGGAAATGTTGCTAAAGCTGTTGTTGTTCGAACAAAAAAAGAAGTACGTCGTGCAGACGGTTCTTATATTCGTTTTGATGACAACGCGGTAGTTATTTTAAATCAAGCCGGTGAGATGAGAGGAACACGAATTTTCGGACCTGTAGCGAGAGAACTTCGTGAAAATAATTATATGAAAATTGTTTCTTTGGCTCCTGAGGTGCTATAATTTTAAAGTTATGCAAAAGAAATTACACATTAAAAAAGGCGATTTGGTCAAGGTATTATCCGGCGAATCGAGAGGTCAAGAAGGTAAAATAATTAATATTGACCGTAAAAAAGATAGAGCTATTGTTGAGGGAATTAACCTCATAAAAAAACATCAAAAACCAAATTCAGCAAATCCTGAAGGTGGTATTGTTGAGAAAGAAGGTTCTATTCATATTTCCAACTTAATGCTTGTACACAAAGGTGTTGCAAGTAGAATTGGTAGAAAATTAAATGCAGAAGGTAAATTAGTTCGTTATTCAAAAAAATCTGGAGAGGAGATTAAGTAATGAAACAGAGTTCAAGATTAAAAGAGAATTATACCAAGGATATTATTCCTGAATTGGTATCAAAATTTGGGTACAAATCGACAATGGAAGTGCCTAAATTAGAAAAAATAGTAATAAGTCAAGGTGTTGGTGAAGCTGTAGCTGACAAAAAATTGATTGATAACGCTTTAAACGATTTATCTAGAATTGCAGGTCAAAAAGCTATTGCAACCAATTCAAAAAAAGACGTTTCAAATTTTAAACTACGTAAAGGTATGCCTATTGGAACCAAAGTAACTTTAAGAGGAGAAAGAATGTTTGAATTTTTAGATAGACTTTTGTCAGTAGCTTTACCGAGAACAAGAGACTTTAGAGGTATTAATCCAAAAGGTTTTGATGGCAGAGGAAACTATAATTTAGGTATTAAAGAGCATATTATATTTCCTGAAATTGACATTGATAAAGTAAATAAAATATTAGGAATGGATATTACATTTGTTACTTCAGCTAGAACAGACGAAGAAGCTAAGGCATTGTTAGACGCATTCGGATTTCCATTTATTAAAAAATAAGAAAAGATGGCAAAAGAATCAATGAAAGCGCGAGAGCGTAAAAGAGAAAGAATGGTTGAAAAAGATTCCAAAAAAAGAGCGGAATTAGTTAAGGTTTTAAAATCAACCAGTACAGATGAAGATGTATTATCTGCGAAATGGGATGCAATGATGGCTTTACAAAAAATGCCAGCAAATGGTTCCAAAACACGTTTACATAATAGATGTGGATTAACTGGAAGACCAAGAGGATATATGCGTCATTTCGGACTTTCAAGGGTTACATTTCGTGAAATGGCACTTGCTGGTAAAATACCAGGAGTCAAAAAAGCAAGTTGGTAAAAAAATAAAAATAAAAATATTATGAATACAGATCCAATAGCAGATTTTTTAACACGTATCAGAAATGCAAGTAATGCACAACTGAAAACGGTAGAAATTCCTGGTTCAAATTTAAAAAGGGAAATGACTAAAATTTTGTTTGACCAAGGTTATATTACCAATTATAAATTTGAAGAGGATGACAAACAAGGTACAATTAAAATTGCCTTAAAATATAATCCTTCTACAAAAGTACCTGCAATAACTAAATTGGAAAGAATCTCTCGCCCAGGTTTGAGAAAATATAAAAATTCCAATGAAATTCCAAGGGTATTAAACGGTTTAGGGATTGCTATTTTATCTACTTCCAAAGGAGTGATTACAGATAAAGAAGCAAAATTGAAAAATGTTGGAGGTGAAGTCCTCTGCTTTGTTTATTAAAATTAATTAGAAAAGAAAATGTCAAGGATAGGAAAATCTCCGGTAAACATTCCGAGTGGCGTAGAAGTGAAAATAGAAGGAAACTTAGTTACTGTTAAAGGTTCTAAGGGTACTTTAAGTCAAACGATAGATGATTGTATTAAAATCACTATTGATGGTTCCATTATAACTTTTACCCGCGAATCTGATGCACCTAATCACAGAGCTAAACACGGTTTATACCGAGCTTTGATTAATAACATGATTACTGGTGTATCTCAAGGTTTTAAACAAGATTTGGAAGTGATTGGTGTTGGTTATCGTGCCAATGCAACTGGGCAATTGCTAGAACTAGCTTTAGGATATTCACATCCAATTGCAATTGAACTTCCAAAAGAAATTAAAATAACTACTGTTACTGAAAAAGGTAAAGCTCCTGTAGTTTCATTGGAATCTCATGACAAACAATTAATTGGTCAAGTGGCTGCAAAAATTAAATCTTTCAGAAAACCTGAACCTTACAAAGGAAAAGGTATTCGTTTCGTTGGTGAAGATATTAGAAGAAAAGCCGGTAAATCTGCAAGTAAAAAATAAAAATTAGGTTATGGCATTAGATAAAATAAAAAGAAGAATTAAGATTAAAAGAAGAATACGTAAAAAAGTATTCGGAACAGCGTCTATTCCAAGATTAACGGTTTTTAGAAGCAATAAACAGATTTATGCTCAAATTGTTGACGACAATAAAGGGATTACTTTAGCTTCCGCATCTTCTTATAAACAAAAAGAAGCTGAAAAGGTAAATAAAGTTACTCAAGCCTCTGTTGTTGGAAAATTAATTGCAGAAAAAGCTAAAACTGTTGGTGTAGAAGCCGTAGTATTTGATAGAAATGGCTATTTGTATCATGGTAGAGTTAAATCATTGGCAGAAGCAGCCAGAGAGAACGGATTAAAATTTTAGGAAATGGCAAAACAAGTATTAAATAGAGTAAAATCTGCAGACATTGAATTGAAAGACAAATTAGTAGCAGTAAATCGTGTGACTAAAGTAACCAAAGGTGGTCGTACATTTAGTTTTTCTGCTATCGTTGTTGTAGGTGATGAAAATGGTATTGTAGGTCATGGTTTAGGAAAAGCAAAAGAAGTTACAGAAGCTATTACTAAAGGAATTGATGATGCAAAAAAGAACTTGATTAGAGTTCCAATTTTAAAAGGAACTGTTCCTCATGCTCAAAAAGGAAAATATAGTGGTGCAAGAGTTTTGCTGAAACCAGCTACTAATGGTACTGGTGTAATAGCAGGTGGTGCAATGCGTGCAGTTTTAGAAAGTGTTGGAGTACACAACGTATTGGCTAAATCTCAAGGTTCATCTAACCCTCATAATGTAATAAAAGCTACAATGGACGCCCTAACTCAAATGAGGGATGCTGTTACTGTAGCTAAACAAAGAGGTATTAGTTTGGATAAAGTGTTTAACGGTTAATAAATATTGATATGGCAACCATAAAAATTAAACAAATCAGAAGTACAATTAAACGTCCTGCTGATCAAAAAGCAACAATTAAAGCGTTGGGATTTAAAAAGTTGAATCAAATTGTTGAAAAGGAATCAACTCCACAAATTATAGGAATGATTAAAAAAGTACAACACTTAATTCAAGTTATTGAGTAATAGTCATTAAATTTTTGAAAAATGAATTTAAGTAATTTAACCCCGGCAGCGGGATCGATAAAAAAAGAAAAAAGAATTGCTAGAGGTCAAGGATCTGGGCATGGTGGAACTTCAACTAGAGGACATAAAGGTGCTAAATCTAGATCAGGATACAGCAAAAAAATTGGTTTTGAAGGTGGTCAAATGCCACTTCAAAGAAGAGTTCCTAAATTTGGATTTAAAAATATTAATAGAGTAGAATACAAAGCAATAAATTTGGATATTTTACAAACACTGTTTGATAAAACGCAATCAGAAATTATTGATTTGAATACATTTAGAGATAATGGAGTAACTTCAAGAAATGACTTAGTTAAAGTATTAGGCAGAGGTGAGTTAAATGCAAAAGTAACTGTTATTGCTCATAAGTTTTCTGCTAAAGCAAAAGCAACTATTGAAGCAGCTGGCGGAATTTGTACAGAAATCTAATTATCTTTGCAGCTTTTAAAACATGAAAAAACTTTTACAAAATTTTAAAAACATTTGGAAAGTCGAGGAACTTCGACAAAGGATATTATTAACCTTACTTTTAGTATTGGTATATCGAGTAGGTTCTTTTATTATTCTTCCAGGGGTTAATTATGATGCACTCGTTGCCTCAAATGCAAAAGGAGACGCCAATGCTTTAGAATCTTTGTTGTCTTTATTTTCTGGTGGTGGATTTACTAACGCATCAGTAATGGCTTTAGGAATTATGCCTTATATTTCCGCCTCAATCATTATGCAATTATTAGGAATGGCAGTTCCAGCTGTACAAAAAATGCAAATGGAAGGTGAATCTGGTCGTAAAAAAATCAATAATTATACTAGAATATTAACAATAGTTATTTGTGGCTTGCAAGCTCCTTCATATTTGACTCTTTGGGTTGGAAACAAAGGTGCTTTACCTCTAGATGTTAATACTTTTTGGTGGATTCAATCTACATTAACGATGATTGCTGGGTCAATGTTTGCTGTTTGGTTAGGTGAAAGAATCACAGATAAAGGAATTGGAAATGGTATTTCTTTATTAATAACGGTAGGAATTATTTCTAGATTACCTCAAGCATTTTTTGCAGAAATAGGTTTTAGTTCTAATAATCTTATCAAGATTGTTTTAGAAATAGTAGCTTTCATGGTTATTGTTTTATGTACAATTTTGATTGTTCAAGGGGTAAGAAAAATACCAATAAATACAGCCAAAAGAATTGCTGGTTCAAGAGCAACGGCTCAAGGTGCAAGAAGTTATTTACCAATCAAAGTGAATGCCAGTGGGGTTATGCCAATTATTTTTGCTCAAGCAATAATGACTATCCCTGTAATGATATTTGCTTCAACAGCAGCACAAGGAGGAAATTTTATTCAAAGAACTATGGGAGATGTATATGGAATCCCATATAATGTTTTATTAGCGATTTTGATTATTTTGTTTACTTATTTCTAT
Organism: Flavobacteriia bacterium; assembly: GCA_016183815.1. Lineage (GTDB taxonomy): Bacteria > Bacteroidota > Bacteroidia > Flavobacteriales_D > Crocinitomicaceae > M2408. The sequence continues at coordinate 37,248 of JACPDW010000034.1, forward strand.
ACAGCTATCATGATAAATCCAAGAAAAATTGCCGATGACTTAAAAAGAGGAGGTAGTTTTATTCCTGGAGTTAGACCAGGAGAAGAAACCGCTGAATATATAGACGATTTAGTTTCTAGAATTACATTCCCAGGATCATTATTTTTAGCACTCATTGCAATAATACCTGCCATTGCTCACGTAGCAGGGATAACATCTGGTTTTGAACAATTTTTTGGAGGAACCTCTTTATTAATTATGGTAGGGGTTGTATTAGATACATTACAACAAATTGAATCGTATTTACTCAATCGCCACATGGATGGATTGATGGAAGGATCAAGAGTGAGAGGCAGAAGGACACCTGAAGAAATAATGGGATATTAAGACATGGCTAAACAATCGTCAATAGAACAAGATGGAGTAATAATCGAAGCGTTATCAAATGCTATGTTTCGAGTAGAGCTTGAAAATGGGCACATTATTACGGCTCATATTTCTGGAAAGATGAGAATGTTTTATATAAAAATATTACCCGGCGATAGAGTAAAAGTGGAGATGTCTCCTTATGATTTAACAAAAGGTAGAATATCCTTTAGGTATAAGTAAAATTGAAAAAAAGACAAAGATGAAAGTAAGAGCTTCAGTGAAAAAAAGATCTGCGGATTGTAAAATCGTTAAAAGAAAGGGCAGAGTGTATGTAATTAATAAAAAAAATCCGAAACTTAAACAAAGACAAGGATAAAATTAGATTATGGCAAGAATAGCAGGAATTGATTTACCAAAAAAGAAAAGAGGAGTTATAGGATTAACTTACGTATTTGGTATCGGTAGAAGTACCGCAAAACAGATTTTGACAAAAAATGGTATTGATGAAAATATCAAAGTTGAAGATTGGACAGACGCTCAAGTAGGTTTAATCCGAGAGTCAATCAGTGAAATTAAGACCGAGGGTCAACTTCGTTCTGAAATTCAATTGAATATCAAACGATTAATGGACATTGGATGTCAGAGAGGGATTCGTCATAGGGCCGGTTTACCATTAAGAGGTCAGCGTACAAAAAACAATTCACGAACCAGAAAAGGTAGAAGAAAAACAGTTGCTAACAAGAAAAAAGTAACTAAATAATATTAAAAAGTAAAAAATGGCAAAAACGAATCAAAAAAAGAAAAAAAACGTTAAAATTGATGCTGCAGGTGAGGCACATATCCAAGCTAGTTTCAATAATTTAATTATTTCTTTAACGAATAATGCTGGTCAAGTAATTTCTTGGTCTTCAGCTGGAAAGATGGGTTTTAGAGGTTCAAAGAAAAACACTCCTTATGCTGCTCAAATGGCGGCTGAAGACTGTTCTAAAGAAGCTCATGATTTTGGTTTAAGACGAGTAAAAGTTTATGTGAAAGGACCTGGTGCGGGTAGAGAATCAGCTATTAGAGCTATTCATAACTCAGGTATTGAAGTTATGGAAATTATTGACATCACTCCTTTACCTCATAATGGTTGTCGTCCACCAAAAAAACGCAGAGTATAACATTGATTAAGTTTTATCGAAGGACTGCCTTAATTCATAAACTTTTTCATTTTAATAATAATTACTAAAAAATAAAATATGGCAAGATACAGAGGGCCTGTAACCAAAATAGCCCGAAAATTTAGAGACAATATTTTTGGTCCCGACAAAGCGGCGGACAAAAGACCTTATCCTCCAGGACAACATGGACCTGCAAAAAGAAGAGGTTCTAAACAATCAGAGTATGCCATTCAGCTATCTGAAAAACAAAAAGCAAAATATACTTATGGTATTTTAGAACGCCAATTTGCCAATATGTTTGAAAAAGCATCTAGGATGAAAGGAATTACAGGTGAAAACTTATTACAATTGTGTGAAACACGTTTGGATAATACCGTTTATCGCCTTGGAATTTCTCCTACAAGAAGAGGTGCTAGACAATTGGTTTCCCATAAACACATTACAGTAAATGGAAATGTAGTAAATATTCCTTCTTATACCTTAAAAGTAGGTGATGTAATAGGTGTTAGAGAAAAATCAAAATCATTGGAAACAATAAATAATTCCTTAACAACAAATAAAACAAAAAATTACGATTGGTTGGATTGGAATAATTCTGAAATGAATGGTAAATTAATTACTATTCCATCAAGAGATATGATTCCTGAAAACATCAAGGAACAATTAATCGTCGAGTTATATTCTAAATAATAAAAAAAGTATTTGATAATGGCAATATTAGATTTTCAAAAACCGGACAAAGTAATCATGATTCAATCTGATGACCATATTGGTCAGTTTGAATTTCGTCCACTTGAACCTGGATATGGTATCACAGTAGGAAATGCTTTAAGAAGAATACTTTTATCTTCTTTAGAAGGTTATGCAATTTCTTCAATTAGAATTGAAGGCGTAGATCATGAGTTTGCAACCTTAAAAGGTGTTGTTGAAGATGTTACTGAAATCGTTTTAAACCTTAAACAAGTTCGTTTTAAACAACAAATTGCAGGGACTGACAATGAAACAGTTATTCTTTCTATTAGTGGTCAAGAACAGTTAAAAGCGGGTGATATTGGAAAATTCACTACTGCTTTTCAAGTCTTGAATCCTGATTTAGTGATATGTAACATGGAGAAAAATGTAAAAATCGAAATGGAATTAACAATCATTAAAGGAAGAGGATATGTGCCTGCTGAAGAGAATAAAAACAGTACTTCTCCTTTTGGCACAATATTTATAGATTCAATTTTTACTCCAATTAAAAACGTAAATTATCGTATTGAGAATTTTCGTGTTGAACAAAAAACTGACTATGAAAAATTGTTGATTGAGATTACTTCTGACGGTTCTATTCACCCTAAAGATGCTCTAAAAGAAGCAGCTAAAATTTTGATTCATCATTTTATGTTGTTCTCCGATGAAAAAATCACATTAGATAGCGACAAAAAAGCTGATACAGAAGAGTTTGATGAGTCTTCTTTACACATGCGTCAACTTTTGAAAACTAAATTAATCGATATGGATCTTTCAGTTAGAGCTTTGAATTGTTTAAAAGCAGCTGATGTAGAAACTTTAGGTGATTTAGTATCTTTCAATAAAAACGATTTATTAAAATTTAGAAATTTTGGTAAAAAATCTTTAACTGAATTGGAAGATTTAGTGGACAATAAAGGTCTGACTTTTGGAATGAATGTAGCAAAGTATAAGTTGGATAAAGATTAGAAAGTTAAAAGGAAGAAGTTAAAAGTAAAAAAATTATAAAGTTAAAAGTTAGAAATATACATTTTTAATTTTAAATTAATGAAATCATGAGACACGGTAAAAAAGTAAATCATTTAGGAAGAAAATCAGCTCACAGAAAGGCAATGTTGTCAAATATGGCTTGTTCATTATTAGAACATAAAAAAATCAACACAACCCTAGCTAAAGCAAAAGCATTGAGAGTATATGTTGAACCATTAATAACAAAATCAAAAACAGACTCTACTCATTCAAGAAGAACAGTATTTAGTTACTTGAAAAGTAAAGAAGTTGTTGCGGAACTGTTTCGCGATATAGCTCCTAAAGTAGCAGATAGACCAGGCGGTTATACTAGAATTATTAGAACTGGTTTTCGTTTAGGTGACAACGCAGAAATGTGTTTAATAGAATTGGTTGATTTCAACGAATTATATACAAAAGCAGACAGTAAAAAAACAACACGTCGTTCAAGAAGAGGTGGAAAAGGTGGTGTAAAAATCACTAATGAAACTTCAACAAACGAAACTGATGAAATAATTGAAGCAGTTGAAGTAACTGAAAAAGCTGAAGAACAAAAAGCTGAAAATAAAGTTGTTGATACAGTTGAAACTACTTCAACAGAAGTAGAAGAATCAACAACTATTGAAGATGCTACTGATGAAGATTCTTCCAATAACAATGAGGAAGAGAAAAAAGAAGATTCAGAAGATAAATAATATAATTTTTATAGTTAATAGTAAGGGTGATAGCGATATCGCCCTTTTTTATTCAAACTAATGGAGAAAAAAATAAACATCAGGGTTTATGGTTTACTGATTAATTCTCAAAATGAAATTTTAGTTTCTGACGAGTTGCGTTTTAATACACCTATGACAAAATTTCCTGGTGGTGGTTTGGAATGGGGTGAATCTCCTATTGAATGCCTTAAAAGAGAATTTAAAGAGGAACTTAATTGCTCTATCCAAGTAAATGATCTATTTTATATTTCTGATTTTTTCCTCGAATCCGCTTTTCATAAAAATGTTCAAATAATTTCAATCTATTATTTAGTAACAAAATTAGATTTTACTCCAATCACAATTAATCATTATCCTTTGTATGAAATAGACAAAGAAAATCATCGTTGGATTTCTATTGAAAAATTACAGGAATCTGATTTTACTTTTCCGTTTGAAAAAAAAGTTTGTCAACTTCTTAAAAAAATAAATGGCTAAAAATAAATTAAGAAGATTTAAAGAAATGGAAGAATTACCCAACGTAATTCAACCAAATAATGTTTATCCTCCTGAAAATGACTTTTATTTAAAAGGAAAATGGAAAAGTGATTTTTTCAAAAATAACAATAAAATAATCCTAGAATTGGGTTGTGGAAAAGGAGAATATAGTGTAGAATTAGCAAAAAAATACCCAAACAACAATTATATTGGAATCGATATCAAAGGAGCAAGAATTTGGGTCGGAGCTAAATCAAGTCATGAATTGTCAATGACTAATGTGGCATTTTTACGTATTAAAATCGATTTTATTGATCATTTTTTTGACACTAATGAAGTTGATGAAATTTGGTTAACCTTTTCTGATCCTCAGCCCGAAAAACCAAACAAAAGGTTGACTTCTCCTTTTTTTAGAGAGAAATATAAAAAGATTTTAAAAAAAGAAGGAATGATTCATTTAAAAACAGATAGTGATTTATTGTATGATTATACACTCGAGGAAATTGAAAAAAATCAAATTAAATTACTTGAAAATATCTCAAATATTGAACACATTACCAATTCTTCTAATGATACATTAAAAATTTTGAATGAAGTTACCACTCATTATGAAAAATTATTTTCTTCAAAAGGAATGACAATCAAATATTTAAAATTTTCACTCTGAATAAAAGGAAAATATTTATTTGCTTATAATTTTTTAAATATAAATCTAAACTTTGACAAGAGAAAAACTTATCTTTGTAAAACAATATTTTTTTCATTAATTTTAATTAAAACCTTTATAAAATGTCTGATGATAAAAAAGTAATCTTTTCAATGGTTGGAGTGTCAAAAAATACTCCTCAAGGAAAACAAATTATTAAAAACATTTATCTTTCTTTTTTTTATGGTGCTAAAATAGGCATAATAGGTCTAAATGGTTCAGGAAAATCAACAGTAATGAAAATTATTGCAGGTTTGGACAAATCCTTTCAAGGGGAAGTGGTTTGGTCTGGAGGTTATTCTGTTGGTTATCTAGCACAGGAACCGGAATTAAATCCACAAAAAACAGTCAAAGAAGTGGTGATGGAAGGTGCACAAGAAATTGTTGACGTACTTAATGAGTATGAAGAAATAAATCAACAATTTATGGATGAAGAAGTATTGAACGACCCCGACAAAATGGATAAACTTATTGCTCGACAAGGTCAAGTTCAAGACAAAATAGATGCTTTAGATGCATGGGAATTAGATACAAAATTGAATAGAGCTATGGACGCCCTTCGTTGCCCTCCTGATGATCAATTAATAGAAACACTTTCAGGTGGTGAAAAAAGAAGAGTCGCTTTATGCCGTTTATTGTTGCAAAATCCTGATGTACTCTTACTTGATGAACCTACAAACCACCTTGATGCAGAGTCAATTGATTGGTTAGAACAACATTTACAACAATATGAAGGTACTGTAATTGCAGTTACTCACGATAGGTATTTTTTAGATAATGTTGCTGGATGGATTTTAGAGTTGGATAGAGGAGAAGGAATTCCATGGAAAGGAAATTATACTTCTTGGCTTGAACAAAAGGGGAAAAGACTAAAAGAAGAAGAAAAAACAGCTTCCAAACGTCAGAAAATGTTAGAAAAAGAATTGGATTGGGTAAGAATGAATCCGAAAGCTAGACAAGCAAAAAGTAAGGCACGACTTCAAAATTATGAGAAAATGCTTTCTGAAGACGTTAAAAGCAAAGAGGAAGCTCTTGAAATTCCAATACCTAATGGTCCTCGACTTGGAAATCAAGTAATTGATGCCATTCATGTCATGAAATCATTTGGAGATAAATTACTTTATGACGACTTAAATTTCAAATTACCTCCTGCTGGAATAGTTGGAGTAATTGGTCCAAATGGTGCAGGTAAAACTACAATATTCAAAATGATTATGAATGAATTACAAGCTGATGGCGGTGAGTTTATTGTTGGTGATACTGTACAAATAGGTTACGTTGACCAAACACATAAAGATATTCATCCAGAAAAAACTATTTTTGAAGTCGTTTCTAATGGTTTAGAGTTTATTGAAATTGGTAATCAAAAAATCAATTCAAGGGCTTATCTTTCAAAATTTAATTTTAACGGCTCCGATCAAAATAAAAAAGTAGGCGTTTTGTCAGGTGGTGAAAGAAATAGATTACATTTGGCAATGACTTTAAAAACAGAAGCCAATGTTTTGTTATTAGATGAACCGACCAATGACATTGATGTAAACACTTTAAGGGCTTTGGAAGAGGGTATTATGAGTTTTGCGGGTTGTGCCGTGGTCATTTCTCACGACAGATGGTTTTTAGATAGAATTTGTACGCACATCTTAGCATTCGAAGGCGATTCCCAAGTCTATTGGTTTGAGGGAGGTTATTCTGATTATGAGGAAAATAGAAAAAAACGTTTAGGTGATTCTGGTCCAAAAAGAATAAAATATAGAAAGTTAATCAAATAATAATCGGTATAATTTACTTTGAAAAACTAATCAAATTCTTTCAAAAAATTACTCCAGTTACAAGTTTCTGATAATTTAACAAGCAATTCATCAGCAGAAATTCTACTTTGAATCATGGTGTCTCGATGTCTGAGGGTTACCGTATTGTCCTCTAAAGTTTGATGATCTATTGTGATGCAATAAGCTGTTCCAGTGGCATCTTGTCTTCTATATCTTTTACCTATTGAATCTTTTTCGTCGTATTGACAAGTAAAATCAAATTTCAATCGATTCCAGATCTCGTTGGCTTTTTCAGGTAATCCATCTTTTTTTGTTAATGGAAGAATAGCCACTTTGTTGGGTGTAAGAATAAATGGAATTTTTAATACAGTTCTTTCGCTTCCATCTGCTAATTTTTCAACAGTATAGGAGCTACTTAAAACTGATAAAAACATACGATCAAGCCCTACCGAAGTTTCAACAACATAAGGAACGTAACTCTCGTTTATTTCAGGATCAAAATATTGTAATTTTTTCCCTGATAAATTTTCGTGCTGTTTTAAATCGAAATCCGTTCGACTATGAATACCTTCTAATTCTTTAAAACCCATTGGAAAATCAAATTCAATGTCACAAGCTGCATTAGCATAATGGGCCAATTTTAAATGGTCGTGAAAACGATAGTTTTTTTCTCCTAAACCTAAACTTTTATGCCATTTAATACGACTGTCTTTCCAATATTGATACCATTTCATTTCCTCGCCTGGACGACAAAAAAACTGCATTTCCATTTGTTCAAATTCTCTCATTCTGAAAATAAATTGTCGTGCAACAATCTCATTTCTAAATGCTTTACCTATTTGAGCAATACCAAATGGTATTTTCATTCTACCTGATTTTTGAACATTTAAAAAGTTTACAAAAATTCCTTGTGCTGTCTCGGGTCTTAAATAAATGGTTGAGGCCTCTCCTGAAACAGACCCTAGTTCTGTGGAAAACATTAGATTAAACTGTCTGACTTCAGTCCAATTTTTAGTTCCTGAAAGTGGGCAAACAATCTCTAAATCAACAATAAGATTGTAAACACCTTCTAAATCATTGTTTTCTAGAGTAGATTTCATTCTTTCTTCTATAGATTGTATCTTCTCAATATTACGCAAAACATTTGGATTCGTTGATCGAAATTGTTCTTCATCAAAAGCATCACCAAATCTTTTTTGAGCTTTTTCAACTTCTTTTTCAATTTTCTGACGAATCTTTTCAATATAATCTTCAATTAAAACATCGGCTCTGTATCTTTTTTTGGAGTCTTTATTATCAATTAATGGATCATTAAAAGCATCGACATGACCAGAAGCTTTCCATGTTTTTGGGTGCATAAAAATTGCTGCATCAATTCCAACAATGTTTTCATGCATTTGTACCATGGCTTTCCACCAAAAGGTTTTAATATTGTTTTTAAGTTCAACGCCTAATTGACCATAATCATAAGTCGCTGATAATCCATCATATATCTCTGACGAGGGGAAAATAAAACCATATTCTTTAGCGTGAGAAATAATTTCTTTTAATAAATCCTCTTTTTGTTCCATGTGTACAAAATTAGTGTTTTATACCGAATACATATTCAAGATAGTCCAAATAAATTGGACTAATTACATATTGTATTAGTATATTTGAATTATAGGATATTTAATAATTGTATAAGGTATTAGATAGAAAAAAAAGAAAAAGATTTTCAAATTTGAACTTATCTTTTATATTTCAACAACAATAACTAAAACATCATCTGTTTGTTCTAATTTATTTTTCCATTGATAAAACTGATTTTCAAGATTTGTCTTCAACTCACTAGTTGATTTTGAATTTCTTATCAAATCCTTAAATCTTTTTTTAGTATATTTTTTACCTCCTTTATAGAAATCTTTACCTCCAAATTGGTCAGTAATTCCATCAGAAAACAAAACGAATTTATCTCCTTTTGCAAAATCAAATTCGTAGGTATTAAATTTTTTTATTACATCATGGTACAAACCTATTGGATATCGATTACCTTTAAATTCAAACTCTTCTTTATTTCTATAAATTAATACAGAATGATTTGCACCTGAAAATTTTAATTTGTTTTGCGAGAAATCAAAAACACATAATGAAATGTCCATTCCATCAGCTCTTTTGATTTTTTTATTTTTATTGAATTCATCGTACAAAAGATGATCGATAGTGTTTAATATCTCACTTGGCTCAACCATTTGATGGTGTTTTATAACCGTTTTTAAAAGATTATTTGCCAAAACTGTCATTAACGCACCTGGAACACCATGTCCAGTACAATCGATACAAGCAACAAAAAACAAATTATTCCATTCATAAAAAAAATAAAAATCACCTGAAACAATGTCTTTTGGTTGAAAAAAAACAAAATGTTCAGTAAAATAATTCGACAAGATTTTTGAGTTTGGCAGGATAGAATGCTGAATACTTTGAGCATAATTGATACTGTCCGTTATTTCTCTGTTTTTATTTTTGAGCAGTTTTACAGTCCTTGACAACCTCTGTTCATTTATCTTCCTATTAGTTATGTCATATCCTACACTAACAACATTCCCCTCCTCATCAAAAGAACTATTCCATAAAATCCAAATTTTTTTGTTTTCAGAAGTAAAAAGTAATCGTTCGCTGGACAATTCTTCCATTTTTTTTTCTTTAACCCAAAATTTGAACTGATCTATCATTTTATAAGCAGAACTTTCATCTTTCCTAGTAGCTTTCCACCAATGAGATCCTAATAATTCATAAGGTTCATATCCTAAAATTCTTTTAACTGATTGACTAACATACAATAACTCGCCATCAGGATTGATGATAATCACAATGGATTTAATTTTACTTGTGATAATTTCTACTAATTTGTTTGATTCTAGTATCATATTTGAAATACAAAATTAATTCATATTTAGTTTGGTATTTATTGGGTGTTTTATGAACTAAACACTAATTTACATTCATCGCTTAAAATTGTATTTTTATGGCATAGTTTCAGTTGATTTAATCTTATTTTTACAAAAAAATAATCAAAATTTATTCTTTTAAACTTCTTAAAGATATTAAGTTTAAAAGTTAAAATAATCCTAATATTTAAAATATTTAAGGTTTTTTATATACATTTATAATTTTAAAAAATGAAAGTTAAAAAAATAGACTATTCAATGAGTTTTTGTAATAAAAGCCAAAAAAACTTTAATTATCTTTTATTAATTTTTTTTGTATTGCTAATAAATGTTGATTTAACAGCTCAATTAGCTCCATTTACTGATATGAATAGGTTTTTTAAAACCTTTTATAAAAACAATATCAGACAATTAGAATTTCAAGCAATTAAATCTTTTGAAGCGAGTGATAATTTGATTGTTTATGTCGATTTTAGAGGTGATTTTAAAGTCTATAATGGAGAAACGGTTGAATTAATTACCAACCAATTAGTGAACTACAAACTTTCTGACAATCAATTGGCATGGAATATTGGTCCTGTTATCTACCATTATTCACCTGATTATCCAAAAAAGAATCTTTTAACCATGTTTGGAAATCAATATTGGCTCAGTGACAGTTTACTTGTTTTTGAAGATACAAGATACAATACGGTAAATGTTCGTTCTCGAAATGAAAACATGATTTTATATCAATTAACAGGTGATTTATATGGTGTTGAAGAATTGGGAGACAATACAATAGTATTCAGAGAAAATGGAGATTTCTTGAAGTTTTTTTGGAATAATAAAATTCATGATTTTGCTGTTTATACTAGAAAAATTGAATTTTCATGTGGTGTAGATGTCATTTGTTTTAACGACCCAATCAATCAGACATTTGCAGTTTTTGATAAGGGGACAATTGTAGATGTAGAATCTTTGTTTGTCAAAAAATTTAAAGCACTTAGAAATTTTGTTGCGTATGAAGACAATCAAAACAATTTATGGATTTATAAAAATGGTGAAAAAGAAATGTTATCCAATTTTAACGTAAATTTTTGGAACGCATTGGATAATTTAATTGTATGGGAAGAAGGTGGTTTGTTTTATATTTATGAAAAAGATAAAGGAAAAAAACAGCTATTAAACTACATTCCTCAAGATTATCAAATTAAAAATAACACCTTAGTATTTAGAAATAATATGGGAGGAATACAAGTATATCAAAACGGAGTTTTAAAAGAGATTACCAAACAATTAGAAGCAAAATATAAAATTTACGGAAATACAGTGTTGGTTGAATTATTCAATCAAAACTATTTAATTTATCACGATGGAAAAATATATAATAATTAAAAAAAATGCTTGAAAATTAGTTTGTTAAATTTTTTTCTTATTAATCTTTCTCAAAATCAAAAAGTTCTTTCATTTCTATGTTTAAAGCTTTAGAAATCTGATAGATCATGCAACTTGTAAAACAAATTGTAATTAAAACCCCCCATAGTTATTTTGATTTTTCAATGGCTAAATGCCATAGATGGTCTTATGACTATGGAAACAAATGGTTTTCTTGGTATTGCTACAACAAATCCCGGCAACAGACTTGAAATTAATTCAGATTCCGTGAAAGAGGTTTTTTAAAACCGTATTGAACGGAAAATCTGAAAAATCCCGATTTAGTAATTGTTTCTATCCGATT
>JACPDW010000036.1 GCA_016183815.1 Flavobacteriia bacterium
GCTATGCCTTATATGAAACAACTCAATTTTAATTGGTGTAGTGGATATAAGGTTGAAGGAAATGTATTTAACAATTCCACCTTTGGTGCTTTAGGATGTTTGGTCTATAATTCACAACATGAGCCGAATCAAATTTATCGAAACCAATATGAGGGTTTGTATTTAGCAAATTACGCTGAAGGAATTAATTCTAATAATATTTCAAACTTGCCTTGGAGTCAAAATATTCCTAGAGGTTTAGAATGGTTGTGTAATCGTTATTCCAACTCCATTGCCATGGATCAATACGTTTATGTTGCTCCTGAAGATGTTCAATATTCAGGGTATGGAGTTAAAAGACATCAAGGAAGTTATTCGCTATCGGCTGGAAATATATTTTCAACAGGTCTAACTAAACCTGGTCCAAATCAAGTCCCTTTTTACCATTACCTCAATAATGACCATGAAAATCAAAGGTATTATTACGACAACCAAAGTAACAAAAAACCCTTATTAAACTGCTGTACTATTGAGTTGTTGGAAAGTGAAACAGCAAATACCTGTCTTTCGAGTTTTTCTTTACATCCTCAGGATAAATTTCCAATTTTTTCCCAAATTAGAAAAAACGAGCTACAAGAGGATTTAAACGCTTTGATTCCTCAATTGGTGGGTAAAAAAACAGAATTAGAGGTATTGTTGGAAGTACACGATGCCGCTGAATTGCATTTGTTAGTTGAAACTGTCAATCAAAGCAATAAATTAGCTGTAAAGAGTATTTTGCTTATTAATAGTCCATACCTTTCTGTAGAATTGATGAAAAAATTGGCTGACAAAAGTCCTGGGGTTTTTCCAAACGCTTGGCTCAAAGAAGTGCTTCAATCCAATATTGAATTGGTCAATGATAAAGAGTTGATAGAATACTTAAAAAACAAAGCCAATCCCTTTCCACAAGGCATACTCAATCAATTGTTAGAGGAAGCTAAAACTAGAATAACGGAAAAAGGGAAAAAACTACAAGACATTGAAGTGTTGGTAAGAGAACAAAGTACCTTAATTGATCAATTAATGCAACACGAATTGAGTGATACCTCACAGGTCGATTGGCAAGCACATGAAGATTTTCTTACTTGGAAGGAAAGTCCTTACGAAAAAAGTTTACGTGCCGATTTGTATGCTGGAATGGGCAATAAAGCTCAATCTTCTGCATGGTTAGACGAGATAGAAAACGACTTACCCTCCATTACAGACAGCATTGTGTATCGTGATTTGTCGGAATATTTAACGTATAAAAGATATATGGAGGACATTACCAACGATCAGGGAGCTATTACCCAGTTGACAGACGAACAAGTAGGAGAACTGATTCAGATGAAAAACACAATGAAAGGCAAAGCAGGCGAACAAATAAGCAACGTTCTCTGTTTTTTCAAAGGCATTTGTAACTACAAAGAGCCGACGATAATTGAAATGAACAAAAACGGAAAACAAACAATGCAAGAAGACGAAGAAAACGCCAACAACATTAAAATACATCCCAACCCCAACAACGGAAGTTTTATACTCCAGAGTGAAACGGAACTTGATTTAAACAAAATACATTTGTTTACTTTAGAGGGCAAAGAAGTAGAGTGTAAGATTACAGAAATTGAGTTAAACACCTATTCTATTAAACTCAACAGCGAAGTAAAGGGAGTGTATCTGTTAAAAACACAAAGTATAGACAATAGTAAACAATTTTTAAACAAAATATTCATTTATTAACTCCTAAAACCATGAAAAAAATAATAATTATTTGTTTGTTTTTAGGATTAAAAGCAGTACAAGCCCAAGATGCTTATCCAGATTTAATTAAAAATGTAGGAGTTGGAGTAGGAGGTTATGATGTGGGTAACGACAGAGATGGAAACATTTATGTTGCTGGAGCAGGAGTTGTATATTTAAGTGATGATGAATTTTTACCTCATCAGAATTATGATGGTTATATAGTTAAATATTCTTCACAAGGTGAGGTACTGTGGGCAAAAAGAATGGGGGGGGAGGGTAATAGCGATTTGGTTTATAGTATATCTGTGTATAACGATGCGGTGTATGTTATAGGAGGATTTAGAGACAGTATGAATTTCAATAATCCTCCTTCATGGGAAAGTTTTGTTTTGTATTCAGATGAAACGAATATTTATAACGTTTTTTTGGCAAAATACTCATTAGAGGGAGATTTTATATGGGCTAATAGATTTACTGTATATGGTTTTTATCATGTAACTTCTTCCTTAGAAGGAGTGTATGTAAGTTCTGGTTTTAAAGACAGCATCAACTTTAATACACCAACAGATTGGAGCTCCAATAGTTTATATGCCATTGGAGACACAAGCGACATTTTTATCGCTAAATATAGCCATGAAGGTGATTTTGAGTGGGCGAAAAGATACGGCGGTCTGAAGCGTGAAGATGTTCTAGCACTAGATGCAAGTGGGGGTAAATTATACGTATGTGGTTATTTTGATGATACACTTAATTTTAGCCCTTACTACGAACCCAGTTCTTTTGAAGTCTATGCAGAAGGTCAATATGATGCTTTTATGGTTCAGTTAGACATGGAAGGCAACCCTCTTTGGGTCAAAAGAATGGGAAGTACTAACGGTGCAATAGCACACGACATCGATGTATATAACAATAAAATTTATGTCACAGGTACTTCTTCAGCTCAGATGAATTTTGAAACCCCTTACAACCCTAATGCAGCAGTTTTAACATACCCTATTGGAGGGGGCATTCATTCATTTTTAGCCCAGTTCAACCTCGATGGAGAAGTACAATGGGCTGCTACATTAGACGGTACTTATTCATGGTCTCGTGGTGTAGAAGTAGGAGAAAGAGGCGTATATTGTACCGGTGGTTTTGAAGAAAGTATATCTGTAAACTTTAGTTTTTCTGATTACCAATTTATAGCCAGTGCTCAGGGTGATAGGGATGTTTTTTTATGTAAATTTAGCCATGAAGGCATTTTTCAATGGGGCAAAAGAGGAGGAGGAGTTTATAAAGAATTTGCTAATTCAGTGTCCTTATACGATAAAAGTGTTTATATTGTTGGAGAAAGTTGGTCAGGTGGTTTAATGAATTTTAACACCCCCTGGGCAACGGGTAGCAATGAGATATTCTGTACTGGTTCTTTTTTAGCAGAGTTTGTAGAAAGCGAAGCAGGTTTGGAAGAATCCAACTTTTCCCCCTTTGGAGGGGGGCAGGGGGGAGGAACAACTGTAATTCCCAACCCCAACAACGGTAGTTTTACTCTGCAAAACTCTGCAACAACCATCAAAGAATTAACACTCTACGATGCACAAGGCAGAAAACTGTATGATTTAGAGAAAAACTCTACAAAAGTTGAATTAAATTTGCCAAAAGGCGTATATTTTTTAGAGATTATTTCCGAAAATAGTAGGAAAATTGAAAAAATTGTGGTAAATTAGCATCTCGTAATAATCTAAAACGACCTTGAGAAAATGAATTTAGAAAACAAAGAGAACGTAGTTAAAACGAAACCCTTGTTTGAGCAAAATTGTCTGAAAATTTCTAATTTTCAGCGAACAATTGTAGCGAGTTTGGGATTCGTTAACGAAGTGAGATGTAGTTTTCAAATGAAGTTTCTCACAGTCTTTCCCGAATTTTCGGGATTGCTTACTTTTTCATCAAGGAAAAAGTAATGAAAGATTTCCCAATCCCAACAACGGAAGTTTTACTTTTCAAACAAATTCACTAGAAATCCAAGATTTAACACTTTACGATGCTCAAGGCAGAAAACTGTATGATTTAGACAGAAACTCCACAAAAATTGAGTTGAATTTATCAAAAGGAGTGTATTTTTTAGAGATTATTTCAGAAAATAGTAGGAGTTTAGAGAAAGTTGTGGTAAATTAGTGTTCAATTTCCGACATAGAAGAGGATTAGATGTTCTTCAACCTTTTGAGGAATCAAAGAGGAGAATTGCTACTTTCCCCCTTTGGAGGGGGATTAAGGGGGAGGAAATTTAACTATTAAATTAAACGAAAAATGATTAACAACCATTACAACAAAAACCTCAAAAATTATGCAAATGAACTTCGAAATGAAAGTGTTTCAAAAGCAGAAAAATACATTTGGAAATCACTTCTATCTAGAAAACAACTCGGAGTAGGATTTAAAAGACAAAGACCGATTTTGAATTTTATTGTTGATTTTTTTTCAGCTGAGATAGGTTTAATAATTGAAATTGATGGAAGTTCACATATCAACAAAGGGGAATACGATTTTTATCGTGAAAAAAAATTAAAAGAAAATGGCTTTAAAATGCTTAGATTTGAAGAAGGTCAAGTATTAAATAATATAGGTGAAGTACGTTTAAAATTAATACATACAATAGAATGTTTGAAAGAATAATAAATTTTATTAGTCCTCCCCCTTTTTCTCACAGTCATTTCCGAATTTTCGGGATTGTATACTTTTTTTGTGTCAAGACAAAAAGTAATGAAATACAATATATTGCCTACTTCAATTGATTTTATTAATTTTGTTTTAATAGCTTTGTAAATTGTTTTTAAATCGAATTCGTGTAAATATTTAATTTTATGTTTCGTACGATAATTTTTCTTTTTATACTCGTCTCAATATTTTCAACATACTATTCGCAAGTTTATCAAGTAGTTAGTGGTAAAGTATTTGATCAAGAAACTAAAACTCCAATTAGTGGAGCAAAGGTATTTATCTACAAAAAAGATAGTACAATAATTGGAAAAACATTAACACTTCCCGATGGTTCATTTCAAATTCAAAATATAAGTATTGGAAAACATCAATTAAAAGTTAGTTATTTAGGATATGAAAATAAATCGCTTGCCATTACAGTTAATTCAGGCAAACAGGTCATTCTTGAGATTCCGCTTTCAGAAACTTTACTCGAACAAGAAGAAGTTAAAGTAGTAGCTCGAAAAAAAGGAGAAACCATCAATGAGTTAGGCATGGTTTCTTCCAAACAATTTAGTGTAGAAGAAACCGAACGTTATGCTGGTTCAAGGTCAGATCCTGCACGAATGGCCTCTAACTTTGCTGGTGTTCAAGGTGCTGATGATTCAAGAAACGACATCATTATCAGAGGAAATTCGCCTTTAGGAGTTGTATGGAGAATTGAAGGGATAGATATTCCAAACCCCAACCATTTTGCTGTTTCTGGCAGTACTGGTGGTCCAGTCTCGATTATCAATAATAAGTTACTTTCCAATTCTGATTTTTTTATGAGTGCTTTCCCTGCTGAATATGGGAATAGTATTTCAGGAATTTTTGATTTAAAATTGCGAAATGGAAACAATCAACAATATGAATTTACAGGACAGCTTGGTTTTTTAGGCACTGAATGGATGGCTGAGGGTCCTTTGAAAAAAAATGGTAAATCTTCTTTCCTTTGGATGGGTAGGTATTCAACTTTGAGTTTGTTTAACTCAATGGGTGTTAAAATTGGCACAGATGCAGTTCCTATATATGGTGATATGGCTTTTAAAACCAATCATGTATTTAAAAAAGGTGGTATTCTCTCCATTTTTGGAATTGGAGGTAAAAGTAAAATTGCAATAAAAATTTCTGATCAGACTGAATATTCCAAAGAACTATATGGTGAAGGGGATAGAGACCAATATTTTGGTACTGCAATGGGTGTAATTGGCATGAACTATAAAAAAACATTGAAAGAAAAAACATTTATAAGCAATACATTTTCCTATAGTTATGAGGAGCAAAACGCAGAACATGATTTTTTAGTTCGCCATTTAGATACAGTTCAAGAAGGTTCAAAAGAAAAATACCTAATTAAGATTGACTCTATTTATCCTTTGATGGCTTATACTTTTAAAATCTCTCGAGTTTCACATTTTTTTTCATTGACACATAAATTTTCAAAAAAACATTTGATAAAATGGGGATTAAATAACGAGTTTCAGCTTTATGCAATGAATGATTCCGTTTTAGATCCAAGCCATAGTTTTTTTGTAAAACGATGGGATAATTCAGGTCATGCTTTTTTTTATCATCAATTTATTCAATGGAAATGGAGAATGACAGAAAAAATGGATTTTACTCTTGGACTTCATGCTCAATATTATTCTTTGAGTAATCATTTGAGTCCCGCTGAACCAAGAATAGCTTGGAAATTTAAAGCTAATAAGGGCAATGTGATCTCAGCTGGTGTTGGTTTACATAGCCAAACTCAACCGATATATACTTATTTGTATTTCAAAAAAGATGTATTGGGTGGAAAAATCTTACATAATAGAGAAATGGGATTTTCTAAAAGTATTCATACTGTTATTGCACATGAGAAAAATTTCCTTAAAAATCTTCAGTTAAAAACAGAGATTTACTATCAATATTTATATCAAATTCCGGTTTCAGTTAAACCCTCCGCTTATTCGTTGATTAATCAAGGAAGCGGTTTTGCTCGATTTTTCCCTGATTCCCTAAAAAATACTGGAACGGGTTATAATGTAGGTATTGAAATAACCTTGCAAAAGTATTTTGACAAATCGTTTTATTTTCTTCTTTCTTCTTCATTATATCAGTCTAAATACAAAGGAAGTGATGGTATAGAAAGAAATTCTGCCTATAACGGAAATTATACTGTAAATTTTCTTGTTGGGAAAGAATTTTCCATTAAGGAAAAACAAGTTTTTTCAATTGGTTTAAAATCCACCTTAGCTGGTGGAAGAAGATATGGATACGTTGACGAAGCTTCTTCTAAATATTTAAATGAACTAATTTTTAAAGACTCTTTGTTGTATGAAAGACAGTTTAGACCTTATTATAGATTAGATTTAAAGATTAATTGGAGATTAAACACAAAAAAAATGACGCATGAGATAGGAATTGATTTGGTCAATATTCTTAACACTAAAAACTTATTGGGTTTAACCTATTCACCTGATTTAGCAAATCCAAGTGCTGAACCAATTGCTGAAAAACAACAATTAGGTTTCCTTCCAATTTTTTATTACAAATTAGATTTCTATTCCATCAAAAAAAATTAATTTATTAGTTCACATTATCGATAAATAGGGGATAATGTGTAAAAAAATTCTCGAACTTTTAGGGTGATACAAGAATAGAGTTTAAATCCTTATTTAAAAATATTCTAAATAATTTTTTTTAAAGTCAATAATTACTTAATTTTGTCGCTTCAAAACAAGAAATGATAAAGTCAGATATTCTTATAATAGGAGCTGGACCTGTTGGTCTATTTACAGTATTTGAGGCGGGATTATTAAAATTAAAATGCCATATTATAGATTCTTTACCAATTGCAGGTGGTCAGTGTGCAGAAATTTATCCCAAAAAACCAATTTATGATATTCCTGGATTTCCAATGATTTTAGCAGGAGATTTAATAGATAATTTGATGAAACAAGCCGCTCCTTTTAAACCAGGTTTTACTTTAGGTGAAGCAGCAGAACACATAGAAAAATTGGAAGATGGAACTTTTTTTGTTACTACTTCTGAAGGAACCGTTCATCATGCACCGATAATAATTATTGCTGGTGGCTTGGGCGTTTTTGAACCTAGAAAACCTCCAATTGAAAACATTAAAAATTTTGAGCAAAAAGGTGTTGATTACATCATAAAAGACCCTGAAAAATTTAGAAATAAAAAATGTGTAATTTCAGGTGGTGGTGATTCGGCCTTGGATTGGAGTATTTTTTTAGTTGAAAAAAATATTGCAAATTCTGTTACATTAGTGCATAGAAGTGCTTCTTTTAGAGGTCATTTAGATTCAATTCAAAAAGTTTTTAATTTAGTCGAAAAAGGAAAAATAAATTTAATAACGGAAGCAGAAGTTTTTGATTTAAAGGGTGAATCATTTCTTGAACAAGTTAGAGTTAAACATCAAGATCAAACTATAACAGACATCGATTGTGATTATTTTATTCCACTATTTGGATTAAAACCAGAGCTTGGTCCAATTGCTCAATGGGGTTTACAAATTGACAAAAATGCAATCGTAGTAAATCCTTTAGATTATTCAACCAATATTTCTGGTATTTATGCTGTTGGAGATGTCAATACCTATCCAGGAAAATTAAAACTTATTTTGTGTGGATTTCATGAAACCACTTTAGCTCTTCAATCTGCATTTGCTAAAATTTATCCAGATAAAAAGAATGTTTTAAAATATACAACTGTAAACGGTATTCAAGGATTTTAGAATTTTGCAATTTTCATTGAATAAAAAGCGAAAAAATATGTAGGTTTGCAAAAAAAACATTTACAATGAAATTTGGAACTAAAGCAATTCATGCAGGAGCACATCCTGACCCAAGCACTGGAGCGATAATGACTCCAATTTATCAAACATCGACTTATGTCCAAGAGCAACCTGGGAAAAACAAAGGGTACGGTTACGCAAGAGGAAAAAACCCTACTAGAGAGGCACTTCAAGAAAATATTGCTGCATTAGAAAATGGAAAATATTGTGTTTGTTTTAGTAGTGGAGTTGCTGCAACCGACGCCGTTCTAAAATTATTAAAATCTGGTGATGAAGTGATAGCAGGAAATGATCTGTATGGTGGAACTTACAGATTATTTACAAAAATCTATGAATCGTTTGGAATTGTTTTTCATTTTGTGGATATAACAAAGCCAGAAAATATTTTACCATACATCAATTCTAAGACTAAATTGATTTGGGCAGAAACCCCTACCAATCCAACAATGCAAATAGTTGATATAGTCGAATGTGCAAATATTGCGAAAAAAAACAATCTACTTTTTGTGGTGGACAATACTTTCGCTTCTCCCTATTTGCAAAATCCACTCGATTTAGGTGCTGATATTGTTATGCATTCTGTAACAAAATATCTAGGTGGCCATAGTGATGTGGTAATGGGTGCTTTGATTACAAACAGAGCTGAATTACACGAAAAAATTTATTTTATTTTAAATAGTTCTGGTGCTAATCCAGGTCCGATGGATAGTTTTTTAGTTCTACGTGGAATTAAAACTCTACATATTAGAATGGAAAGACATTGTTTTAATGGAAAGTTGATTGCAGAATATTTAAATAAGCATCCAAAAATTGAAAAAGTGTATTGGCCTGGTTTTGAATCCCATCCTAATCATGATGTGGCCAAAAAACAGATGAGAGGATTTGGGGGAATGATTTCAATTGTTTTAAAAGAAAAAAGTATTGAAAATACATTTAAAGTGGCTTCTTCGTTTAAAGTCTTTTCTTTAGCTGAATCATTGGGTGGGGTTGAATCATTGATTAATCACCCTGCTACAATGACTCATGCTGCAATACCTAAAGAGGAAAGAGAAAAGTCTGGCGTGGTGGATTCTTTATTACGTTTAAGTGTTGGCATTGAAGATGTTGAAGATTTAATTGCTGATTTGGAACAGGCACTTTCTTGATGATTTACATCATTACTGGAATTTCAAGGGGAATAGGTAAAGCATTGGTTGAACATTATTTGAAAACCAATCAAAAGATTATTGGAATAGGTAGATTTAATCCTTTTAATGACAACAAAATTTCATTTATCCAATGTGATTTCTCTTCATTAGAAGAATTAAAAAAGATAAAATTACCCTTGTTAAAGGAAGAGGTAACCCTTATTAATAATGCGGGTATTATTGGGGAAATTAGTCCCTTGATAAAAAAAGAAACTTTTGACGATCCATTTGTCTTTCAAGTGAATGTTTTTACACCCGTTTTTTTAATGAAAAAAGTACGCTTAAGTGTTGAGAACTCTAATCAACTTACTGTTTTAAATATCAGTTCAGGAGCAGGAAGGCGACCGATTGCTTCTTGGTCTTCTTACTGTGCTTCAAAAGCAGCTTTAGATAGTTACAGTGAAGTGTTTCAAGAAGAAGAAAAAGAACTTGGACATAAAACAAAAGTATATGCTTTAGCACCTGGAGTAATTGATACAGATATGCAAAAAAAAATAAGAGAAACAAAAGAAGAACTTTTTTCGTCTTGGAATTTTTTTAATGAACTAAAAAGTAATAATAAGCTAAAGTCCGTTAAACAATGTGCTAAAGAGATTGCTGAATTTTTAGAATCGGAGAAAGATGAAAATGTTCTTTGTCGATTATGATTTGCAGTTTAATCAAAAAAAAATACCATTCATCAAAAAAAAAATATATAGAGCATTTTATTGTTTAATTTTATGAAATTATTCAAGCAAAAAAACTATAAATATGATTTTGAAACCTGTAAAACTTATAATTTTAATATTATCCTTTAGTTTAACTTCTTTTTATTTCTCTCAAGAAAATGGTGAATTAAAATATTGTGGTCAGCATCTTTTACATCAAAAAAATATGCAAAACCCAGATTATGCTCAACAATATTTATTAGATCAACAAGAGTTATCTGCCTTACAACAAATCGTTGAAAACAATCCAGAATTACAAAGAGGAACAGTATATAAAATTCCTATTGTATTTCATGTATTACACAATAATGGAGTTGAAAACATTTCTCGTGAACAAATTCTTGATGCTTTAAGAATTCTAAATAGAGATTATAGAAAGTTAAATGCCGATACAGCAACTGTTCAAAGTGAGTTTAGACCTCTAATAGCTGACATTGAAGTTGAATTTGTTTTGGCCACCAAAGCACCAAACGGCAATTGTTTTAACGGAATTACTAGAACACAATCTGTTATGACGTATGATGGTAACGATGGCTATGGTCAAGTAACGGCAATTAAAAATGGAAATGATGTGTATCAAGGAGAATGGCCTGGAAATAAATACCTTAATATTTTTATTTGTGCAGACCTTGGTGATGGAGGAGCTGCTGGATATACTTCTCAACCTAGTAATTGGAGTGGTACTTCCATGACTAACGGTATTTGGGTACTTCATGATTATGTTGGGTCAATAGGTACTGGTGGAGAAGGAACGGACAGAACTTTAACACATGAAGCAGGTCATTGGTTAAATTTAGCTCATACTTGGGGTGACACCAATGAACCAGGTTTGGCTTCAAATTGCAATACAGACGATGGAGTGACAGATACTCCAAACACAAGAGGTGTAACATCTTGTAATTTAAATGAAAATTATTGTGGACCAAAAGCAAACGTAGAAAATTATATGGATTACTCTTATTGCTCAAAAATGTTTACTACTGGTCAAAAAAACAGGATTAGAGCTGCCTTAGTTTCTTCTGTTGGGGGACGGAATAATCTTTGGCAAGCAGCAAATTTAACAGCAACAGGAGCAGATGGTACTTTAACTCTTTGCAATGCAGAGTTTTCAAGTAACAAAAATGTTGTATGTGTGGGAGATGAAGTAAATTTTACTGATTTATCATACAATGCAGTAGAAAGTTGGAGTTGGAATTTTGAAGGTGCTTTATTAAATCAATCTAATGTACAGAATCCAACTGTAATGTATTCAACACCAGGAGAGTATGATGTTACTCTAAATGCACACTTCGGTAGTGAAACTAAAACAACAACAAAATCAAATTGGATAAAAGTTCTTCCACAAAGTGATGTAATTCCATTTTTTGAAGGATTTGAAGCATACAGTAGTTTAATCAATAATCCTAAATGGAGTTATACTAATCCACAAAACAACCAAGCTTTTGATATAACTAATATTGGTCATACAGGTTCAAAGTCTGTTAAATTGACAAATTATAATCAATCTGCGGATAGTGAAGACGAACTACTTGCACCCCCTGTTGATTTATCGGATGTTTCGGGAACAGTTACATTAACTTTCCGTTTTTCTTATCGTAAAAAAGCAAGTGCAAATAACGAAAAACTTCAAGTATTAGGCTCAAACAATTGTGGAAATACGTGGAATGTTTTAAAAAATATATCAGGTACAAATTTAGGGTCACAAGTGGTAACAAATGCTTGGACGCCTGCAAACCAATCTGAATGGACAACAGCTCACGTAACAGGAGTATCATCTCAATATTTTGTAAATAATTTCTTGTATAAATTTAAATTTACCAGTGATGGTGGAAATAATATATATATCGATGACATTAATATTTATAATGGTACACAATCAACAGACATTGTTTATGCCGATTCAGATAATGATGGAACAACAAATGACATAGATGAAGACGACGATAATGATGGAGTTTTAGATATTAACGATGCATTTCCATTTGACCCTACGGAGACTACTGATACAGATGGAGATGGAATGGGAAATAATACTGACACAGATGACGACAACGATACTGTCGCTGATGTTGATGACCCAGCTCCTTTAGATCCTTATTCACCTTTTGCGACTATTAACGAACTGCAAAATGATTTTGTTTTTGAGGTTTATCCCAATCCTGCTGATGACGAAATTGTGGTAGAATACACAATGATACATAAAAATCAAACCAAAATTGAAATAAGAAATGCAATTGGGCAAATTGTTCAAAGCCATAATGTAATGTCTAATTCTGGAAAAAATCTTGTATTTTTAGATATTAAAAATATTGAAGTTGGTTTATATACAGTTTTAATTCAAAATGGAAGCCAGCAATCATATAAAAAACTTTTGATAAAATAATTTAACTCAATATTTTAGAGTGAAAAAAAATATTTTTTTATTAGTCTTATTTGCAGTTCAACAATTGTTTGCTCAATCTGAGGGTTTTACTTGTGGTACTCATAAAAAGTTAGAAGGTTTATTACAAAATCCTACCTTTCAAAATCAATTTTGGCAAAACAGAGCAAATATACAAGCTCTAATTGGTGATAACGATAGTTCTGAACTTGTGAGATCTACTATCTATACAATTCCAGTTGTTTTTCATGTTCTTCACAATGGCGGAGATGAAAATATTTCTAGAGAACAAATTTTAGATGCTTTAGAGGTTTTAAATAGAGATTATAGAAAATTGAATACAGATGTAGCGACAGTTCATCAAAATTTTCAAGATATTGCTGCTGATATTGAAATAGAATTTAAATTGGCCACAAAAGCTCCTAACGGTCAATGTTTTAATGGAATTACTCGTACTCAATCTGATTTTAGTTTTAATGAAGATGGATGGGGACAAGTAGATGCAATTATTAATGGAAACGATGTATATCAAGGAGAATGGCCTGGAGATAGTTATTTAAACTTTTTTATTTGTGGAGCTATTGGTTTTGGAGCTGCTGGATATACCTATTTGCCTGGAAGTATAGGAGAGAGTATGTATAATGGAATATGGGTGCTACATGAATATGTAGGTCGAATAGGTACTAGTGATGAAGGTCGTTCTCGAGTATTAACTCATGAAGTTGGGCATTGGTTGGATTTACCACATACTTGGGGTTATACTAATGACCCTGGTTTGCCAGATAATTGTTTCTCAGATGACGAGATTTTAGATACACCCAATACCATAGGTTCAACTTGGTGTAATCTTAATGAAAACACTTGCGGAGAAATAGCAAATGTAGAAAATTATATGGATTATTCTTATTGTTCAAAAATGTTTACCCTCGGTCAAAAAGACAGAATGAGGGCTACTTTGTCCTCTGGAATTGACAATAGAAACAATTTATGGACAAATACAAATTTAATAAATACGGGAACTTTTGAAGAACCATATCTTTGTAAAGCAACTTTTACACAAGATATGCAGTTAATTTGCCAAGGAGAAGATATTCAATTCACTGATTTATCCTATAACAAAGCTGTTTCTTGGAATTGGTATTTTGAAGGAGGTAATCCATCTACTTCTACTGAACAACATCCGATTGTTAGCTATTTACAAACAGGAACTTTTGATGTTAAATTGGTTGTTTCTGATGGTACAAACAGCGATTCAGTAACAGTTAATCAAGCGGTAATTGTCAATAATCCAAGTTTGAGTCTTCCATTTAGCGATGATTTTGATTCATACACCTCACTTTCGAACCAAAACGTTTGGAAAGTATCAAATCCTCAATTAAATAATGCTTTTGAAATTACAAATCAAGCTGCTTTTTCTGAAACGAATTCAGTTTACCTTCTTAACTATTTTGAATTTGGACCAAATACAGATGAGATAATCTCTCCAAACTTTGATTTGAGTTCTATCGACTCAATGCTAACTCTTTCCTTCTTTTTCGCTTATCAAAAATATCCTGATGTGAATAATGAAAAATTGCAAGTTTATGTTTCTTCAGATTGTGGAAAAACATGGATTCTTAGAAGAACAATCAGTGGCACTTTATTATACAATGAAGAAAATACCTCATCCTATTTTCCTAGCTCAAGAGAGGAATGGCAATTGGTTCATGTGAACAATATTACAGAATCGTATTGGAGTCCTAATTTTTTATTTAAATTCAAGTTTTCTGGTTTTGAAGGAAATAATATTTTTATTGATAATGTAAATCTTTATGAAGGGCCTCCTGATGAAACCTTAACACAACTGGGAACAGTTTCTTTGCAAAATGAATCGTTTAAAATTTTCCCCAATCCAACAAACAATTGGTTTACTCTTTATTCAGATAATAATTTGACTGAAATGAATTTCGAATTAATTGATGTATTGGGTCAAAAAATTGAAGTGAATAGTCTTCAACTGGCATCAAACCAAATAAAAATTGATGTGAGTAATTGTCCATCTGGAATTTACCTTCTAAAAGTGTTTAATAACGATAAAGAATTTATCTATAAATTATCAATTAAATAATAATTCTGCTTTTTTAGAATTGTAACTTATATACAAAATTTGGAAAAAAACCAATTTGATAAGCAGTATTGATGCTTTTTGTATTCTCGCTGTATCTTTGAGCAAATACATTTTTATTATTGGTAATATTTTGAATATCAAAAAATAGAGATTGTGATAATTTTCTTTTTTTACTGTTCAAATTCACTCCAAATTTAACATCTAATCGTAAGAAATCTGGATTTTTTTCTGAAAAAGCAAAATCATCACCTTTCAGAGTTTGTTTGTTGATTTCGATACTTTTATCAAGATCAATTGGCGTAAAAAATCGTCCTCCTGCATGAGTAAATTTTATATCGAAAGAAAACCGTTGTCTTTTATCTTTTCCAAAACTAAACTCTTTCCCAAATAATAAATTATAAACATACTGACCGTTAAAAGCTGTGTTGTGAGTTACCTTGTCGTACCCTTTGTATTTGGATTCGTAAAGAGAACCAGAAAAAAGCAAGTAATAAGATTTACTAAAAAATTTTTCAATAGTCAATTCTAAGCCATAATTTTCTCCAGTACCTACATTTTGTAAGTAGGCCTGTTCATTGGGTATAAAACCCGCACCAGTGTTTAACATAGAATAACTTCTATAATAGGGGGAAACAGGCACATCAAACAAATATTGGTAATAGGTCTCCCCTTTGATACGCCAATCTTTAAAAGGTAACCAATCATAAGAAAGCACAAAATGATGACTTTTAGTAAAATCTAAATCTTTGTTAGATTGAACATATTGATTGGAGCTGTCTAAATTCCTATAAAAATAGACATCAGTAGGTTGCATTTGACTATGTAAACCATATCCTACACCAAGAGTACTTTTTGTATTGACTTGCCATTTTAATCCCCATCTTGGTTCAAGTGCAAAAGACTGATTTAATGTTAGAAATTGAGTCCTAAAACCAACATTCATTGAAAGTTCATTTGTAAAATTATATTTTGCATGAGCAAACCCTTGAATGAGAGAAGTGTAATCGTTAAAATCCCATATTTCAAGCCAATAAGGGGTATAGGTTCTGTTTTTATACAATAAAGTTAAATGAAACAATTCCTCAAGTACGCCAATTTTAAGAAACAGTTTAGAATTTACTTTTGAATGGAAAGCCGTATTAAAAGAATATCGTTGTTGGGCTGTTTTGTTAATAATAATTCTAGTCACTTCTGAAGTGGTTTTATTTATAGAATCCTCATCATAGATAGATCCATTATAAGTTGCTCCAACAATTGTTTTGAAATAAGATTTTTCATTAATTCTTCCAAAATGACTGAAACCAATTAAACCAATTTTACTTGTAAAATAGGAATCTCTATTTGGAAAAGCAAATAAATCTGCAGAGTCAACTTCATCGTGTTTAAATTCGATTTTACTTGTTCCCCCAATTCCAAAAAGAGTAAACTTACCCCATTTGGTATTACCACTGTTAATTTTAAAGGACAAATCTTGATAAAATGGAGTAGCAGTTGTTCCAATATTTAGACCAATAGCTTGTGCAATTCCTGTAAATGAATATCTATATGCTACAAGATAGGAAGAGGAATTTCCTTTTTTAATAGGTCCTTCTGTCATGGCTTCTATTCCAGTCAGCATACCAAATTGAATGGTGTGTTCTCTTTTGTCAGTGTTTCCGCTTCTAAAACCCAAATCAAAAACTCCAGCATTGGCATTGCCATATTCTGATGGAAAAGCAGAGGTGAAAAAATCGGAATTTTTTAAAATATTTGTATTGATACCACTTACTGGTCCTCCAGTTGTTCCGATAGTAGAAAAATGATTTGGATTAGGAATATTCAATCCTTCAATTCTCCAAAGCACACCAGTAGGGGAGTTTCCTCTAATTACTATATCGTTTCTAGAATCATCAGGAGTACTAACGCCAGCAAAATTAGCCGCCAATCTAGAGGGGTCTGAACGTCCACCAGCAAAACGATTCACTTCTTCCGTACTGAAAGAACGTGCACTTACTGACGAAAGTTCATTTATTGTTTCATGTTTTTTTGTTCCTACGACTTGTACTTCTTTTATTTCGCTGACCAACTCTTCCAATGAAATATCCAATTCTACTTGTTTTCCAGCAGAAAGATTTATGTTAGACATTTGAATGGTTTTGTAACCAGAATAGGAAAAAGTAATATCGTATTTCCCTGGCAATAGATTTTCCAATCTAAATTTTCCGTTGACATCACTCAATACTTTTTTTATTGGTGAAGTATTTGTAATACTTATAATAACACCTGGAATACCAACTTGAGATTCTTTGTCAAGTATTGTACCTTTAATTACTTGAAAATTTTCTTGAGAAAAAAGAATATTGGAAAATATCAAAAAAAAAAATAGAATTGTATTTTTATTCCAAAAGGAGCACATTTAATATCTGATTAAGTCTATTATTTGAGTAATAAAAACAATTGCACTAAGTCCAGCTAATCCATACCAAACATAAATCATTGGTGCAACAGCAGCAAGTCCAAGGATAACAAACAATACTATTAAACCTGCAAATAAAACTGTTAAAATTATGTTAATGGTTAAATCGCCATCTATTCTACTTTTTTGATTCAAATTACTTTCATTCTTTGTTTGTTTAGATGAACTAACATTGATTTCTTGGGATTTATGTTCAACTTCTGAATTCATCATTTCATGTAAAATATCATTTGAAGATGTTGAAACAGCATTTTCTTCAGAAGTAAAAAGATTTTCATTTTTATCAAAGGAATTCAATTTATTATGATTCATTTCTGTGTTTGAAAATGAATTATTTATTGAAATTTCTTCATTGGAAAGAGTAAAATCTTCATTGTTAGAAATTTCAGAAATTGTTATATTCTTTTGAGATTCGTCATTTTCAGCAGTAGTTTTGTAATTTTTGTGCCATTGTACAAAATAACCCTTCTGATGTAATCGTTTTTGAACAGTACAGGAAGACACAATAGAGAAGAGTAAAGCGATTGTCAACAAAGAGTTTAAGACATTTTTCATAGTTTATTTATTTTATTTTTAATTAAATATAATCAGATAGAGAATTGGGTTAAATTTTCATTTCTGGAACAGAATCAGGCACAATTAATTCACCTTCTGTTTTATCGATTATTTCTTGAACGCTTACACCTGGAGCTCTTTCTATCAAATGAAATTTACCGTCTTTAATTTCTAAAACAGCAATTTCTGTTACTACTTTTTTCACACAGCCAACGCCAGTTAAAGGCAAAGTACATTCTTTAAGTATTTTAGATTCACCAGCTTTATTGGTGTGCATCATTGCAACAATAATATTTTCAGCAGAAGCAACTAAATCCATTGCACCACCCATTCCTTTGACCATTTTACCTGGAATTTTCCAATTGGCTATATTTCCATTTTGAGAAACTTCCATAGCACCTAAAACGGTAAGTTGAACGTGTTGTCCTCTAATCATAGCAAAAGAAGTAGCTGAATCAAATAAAGATGCTCCAGCTCTTAAAGTTACTGTCTGTTTACCTGCATTAATTAAATCAGGATCTTCTTCACCTTCGAAGGGGAAAGGTCCCATACCTAAAATTCCGTTTTCAGATTGAAATTCGACGTCGATTCCTTCAGGAATATAGTTGGCGACAAGTGTTGGTATTCCAATGCCTAAGTTGACATACCATCCATTTTTTAGTTCTTGAGCAATTCTTTTTGCTATACCATTTTTATCTAAAGCCATGTTTTATTTATAAAATTCAAGTTCAAAATTTCCATTTAAAATCGTATGATCTTTTTGAAATTGATTCCAAAAATACACTAAAATTTTATATTTAAGTTCATTTTATATTAAATAAAAACAAAGCTTATCTTATTCCCTCACTAACAAGCCATTGACTGTATTTCTTAGCTAAAAAAGAATGTTTTGAGTAATCGACTGAAAAATCGTGTAATCCCGAATAATCTGGTTTAGCAATCAAGAATAAAAATTCATTTTTTTCTCTATTTAAAACGGCATCTACTACTTTAACTGGTGGAATACAGATTGGTCCGGGAGGTAATCCGCTGTAAATATATGTATTATATGGGCAGTCTTTGTCTCGATGCTCAAAAGTTAAGCGTTGAACACTATCCAAGGCATTTCCCCAACAAAATTTGAAAGTTGGGTCTGATTGCAATTTAATTCCTTTATTGATTCTGTTTAGATAAAGACCCGCAATAATAGGCCACTCAGAAGGATTTCTACTTTGTTCTGAATATACAATACTTGCTAAGGTTACTACTTGTGAAGGACTTTCTAAACCAATGGATTTAATTTTATTTTTTCTTTCAGTTGTCCAAAATTGTTTAAATTCTTTAGCCATTCTTTCTACAAAAGCTTTTTCATCGGTATCCCAATACATTTTATACGTATTTGGTAAAAATAAACTGGGAAGTTGTTCAAGTGTAAAATCGTATTTTGACAAACACTCATCTGAAGTAATATATGTAGCTAATAATGAGCTGTCCAGCATTAAATTTTTTGCAACTTTCCCACATAATTGATAAATATCTCTACAATTGTTAAAGGTAACATCAACTTCAACTTCAGCATTTCCATTTCCTTTTGAGTTTAATGTAAAACCATTTAATAAATGACGAATTGGAGTTTTTGCTTTAATAATGTATTTACCTGCAGAGAGTTTGCTTTTTTTCAATCTTTTATAATTGGCTACTTTTAAAAAACCTTCTTTATCTTTTAAAAAACCTTCTTTAATTAATAATTCAGCTAATTCATTTGTTTCTAAATTACCTCTAAAATAAAATTCAACATCTTGATTGTTTAATGTTTTTTTTGCTCCTGCGAGATATAAATTAATTTGAGGAATTGCTAAAATCACTAAAGTTAGACAGATTAAAATCAAGGCAATAATTATTTTTTTTTTCATAAATACTGATAGATATGTTCGTTAATTCTTTTTCCTTTTTCTACAAAACAAGCCAATTTTGTTCCTACTTTGATAAAACCAGCTTTTTCAAATAATTGAATACTTTCAAAATTGTCTTCTAAAATATGAGCAAATATCGTATGAAATTCTAAAAAATCAAGCACATATTTTTTTATTAATTCTAAAGATTCACTGGCATATCCTTTTTTTCGATTTGATGAATCGGCAATTAAAATTCCAATACCAACTCGTTGATGTTTAAAATGTGCATCATATAAATCTAAAGTGCCTATAGAATCATTGTTTTCTTTTAAACAAATCATTAAACGTAATTCACCTGATTGTCTAAAGTTTTGAATGCTATGAATATGATCTAGAATTGCTTGTAAAGAGTATGGTGCTTCTGTATTACTTACTCGCCAGTTTTCTTGATTATTTTCCCATACAAGAATTTTTGGTGCATCAGATGGTTCAACTGCTCTTAAATATATATTTTTTCCTTCTAGATAATTCATTTTTTATTGAGAAGTTGATTGACTCTTTGTTGAACATCATTTTTATTATACGACAATACAAAATGATGAAAGTTTGGCAAAAATAGTCCAAAATAATTAACTATTCTTTTTTTTTGATTCAATTCGTTTAATAATTCAGGTAAAATAAATGACTTTGTTTTATTTAAAAGAATTTCAATAAGTGGTACAATACAAGTGATTTGATGGTTTACTTGAGGATATTTATTGACAATAATATCAAAACGCTTTTCATAAGATGAATCATGAGTTAATTCGACAAGTATAAAAGGAATTTTCTTTTTAATTATAAAAGACAGAATTGTTTGAACATTTTGTATGTCTTTACCATTGATTTTCAAGCTAAAGTATTGTTCGTTTACTGATAAGGCAATATGTGGAGGTATTTTGTCTGCATGAATTATCCAAAGAAAGGTTTTGTTAACGAATGATTCAACTTTAAATTCTTGAATAGTTTTAAATTGAAAAAAAGACATTATATTAACTAATAATTTTTTGTCAATTTAGCGTCTTGAGTTTCCTTTTGCCAAACATATTCTGTTGAAGGATTGCTGTTTTTCGAAAAAGTAATTCCAGTTAATGTTTGAGTTCTGATATAAATTTGACCATATCCATTTTTTACCACAATTCTTCTAGTAATGACCGCTTTAAGTAAGCCATTTTCATCGTGTTGGTTAAAAACTTCTTGAGAAACACCTTCTGGGTATAATGTTCCTAATTCGTTGGCTACTTTATCGTCAAATTTGATTTGTTTAGAGTTTAATTTATCTAACAATCCTTGTGAAGATTTTAACTGATCCTCTTTAGAAATTGAATTTTTATCGTTTTTATTTTGAATGTCTGTACTAACCGTCTGCATTTCACTAATATTTTCATCCACTTTTTTACTTTTTTCAGTATTAGCAAGAGAATTGCCTTGATCAATGGTGCTTATAGTGTATTTGCTATCTAAAATTTGCTGATTGTTGTTTTCTGAATTTTGATTTAGATTGGTAGCTTGTTCATTGTTAACTTTAGTCATGTTTTCTACTTTAGAATCCATTTTGTTTTTTTCAATATCAAATCGTTGGTCTTGATTAACCTGATTTTCAGATAGTTTGTTTTGATTGGTCAAACTTTTCTCCAAATGTTCATTTTGTTTGCTACCTTCATTATTTGTAATTTCATTTACACCTTTTTTAAGGTTTTCAACATTGTCTTGACGAATTTTGTCTTGTTCTTCGTTAAGATTATATTGATTGTTGGTTGTTTCATTTAATGATTTATCTGCTTGTAAAGACAATTCTTGTGATTTTTTACCTGATTCAAATTCACTTTTGAGTAAATCACTTTCAATAGCTTCAATCTCTTCTTTGTTGTTATTTGAAATTTTTCCATCTTCAACAGCTTTAATGGATTGATTTTTTTTCTCTTCTTCAAATTCAACAGATAAGTTTAAAATATTTTTACTTTCTTTGGTTTGATTTTCGTAATCATTTTTGTTTAGTTCATTATTTGTCGAACTTACGTGTTTTTCAACTATTTTACGAGAATCAAAATCGTCTTCCACTTTTTCAGAAATTTTTATTTGAGTACTTTCAAGTTGACCTTGATCTTTAATGTTTTTGTTGTAAGCATTTAAATTTGATTCAATATCAACTTTCTTATTCTCATCAACGATTTGAACAATACCTTTTGTGTTTCCTTCATAAACAAGAGATTTTTCAGTTTCATATTGACCTTTTTCAATAGAAACATTATTCACATAATCTTTATTGTTAAGTTGTTCATTGTATTTAAAATTACTTGTTTCACTTACAAATTGTTCATTTTGTTTAGTACTATTTTTTAATTCATCTACTGTATTTTGTCTATTTTCATCAGCCTGATCATCTCTTTCGGTGTTTTTCTTTTCGATGTTAGAGATCGTATTAGTAGTTGTTAATAATTGTTCTTTCTTTTGAATAGTAGTTCCCGTTTCTGCAT
Organism: Flavobacteriia bacterium; assembly: GCA_016183815.1. Lineage (GTDB taxonomy): Bacteria > Bacteroidota > Bacteroidia > Flavobacteriales_D > Crocinitomicaceae > M2408. Next base: position 22,039 of record JACPDW010000036.1, read on the forward strand.
CTTGAATTTTCTCTTGTCTATTTTTTAATTTACCTGATTTTATACTTTTTCGTTGTAATTCAGCTTTAATAAGTGCTTCATGAACTTTTTCAGGATCTTCATTGCTTGGTTCGCCTAAAATTGCTAAAGGTTCAACCTTTTTAACAACTTTTGGGTTTAAAATAGCTTCAATTTCTGCTAATTTTTGTTTAGGATAAGAGTCTGTGTTGCGAAGAGATAATGCACGTTCATACAATTCTTTTGCTCTATCGTATTTAGTATTTCCAAAAAATTCATCTGCTTTGGTAATTATTTTTTGATATTGAATATTTTCATCGTCTATTAATTTGATTTGCTTTAAGCATATATCATATTGTTTTTTAGCATATTTATCATTAGAAATCAAATTTAAAGCCAATTCATATTTATTTTTAGCTTCTTTATATTCTTTTAAATTAAATAATTCATCTGCTGATTTTATTATTGCATCAAAATCTTTTTTTAATTTATTCGCATCATTTTGTTTGGATTCATTATCTAAAATTTGTTGTATTTCTTTTATTTTATCTTCTGCTTTCTTATCTCCGGGTTTTATTTGTAGTGCATTGTTAAATTCTTTAATTGCATTATCGTACAATTTATTTTTAAAAGCCAGTTCTCCTTTAGACATAAAGTCATTATATGCTTGTTCTTTTTTAGAATTATCTGAATTTTTGTTTTTTAAATCTGTCAATTCTGTGATTCTTTTAGGAGGTAAAGTTTCATTTGGTTTTAGTTTACCTGCTTCTACAAAAGAATTAATGGCTTTTTCATAGTCTTTATTTGTTGCAAAAGTTTCAGCTGATTTAATTAAATCATTGTACTTTTTGTCTTTATCAGCTTGATTTAATTTATCTTCTTTTTCTTTTTTTATTAATTCTTCGATTTCAGTTAATTTGTTTTTTGGAATTATATCGTCTTTTTTAAGAGTTAATGCCCTGTTATACATCTCTTTAGCTTTAGTCCAGTTTTTTTCGTCAATAGCTTTCTGTCCAGCTTCTAATATTTTTTGATATTGTTTATCACTTTCAGATTTGTTACTTTCTTCTAATTTTTGTGCTTCTGCTGCTTTTTCTACAGGTTCTTTTTCGTTTGGTTTAATTGTCAATGCATCATTATATAATTTGATGGCATCTATATATTTTTTTGCTGTAAACGATTCATTGGCTTTTTTCATTACTGCTAAATATTTTTTATCTACTTCAGCTATATTGGCTTGATTCGACTTAATTTTTTCTAATTCAGAAATTTTATTTTTAGCTTTTTCACTGGAAGGTTTTTTACTTAAAGCTAATTTGTATTTTGTAATTGCTGCGTCTAAATTGCTTATTTCCAAAGTTTGTGCTTCTTGCATTATAGATAAAAACTCATTTTCTGTTTTGAGTTTGTTTTCAACATCAACTAAATATTTATTGACTTCTGCATCATTACTTTTTATTCCTTTAGCTTCATTGAAAGCTTGTTTGGATTCAAGGTAATTTTCGGATTTAAACAATTCAATACCTTTGTTTTTTAAGAGCTTAAATTTTTCGTCTAACTGTGCTTGAGATTGCTGTTGATTGATTTTTGTATTGATTTCATCCAATTTTTTTTGTGCTTCAATGTGTTTATTGTCTAAAAGTAAAACCTCTTCGAAAGATTTTTTAGCTCCAAATAAATCGTTTTTGCCTAATTTAGTGTTGCCATCCTTTAATAAATTATTGATTTGTTCCAGTTTTTTTTGTGCCTCAGCTTGACTTTGTAATAATTGGTCAATTTTGGCTATATTTTGTTTTGGTAAAACATTGTTTGGATCGATGTTACTTGCTTCAAGATATTTAGTTTTGGCTTCATTGAGTTTATTTGCACTCATCAATTCATCGGCCAATTTCATTACGGAGTTGAATTTAGCAATTTTTTCAGCGTTTTTAGCGTCTTCAAGAATTTTTATCTCTATTTCCTTTAATTTATCTTTTGGATAGTTTGGAATATTGTCTATTGCTATCGCTTGATTATAAGCTGCTTTGGCTTCTGGATATTTTTTTTGAGCTAGGAACTCGTCACCTTGTTTAATAAAACCTTGATATTTTTGATTCTTTTGCTCTTGCTCAGCTAATGTTTTCATTAGACTTTCAATCTCTGAGATTCTTTTTTTAACGTTTTCATCTGAAGGTTTTAATTTAACAGCCTCCATATATTTTTCTTTTGCTTCAGGATATTTTTTTTGATTAAATAAAGCATCAGCTGAAGAAACAAGTTGTTTAAATTGATTTTCTAACTCTTGTTCTTTTTTGGTTTTTTCAATCAACTTATTAACATTGTTAATCTGATCTTTAGGGTAAGGATCGTCTTTTATTTTTAATGCTTCGTTATATTTGTTTATTGCTTCATTGTATTTTTTTTGTTTTTGTAATTCATCTGCTGTGGATAATATTGCTTTGTATTGCTCTTCTTTTTGTTGATCAGCTAAATTGGCTTGTTTTTGTTTTTTAACTAGAGCATCTAATTCCTTTATTTTGTCTTTTGGATATTGTTCTTTTGGCTTAAGCATTGAGGCCTCTTCGTATTTTGTTAATGCCATTTCATATTTTGCTTCTTTGTACCAACCATCGGCTAAATCAATAGCTTTTTGATATAAAACATCATTTTGAGAATTTTTTTTGTTGGCATCGGCTAAGATAGAATCAATTTTTTTCTTCATTTTGTTTGCCATGTCTTGATCGTAGGTTAACAAGGCATTCATTCCATCAAAATAAAACTCAGTTATAGGGTTGTTTTCTACAAAACTAAAGTCAACATCAGGAATTTTATCAAACAAACTAACTTCAACTTCCATTTTTGCTTTGTTACCTCCTTGTAGTAATTCAGCAGCAATTCCTTTGGTATCTACAATTAGATAACGAGAAACTTTTCCACTTTTTGTGAGTTCTAATTTGTATTTTTTACCTGAGGGCACTGTGAATTTTAAATTTCCACTGCTTGTTGTAGTAGCTGATTGAATTGTGCTTGTGCCTTCAACTACTTCTATATTTACTCCTGATAACTTTTTTCCTGTAGCAAAATCTGCAGTTTTAACATCTATTTCTACCATCACTTGGGCAGAGAAATAGGTAGAAAAAAGTACGATAAATAATCCAAATAAAACCCTCATTGTTGCAGTATTTTTTATAAGATACAATTTCATTTAAAAAAGGTTCAATAAATTGGATTTAATCTACAAAAATAAGAATTTATTACAAAAGTTAATAAGATGAATGGAATTTATTTATAAGTCATCAAAAAATATCTTTTTATTTCGATCTTTTTAAAACAAAAATATTTTTTATAAATTTATACACTTAAAAACATAGAATGGACTCAAATTCTTCAATTAAAATTCGTTTTTCTTTTTTAGGCACAGGAGGTGAATTGTTTAAAATACTTCTTCTAAATTGGATATTAACGGTGCTTACTTTAGGTATTTATTACCCTTGGGCAAAAGAAAAATACCTTAAATATTTATACAATTCTTCACAGTTTAACAATGACCCTTTTCGTTTTCACGGCACCGGAAAAGAAATGTTTATCGGAATGATAAAAGCTTTGGTTTTGGTGATTTTATTTTACGGAATTTTTTATCTTTTGCTCATCAATGGGCAAATTATCGCGTTACTTGTATTTTTTTACGCAGGACTTTTTTTTATTGTTCCTTTAGCGATTCATGGCTCGTATAGATATCGTTTGTCTCGTTCGTCCTGGAGAAATATTCGTTTTAGATATTCAGGTAATAAAACAATTTTGATGTTGAATTTTCTAAAATGGGTTATACTAACTATAGTAACTCTTGGAATTTACACCTCATGGTTTAAATGTAATTTACGTAAATATTTATACGATAACATTTATTTTGGTAATGTTCGTTTTAGATATGTTGGAAATGGGGAAGATTTGTTTGTTATAAACTTTAAAGGTATTGTTTTTTCATTTTTAACTTTTGGGATTTATAGTTTTTGGTGGAAAAAAGATCAATTTAACTTTTATGTCAATAATATACGTATAGAACAAGACGGAAAAATTTCAAAATTACAGTCTAATTTAGACGCAGGAGAAGTCTTTGAACTTATTGTAATCAACTATTTGATGATGGTTTTCACTTTTGGAATTGCTTATCCTTGGGTGGTGAGTAGAAGTCTAAAAAAACTCTATTCTTTGATGTATGTAGTAGGTGAGGTTGATTTTGATGGATTAGCACAAAATACAGAAAATTACAACGATGCCTTGGGTGATGATGTTGCCGACTTTCTTGACATAGATTTCTTCATTTAAATTATGTATTTTTCAAAAGCCATATATTATGATGGATTAACATCAACTCCTCATCCAGTCGAATTAAAATATGACGAAAACAAAAACGACATTTCTTTTGTTACTGCTGACAAAATAGACCACTCATGGCTTTTATTTTCATGTATAGTAGAAATAAAACCTCATTTATTAAGGATTAGCAGTAAAGACAATACTGGTCAACAAATAAAAGTAGAAGATTTACAGTTTATTTACCATTTTAATCGTTTATTTCAAGAGGGGAAAGTTTCGTGGTACACTCGTTTATTACGAATGAATTTTTTAAAATGGATTCTTTTTATAAGTGGATTTATGGTGTTGATAATCAGCTTGTATATGTTATTTTTACCTGTACTTTCTGATGCCTTATGTTCAGTAATACCTAAAGATGTTGACAATGAAATTGGAGAAAAGTCCTTAAATTCGTTTTTATCTGATTACGAAATAGACTCGAATAAAACTGTTGTATTAAATCAATATCTAAGGGAAATCAAAACTCCTAAAAACAACAAATTTAAAATAATTGTCGTAAAATCAAAAGAAATTAACGCTTTTGCTTTACCAAATGGAAGTATAGTAATATTTTCAGAAATGCTCAATAAAATAAAACATTCCAGTCAATTAAATGCCTTATTAGGGCATGAGATAAGTCACGTTACGCACCGACATTCGATGAGATCACTATGTAAAAACATGTTTACTTATCTTTGGATATCTTTATTATTTTCTGATGTAAGTACAGTACAAACGATTTTAGCTGAGAACGCATATACCTTACAAAGTTTATCTTTTTCGAGAGAGTTTGAGAAAGAAGCTGATTTTGGAAGTATTGATTTGTTAAGACAAAACGGACTTCCTGTTGAGGGGATAATTGAGTTAATGCAAATTATTAGTGTGGAACAAAAAAGCAGCATCCCACAATTTTTAAGTACTCATCCAATGGGAAACAAGAGAATTGAGTATAACAAGAAGGAAATTGGCAAGTTAAAACCCTATATGATTCAAGAAAAAAAGGTGGAAAAATTAAATGAAATTTGGGGAGAGATTCAGAAGTGATGAAAATGAATTTCGGGTTATTATAAAATCTAAAAAAAGGTAAATGTTTTATTCTAAATGAATTATATTTCCTTTAAGTTGTTCTTATAAAACCTTGAAATCAAAATCTCCTTTTCACCAATAAAAATTGAAGAAGATTTTCGTGAAGTGATTTTATTTTTATTAATTAAATAGGAGCGATGAACTCGTATAAAAATTTCACTTAGTTTTTTTTCAATTTCTTATAGAGTTGTTCTTTGCGTATATTTATGATTTTCAGTAACAACATCAACATAAGAACCATTTGCTTCGCAATATAAAATAGTTTGTTCTGGAATGTTTATTTTACCTTTAGTTGTCATAATTTGTAAATAACGTTTGTTGTTTAGTTTAATTTTTAATAATTCAAGAGCTGCCAACACATCTCGTTCGTTAAATGGTTTAGAAATATACGTTTGAGGATTTGTTGCAACGGCTTTTTTTATTACACTCATCTCATTATTTGCTGTAATATAAATAAATGGAATATTCAGTTTGTTTAATTTTTCACCAATTTCTATACCACTACTATTTTCAAATAAACGAATATCTAATAAGAAGAAATCTGGATTTGTTGAGATTAAATTTTCTGCTTCTTTAACATTATCTACAATATCAATTACCTCTATATCTTCTTTTAACAAGATGATTTTAATATGGTTTGCAACTAAAAGTTCGTCTTCTACAATAACTGCTTTTATCATTTTTTAAGGTATAATTTAAAAATAAGTCCATTGTTGTTGATAAATTCAGACCTTGATTTTAACTGTTTACAAAGTAATTCAACTAAATAAGGTTTGTTTTCGTCTTCTAATCCCTTTCCATTGTCTTGATAATAAATGATAATTGTACCATTTTCTTCATTGATTTTTAAAGTTATGCTTTTTTTAATTTCATTTTCTGAAAAAGCATGTTTAAAACCATTGGTGAGTAATTCATTGACTAAAAGACCAACATATACAGATCTATTGGAATCAAAGGATATTTTTTTAATTTCTGTTGTCACATGAATTCCTTTTTCTTTAAAAATTGGAGCTAAGTTTAAATAAATACTATTAATATAGTCTGAAAGATTAACTTGAGATTTGTCCTTAATACGATATAATTGTTGATGAAGACTTGTGATAGCTTCAATTTTTGAAGTGATGTTTTTGATGGAATCATTTTCGATTTTATTCTCTTTATTTTTAGAAGATTCATCAGCTAGTAATGAGAGGATAAGTTGTAAATTGTTTTTTATACGGTGATTGGCTTCGCCCACTAAAAAATCATTTTCTTTTATTAATTTAAGCAAACGATTGTTTTTAGATTTTATCATATAATAAAAGACAGCAGAAAGGATTAACAACAGGGCTAAAAAAATTAAAATCAATATAAGCATCTTTCACTGTTGATTATTTTTTGAAATGATGTTTTTTTGTTTTATAATTTCAGCATTTTTTTCTTTAGTTTCATATTCTACAATTAATTTATTTAGATTGGTGCTGTGTTCTTCTTCTTGAATTTCATTCAACTCTTGTGCATTGAGGTGGAGGTATTTGTAAGCGTTTAAAGAATCTTTTTTTTTAAAGTATGCTTGAGCTAAATAAAAGTAAATAGGGCATTTAGCTTTGTGCCAATCCGTTTTAGAAATAGCCCTTTCGTTTTCTTTCAGCAAGGCTATTTCTTTGTCGTAATTTCCAAGTTTATAAAAAATTCGTGCTTTATTATAATGTGTATTGGCATAATAACGAAGGTTGTTTTTATAGACTTCACACGCTACATTGTAATATTCTAAAGCAGTTTTTAAATCTCCTTGTTTTTCATAAATATTTGCTAATTCATTATAAATAGTTCCCTTATCATCTGTAAGTTTATTTTCATTTGCTATTTTTAATGCTTTATTAGAAAAAAAAACGGCTGAATCTAAACGATTGATTTGATTGAAATAAAACGCCTTTCTATGATAGAATTTACTATGAGTTTTAGCTCCATAGTTACTTTTGGGACTTATTAATTTAAAGGTTTCATTTGCTTTTTTATAATCACCAATCATGATGTGAAAATCTGCTAATTCTATGGTTGAAATAAAATACAGTTCATCTAAATGATTAAATTTACATAATTTTTGAGCTGTGGTTATTAATTCAAACACCTCATGATCATTGCCTGAAAGTCTTAATTCATTTGATTTTTTTAATAAATTGACGATTTGTATGGAGTCTTTTTTATTGTCAATTTGTGCAAAGAAAAATTGATTGTAAAACAATAATACCAACAAAAATTTTATTACAAACATACACTTATTTTTGTAATTATTTTTTTAAATAATGATGACAAAAATTTAAAACCTTCTCTTTTTTATCTCATAATAACAAAAAAAGTGTCACTCACAACAAAAATTGGTTACTCACAACAATTTCAAGTGGTTTAGTATAATATTAAAATTACTTCGTTTTATTTTGTGTTGTTAATTGTTTGTTTTATGAAAAAAAATCTAAAAAAAAAATTACTTATTTTGTTTATAATAACAATAAGTAGTTTTAGCAATTTATTTACTCAAACTAGAGTAGGAAAATATATTTTTAATCATAATGTACGTGCAATTGCTGATGATTCTGATGGAAGCTCGTATGTTGGAGGTACATTTAATTATTTAACACTATATTGCGGATATGGTATAAAAATGGATGCATCTAATGCTAATTGGAATGATTTAGATGTTAAAGTTGAGGGCATTATCGATGTTGTAATAGCTATACCTGATGCTTTTGGAGGGGGTTGGTATATTGGTGGGAATTTTACTTCTATTGAAGGGGTTACCAGAAATCGATTAGCTCGTATTAATGCAGATGGTACTTTACATGATTTTAATCCAAATGTTAATAATAGAGTACGTGCTTTAGTGCTAGATGCTACTGGGTCATTGTATGTTGGAGGTTCATTTACGACTGTAAATGGAGGAACTATAAGAAATTATTTTGCAAAATATAATTCTGACGGCAGTTTAAATTCTTTTGACCCAAATATAAATGGTATTGTTTACGCTTTAACACTTGATACTGCTGAATCTTTGTATGTTGGAGGTACTTTTACAACTGTAAATGGAGGAACAACTAGAAATCGATTAGCAAAATTTAATAATGACGGTAGTCTGAATTCTTTTGATCCAAATATAAATAACGTTGTATACTCTTTAGCACTTGATTCTTTTGGGTCATTGTATGTTGGAGGAGCTTTCACAACTGTAAATGGAGGAACAACTAGAAATCGATTAGCAAAATATAATTCTGACGGTAGTTTGAATTCTTTTGACCCAAATATAAATAACATTGTATACTCTTTAGTACTTGATGCTGGAGGTTATTTATATGTGGGGGGTACATTTACAACTGTAAATGGAGGAACAACTAGAAATCGATTAGCAAAATATAATTCTGACGGCAGTTTAAATTCTTTTGACCCAAATATAAATGGTATTGTTTACGCTTTAGCACTTGATGCTGCTGAATCTTTATACGTTGGAGGTACATTCACAACTGTAAATGGAGGAACAACAAGAAATTATTTTGCAAAATTTAATTCTGACGGCAGTTTAAACACGTTCAATCCGAATTTTGGAGCTACTGTTTATTGTTTGAATTTGGATGATTCTGATGATTTGTACGTTGGAGGTTCATTTGTCCCAAGGTTTTTAAAATTTGATTTTTCATGTTCAACTCCCACCATAACTGCTAGCACAGCAAATTCAAGATGTGGCACTGGCACAGTAGATTTAGAAGCAACAGCAAGTGCAGGAGATGTAAAATGGTACGATGCAGAAACAGGAGGTGCATTGTTACATACAGGAACAAGTTTTACAACACCAAGAATAAGTTCCACAACAAGTTATTGGGCTGGAGCATTAGATGGAACTTGTGAGAGCGTAAGCAGAACAGAAGTAATCGCTACTGTAAACACCACACCAACAGCCGATGCACCAAGTGATGTTACGGCATGTGATAGCTATACTTTACCAGCACTTACCGTTGGTAACTATTTCACAGGGAGTGGAGGAACAGGAACAGCACTATCTGCTGGAAATAACATTACTTCCACACAAACAATTTATGTGTTTGCAGAAACAGGAACAACGCCAAACTGTACCGATGAAAACAGTTTTACAGTAACCATTAATACCACACCAACAGCCGATGCACCAAGTGATGTTACGGCATGTGATACCTATACCTTACCAGCACTTACCGTTGGTAACTATTTCACAGGAAGTGGAGGGACAGGAACAGCATTATCGGCTGGAAACAACATTACTTCCACACAAACAATTTATGTGTATGCAGAAACAGGAACAACGCCAAACTGTACAGATGAAAACAGTTTTACAGTAACTATTAACACTACACCAACAGCCGATGCACCAAGTGATGTTACGGCATGTGATAGCTATACTTTACCAGCACTTACCGTTGGTAACTATTTCACAGGAAGTGGAGGAACAGGAACAGCATTATCGGCTGGAAACAACATCACTTCCACACAAACAATTTATGTGTATGCAGAAACAGGAACAACGCCAAACTGTACAGATGAAAATAGTTTTACAGTAACCATTAGCACAACAACAACTATTTCAACTACCACTCCAAATTCACGTTGTGGAACAGGCACAGTAACACTTGGAGCAACAGCAAGTTTAGGTGATGTAAAATGGTATGACCAAGTAACAGGTGGAACATTATTGCACACTGGAACAAGTTATACTACTTCAAGTATAAGTACAACAACAAGTTATTGGGCAGAAGCAAGCAATGGAACATGTTCAAGTGCAAGAAGTGAAGTTATTGCAACAGTAAACGATTGTAGTACAACATTAACTGGTCTATCTTGTGGGAAAAATTTATCTACAATGAGTGAAGCGTTGTATTGTCAAGCTGTTACTGATGCAACAAATTATCGTTATGAGGTAAGAAAATTAAGTGATAATAGCTTAGTTGCAGTTTCTGTTCGAGGTTCAAATAGTACTTTGTATAGATTAAGTTGGTTGACTGCAAATCCTGCACAATATAACACCACCTATTCCATAAAAGTTGCTGCCTATGTTGATGGAACATGGAGGGATTATGGTGAAACATGTACTGTAACCACTCCGCCAACTCCAACAAAATTGGAATCTGGTTCGTGTAATGTTTCTATCACAACAATGAGTCAAGCGTTGTACTGTGATCCTGTAACTAATGCCACAAATTATCGTTATGAGGTTAGAAAACAAAGTGATAACAGTTTAGTAGCTGTATCTGTTCGAGGGTCAAATAGTACTTTGTTTAGATTAAGTTGGTTATCATATAATCCTGCACAATATAACACCACCTATTCCATTAAAGTTGCTGCCTATGTTGATGAAACTTGGTCGGATTATGGGCAAGCTTGCACAGTCACTACCCCAGTATCAGGAATGCAACAAAAAGACGATGAAGATAAATTTATATTGGATAATCATTTAGTAATCTATCCAAACCCTAACGATGGAACCTTTACCATCAGTGTTTCAAAAGAGGGAATGTATAATTTGATTAATGAAGTAGGACAAAAAGTACAAGAAATCAATATTAGTCCAGAAAATGGTTATCAATACAAGGTTGAAGGGCTTAAACAAGGTGTTTACTTTATTACAGGAGTAATAGAAAATGAAGTGTTGACTGAAAAAGTTGTCGTTCAATAAATAAAAATAGTGTATTTTTACAAGGTCGTCAAAATTTGGCGACCTTTTTTGTTTTTTTGAATTTAATAAAAACCTCGAAGTCAACTTGTAATGAATATTTATATCACGTTAGATTACGAACTATTTTTTGGTGAAAATACTGGAAGCGTAGAAAATACTCTAATAAAGCCCACTTATTTATTATTGGAAAAATGCAAAAACCTACCAGTTCAATTTACTTTTTTTATTGATGTGGGATATATTATCCAGCTCGAAAAACTTCAAAATATTTATGAATGTTTTCAAAATGATTTGGAAAAAATCAAAAATCAAATCATGTTCATAATTGAAAACAATCATTCGTGTCAATTACATATTCATCCTCATTGGGAAAGGGCTGTTTTTGATGGTAAAAATTGGATTTTTGATTATAATTTTTATAAATTGTCTGATTTTACTATTAATGAAGCAAAACAAATATTTTCAAATTATAAAAATTATTTGGAAAAATTGACAAATAAAAAAGTTCATAGTTTTAGAGCAGGTGGTTGGTGTATCCAGCCATTTACTTACTTTAACGAATCATTTTCAAACAATAATATAATGATTGATTCATCTATTTTTCCAAAAGGAAAACATATTGAAAAAGTGTATTCTTATGATTTCACAGCTTGTCCAAGCAAAGATTATTGGTCATTTTCTGATGATCCATGCTCTGAAGATAAAGCGGGTCAATTTATTGAATTGCCTATATCGTCATATAAATACAGTCCTTTATTTTTTTGGAAGTTGTTTGTTTTGGGAAGACTTTTTCCAAAAAGACATAAAACTCTAGGAGATGGAAAATCAATGCCATCAAGTTACACTAAAAAGAAATTATTAAGCAAAAGTCATTTGTTTTGTGGATCTATTGATGGATATTATTGTACAAAAATGAAGAAAATAATAAAAAATAATGAACATAAAGGTTTTGAGCATACTGTTTTTTTGGGACATCCGAAAGCATTGACAGTGTTTTCGATAAATAGACTTTCTAAATTTATTTTAATAAATAAGTCTGATAATTATTTAACTTTAGACGATTTTTATGATAAAGTTTACCAAAAGAAAAGATATTGACATCGATAAATGGGATTCAATAGTTGCCTCTTCAAATAAAAATGCAATTTTTTCTTATTCATGGTATTTAGATGCAGTATCTTCGACATGGGGAGTGGTTCATAATTCTGATTGGACTATTTCAATGCCGATTTCATATAAAGTATTTATTTTTTGGATTAAAGTGCATCCGCCACTTTTTTCTCGTAATTTGTCTATTTTTGGAAACACTCAAAATGCTGACAAACTTATTACCTTTGCTTTAAAAAATTTTTGGATTTGTCACTTGAAATTAGATGAAAGATGTAATTTGTATAAAAATAAACTAATTTATCAAAAAATAGATTTAACAGAAGAAATACAATACCATAAGAATACTACAAGAATTTTAAAAAAAAATTTCAATAAATACACTTTTAAAAAAACTAAAAATTATAAATATGTGTTACAGTTTTATTATGAAAACGCGTTTAAAAAATTGGGATTATCTTCTTTACAAAAAATTAAAATTCAAAAATTAATGACAAATGCTATTTTAAAAGATAAGGCAGAAGTTATTGAGGTATTTGATATTAATTTACAGAGGGTAGGTGCTTCTTTTTTTTTAATGGACAAAAACACAGTGTATTATTTAGTGGGAGATTGTGATTTTGAGGAAAAAAAGGGGGGTCTAATGTTTAGTTTGATGGATTTTGCTATTACTGAATATAAGAGGAATTTTAGTTATTTTGACTTTGGTGGATCAAATATTGAAAGTGTAGCAACTTTTTATCGTAAATTGGGAGGTAAAGATTATGAGTATTTTGAATACATCAAATAAATTAGCGTGTTCATTTGAACAGTTACCTTTATATCTTAAGATAAAAAAAGACGATTTTGTATTTATAAGTTCAGATTTAAAAAATATCGCCCTAAATTATAAAAAAGAAAATAGGAAACTAGATATAGATTTATTTATATCAAATTTCCAGTTGGTATTATCAGAGGGCACTTTAGTTATCCCAGCTTATACTGATAATTTAAAAGACGGTGAAACTTTTGACATAAAAAATTCAAAACCGACAACAGGAGCTTTATCGAATAAGGTTTTTAAAAGAAAAGACTTCAAACGTACTTTTGAACCATTACATTCTGTTTTTGTATGGGGTAAAGATTCAGATGAAGTTTTAAATCATACTGAAAAAAGTACATTTGGAATAAATTCTATTTATAGTTTATTATTTAAAAAAAATGCAATATTTCTTTTTATTGATGTCCATATTGTAAATAGTTTTACTTTTATTCATTTTATAGAAGAAAAAAATAAAGTACCTTACAGAAAGTATTTTAAAAGAAATTTTTTTCTTATTGATGAAAAGGGTATAAAATACTCAAAAGAAATTTTGTTTCATACTAGGAAACCTGGTGTTATCACAAATTTTGATGAATTAAATAAAAAAATGTTGGAAACAAACATAATGGAAAGACAATCAATGTGTAATATAAATATCGATTTAATAAATGCTTTTGAAACAGTTGAATTAGTTGAACAACTGCTTAAAAATAAAAAATACTTATATCACTTTAGTTTTATTGATTTTTTTAAGATATGGATTAAAAAAATGATAAAAAAGTGATTTTCTTTTGGGGGTAAAACTAAAAATTGAGGTCAATATACTTTACAATTCTACAATTTGATATATCTTTGCAAAAAAATGAAAAAGATTCTTACCTTTATTTCAAAATATTATAAGTTCATTTTAATTGTATTCGATTTTTTAGCATTAAACTTAACCTTCCTATTATCAATTTACATTGTTTATTCTAATTTTAGTTTTTCTGACAAAAACCAATCCTTATTAATCTTTGGAAATATCATTTTATTGTTATTAATTATAATTTTCAGCTCTTCAAAAATTATGCGATTTGAACCAGTTGAAAATATGTTTTCTAAATCAATAAATAAATCCTTCATTTTAATTTTAATTTTTTTTCTTTTAGTTTATATATTTGATTATACTACTTTAGATAAAAGACAAATTGTGTATTTTATATTTTTGTTTTTAATTCTTAATATCCTCCTTAAAATAACCTTTTTATATGTATTGCAAAAAATTAGAAAAAAAGGTATTAATAGTAAAAAAATAGTGATAATGGGATATACAGATAACACTATCGAATTAAAAAAACTTTTTTTAAAAGAATTAACTTTTGGATATAAAATTTTGGGTTTTTTTGATGACGATATTGATAAAGTCACTTTAGAATCAGAAAAAGAAATTACTTTTTTAGGTAATACAGAAGATTTTTATCAATTCACAAAAGAAAATAAAGTTGATGAGGTTTTTATTATGCAAAATGATAAACCAAAAAATATTTTAAAAGATTTTATATTATATTGTGAAAACAACCTTTTAAGAGTAAAAATTGTTCCAGATTATAGAAACTTGATATTTAAGAGGCATATAAATATAGATTATTATTCTGATTTACCTGTGTTACTATTAAGAAAAGAACCTCTAGATAATTCTCTTAACAAGTTTATTAAAAGGACATTTGATATTATTTTTTCATTAATTGTAATCATTTTCATACTATCTTGGGTCATTCCTATTATCTCCATAACAATCAAACTAACCTCTAGAGGACCAGTGTTTTTCAAACAGTTAAGATCTGGAAAAGAAAATGAAGATTTTATTTGTTGGAAATTTAGAAGTATGTATTTAAATAAGGAGTCTGATTTTGTCCAGGCTAAATTAGGAGATAGCAGAATAACTCCAATAGGAAAATTTATCAGAAAAACAAGTATTGATGAATTTCCACAGTTTTTTAATGTCTTATTGGGTTCAATGTCTATTGTAGGTCCTCGTCCACATCCCTTGAAGCTTACAAATGATTATTCAAAAATTATAAATAAATATATGGTTAGACATTATGTTAAACCTGGGATAACTGGTTTGGCACAAATAAAAGGGTTTAGAGGCGAAACATCTGACCCAAAATCAATGGAAAATAGAGTAATAGAAGATATAAATTACATTGAAAATTGGACTTTTGCTTTAGACATTAAAATTATCATTAAAACTGTTTTAAACATCTTTAAAGGAGAAGAAAATGCTTATTAAAATTTATTCTTTATCTTTGCAGATTCAAAAAAATAAAATGAGTTTACATCTAAAATTTACAAAAGCTTTATATATACTAATTATTTGTTTATTTGTTATAAATTTTCATAGTTTTTCACAAGGTTTTATCAATCCTAACTCAATTAAAAACATTAAAGTTCAAAGTTTATCAGATTCCGAGATCTCTCAGATTCGAAAAGAAATGGACAAAGAAAAAATGAGTATTGAACAGTTAGAAAACCTTGCTATTACTAATGGAATGTCAGCAACCGATTTTGCTACATTAAAATTAAGATTAGAAAATAAAAAACCTACTGAAACTGAACTTAATGTTGAAAAAGGTGTTACCATTTCAGAAAAACCAATAGAAATGGACGATAGATCTGATTTAAAAACTTCTGAAATATTTGGTTCTGAAATATTTAGAAGTTCATCTATGAGTTTTGAACCTAATCCACATTTAGCAACCCCTACAAACTATATTTTAGGACCTGGAGACGAATTGCAAATTGTTGTTTTTGGGATGCAGGAATATACATCAAGTCCAAGAGTTAGTAAAGAAGGTAGAATTTCAATTCCTGTTGTTGGACAAATATATGTTAATGGTTTATCCATTGAGGCAGCTAAAAGTAAAATTAAAAGTTCTTTTACGAAAGTTTTTAGTTCATTAAATTCAGGGCAATCTCAAATTTCAATTACTTTAACAAATGTTAGAACTATAAGAATAACCATTTTAGGGTCAAGAAAACCAGGTAATTACTCAGTTTCCTCACTATCAACAGTATTTAACGCTTTACATATTGCTGGAGGTCCAAATGACAACGGCTCCTATAGAAAAATTGAATTGTTAAGAAATAACAAAATAATTAAAATAATTGATATTTATAAATTTTTAATGACAGGTGATCAATCTGATAATATAAATTTACTTGATAATGATATTATTAGAATACCAGTTTATGAAAATAGAGTCAAAATTGAAGGAAAAGTTAAAAGACCAGGAGTTTTTGAATTACTTCCTAATGAAAACTTTAATGATTTATTGAGTTATTGCTCTGGTTTTGATGAAGCTGCTTACAAAGCCAATATAAAATTGGTACAAAATACAGATAAAGAGCTTAAAATATCTGATTTAAATGAAAAAGAATACAGTACATATACTCCTAAACTTGGAGATGTTTTTAAAGTTAGCACTATTTTAAACCGTTTTGAAAACAAAGTTTCAATAAAAGGATCTGTTTTTAGACCTGATGATTATGCTTTAGTACCTGGGATGACTCTGAATGATTTGATTTCTAAAGCCGATGGTCTGACTGAAGACGCTTTTAAAAATAGAGCATTATTAATAAGAGAAAAAGAAGATCTAAGAAAAGAAATCGAATTTATAAACTTAAATTCAAACCAAAACCCAGAATTAAGAAAAAATGATGAAGTAATTATTTCTTCAATATTTGATTTAAAAAATATCGAAAATGTATATATTTCTGGATATGTAAAAAAACCAGGAGAATATCCTTTTGCAGAAAAACTTACTTTGTACGACTTAATACTGCAAGCGGGTGGTTTTAAAACTGGTGCTTCAAGACAAGTTGAAATATCTAGGGTTATTATAAAAGATGAGGAAATTTCAAATCAAGTTGAAAAGTCAAAAGTATTTACATTAACAATTGATACTTTGTTAATCGATCAAACAAAAAATTTCATATTACAACCAGAAGATGTAGTACAAGTTAGAAAAAAACCTGTTTATGAAATTCAAAAAACCATTTATGTAACAGGAAGAGTCATGTATCCAGGTGAGTATGTGTTATCAACTGAATTAGAAACTTTTATGGATTTTATAAAAAGAGCAGGTGGTTTAAAAGAAGATGCCAATGTTGAATCAATTTACATCAAAAGGAAAACAGACTTTGCATCAACTGAACAAATTGAACATACTGTTAAAAAAATACCAATAGATTATAAATATATCCTAAGAAAACCAAACTCATATAGAAATGTCTTTATGAAGCCGGGTGATCAAATAATAGTTGAAAAAATTGATAATACTGTTCGTGTTTTAGGGAATGTGTATTTATCGACAGAAATTCCTTATATAAATGGAAAACGTTTAAAATACTATGTTAACTCTGTCGGTGGTTATAATGAAAATACAGATAAAAATAGAGTATATGTTGTTAAACCTAATGGATTAGCTAAAACTACCAAAAGTTTTCTTTTTTTTAGAGTTTATCCAAAAGTACATAAAGGTTCAGATATTATTGTACCTGTCCAAGTTGAAAAAATAAGTAAAAAAGTTAAGATGACAATACAAGAAATAGCATCAATAACAGGTGTAATTGGAAGTTTAGCAGGTATGACTGTTGCAATTTTAAATTTATATAATAAATGAAAAAAATTGAGAAGATTTGTTGCATTGGTGCTGGTTATGTGGGTGGTCCAACTATGGCAATTATAGCAGAAAAATGCCCTAATATTAAAGTGACAGTTGTAGATTTAAATGAAAATAGAATTAATAATTGGAACGACGAGGATTTATCTAAAATTCCTATTTATGAACCAGGTTTAGGTGAAGTTGTAGGAAAAGCTAGAGGTAAAAACTTATTTTTTTCTACGGATGTAGATACTGCTATTGATGAAGCAGAAATGATTTTTATCTCTGTTAATACCCCAACAAAAACGTACGGTTTAGGTAAAGGTATGGCAGCTGATTTGAAACATATTGAATTGTGTGCAAGACAAATTGCTCGAGTAGCAAAATCTGATAAAATTGTAGTTGAAAAATCTACATTACCTGTTCGAACTGCTGAAGCTATTAAAAGTATTTTAGAAAACACTGGTAATGGATCAAATTTTCAAATTTTATCTAATCCAGAATTTTTAGCAGAAGGTACTGCAGTAGCTGATTTGTTAAATCCAGATCGTGTATTAATTGGTGGTGATCAAACTCCAGAAGGGTTAAATGCAATTAATTCATTAGTTCAAATATATGCTAATTGGGTTCCAATTGAAAAAATATTAACTACAAACTTGTGGTCATCAGAGTTATCCAAGTTGACGGCTAATGCTTTTCTTGCTCAAAGGGTTTCTTCAATTAATTCAATTTCAGAACTTTGTGAAAGAACAGGTGCAGATATTCAAGAAGTAGCTAAATCAATTGGTACAGATAGTAGAATTGGATCTAAATTTTTGAAATCCTCTGTTGGTTTTGGTGGTTCATGTTTTCAAAAAGATATTTTAAATTTAGTATATATAGCAAGAAGTTATAGCTTAAATGAAGTTGCAGATTATTGGGAACAAGTAATTATTATGAATGATCATCAAAAAAGTCGTTTTGCAAGAAACATTATTAAAACATTATACAATACAGTATCTGATAAAAAAATTGCATTTTTAGGTTGGGCATTTAAAAAAGACACAAATGATTCTAGAGAATCACCAGCTATATATGTTGCCGATGAATTGATTAATGAAGGTGCAAACATTTATGTATATGACCCTAAAGTAAGCAAAAATCAAATGTTAAGTGATTTAAACTATTTAGAAACAAGAACTAATAAAGATAATGAAAAAAAATTAAATTCTTCATCTGATGTTTATGAGATTTGCAATAATGCACACTCTATTGCTATTTTAACAGAATGGGAAGAATTTATTGATTTAGATTGGCAGAAAATTTATGATAATATGTTAAAACCTGCTTTCATTTTTGACGGAAGAAATTTATTAAATAGAATTAAATTGGAAAAAATTGGATTTAAATTTTATAGTATAGGAATTTCTTAAAAGAATTAAAAAATGAGTAAAAGTAACAATGTTATAAAAGAAATTTTTTTATATCTCCTACTTAAATGGAAAATTGTAATTTCTGTTTGTATAATAGGGGGTGGTATAGGGTTGTTAATTTCTTTATTTAACAAACCTAAATTTGAATCAAAATTATCTTTTTCATTAGATTCATCTAGCATTTCATCTGGTTCAATAGGTGGTGGTATTGGAAATATTGCTAGTTCTCTTGGTTTTGGGGGAACAACTGGAGAAAGCTTATTTGAAGGTGATAATTTAATTGAGTTAATGAAATCAAAAAATGTTATTATTAAATCTTTTTTATCTAAAATTCCGTATAAGAAACATAATTTTGTTGAGGAATATATAAATACTTATGAATTAAGATCTTCTTGGGAAGAGAAAAGCACATTAAAAAACATTAAATTTAATTTAAACCAAAACAGAAATAAATTTTCTTATGAACAAGATAGTATTTTATTTGAAATTTATGAAAGTTTTTTGGAAAAAAATATTAAAATTAAACAAATAAGTAATAAAATAAACATAATTAATATAACAGTGAAAACCAAAAGTCATGTTTTTACTAGATATTTTCCTGAAATTCTTATAAAAAATCTAATCGATTTTTATACTGAAGTAAAAACCAAAAAAGCGAAATTAAATTACGATGTATTAAAAAAACAAACGGATTCTATTAGAGTAGCTTTAAATAATGCTATTTCATCAGTAGCAGCATCAAATGATAACATATTTGGACTTAATCCTTCAATGAATATTCAAAGAGTACCTTCTCTTAGGAAACAAGTAGATATTCAAGCAAATACTGCAATTTTGAATGAATTAGTAAAAAATTTAGAATTAGCAAGGATTAGTTTGCTAAATAATACACCAATTATTCAATTAATTGATGTTCCTCGATATCCAGTTGAAAAAATTTATACTAGAAAATTATACTTTATTTTTTTTGGAGGGTTAATTTCTGGTATATTTTTATTAGTTTATTTATATTTTTCGGACATCAATTTTAAAAAAATTCTAAAATCAATTAAAAATGAGTAAAATCGCTTTAATAACTGGTATTACAGGACAAGACGGTGCGTATCTTAGTGAATTCTTGTTAAAGAAAAATTATATTGTACATGGAATCAAAAGAAGGTCATCTAGCTTTAATACTGATAGAATTGATCATCTATACCAAGATCCACATGTGAATAATCAAAATTTCATCCTCCACTATGGAGATATGACAGATAGTACTAATTTAATTAGAATTATTCAGGAGGTTAAACCAGATGAAATATATAATCTTGCCGCCATGAGTCATGTTCACGTTTCTTTTGAAACACCTGAATATACTGCTAATGCAGATGGATTAGGTACTTTAAGATTATTAGAAGCTTTGAGAATACTTGGAATGGAAAAAAAAGTTAGAATCTATCAAGCTTCAACTTCAGAATTGTATGGACTTGTACAACAAGTACCTCAAACTGAAAAAACTCCATTTTATCCAAGAAGTCCATATGCTGTTGCAAAAATGTATGCTTATTGGATTACAGTAAACTATCGTGAAGCCTATGGGATTTATGCATGTAATGGAATATTGTTTAACCACGAATCACCATTAAGAGGTGAAACATTTGTAACAAGAAAAATTACAAGAGCGGTTGCTAAAATAGCCTTGGGTTTACAAGATAAATTATACTTAGGAAATTTAAATGCTCAAAGAGATTGGGGACACGCTAAGGATTATGTCAGAATGATGTGGATGATACTACAAGCTGACCAAGCTGAAGATTGGGTCATTGCAACAGGAAAAACTACCCCAGTTAGAGATTTTATTAAAATGGCCTTCAATGAAGTTGGTATTATTTTAGACTTTAAAGGTGAAGGAGAAAATGAAAAAGCTTATATAAAGGAATGTAATAATCCTGAATATCAAGTTGAAATAGGTAAAGAAGTTCTTGCAGTAGATAAACGCTATTTTAGACCAACAGAAGTGGATCTTCTTATTGGAGATGCAACAAAAGCAAAAGAAAAACTAGGTTGGGTTCCAGAATGTTCTTTACCTGAATTGATTAAAGATATGATGAGCTCTGATATTAATGTTATGAAAAAAGAAATTTATTTAAATAAAGGAGGCTTTTTAAAAAAATAAAAGGTAAATAATGAAAAAAATTTTAATATTAGGTGGGAATGGAATGGTTGGTAAAAATTTTATTGAAAATAATAACTCAAATAAAATTTGTATTTCTCCAAGTTCATCTGAATTAAACTTATTAGACTATAATGCATGCTTATCATTTTTTAATGAATGCCAACCTGATGTGATACTTCATTGTGCAGGATTGGTTGGTGGTATACAAGCAAACATGAATAATCCAGTTGATTTTTTGTTGAAAAATACAGACATTGGAAGAAATGTCGTATGGGCAGCTTATAATGCAAATATAAAAACATTGATTAATATTGGTTCTTCTTGTATGTATCCAAGAGATGCAGAAAATCCATTAAAAGAGGATTTAATTTTAAAAGGTGAGTTGGAACCTACAAATGAAGGTTACGCTTTAGCCAAAATATTTACACAAAGGTTATGTTCTTACATTAACAAACAATATCCTTCTTTTCATTTCAAAACTATTATTCCTTGTAATCTTTTTGGAAAATATGACAAATTTGAAGAATCAAAATCACATTTAATTCCTGCAATCATTCATAAAATACATCATGCAAAAGAAAATAATGAGAATGAAGTAGAAATTTGGGGTGATGGATTGGCAAGAAGAGAATTTATGTATGCTAAAGATTTAGCATTAATACTTTGGAAAGTAGTAGAAAATTTTGAAAATATTCCAGATGTAATGAATGTTGGTCTAGGTTATGACTATTCAATTTTAGAATATTATCAAACTGTTTCAAAAGTATTAAATTATAATGGAAACTTTAAATTTAATTTAAACAAACCTGTAGGAATGAAACAAAAAGTTGTTGAAATCTCTAATTTGAAAAGATTAAATCTCTCTATCAATCATGATTTATCAAATGGAATAAAAGAAACGTATGATTATTATTTAACTCTAATTAATAAAAAATGAAATATCCTTTAGCAAGTGTTTCTTGGGACACAAAAGAATTCGAAGCTATGCAAAGTGTAATAAATTCTGGTGAATTTACAATGGGCAAAAAAGTAATAGAATTTGAAAATAACTTCGCAAAATATTTTGGTAGTAAATATGCTTGTATGGTTAATTCTGGATCTTCAGCTAATTTGATTGCAATTGCAACTTTGTTTTATAGAAAAAATAATCCTTTAAAACGAGGTGATGAAGTTATTGTACCTGCTGTTTCTTGGTCAACGACCTACTATCCTTTACAACAATATGGATTACATTGTAAATTTGTTGATATAGATATTGATACCTTAAATTATGATTTAGATTCTTTGGAAAAAGCTGTATCTGATTCAACGAAAGCAATTGTTGTTGTTAACTTGCTTGGAAACCCAAATGATTTCAATAAAATTAAATCAATAATTGGTAATAGAAAAATTGACATTATAGAAGACAACTGTGAATCTATGGGTGCTGAATATGATAATAAAAAAACTGGAACTTTGTCATTAATAGGTACATTTAGTTCGTTTTTTAGTCATCACATTTCTACAATGGAAGGTGGAATTATAGTGACGGATAATGAAGAACTGTATCAAATTATGCTTTGTCTTAGGGCTCACGGGTGGACAAGAAATCTTCCTGATGAAAATATGGTGAGTGGAACAAAATCTTCCAATCCATTTTATGAATCGTTCAATTTTATACTTCCTGGATATAATGTAAGACCTGGCGAAATCCATGCAGCATTAGGAATAGAACAATTAAAAAAACTTGATTCTTTTATTAAAATTAGAAGAAAAAATGCAAAAATATTTTTGAATGAATTTCAAAATCATCCATTTATAAAATTTCAAAAAGAAATTTCAAATAGTTCTTGGTTTGGATTTTCAATGATTGTTTCAAAAAACTCTACAAAAAAAAGAGATGATTTAATAAACTTTTTAACTAGCAATGGTGTTGAATGTAGGCCGATTGTATCCGGAAATTTTTTAAAAAATCCAGTATTAAAATATTTTGATTATTCTGTTCACGGAAAGATAGTAAATGCTTCCGAAATTGATGATTATGGTTTCTTTATTGGGAACCATCAATACGATTTAGAAACAGAAATTAAAGAGTTAAAAAAGTTAGTTAACTTATTTTTTGAACTATAATGAAAAATTATACAAAAATCACCCTTTTAATACCAATGAAGGGTAATTCAGAAAGAGTTCCTAATAAAAATATGAGACTTTTTGATGGGAAACCCCTTTATCATGCAATTATTTCAGAACTATTAAATTCAAAGTATATCACAAATATTATAATTAATACAGATAGTGAAAAAATCAAACAAGATGCTAATTTGAATTTCCCTTCTGTAATTATTGTTGATAGACCGATAGAAATTCAAGGAGATTTTGTACCTATGAATGAAATTATTGAATATGATATAAATCAAATTGAATCAGATATATACATTCAAACACATAGTACTAATCCATTACTTAAACACATTACATTGGATAATGCGATTAAAGCATTTATTGATGCAGATGGTAAATTTGATTCTGTATTTTCAGTAACTAGACTTCAAACTAGACTATATTGGGAAGACGGTAAACCTGTTAATCATAATCCAAATGAATTGTTAAGAACACAAGATTTACCTCCAGTATTTGAGGAAAATTCAAATTTTTATATTTTCACTAAGGAATCCTTTAAAAAAGTGGGTAAAAAAAGAATTGGACTTAAACCATTAATGTTTCCAATGAACAAAATTGAAGCTCAAGATATTGATGAGCCAGAGGATTTTATTTTGGCAGAAACCCTTTATAAAGTAAGACATGATATACGATAAGATTAATAATTGGAGAACTTATTTTAAATATCAAGTTTTTGAAGAAATATTTGATTCTTTAAAAACTTATAATGTTGACACTGAAGATGGTGTTTATTATTATGATGGATATTACTTTAAAGTAATGTCATATGAAACTAAGGAAAATCCAACTATTATTGAGTCGCACTTAAAGGAAGTAGATATACAAATATTGTTAGCAGGTGCTGAAAATATAAAAATGTATCATCTGGAAGATTTGAAAGTAATAGAAGAATATAATGATCAGACTGATTGCATTTTTTATTCTTCAACAAAAAATCCTTATACAGAATTAACACTAATTCCAGATTATATGGCAATATTTTTTCCTAGTGATCCTCATCATCCTCAATTTAGAAGTGCTACTGGAGTTTCTTTTTTAAAAAAAATTGTAATTAAAGTTAATCTTAATGCCTTCCAAATATGAAAAAAAAAATAAAAAAGTTAATTGGAAAAAAGTTTCTGAATTTTTTAAAAAAGTTACTATACAAGCGTATTGATGAACTTGATGTTATACATAATTATTTGAAAAGAATTAACTCCAATCATGGAGTGATGGTTGACGTTGGTGTACATTATGGTGAATCTTGTATCCCCTTTTTAAAAGACGGTTGGAAAGTATATGGTTTTGAACCAGATAAAGAAAATCAAAAGATTCTTAAAAAAGAAATTACTGATACTTCTAATTTTGTTCTATTTGATTATGCTTTATCAAATGAACCTGGTGAAATGAATTTTTATGCATCAGAAGAGTCTACTGGAATTTCAAGTCTACTTAATTTTCACGAGACGCATATTATTTCAAATGTTGTAAAAGTTGAAACTTTAAAAAATATTATCGATCAACACAATATTCAAAATATTAAACTTTTAAAAATTGATGTAGAAGGTTATGATTATTTTGTTTTAAAAGGTTTTGATTTTGAAAAACACACTCACCCAGAATATATTATATGTGAGTATGAAGATTTGAAAACTTCTAAATTGGGTTATAATGTTTTAGATATGATTGAATATCTTCAAACTATCGGTTACAAAGTTTTAGTGTGTGAATGGGAACCGATAATAAAATATGGTGGTCATCACAGATTTAACAAGGCAAAATTTTATCCATGTGATTTAAATCCTAAAGCTTGGGGTAATTTAATTGCGTTTAAAGATGAAAATTTCATCCAATTTGCTCTAAAAAAAATGAACTAATGAAAAACATTACTCCAAATTGGTCATTAAAAGATAAATTAAAAAATAATCAGCTGACTTTAGGTTCTTGGTTAACAATCCCTCATCAATCGGTAGTAGAAATTATGGCAACTGCTGGTTTCGAGTGGCTTACTCTTGATTTAGAACATGCAGCTATCGATATTTCTCAAGCCATGAATATGATTGCTTTAATCCAAGGAAAAGGAATGAAGGCTTTGGTTCGTGTCAGTAAAAATGAAGAAGTAATCATTAAAAGAATGCTTGATGCTGGTGCAGATGGAGTGATTATTCCAACCGTAAAAAATGCAGAAGAAGCCAGACAAGCTGTAGATTTTGTTAAATATCCACCTGTAGGTAAAAGAGGTGTTGGTCTGAATAGAGCTCAAAATTACGGAACTGGTTTTGACGAATACCAAGATTGGCTAAAAAATGAATGTGTCATTATTGTTCAAATTGAACACATTGAGTCAGTTCATAACTTAGAATCTATTTTAAATGTAGAAGGAATCGACGGAATCATTGTTGGACCTTATGATCTTTCTGCTTCTATGGGAATGCCTGGAAATTACGAACACCCAGATGTAGTTATTGCTTTAAAAAAAGTAGAAGAAACAACCTTAAGGATGAAAAAACCACTAGGATTTCATGTGATTCATTCAGATCATCAAAAAACATTGGATAAAATAAATGTAGGATATTCCTTTTTAGCATTTAGTATCGATTTCTTTTTCTTAGGTGACAAAGCAAGAGATGAAATGAATTTATTAAAAAGTAAAATTCAATAAAATGAAAGTAGCAGTTTTTGGTGGGAGTGGTTTTCTTGGACTTTATTTAGCTAAAGAATTATTGAGAAGAAATTATTGTGTGGTTATATTTGATATTGTTGATACTAGTTATACACATGAAAATTTAACTTTTTGCATTACAGACATCTTAAATGCCAAATTAATTGAAGAACAAATAGTTGAAGGTCAATTTGATTATGTGTATAATCTAGCAGGTTTTGCAAATTTAGACAAAGCAGTTTTGGATCCATTTAGAACGATGGAACTAAATGTTTTAGGAAATATTAATATTCTCAACGCCTGTCTTAAAGCTAATATTAAAAGATTTATTTATGCAAGTAGTGCTTATGCGATGAGCGACAAAGGTTCTTTTTATGGTATAAGTAAACTCACATCTGAAAAAATAGTGGAAGAATATGCTGTAAAATTTGACCTTAAATTTACCATTTTAAGATATGGTTCGGTATATTCAGAATTAGATTATGACAATAATTATATCTACAATCTAATAAAAAATGCTATTGATACAGGTAAAATTGAACATGGTGGTGATGGAAACGAAATGAGAGAATATATACATGCTTCTGATGCCGCAAAACTTTCGGTCGATGTATTAAAAAGTGAAGATTTTGTTAATGAACATGTTATTTTTACTGGAATTGAAAAAATGAAACGTTCAGAACTATTTGAAGTCATAAATGAAATCCTAGGCAATAAAATTGAAATTACCTATAAAAACAGTAGCTATAATCACCATTATCGTTTTACTCCATATTCCTATTCTCCTACTTTAAGTAAAAAAATGGTTGCAAATCCTCATATTGACATGGGACAAGGTTTGTTAGAATGTATAAAAGCTGTTTATAATAATAAATGAGAAATATTGGAAATTTACTATCTTTAAGTAATTTAGAGGAATGGGTTAAAACTATTTGTACTATAATTTCTGAAAGAATAACTAAAACCTTAGAATCAAGTGTTAATTTCAATATTGCAATTTCAGGTGGGAATACACCAAAACTTGTGTTTGAAGAGTTAATTAAAAATCAGTATTTGAAAAATGATAGTTGGAAAAAAGTAAATTTCTTTTGGGTCGATGAAAGAATGGTTCCTATTAATCATCCTGAAAGTAATTTTGGTAATGCAATGAGATTTTTATCGCAAATTCCTGCTAACTTTTTCCAAATGTATGATGAAAATATTGGGTTAGAAGCTTCTATTGTAAATTATTGCAAACAATTAGAAGCTGTTCCAAAAAAAGGGAACTTTCCGTTTTTTAATTTAATGTTACTAGGAATGGGCGATGATGGTCATACTGCATCACTATTTCCCAATACTAAAGGTTTATTAGAAAATAAAAGCTTTGTAATTTGTAACGAAGTACCACAATTTAATACTTCAAGAATTACCTTAACTTTTCCTGTAATTAAAAATTCAGATGAACTTTTGATACTAATTAATAGAGAAAAGGTAAAGTTGTTGCATGAAATAATAGATTATAAGACAAATTATCCCATTGAAAAATTATTTGATGGAGGAACAAATATAACATGGTTATACCATAATTGAAAACATGATAAAAAATATTTTTTTTGATTTTGATGGTGTTTTGGCGGAATCAGTTAATGTTAAAACCGAAGCATTTAAGAATTTGTATTTACCATTTGGTGAAGAAATTGCTAACAAAGTAGTTGAACATCATTTAGCACATGGTGGAATTAGTCGATTTGAAAAAATTAAAAAATATCACCAAGATTTTTTGGGAATTGAGTTAAGTGAAAATGAAGTCTTTCATTGGGCAGAGAAATTTTCTGAATTGGTATTAATAGGTGTCATTGAATCACCAGAAGTAAAAGGAGCGGAGGATTTTCTTAAAAAGAATTTCGAGAATTATCAATTTTGGGTAATAACAGGTACACCTACTGAAGAAATTAAAATAATTTTAGAAAAAAGAAACTGGAACAGCTATTTTAAAGGTGCTTTTGGCTCACCTGAGAAAAAAAATCATTGGACTGAATTTTTGATTGAAAAGTACGATATTAATAGAAAAGAAACAGTATTTGTCGGTGATGCAACAACTGATCAAGAAGCAGCATACTATTCAAAGCTTCATTTTATTTTGAGAAGAAATGAAGACAACAAACATTTATTTAAAAACTATAAAGGATTTGAATTAAATGATTTAACAAATTTAAATGAAATTTTAAAATCAATCTAAAATGAGCATAAAATTATTACTTACTTCCACTTCTTTCACTGATGCAAAAGGAGTACATCAAGACTTATTAAATAAACAAGGTTTTGATATAGATGTGATGAGAGGTCCATTGTTTGATTATGAATTGAAACCCATCATAGCAAATTATGATGCGGTGATTTGTGGAGACGATGAATATACTGCTGAAATACTTGAAATAGGTAAAGCTGGCAAGTTGAAGTATATCTCAAAATATGGAGTTGGACTAGATAAAATTGATCTTAAAAAAGCTAAAGAACTTGGAATACCTGTAACAAATTGTCCAGGTGTGAATCAAGTTTCTGTTGCAGAACATGTTTATGCCTTATTGTTAAGCTTCGTTAAAAATATACATTTAGAATATAACATAACAAAAGACGGAGGATGGAAAAGACACGTTAGTACAGAAATTTATGGAAAAACATTAGGAATTGTTGGACTTGGAGCTATTGGTAAAGAAGTGGCTAAAAGAGCAACTTGTTTTGGTTTAAATGTGATAGCATTTGACAAATTTGTTAGTGCTGATTTTATCAACGAACATCCATTTATTAAATTAGCTGAAAACTTTGAAGAAATAGCCTCAAAATCAGACATTATTACGCTTCATGTTCCTCACACACCAGAAACAGAATCAATAATTAATGCTCAAATTATCAACGAAAAATTAAAAAAAGGAGTAATAATAATAAACACAGCTAGAGGAAAATTAGTTAATCTAGAAGACTTAATAAAAGGGTTAGACAGTGGAACAATTGGAGGATATTTGGCTGATGTATTAGACATTGAACCAATGCCAGAAAATTATGTCTTAAAAGATAAAGAAAATGTATTAATCACCCCACACATTGGATCTAGAACTTATGAAAGTGTTCAAAGACAGGGTTTATTTGCTGTTCAAAATCTGATTAAATTACTTAAAAATAATGAATAAATTTATTATTATTTTTATTATACTATGTAATTACTGTTTTTCTCAAAACTATACAGGAAAATTAATTCTCACAACTAGATGGTTTCATCCAAGAAACTCTATGGATACGTTGAGTACTTTAAAAGCAATTCGAGATTTTAAACCTTCAAGAATAGATTGGGTTTACACGAATGATTCAAATGTGACAAATATTTTTAAAAAGTTGAATATTGCTTATAGTTTAACTGCAAACCCAATGTGCCCTGACTCTTCAGGCTATACAACACAAAAATTAAGAATTAAAACAATAAACGGTGAAACTTATATTGCGCCATGGATGAAAAGTTGGAAAATTAAAACTCCCTATTGGGGATGTGTAAACAATCCTGAATTTCAAAAATTATTCTTAGATTACACAAAATCCTTAGTTAAATTAGGTCCTGATGGTATTATGGTTGATAACCCAGAATTTAATGCTAGACTTGAAAGAGACAAATTGATTGGTTGTTTTTGTGATCATTGTGAAAGAAAATTTATTAATAAAAAATTTAGATACAAAAGAAATAAAAATAAATTAGAAGAAGAAATTAAAACTTTAATCGAAAATTCAAAAGATAAAAATTTTAAAAAAAATGAATTACAAATTAAATATGAGGAATTTCAAATTAATTCAGTTACTAAATTTTTGGCTAATTGGAAAAAGGAATTATTAAAAACTAATCCTAATCTTAAGTTTTTCTGTAATAATTACAACGGTGAGTGGAGAAAATATCATTTAATTTTTGATGGTGGTATCGCTGAAATCACTGAAAGCAATATTAATGACAAGAAACTTGATGAATTATATAAGTTATCTGATAGTTTAAAAAAATCACAACTATTTAATTGTAATTCTGGAGATTTCTCTTTACATGAAAAATTGCTTATTTATAACTTAAAACACAATAGAGATATTTTAATACCATGGGATTTATTTATTTTAGGAGAAAAAAATCGATTTTATATGGATGAAAAAAAATTCAATGAAATTATCAATGAATACTAAATAAGTTAGCTTTGATATACTACTGAAAGTAAGCTTCTCATTACAATTATTATTTAAAAAAACCAAATATTGTTAATAATTATTAAATTCGTAAATTGTGTGAAATGTATGTTAAGTCGAATTGATAACATTTATTTTTTAATATGAAAATAAAATTAATAAAAAAAATAATATCGTTTTTAATTATCATTTTGAAATATAAAAATTTTAAAAAGAAAAAAATTTTAATTTATACTGATTCAAGAGGATATAATGTTATTGGAAAATTTGGAAAGATTCCATTTGATTCATATATTTTTCAACTTTGTTTTAAGTACAATGTAGATTATTTCATTTGCCCAGAAAAATATACTACAATTGTTGATTTCTTAAATTATATAAATGAAATTGATACAAATAAATATGACTTCATTATTATGCATTGTGGTGTGGTTGATTTTTCACCAAGACCATTGACAAATATATCAAATGTTAAAGAAAGTAAAAAAGGGAATAAAACATTTGACCAATTGTTCAATTTAAATCAAGAATATTATGATAATCCATTTGAAACTGAATATAATAATGAAAAAACTATAACGTTATATTCAACAAAATATCTTGAGTCACACATTATTCCACATTTAAAAAAGATAAAAAATCTTATTTGGATAAACTCAAATAAATTTGTTTTTGGTTGGGAAGGTAATTATACAAAAGGAAGACCAAAAAATATAATGCAAACAGTAAATGATTTTGATTCTGTTATGTCTTATCATATAAAGAATTTTATCGATTTAAAGTCATGGGATGACAATACAATAAAAGATTTAACAATTGACAATATCCATTTTACAAAAGAAGGATTCTATGAAATTTATCAATTAATTAAAAAAGAAATAGAAAAATGATAAAGAAATTTTTAAAAACCATTTTTTATAAAGTAGTTAGTCCATATGCTTATTTTGGAAGTGTCCCTAAATGGAAACAATTTTTCATAAGTCTAAGATACATCTTAGCAAGTAAAGGTATAATACTCAATAGAAATGTGAGACAATTAAAAAAAATTAAAAATAGTCATCAAGGACAAAGATGTTTTATTATAGGGAATGGACCATCTTTGAATAAAATGGACTTAACAAAGCTTAAAAATGAAATCACATTTGGTGTAAATGCTATTTATTTAAACTATGAAAAAATGAATTTTCATCCAACTTATTATGTAGTTGAGGATATTTTTGTAGCAGAAGATAGAGCAGATGAAATAAATAATTACAAACAGCCTAAAATTAAATTTTTTGGAAATTATTTAAGAAAATATATAAAAAAAGATGAAAAAACTGTTTTTATGAACCTAATTAGAAATTATTCCGACATTGATAATTTTCCATATTTCTCTACCAATTGTTTAAAAGATTTAGGCGTTGGTGGATCTGTTACATACGTATGTCTAGAACTAGCTTTCTACATGGGTTTTAAAGAGGTTTATATGATTGGTTTTGATCATAATTATGTTATTCCGAATTCTGTCATTATTACAAATGAGCGTATTACTGGTTGTGATATATTGTCAACCGAAGATGATGTTAATCACTTTCATAAAGATTATTTTGGAAAAGGATATAGATGGCATGACCCTAAAGTAGATCGTATGGAAGTTGGATTTTCTAAAGCAAATGAGATTTATTCAAAGCATGGAAAAAAAATATTTAATGCTTCTGTTGGGGGTAAACTTGAAGTTTTTGAAAGAATAGATTATAATTCCATATTTTAATTTTCATGACAGTTAGTATATTAATTAACAATTATAATTATGGTCATTTCTTAGATGAATGTTTGCTTTCTATACAAAACCAAACTGTTAAACCTGATGAAGTGATTTTATATGATGATGGTTCCACTGATAACTCATTGGAGGTAGTTTCCAAATATAATTTTGTAAAGGTAATAGCTAATAAAAATTTTGGCGAAAAACCTTCATTTAATCAAGGAAATGCAATTAATCAAGCGTTTAAAGAATCAACAGGTCAAATAATTATTCTGCTTGATAGTGATGATTTTTTTGATCCAAAAAAAGTAGAAAGTGTAAAATACCATTTTGAAAATAATAAGAGCTTAGTGTTTCTTCAAGATTCATACTTTGAGTATTATTCCAAAGATAATTTTTCAAAAAAAAGTAACACTAAGATTGATTTTAACTATCTAAAATTATATCAAAGAGAAAATTGGACAGCCTACTTTAACCCAACAAGTATGATGTCATTTTCTAGAGACTATCTTGAAAAACAACTTCCTATCACAGTTGATGACTTTTGGAGAGTTTGGCCAGATGTTAGATTATCAAGAATAGCACCTTACTTTGGTGATATTTGCATGTTAGATGAAGCTTATACCTATTACAGAAGACATTTGTCAAGTGACTCAGCTACCATGAATGCAAGTCATCAAAAGGCACTTGAAAATCAAATTGCACATCATGAATATATTAATAAAAAATTGATATCCCTTGGATTTGAAAAAATTAATTTTACAAAAAGTATTCCTTTTAAAAGATATAAATTGAGGCTTAAATACCCAGAAAAAGTAATACGATATATTTTATTACCTAGTAAAATAATACATTTTATAAAAAATATTTTTACTTAAAATTAATCCATGTTAAAACAAAAAATAATTTCTATTTGGAATTCACCTACTCTAATGACATGGTTAAGTTATTCGACTAAATCACTAAGTCTTTTACTTGTCACACCTTTAATCATTACCAAATTAACAGAGACAGAAATTATTATTTGGTACCTAATGGCAACTTTTGTATCGATGGCGGGTGTTGTAGATTTTGGATTTAGAAGCACTTTTATAAGATTTATATCATACGCAAATGGAGGAGCAAAAGATTTGATAAACCCATTAGAATCAAAAAATAATACTAGTGAAGTAAATTGGGAGCTAATTGATAAACTTTATTTTCATATGAGAAAAATATACCTTACATTATCTGTTTTTCTCTTTTTTATACTCGTTATTATTGGATATTTTAGTCTAAAAAAAATTGTTTCTAATTACTATAATCCTTCTCAAATTTGGATTAGCTGGTTAATTATTTCTCTAACCTTAAGTATTGATTTTTACTGCAAAGTTTATTATAATTATATTGAAGGATTGGGCAAGGTTGCAATTGTAAGACGTATTGAAAGTTTTTTTAAAATTGGAACTATTTTTTCTCTTTTTGCAGTTCTAATAATTTTTAACAATATATTGAGTTTATCAATTGTAATTGGTATTGGCTACATTTTAAATACAGTAAGAAATTCATATTTATCAAATAGAATTTTTGATAATAAAAAGAAACAGTTTAAAGAAACAGAATTTAATTTTCAGTTTTTCAAAGAAATTTGGAAGCCAGCATGGAAAACTGGTTTATCTGGTATATTCTCAATTGGTCTGATTAATTTTTCCTCAATCATTTTTGCCCAAGTAGGAACTCCTTCTGTTGTAGCTTCATACATGTTTGCAATTAGAATTATTACCGAAATTAGAATGTTTTCTAATGCACCTTTTTACAGCAAATTACCTCTACTCTCTAAGTTAAATGCACAGAATAAGAAAGTAGAATTCATAAAGGTTGCAATAGGAGGAATTAACAAGAGTCATTTTACTTTTATCATAAGTGTGATATTAGTAAATATTTTTATAAAAACTATACTACTTACCATAAATAGTCAAATTAGTTTTGTCGATACCAAACTATGGTTTCTGATCTGTTTTGCATATTACTTTCACCTATATGGGGCCTTTCACCTACAACTATATTCTACAAACAATAAAATAATCGCTCACATAGCAGATTTCGTTTCAGGGATAATTTTTGTTTTAACTTCATATTTTTTATTCCCTTTTTTAGGAATATACACTCTTCCTATAGGAATGTTATGTGCATATTTAGGTTTTTATAGTTGGTTTACCGCATATAAATCCTTAAATAGTTTGAATATGTCTTTTCTTCAATTTGAGAGAAAAACTTCATTTCTCCCCTTTTCAATCTTAATTATATATTGTATCTTTGTGACCCTATTTACAAAATATTCATGAATTATATCAGTCAACAAAATTTACCAGATAGTCTCAATGCTTATAGGATATCAATGGGAATACTATTTAATAGAATTAAATGGGATTTAAACCTAAAATCATGGAAAAGTAAAAAGTACTTCAGTCAAAATCATACTAAGTACAATGGAAAAAAGGCTATTATACTATGTAATGGTCCTAGCTTGAATAGTGTAGATTTTAAACTTCTTAAAGAAAAAAACATTTATACAATAGGATTAAATAAAATTAATCTTTTATTTGAAAACACAGATTTTAGACCGAACTTAATTGTTGCTATAAATAAACTAGTAATTGAACAAAACATAGAGTTTTATAAAAACACAGACATTGAGCTTATTTTAGATAGTTCATGTGCAAATTTATTTAATAGTAAAAAAATGAATATTCATTTCGTACATTCACTTCCTTTGCAATTAAAATTTGCCAGAAATATTAAAGAATCGATTTGTCAAGGATATACTGTTACATATGTTGCTTTGCAGATAGCTTATCATTTAGGATTTTCTGAAGTGGCTTTAGTTGGATGTGACCATAATTTTACCACCAAAGGCTCTTCTAATATGACTGTAAGGGCTGAGGATAAAGACCCTAATCATTTTTCTCCAAATTATTTTAGTAATGGAGTTAAATGGCAATTACCCGATTTATTAGGTTCAGAGTTACATTATAAATTAGCTAATGAATATTATGAATCAAATAATCGAAAAATTTATAACGCTACTGATGGTGGTAAATTAGAAATTTTTGAACGAAAAACTTTAATAGACTATATTAATGAATGATAATGTCTATTGTTTTAGTTCTAAAAATCGTAGATGTCATCATGACGACTATTTTTTGTTAATTTCCAAAATTAGAAATGCAATTAACGTAAAATCATTTGGACTGAAATTTAAATTGCTATTTTCAAAAAAGCCTATTGTTTTTCTTGATATAGATGCGCAAGATTTATTATTTTTCCCTATAATGTTATTGCGATCAATATGGGGAGCAAAAGCTATTGCTATTAGTGTTAGAACAGAATATCTTTATTTAGATAAAAACTATGAAAAAGAATCAGATAAAAGTTTTAAATACAAACAAAAATTAAAGCAAATAATTTTTTTGCTAATTAAACACTTTTCTCTAACAAAAGTATACTCAATACATAAAAACACAAAATATGATAAATTAGTTTTACATTATACTCATGGAAATTTTTACGATATTCAACTTTGGGACTTAAAATATTTAAACTTTAAAGAATCCATGCCCAAAGAACTTATAAACCTTAAACTTGACTTAGATAACTATGTATTACTTGCAGGTAAATTAGATGAAAGAAGATCTAAAAGTGAATTTATTAAATTTATTAAAAATAATTCTGATATAAAATTTATAATTGCTGGAATTATTGATGATAACGATATTAATATACTTAAAGATAAACCCAACTTAATTTTAATAAATAGATTTATAAGTAATGAAGAACTATTTTTTTTAATGAAATACTGTAAAAGCATTTATTCGTATTATTCAAATTATAGACCATCAGGTTTTTTTGGAAGAAGTGTTCAGCTAAATAGACAAATTATTGTTAAAAATAATTCTTTTTTAAGTGAAAATTTTAAAGAATACAAAAAATTAATTAGTATTTCAAACTTAAGTGAACTAAATGCAGACTTACTATGTATGCCTATGTCTCATGATGAATCTTTCATTTATGACGATTATAATTTTTTTAGTAAACTAATTCTATTGTTGTAAATACTATCTAAAAATGAATTTTCTTCGGTTTTTGTTTTTTTTAGGTTTATTAAACATACACATCTCTGTTGGAAATTTTTATTTAATTATTCTTTTTACAATTCTTTTTTTTTCAACTTTCATAATCGAGTTAAACAAAAGCAAAATATTAATTTTTCAGAAATATTATATAAAACAGCTCCGTTTTATTTATCTCTATATACTCTTAATTTTTGTTGCATATACCAGAGATCCTGAGTTTCCCATTATTAGATTTATATATTCATTGTCATTCATCCTATTTCTATTAGTTTATTTATCAAGAATAATTGAAATTTCAATAAAATCTGAAAAAAACAATTTGTTTTATTTTAGAAAATTTATTATATATCCATTTTTATATTATATCTTTTTAAACTTTATATTTTGGTTATTAAATCTTAAATTTAATGTTAAACTTGATGAAGAAATTTCTATCGGCAAGTCTCTTATTCTTTCAAACTTTGGATTTCAAGTAGATAGAGTAAACTTTGCCTTTTCTAATGGAGTAAATAGTTATGCTGTAATTTTAGGTTCAATTATGACTTTTTTTTCAGTTGACATTTTTCTAAACAAACAATGGTCACTTAAGATTTTATGCCTTTTTTTTATTGTTATTATTTGTGTTTTATTAACTGATGCTAGAGGTGCGATTGTTTTCCCGTTAATTATTTCTTTGATTTGTTATCTATTTTACTATTTTAAACTCAAAAAAATCATCAAGTTAACTCCTCTACTTTTTATCTTATTACCTATATTTGCAATAACAATCGTTCCTTTATTGTCAAATATTGAAATGTTTAACCAATTTTCAAGAAATGATACTGATTTATTTACACTAAACGGAAGGTTATTTATTTGGCTTTTTTCATTTGAAGATTTTATGGCATTTAAAATTCAACATCTTTTCGGTTATGGATTTAAAGGTCATGTAAATTCTGGTGTAAGTCAAAATTGGGCCTTTGTTTTTGCAACTTATAGTAGTCCCGAAACTGTTCATCCACATAATTCTATTCTATCAATAATATTCGATATAGGCTATCTAGGACTTATTACAATGCTTATAGTAATAAATAAAGTTTCTAAAAACATTTATTTATTATATAAGATAAGCAAAAAAGAAGCTCTTACCTTCTTTGCTATGTTATTATTTATTATTTTTATATCAATAACAGAATCTTTTTTAAATGATATATATATGAATACATTTAATTTATATATTTCTTTTTTTATTTACATCATTGCATCAGAAGACAATAAATTAAATATCCATCAACCAATAAAAATCAAAAAGTAACATTCTAATTTCTCACCCATGTTTATAAAACGCTTTCATCCAAAAAGATTAATTCCTGGAATTTTTAGAAGAATCTTAGAAAAAAAATATAACTTTCTATGGAATAATTCTCTTCTTGGGAAAAATAATAAATCTTTTATATCAAATATCAAAAATAAATTTAAAGATGAAAAACTTTTCTTAATAGCCAACGGTCCTAGCTTAAAGGATATGGATCTAACAGTTTTAAAAGACAAACACGTTATGTGTATGAATCGCTTTTATATTTATTTTGATAAAATTGGTTTCACTCCTGAGTTTATAGTTTGCGTGGAAGATTTTGTACTAGAACAGTTCGCAGATGATTTCAATAAATTAAATATTAAATATAAATTTATGAATTGGAGAAAACATAAAATAATTCCTAATTCTAATTTTTTAAAGGAATCTTTCGCTTTTAATCCATTTTTTCAAACAGATTTAACAAAACCTACACATTTTGGTGGTACAGTTACTTTTGCTTGTCTTCAATTAGCTTATTATTTAGGTTTTAAAGAAGTCATTATTGTTGGTATGGATCATAGTTTTAAAGAGAAAGGTATAGCTAATAAAATTGAAGTGAGAAAATATGAAAAAGATGAAAGTCATTTTGATGCTAATTATTTTCCAAAAGGTATGAAGTGGAAACTGCCTGATCTTGTAAAGTCAGAAATTAGTTATAATATTGCCAAAAATATCTACGAAAATAGTGGCAGAAAAATTATTGATTGTACAATAAAAGGTAAATGTACAATATTTGAAAAAGGGGAATTTTCTAATTTTATTTAAATGTTTTATGCTTTCTTATAAAAAAGTAATTAGTTTAAATATTTCAACAGGATCACGTCAAGATTTTATAAATGAAATTATTTTACTTGCTAAATCTAAATCTTCTTATGTTTGTTTTACAAACGTTCATATGACGGTCGAAGCTTATGATGATGTTGATTTTGCTAAATGTGTAAATAATGCAGATATTGTTTCTCCTGACGGAATGCCACTTACAAAATGCATCAAACTCTTATATAATACCAAACAAGATCGTATTGCTGCTACGGATATTATTCCAGACATATTAAAAAATGCTGAACAAAATCATCTGACTGTATATTTTTATGGTGGAACGCCAGAAATGCAAAAACATACAAAAAATTTTATTGAAAAAAAATATCCAAATTTAGTTTGCACAGGATATGACAGCCCTCCTTTCAGGGTATTAAATGAAGAAGAAAAAAGTGAAACGATTAATAGAATCAATAAGTCAGGAGCAAAACTTTTGTTTGTAATTTTAGGTTGTCCAAAACAAGAAAAATGGATGGCTTATCACAAAGATAAAATAAATGCATGTATGTTAGGTATAGGAGGGGCATTACCTATTTTGATTGGAATTCAAAAAAGAGCACCTATTTGGATGCAGAAAATGAGTCTTGAATGGCTTTATAGACTTATTCAAGAACCAAGAAGGCTTTTTAAAAGATATTTTTATACAAATTTTAAATTTATTTATTTAATAATTAAAATAAAAATCTTTACAAAAAAAATCTAAATTCTTTATACAAAGAAGTTTAATTTTTACTTTATTAACCTTTTGAATAATAGGCTATAAAAGATTTGTTTAATCCGAAAGCTTTTTCATTGTATATATTTGCATTTGGAAACATTTCTTTTAACTCAGAAAGATTCATTAGCCTAACTTCTCTTATGCGATCCAAGGCTTTCTCATTATCTTTTATATAACCAATATGACCTAATTTTGTATATTTTGTGATTAATAATTTAATAGATTCTGGAAAATATTGAAAAAATGGAAATACCCAATGAGGTTCTATTGGAAACCAATAATTTGGAGTTTGTACAAAATAATTTTTACCCACCCTCATAACTTCCTTAGCCATTTTTTTTTGATTATCTAAAGTATATAAATGTTCAATTACAGAATTTGAATATACCAAATGAAACTGATTTTCACTATACTGAATTAAATTAGTTGCATCTCCTGTTGTACTATCAAAATATTCATTATTTTCAATTTTATTTAAAAATAAATTAAGTAAAGTGATTCGAACATTGTCACCTTTTTTTGGAAAACCCATTCTCTCCCAATATTCTTTAGTTCCTCCAATATCTAGAATTTCAATTGTTTGTTCGGGATATAATTTCTTAATTTTTTCAAATTCATTTAGGAAAAAATTAAATCTTTTTTGACGATAATTTTGATTAATTGAATTTGAATTCTTAGGATCAAATTTAGATAAATTTTGCTGCATTTTTAGGCGAATTTATGGTAAAAACTATACAAATATAATAAATATGTTAAAAACAAACCTCGAAAATTAATCACTACTTTATTTTTCTCTGTCACTTTAGTCACCATTAACTCATTTATTTTTCATTACTTTTGTCGTTTATCTGATTAAATGACAATGAATATTCCCTTAAAAAGAATAAGTTATATCTCATTATTGGTTTTATTACTTTTGACTGGTTCAATCTTATTTTTAAGAAATAAAAATTATTCATTTAAAAATGGTAAGAACGAAAATGCTTTAGTTAATGATACCGTTCCTCTTACAAAATATTGGGAATCTCCAATACCTCATCAAAAAGTGCCAAAAGGTTTGTCTTCTTTAAGTGCTAAATCTTGCGGGGCTTGTCATCAAGAAATTTATAATGAATGGAAAGAATCAACACACGCCATTGCTTATCAGGATTTACAATTTCAAGCGGAATTAAATAAAGACCACATTCTCACTTGTTTAAATTGTCATACTCCTTTACAAAATCAGTTAAAATATATAATTACAGGGTTTGTTAATGGAGATTATAAAACCCCTGTTAAAAAGAAAAATCCGAATTTTGACAAAGCTCTGCAAGCTGAAAGTATTACTTGTGCCTCTTGTCATGTCCGTGATGGAAAAGTAATTGGTGCTATTGGTTATCCAAATACCCCTCATTTAACACAAAAAAATCCAGAATTTTTAAAAGAATCTCTTTGTATTTCTTGCCATAATGTGGTCGATCAAGTTAGCCCTGTTTTAGTTTGTTCATTTGAAACGGGTGATGAATGGAAAAACAATTGGGCAAGCAAAGAAGGAAAAAATTGTATTTCATGCCACATGGAAACAAAACATAGACCGCTTATGCCTGGTTTTCCCGAAAGAAAAGGACATTTTCATGCTTTTCCAGGTTCTGGTATTCCAAAACTTTTTAATAGAAAAACACACCGATTAGAAAGTTTGAATTTTATTGAATCAACAATTCCAAAAACTGTGAAAGTGAATGAATCATTGAATTATTTCATTACTTTACAAAATGAAAATGCGGGTCATTCTGTCCCAACTGGAGATCCAGAACGTTTTATTTTCACTACTTTCACACTATTAGATAACAAAGGACAGGTTGTTGTTCAAGAAAAACATCGTATTGGTGAAAAATGGAAATGGTATCCAAATGCTGAAAAATTAGAAGACAATAATCTTAAACCTAAAGAAAAAAGAACGTATTCGTTTACAAATGAAATAAAAAATAAAGGAAAATATGTGTTAAAAGTTGAAGTTACTAAACATCGTATGAACGAAGAAAATGCAAAATTCAACCAAATTTTAGGTAAATATCCACTTTCTATTACTGTATTTGAAAAAAAATACACAATAGAAGTGTTGTAATCAGTATTAATATTGGCTTTAGATTCTATCAAATCAAATTTACACATCAAGTAAAATTTTAAGAATTTTTGTTAAAAACTTTTCTTAAATAAAAACAATTTTTCTTTTATCTTTGTCGATTTAATGGGATTTTGAATCGATGAACTCTTATTTTTCAAAAGATTTTTTACAATTTTTTATTGACTTATCATTGAACAATAACAAGCAATGGTTTGATAATAATAGAGTTCGTTACGAAGAAAATGTTAAAAAACCGTTTGAACTCTT
The DNA here is from genome assembly GCA_016183815.1 of Flavobacteriia bacterium. Lineage (GTDB taxonomy): Bacteria > Bacteroidota > Bacteroidia > Flavobacteriales_D > Crocinitomicaceae > M2408. The sequence continues at coordinate 63,351 of JACPDW010000036.1, forward strand.
TGTTCAACACATGTTGGGTTTATTGTCTAAAATTGATTCGTCTTTTGAAAATGTTTTAGCAAAAGAATGTATTTTTCGTATAAATAGAGATATTCGGTTTTCTAAAGACAAAATACCATACAAAACATATACATCGGCTGTTCTTGCTCCTAATGGAAAAAAAAGTAAATCAATTAACGGTATTTATTTTGAATGCACACCTGATCATTTACGAGTTTATGGAGGAATTTATGAAATTGAAAAAGAAGAAATCCAAAAATTAAGAGAATACATAAGTAAAACAACTACACAATTTAAAAAACTCTATTCTAATCCTGAATTTGTTCAATTATTTGGTGAAATAAAAGGTGTTAAGAATAAGATTTTACCAAAAAACATGCAACCATTTGCTGAAAAAGAACCATTAATATACAATAAACAATGGTATTTTTATGCAGAATTTTCAGCTGAAAAAATCTTAGATAAAAACCTTGACAAAATACTGTTGGAATGTTATAAGACAGGTAAACCAATAGAAGATTATTTTAACCATGTATTAAATCGTAAATAAATTAAAATCTATGAATAAAGTTTATTATCTCCTTTTTCTTTTAGTATTTACCTCAGCTGAATTAACTGCTCAAAAGAAAACGCTTACTTTAAGTGATGCGGTAATGCAACAATATCGTGCCTTTGCTCCTGAAAAATTGTCAGGTTTTTCTTGGATTCCAAATACCACTGAATATACATTTTTTGAAAAATATACAACACTTAAAAAAGCATCAGTTATCAATTCAACTCCTGAAGTATTGATGTCCATTGAGGAGTTAAATAAAATTTTAAATGCTAAACTTTCATGGTTTTCAGGATTTAAATGGAAAGATCAAAATGTGTTTTTAGTTAATGATGGGAGTTCATATTATTCATATGATTTCAGTAAAAAAGAAGGAAGAAAAATATTAACTTCACCAGAGAAAGCTGAAAATCATACTTACTATGAAAAAAGTGAATTGTTGGCCTACACAATAGAAAACAACCTATTTATTGCAGCTTCTGATGGAAAACAAACACCTGTTACCAATCAAACCAATAAAGAAATTGTCTCTGGTCAGACTTATGCTAGAAGTGAGTTCGGAATTAATAATGGTATTTTTTGGTCACCAAATGGTAATTTTCTAGCTTTTGCACAAAAAGATGAGACGTCTGTGCATAATTATCCATTGTTGAATATCAATGAAGTGCCGGGTAAATTAGAAAATACAAAATATCCAATAACAGGTCAGAAATCTGAAAAACCACGAATTGGTATTTATAATTTGAAAACTAAATATACTGCTTTTATTCAACCAATTTCAGCTCCAGACTCTTATCTAACCAATGTTGTTTGGACTCCAGACGAAAAATTTATTTTAATAGCAGAAGTAAATCGAGCACAAAATCAAATGTGGTTAAATCTATATAATGCTGAGTCGGGAAATTTTGTACGAACATTATTTGAAGAAAAAAATGATAAGTGGGTTGAACCAGAACATGCTGCTTTTTTCCCTAGTGATGCTTCAAATAATTTTGTTTGGATAAGTGAAAGAGATGGTTTTAATAATTTGTATTATTATGATTTAAATGGTAAACTAATCAAAAAATTGACATCTAATACTTTTGTAATAAAGGATATATTAAAAAGTATAAATAAAGGTAATGAAATTGTATTTTCAGCAACAGGGCAAAATCCAACCAACACTCTATACTATTCTGTTGACTTAAAAGGAAAACAAAAATGTCTTACTCCAAACGAAGGTAGTCATCACATAGTCTTTTCAGATGACGAAAAATGGATAATGGATGAGTATTCTTCACACGACATTCCCTCTAAATCTGTTTTAGTTGAAACAAATGGAAAATCTTCAAAAGTATTGATGGAAGGAATAAATAAATTACTTGATTATCAAATAGGTAGTGCAGAAGTATTTACAATAAAAAATGAAGAAGGTACAAATTTGTATGCAAGATTAATCAAACCTAGCAATTTTGACCCAAATAAAAAATATCCCGTTTTAATTTATGTTTACGGTGGTCCACATGCTCAAATGATAACCAATTCCTGGATGGATGGTGCTAGTTTATGGATGTATTGGTTGGCAGAACAAGGATATTTAGTTTTCACAGTGGACAATAGAGGTTCAGCTGAACGCGGATTTGAATTTGAAAGTGGAATTCACCGTCGTTTAGGTACTCTTGAAGTGCAAGATCAAATGACAGGGGTTAAATATCTCCAATCTTTACCTTATGTTGATGGTTCAAGAATTGCTGTGCATGGTTGGTCTTTTGGTGGTTTTATGACTTGTAGTATGTTGTTAAAAAATCCTTCAGTATTTAAAGTAGGAGTTGCTGGTGGTGCTGTTACGGATTGGAAATTTTATGAGGTTATGTATGGTGAGCGATATATGGATACTCCAGAAGAAAATCCTGAAGGGTACAAAGAATCGAGTTTGTTTACTCATGCGTCTCAACTTCAATCAAAATTATTGATGATTCATGGAACAGTGGACGATGTTGTAGTTATGCAACACGCTTATTCGTTGATAAAAAAATTCATTGAGTTGGGTAAACACCCAGATTTTTTTCCTTATCCTATGCACAAACATAACGTATCTGGAAAAGACAGAGTTCATCTAATGGAAACGGTCTTGAATTATGTTATCGAAAATAACAAATAGTCTTTTTTAACTCTACTTTCAGTAAACTCAATTATCTATTTTGGTTAGAATAGCAGTCTTGTCCGATACCCACGGTTATTTAGATTCAAAAATTTGGAAATATTTAAAAGAAGTTGATGAAATCTGGCATGCTGGTGATATTGGTTCAATTGAGGTTATAGATCAACTTAAATCAATCAAACCGTTAAGAGCAGTATATGGAAATATAGATGATTCTAAAATTAGAACTGAATTTAAAGAAGATTATTATTTTCAAATTGAACAAAAAAAAGTCCTAATCACACATATTGCAGGCAGACCATATAGATACGCAAAAACTCTGATTCCAAAACTAGAAAAATATACTCCAGATATTTTAGTTTGCGGTCATTCTCATACCTTGTTGGTTCAATTCGATAAAAAATGGAATGTGTTATGGCTTAATCCTGGGGCATGTGGTTACAAGGGGTTTCATTTAATGAAGACACTTCTTCGGTTTAAAATTGATGGGGGAAAAGTAATTGATATGGAAGCAATTGAAATAGGACCAAGAGTTGGAAATAATCAAATAATTTAGGAAAGTAAATGAGAATTTTAGATTTATGGTTTTTAAAAATTTTAATTAAAAACTTGCTCTTCCTTTAGTAAATGCTTTTCTGGATAATCTGTAATGAGCAGTAAATTTGTTGTTTCTGACAATGTATTTTACTGAACCATTTACCATCCATTTTGTAATTGTGTATGGGTAAACAAAAAATGATGGACCTGCATCTAAAGAAACACTAAAAGGTGAATTAGCAACAATACATTCTAATCCAAGAACGGAATTCATGACAGCTCTATATTTTGTTGGTTTGTTCAAGTAAGATTTTCTCCCATCGTTAGTTCCGTAACAATTGTACCAATAAAATGCAGAAGGACCTATTCCTGCATACCATGATAATCCTCGAGCTTTTCTAAATTTTTGATTCAATTGAACCATTAACTGCAATGAAAAATTTTTATACTCAGAATGGACATTTTTACCCAAATTTGCTTCTATAGAAATTCTTTGTGTTAGGTGTTCTTTATAAGAAATAGCCATATAAGCTGAATAACCACCGACTTTTACTCCAATCCCTCTTAAATAAATTTGTCCGAAGAAATTGGTAGTTATGAAAAATAAAAAAATAAATCCGATTATTTTTTTAGTTAAAGAGATTTTTGTTTTCATGTCGATATTTTTTAAAGGTTTCTATATATAAGACTATAAAAAGTTAAAACACCCCTAAAAAACTATGCGTGCATAGTATTAAATATTTTTTAACTGATTGAATATAAGGAAAATAAATTTGTTAATTTTTTAATAAAATTATAAAAAATAATAAACTAACGAGTACTGAAATTATAATATTTGCCGATAAAATCCCAAAATAATTTTGTTGAAACAGAAGATAGTTCTCATAACTAAATGTTGAAAAAGTACTAAATCCTCCGCAAACTCCAGTTAGTAAAAATAGTGTAAACCATTCTGGATAATCTGTTTTATTTTTAAAAAAAAGTATAAAAAATATCATCAAGAAGCACGCTAAAATATTACTTATTAAAGTAGCCAATGGAAAGGAATGGTTATAAAATTTTACAATAAAAAAACTCACCAAAAATCTAAGCACAGAACCTATACCTCCTCCGACAAAAACAGACATAAGTTGTATTTTCATTTTTTACAAAAGTTTGAGTACTTGTTCAACATCCTCTGGAACATCGATGTTTGGACTTTCGATATCTGTTTCTACAACTTTAATGGTATAACCATAATACAACCATCTAAGTTGCTCCAACGATTCTTTTTTTTCTAATAAACAAGGTGGAAGAGAACATAAATGTTTTAAAACCTCAGATTGATAGGCGTACAATCCAATATGTCTTAAATAGGGATAATTAGTTTCTTCCTGTTGAGAATATGGAATTCCACAACGTGAAAAATAAAGAGCTTCATTTTTTGAATTAAGTACAATTTTTATTCTATTTGGATTATCTATAAAATCTAAATTATTTTCTTTTATCGCACTTGTTGCAATTTGTATATTAGGATCATTAAAACATTGAAGTAATTCATCTAATTGTTTATGATTCACTAAAGGTTCATCTCCTTGAATATTGATTACAACGTTATAATCAGGGAATTGTTGAGCGACTTCATTGCAACGCTCCGTTCCACTTTGATGCGAAAAAGAAGTCATCATAACTTCACCACCAAATCGTTTTACTTCGTTAAAAATTTGCTCGTCGTCAGTAGCGACAACTAGTTTATTTATCGATTTTGAAGCAAGACACCCTTCATAAACCCTTTGAATCATTGTTTTACCTTTTAAGTCTAACAATGGTTTGCCTGGGAATCGTGTGGACGCAAATCGTGCTGGAATGACGCCTAATATATTCATATTAACAATTTAAAAATATTCAAATTTTCTTTATATTCATTAATTTTACAAAAGAAATGAGAAAACTGTTATTCTTTTATTTAATTTTTCAAACATCGATTCTTTTTTCAAAAAATATTGAAGATGGATTTCAGGCATTAAAAATATACAATTATTTTGAGGCAAAACGTATTTTTGAAAAAAATATAAATAAAGTCACTTCGCCCTCTGCTTTTGGTTTAGCTATAATTTATTTTCGTAAAGACAATCCTTTTCATCAGATTGATTCTGCCTATAAATACATATTGATTGCTGAAAAGAATTACTCTTTAACCAATGAAAAGTGGAAAGAGACTTTAAAAAAATATCAATTTGATGAGTTGTCCATTGTTGAACTGAAAATGAATATTTCAACACTTCATTTTAATCAAATTAAACATTTAAATGACATCAAATTACTTTCAATTTTTATTGAGAATCACCCTTGGGCAAACGAACGATTTTTGGCGTTTCAAGTTAAAGATTCTATACTTTATAGTGTTTGCGAACAAAAAGGTGATTTATTATCTTACGAAAAATTTATTGAACAAAATCCAAAATCAGCTTATTTGTCAAAAGCAAAAAGAAAAAGGGATTGGATTGTTTTTCAAGATGAAACAAAAAATGTTCTTTTAAATGAATACATTGCTTTTATTGAAAAATATCCTTTAAATGAATTTGTGAATGAAGCAGAAAATAAAATTTTTGAGATTCAAACAGAGGGTAATAGTAGTTTTGATTACCAACAATTTATAAGGAACTTTCCAACAAACAGAAACGTTTCTACAGCTTGGAAAAAATTATTTCAGGTCTATATGTATCAATATTCAGAAGAAAGAATGTTAAAATTTTTAGATGAATTTCCAGACTATCCTTACAAAGATGAGTTGGCTGAAGAGATTTCTCGTCTGAAAAATGCCGTTTATCCTTATAAAGAAGGGGATAAATTTGGTTTAATGAACCAAAAAGGAGAAAAAATTTCAGCACCTACTTACGATTGGTTGTCGTTTTTTAAAGAAGGATTAGCGATGGCTTCAAGACAACAAAAAATTGGATATATCAACAAAAACAATGAAATTGTTATTCCATTTGAATACGATGAGGCCACTGATTTTGAAAAGGGCAGAGCAAATGTCAGTTGGAATCAAAAAATGGGTATGATGGATAGAAGTGGTAAACTAATATTTAATTTATTATTTAAAGAAATAGGGTTATTTTCAGAAGATTTAGTTTTCGCTAAGAAAGATTCACTTTTTGCATATTACGATACTTATGGCAAACAAATTATACCTGAAAAATTTGAAGAGGCCTTTTCTTTCCAAAATGGAATAGCTGAAGTGGTGCATAAAGGTAAAGGAAATTGTATTGATAGATTTGGTCAATTGTTGTTTCCTGAACACATGAATATAGTAAAAAGTATTAATGAACAGTTATTTGTTTTTCAAGAAAATGAATTATATGGAATCATTCATCGTAATTTAAATGTTGTACAAATCGCACAATATGAAGAGATTGGTGTGCTTTCTGAAAATAGAATAGCATTTATTTTAAAAGATAAAATAGGATTTTTTGATGAAAATGGAGCTGTTATTATCCCTCCAATTTATGAAAAGGTCAATAATTTTTCAAATTTAAGTGTATTTAAAAAAGGATTGGTACGTGTTAAAATTAAAAACAAAATGGGTATAATTGATTCTTATGGATTGTGGGTCATTCCTGCTCAATATACACAGCTTGGAGAAATTGGTGAATGGATTTCCTTTAAAAAAGAACCATTATGGGGTTACATTAATCTGTCGAATCAAATAGTAGTTCCACCTCAATATGATGAAGCTTTTTCTTTTGTAGAAAATCATGCGATAGTTGGTTTAAATCAAAACTATTCAATTATTAACAAAGAAAATCAAGTATTAATCCCATTTGAACACGAATCAATACAGAATATTGGAAAAAATTTATTTATTTTGAAAAAAAATCAGAAAAAAGCATTGTTAAATGTACAAAACTCAGTTTGGAAATCGTTTGATTATGAGTCGATATTTAAAATTGATGAAAGCACCATTGTTTTAACTGATGAGAATAATGTTCATTATTATTTGATAAATGAAAATAGAGTATTAAAACCTCAAAATAATGAATAGAATATTTGATTTTCTCGAAAGATATAAATTTGGACTATTAGCTGTTTTAATCGTTTATATTTTTTTATTCATGTATTTACAGATGGAAACCTACGAAAAATGGTATGTTGTTCCTATTTGGGATGAACGAGCTGAATTGGAGAAACCCCAAGAAATTGAAATTAAAGCTGAAAACATAGAAGTAAATCAAAAAGCTAGTAATGACATTAAAAGTATCAGTAGGGATATTAATGATCAAAGTGAAAAATCCTTAAAAGAATGGTCGCCCAACAAAAGTGCCAAACAAATTGAAAATGAAGTTAAACAACTCGAAAAAAAGATGTTTGAGGAAACAGGTGAGGCACAAAAAAGGGAAAAAATTAAGCAAGAACAAAATTCTCAAAAAGATAAAACTGAGAAAGAAAAATATCAAAAAAATAAAAACGTGCAAACCAACTCATCCGACAAAGTTTATTCTGGAAGTGTAATGGTGGATTGGGAACTAAAAAATAGACAGCCACATTTAAACAACACTTGGCACGTAAGAAACCCAGGATACACCTGTGGAACTGGCTCAAATGGAAGAGTTTTTATTAAAATTAAAGTAACACCTTCTGGAAACGTAAGCAGTGCTCAATTTGTACCTGAAAAAAGTCAAAATGTGAATGATTGTATGCTTACCCAAGCTAAAAAATATGCACTTTTATCAAGATTTTCTTATGATTCAAAAGAAGATAAAATTCAGGAGGGCTATATTATTTATACTTTTGTTTCTCAGAATTCCAATTGATATACTTCAGCTAAAGACTTATTATTCTTTAAACTGATATTTAGGTCTTTGACTAAACCATCTTTGACATCATAAACCCATCCGTGAAGCATTAAATTTTGACCTTTATTCCATGCATTTTGAACGATAGAAGTTTTTGCCAAATCGTGAACTTGCTCTATTACATTGAGTTCTACAAAACGATTAAAACGTTCTTTATCGTCTTGTATAACATCCAATTCTTTGTGATGAAAACGATACACATCTTTAATATGACGAATCCAATTGTCGATTAAACCAATTGAACGATTGTCCATTGCAGCTTTAACACCTCCGCAACCGTAATGACCACAGACAATTACATGTTGAATTTCTAAAGCGTTTACTGCAAAGTCTAACACGCTTAACATATTCATATCTGAATGAACAACCATATTGGCAATATTACGGTGAACAAACACCTCGCCAGGTTGAGCTCCAATTACTTCATTAGCAGGCACTCTACTGTCTGCACAACCTATCCATAAAAGAGGTGGTTTTTGACCATTTGCTAAACGTGAAAAAAATTCTGGATCATTCTCAGTTTTACTTCTGACCCATTCTCTATTGTTTTCAATTAGTTGTTTATAAAACTTTTCCATGTCATATTTTTTTTAACTTTTAACTTTTAACTTTTAACTTTTAACTTTTAACTTTTAACTTTTAACTTTTAACTTTTAATTTTAGGCACATTAATCGTTTTAACTTCTATATTTTTAACTTTTGCTTTATATTCAATAAACTCTTGTATGAGTTCTAAAACATCAAAATCTATTTCATGACATTTGCTTCCATCGATATAAAGTTTAGAATTATTTTTTATGTTATTTAATTCTTCTTTGATACTTCCTTTGTTAAGATAAGTTACTTCTTCTGATAATTGAATACATATTTCGTTTTCATCTGTTTTTAATACGTAATTGTTTTTATAATTTCTTCTCAAAATAAAATAGATGGAAACTACCATTCCTACACCAATACCAATTAAAAGGTCACTAAACAACACTGCTATAATTGTAGAAAGAAAGGGAACAAATTGATCCCAACCCAAGCCATACATTTTCCTTAATAAATCAATTTTTGCGAGCTTATAACCTACCATAATTAATATAGCGGCTAAAGATGCAAGGGGGATTTTATTTAAAAAACTTGGTATAAAAGCAACTGTACTTAAAAGTAAAATCCCATGAAAAATTGCGGATAATTTATTTTTACCACCTGCATTTACATTGGCTGAACTTCTAACGATTACTTGAGTTATTGGCAAACCACCAATTAATCCAGAGATAATGTTTCCAATTCCTTGAGCTTTTAATTCTCTATTGGTAGGTGTGGTTCTCTTTTCTGTATCCAATTTGTCGGTAGCTTCAACACTTAATAAAGTCTCTAAACTGGCCACTAAAGCAAGTGTTAAACCAACTACATAAACATTTGGATTACTTAAAACAGAAAAATTGGGTAAAGTGAAAAATCCAATAAAATCTTGCATATTTTCAGCTTTGGGAAGGTTGACAAGATGCTTACTATCAAGTACCCAATCGATCATAAAATAAGGATAAAGACTATTGACAATAATTCCTGTAAGGACAACAAAAAGTGCAGAAGGTAGGAATTGAAATAAAGCAATTTTTTTAAAAGATTTAGTTTCAAACAAGATTAAAATAAGCAAAGAAAGTGAAAAAATCAAAATTGCACCTGGACTTGTTTTACTGAGGGCATTTACAATTTCAGAAAAAGTATTTTGACCATCCATTTGAAAAAATGCTTCATCACCTATAAAGTCTGCGTCATATCCAAAAGCATGAGGTATTTCTTTCAAAATCAAGGTGATACCAATAGCAGCTAACATTCCTTTAATTACTGAAGAGGGAAAATAATTTCCTATTACTCCAGCTCCTAAAATGCCACTGATTAATTGAATGACTCCCGAGATAACTACTGCGGTCAAAAAATATTCAAATCCACCTAAAGTGCCGATGGCTGCTGCAACAATAGTTATTAAACCAGCTGCTGGACCAGAGACACCAATTCTTGAACCACTAAAAATAGACACAATAATACCTCCAACAACACCTGCAATTATACCAGAAAACAATCGAGGTTCAAGGGCTGTGGAAGCCAAACCAATTCCTAAACAAAGGGGAAGTGCAACTAAAAAGACGACTAGACCAGCTGGTAAATCTTGTTTCCAAGAGCTAAATAAATTTATCATTAGTTAATTTCTTTTATTAGACAATATAAATTTTAACATATTAATTGAACATGATTTAATTCAATTAATTAAAAAGATTTACATTAATTGGGGAGGTCTGTCTTTAGAAATTAATAATGGGTCAATATAGGAGTAATTTTTATAAAAAGTAGATTTTTTTAATTCAAATTGATAATATATAAAAACATTATCTAAATCAAATAGATTAAATCTTACAAATGAAATCTCGCTTTCTAATTCTAAGGAAATATCTTCATTTATCTCTAATTGTGTAAAAGTCTTTTTTAAGTTAAATAATTCAGATTGAGAAAAATTTGTGTAACAAACAGCAAATAAAATAATAATAGAAAGAAATTTAATACCCATTTTTTTCACGATACAAAAATAAAAAACAAATTTTGAATCAATAAAAGTAAATGAAAAGAATAACAATTTTTAACGTTATTTTTGCAACTTTTTATGACAACTTATTCAAAAGATTTTTGGAGATTAAGTTTTTCGATGCTGTTTTTTATGACAAGCTTCAATTTGATTCTTCCAGAAATGAATGAGTATATTACAAGAATTGGAGGAGCAGATAAAAAAGGATTGATAATCACACTGTTCACAATTTCAGCAGCAATTTCTAGACCTTTTTCAGGTAAGCTGTCTGACATGATAGGTAGGAAAAAAGTAATGCTTTTTGGAATTATTATTTCTATTTTGGTTTGTCTTTTGTATCCATTGTTTTCAATTGTAACTTATTTTTTGCTTTTACGGTTTATTCATGGCTTTTCAAATGGATTTATGCCTACTGGAGCCACTGCGCTTATAACAGATTTATTGCCAGACAATAAACGAGGGCAAGGTATGGGAATTTGGGGTACCTTTATTTCAATTGGAATTGGAATTGGGCAAAGTTCAGGTTTTATTGTAATGAAATATTTTAGCTATAATGAACTTTTTTGGCTGTCTTCAATCTTATCTACTATTTCTCTTTTACTTTTGTTTCCTATAAAAGAAACTTTAACAAATAAACAGAAGTTTCGAGTTCAATTCTTAAAAATCCAATGGAGAGACGTCATTGAACCAAGTGTATTACCTGCATTTATTGTAATGTTTTTAACCTCCTCCTGTTCGGGAATTATATTTGTTTTATCACCTGATTTCTCCAATTTTTTACATATTGAAAATAAAGGTTGGTTTTTTATTTTTTATGTATTTAGTACTATTATTATCCGGTTATTTACTTCAAAACTTTCAGACAAAATAGGGAGAGAAGTGACTCTTATTATTGGGGTTGTAGTTTTATTTTCTAGTATGATTGTATTATTCATCAGTTCAAGCATTTTAGTCTATACTCTTGCTTCCATATTATTTGGTATAGCAACAGGAATTATCAGTCCTGGTATCTTTGCATGGATTGCTGATTTAGCTCCTATTACTCGTCGTGGCGTAGCATCAGGCACCCTTTTTATAGGTTTAGAATTGGGGGTAATGTTCGGATCATTTCTCACTTTATCATTATACTCCAACACATTAATATCTTTACATAATGTATTTTTTGTCTCTATCTTTTTCCCAATAATTTCTTTCATTTATTTGTTTTGGAAGATTATAAAAAAGAGGAGATGATAATTTTAATGCTTGGCCAACAAGTTAAAGTTTTAGAACCACCTTTTTTAATGGAAGAAGTAAAACAATATTTAAAAGAGGCATTAACAATTTATTCGTAAACAAAATGTACAAATAGCTCATTCAAACGACGGAAATCAATTAAATACCGACACAAAAACGACGGAATTAAATTATTTTTCGATACTCAAATGACGCTATTCAATTAAATTTCTTATCTTTGTGGAATAATTCATTCAAAATTTTATGAAATTCATAGAAAGATCCCTTGAGAAAATAATAAAAAAGTATTTAAAACCAAATAAAGTTGTGATACTTTTAGGTGCAAGGCGTGTTGGTAAAACAGAACTTATAAAACACATTCTTAAAGATGTAAAAGAAAAAACGATGCTTCTTAATGGTGAAGATCAAGATGTTCATTTAATTTTAGAAAATCGTAGTATTAGAAATTATAAACAAATTTTAGGTGATAATAAACTTTTAGTAATAGATGAAGCTCAGGCAATACCTGAAATTGGATTGAAATTAAAATTAATGGTGGACTCAATCGATGGACTTAAAATAATAGTAACAGGATCTTCTGTCTTTGATTTAAATAATCAATTAGGTGAACCTCTTGTTGGTCGCTCCTATTTTGTTAACATGTATCCTTTAGCACAAATTGAATTTGCAAAAAGAGAAAACTATATTGACACAAAAGGATTACTACCTACTAGACTAATTTACGGTGCATATCCAGAATTAGAGCAACTAAAAAGTAATGAAGAAAAAGAACGTTACTTAAAAGAACAAGTTAATTCATACTTGTTGAAAGATATTTTAACTTTTGAAGGAATAAAAAAGCAAAATAAGATTGTTTCATTATTGAGATTAATCGCTTTTCGTGTCGGAAGTGAAATTTCGATTGAAAGTATTGGCAAAGATTTAGATTTAAACAAGAGCACAGTAAGTAGGTATTTAGATTTATTATCCAAGGTTTTTATTATTTACAATTTAAGTGGATTTAGCAGAAATCTGGATAATGAAATTACGAAAAAAAGTAAATGGTATTTTTTTGATAATGGCATTCGCAATGCATTAATAAATAATTTTAATCCAATCGAACTTCGTGACGACCAAGGCAAATTATGGGAGAATTACCTCGTCTCAGAACGATTAAAATTTCAGGAATATACGAGACTTCATACAGCTAATTTCTTTTGGAGAACGCATACACAACAAGAAATTGATTGGGTGGAAGATAGGGGAGGTGTTTTGTATGCTTATGAATTTAAATGGGGAATTAATAAAAAGTCTAAAATTCCGCCTTTATGGGGGAAATCATACCCAGATTCAGTATTTCAGACAATCAATATTGAAAATTATCTTGATTTTATTACAAAAAAATGAACCTTGATATAATATAGATTCTCTATTTTCCATAATTAATTGATTATAACCTTAATTATTAAACCTAATTAAACTCTCCATTTCATCAATACAAGTGTTTAATCGTTGTTCTTTTGTGCCCTCTACAATTGTATAAGGTAATGAGTAATTTTCTAACTTTTTTTGATATAATTCAAACAATTCTAGTCTGTCGTAAGGGTTTTCTCTTAAATGATCGAATTCCCATGGAATATCAGGCTTACATAAAAAAAAATGGGATATAGATTGATTTTGAACGTGATCTAAAATTAATGAACAGCACCGATTAAACTTAACTTTACTCCAAATCTCAAGCACAAGTAGTTCAGTATCAATTATTTTTATGTTTTTGGATTTTTTATTTATCCATTTCCATTGAACTTTAGCAATTTTTTCGATGTCTTCAAACTGATAGATTCCATTTTTTGGTTCTAAGAATTCTCTAGCATACTCTGGGATATAATCAGCGTGATATCTTTCACTTATTTTTTGAGCTAAAAAGGATTTGCCACTACATTCTGGTCCTGTGAATGCTACACTGAATATTTTTCCATGATTTGTATCCATAAACGGCTAAGATAGTGTAAAATATGTATAATACGAAAGTTAGATATAAATTTCTGTTAAAAAACAGGTAAGAAGCCATGATATCAATGACAATAAAATAAATCCAATTTTCAATTTTTTTAATACTCAAAAGGTAGGTAGCAAACAAACTAAATACAAAAATCCCTGCATCTAAATAAGGATTAAATTGATTGGTATAGTTTTGAAAAATCCATCCTAAAAGAATACTTATGATGCCGAGAAGAATAATAAAAAAAAGATGTGTTCGTATGTTAAAATTTGATACAATTCTGTCTTCTTTTTTATTCCAATTGAGCCAAGCATAAATGGCAACAAGAACATAAAAAATTTGTAAAAAACTTTCAAAATATAATGTATATTGAAAACTTAAAATGCAGTATGCAATAGAAGAAATAATGGCAAAAAGCCAACAAAGTTTGTTAAGTTTTGAAGCTAAAAAAACGTAGATAATACTAGTAAAAAAGGCAATCCATTCGATTAACTCCGTTTTTTTTAATACATTAAATACTTCATTTATCACTTTGTAAAATTAAATGGTTTTTGTTGGATATAAATAATTTTAGTATTACTTTGAAAAAAAACATACATTTATTTTGGAAAGAATGTAATTTTGAATCATGAAATTTGAACATCCTAACGTTTTATACTTTCTTTTTTTCCTTATTATTCCAATTCTTATTCATTTATTTCATTTTAGAAGACACAAAACTTTATATTTTTCTAATTTGTTTTTTATAAAAAAAATTGAGGAGGTAAATCGTTCGACTAAAAAGTTAAAAAGAGTTATAATCTTGATCACTAGACTTTTAGCTTTCATCTCAATAATTTTAGCTTTTGCTCAGCCATATATTCCAAATAAACAGGTAGAAAATGGAAAAAATCTATACTGTTTTTATGTTGACAATTCGTATTCAATGGCATTACAAGGAACACATGGAGAATTGTTTTCAATGGCTAAAGAAAGAGCAAAAAAAATAGCTGAACAAGCAGAAAGAGATACAAGGTTTTTGTTAGTTACCAATCAATTTGACGGAATTGAACAACAGATATTAAGCAAAGCAGATTTTCTTGAAAATTTGAATTATTTGGACTACTCCCCACTAAAAAAATCCCTGTCAGATGTGATGCAGTGGATAACAGATGCTGTTGAAATGTCGAGTGAGGGAAACTCTAGTACATATCGTGTTTCTTGCTTTTTATTGTCTGATTTTCAGAAAAATAATCTTAAAAACACGCAATGGAAAAGTTCAAACCAATTGAGTCTTTATCCAATTCAAATTTTAGCACAAAAAATTGAAAACTTGGCTGTTGACTCTATTTGGTTCGATAAACCTCACTTTAAAAAAGGTGAAAATAACGAACTGTTTATTAAAGTAAAAAATTATTCAGCTGAAGATTTTATAAATGTAGAAGTTGGTTTAGAAATTAATCAAACAAAAAGAACAGCTCTTTGTGACATACCAAAAAATAGTGAAAAAACAATCTCAATTCATTATACAGATCAAGAATTAGGTCTGAAAAAAGGTCGTGTTTGGATAAATGACAAATACATTCTTTTTGACGACGATTTTTATTTTAGTTATCAAGTGCAAGAATATTCACCTATTTTAATTGCCGATGGTGAAGATGCAGTGTCTAATATTCAATCTGTTTACTCTCTTGAAAAATATTTTAAGTTAAGTCAATGTTCTCAAAACAATTTTACGCCTGATAAATTAAATGATATTAATTTGTTGATTTTAAATGGCTGGAATGATATTTCAGATGCTGCAATAACCTTAATTTCTGAATTTGTTACTAAAGGTGGTAGTTTAGCTGTATTTCCTGGAAGTAAGCTACAATTAGAAAAATGGAATTCCTTTTTACTCAAACTTCGTTTACCCACATTCAATAAATTGAGTAATACTAGCTTTAAAATCAATCAAATAGCCTATCAAGATCCTTTTTTTAAAGGTGTTTTTGAAACCAAACCTCAAAAATTATTGATGCCACTTCAAAATAAAATCTATCCAAATATAGCTTCAAAATCGTCGATTTTACCTCTTATTTCTTATGAAAACAATCAAGTTTTATTTTTAAAATCTTTACAAAATGCTGTTTATCTTTTTTGTAGTACATTACATGAAGAAGCAGGTAATTTTAAGAAAAACGCTTTATTTTCGACTATTTTATTAAGAATGTCCGAAAATGCAATCCGAACTTATCCAAATTATTTAACTATTGGCAGTTCAGAGGTGTTTCCTTTACAACTATCTTCAAAAAATGACACACCAGTAAAATTGAAATCCAAAGACGTTGAATTTGTCCCTCAACAGTATAAAGAAATGGGCTTTGTATATCTTTCTGTTCAATCCTCTTCTGTTCAAAAACATCAAAAAGCTGGATTTTACGACATCATTTCTGACGAGATTAAAGGTGTTTTAGCAGTAAATGACAATAGGGAAGAATCATTGATAACTCCTGCATCAAAAGACGAAATAAATATGTATTTTCAATCTTTAGGTTACAATGAATTAAACTATTCCTCATTAGAGAATGAAAATGAGTTGCTTACATTGAATTTTAAAAAAGAACTTGTTTTTTGGAGATTATTTATTTTCTTTGCAATACTTTTCATAATAATTGAACTAATGTTGTTGAAATGGTGGAAAGATTAATCTATTAAACAAAATGGAATGAGTATTCTCATAAAAAATGCTACGATAATTGACAAAAATTCCAATTTTAACGGATTAAAAAAAGATATTTTAGTCAAAGAGGGTAAAATTATTCAAATTGAAAATGAAATTGTAGCTGAAGGAGTTCAATTAATCCATTCAACAAATTTACATGTTTCACCTTCTTGGGCTGATATCAGAGCAGATTTTTGTGAGCCTGGAAATGAACAGCGTGAAAACCTACATTCGGGTTCTTTAGTAGCTATGGCAGGTGGTTTTGTCTATGTGTCTCTCGTTTCTTCTACTAATCCAACCGTTTTTCAAAGTACAACACTTGAATTTATTCAAAATAAAGTAAAAAATCTTCCCGTTCAATTATTGCCTTACGCTTGTATTACAAAAGAAAGTAAAGGAGAACAATTGGCCGAGATGTACGATGTGTACACTTCAGGTGCTCGTTTGTTTTCTGACGATTTACAATCACTTTCCTCAGGAATTGTTTATCGTGCTTTATTGTATTCCAAAATATTTAACGGAAAATTAGTTCTTTTTTGTAGAAATCCTTTTTTATCAAAATCTTGTCAAGTGAACGAAGGATTAGCTTCTTTAAAAACAGGACTGAAAGGTGAACCAACCATAGCAGAAAGTATAGATTTAGATAGATATTTAAGTCTTTTAGAATATACAGATGCACAATTGCATATTAGTGGAATTTCTTGTGCTTCGTCCTTAAATAAAATTATAGAAGCAAAGAAAAAAGGACTTAAAGTTACGGTAGATGTTCATATTGACAATCTACTTTTTAACGAAGAAAAAGTGTTTGATTTTAACCAAAATTATAAAGTGTTGCCTGTTTTGAGGCGAGAAGAAGACCGATTGGCACTCATTGAAGGAGTTAATAACAATTGGATTGATGGAATTGCCTCTAATCACAGACCATTTACAAAAGAAGATACAGAAGTGGAATTTGATGATGCACCTTTTGGTAATATACACTTACAAACATTTTTTCCTGAATTATTATCGCTTTTCCCTTTAGAAAAATGCATAGAAATATTGTCTTTTCAAAATAGATTGATTTGCTCAGTTCCCCCTTCAACAATCCAAATTGGAAATATTGCCGATTTAACTTGTTTCGATCCTTCTTTAAAATGGATATTTAACGAAGAAAGCAATTTATCAAAATCGATAAATTCACCTTTTTTTAATAACGAATTAACTGGTAAAGCCCTTGCTACTGTTCATCAACATAAAAACTCAGTTAATTTAGATCATCTTCCACATATTTTATGAAAAAATCGTTTTTAAAATCTTTTTTTGCTGATAAAAAAATGGTTGGGTCTATGACACCCAGTTCCAAGTTTTTAACTCAAAAGATGTTAAAAAATGTGGACTTTAAAAAAGCCAAATTAATTGTTGAATTAGGGCCAGGAACAGGTGTTTTTACAGAAAAAATTCTTGAAAATCTCTCTTCAGATGCACATTTGATGATTTTTGAGCTCAATGATGGATTTTTTGAAAATTTACAAAAAAGAATAGTAGATCCAAGAATTATTTGGGTTAATGACAGTGCTGAAAAAATTCATGAATACTTACAAAAAAACGGATTCCTTTTTGCTGATTATATTATATCTTCGATTCCTTTAGCAAATTTACCAAAAAAGATTACAGAAAACATTTTATCGGATTCATATTCTTGTTTAAAAAATCAAGGAAAATTTATTCAGTTTCAATATTCATTATTGTCTAAAAAGTTGATTGACAATCAATTTCAAACGGTGCACATCTCTTTTACTCCACTAAATATTCCCCCAGCTTTTGTATATACTTGCATTAAAGAAAAATAAATGCGTTAAATCATTTGTTTGATTAGCACAATGTTTTTAGCTTTGCAACAAATTTATAATACAATTTTATGTCAAAAATCAAAGTAATTAATCCTGTTGTTGAATTAGATGGTGACGAGATGACTCGCATTATATGGAAATTTATTAAAGACAAATTAATCCTTCCCTATATTGATGTCGATATTAAATACTATGATTTAGGTATAGAAAGTAGAGATAAAACTGAAGACAAAATAACTGTTGATGCTGCAGAAGCTATTAAAAAATATCAAGTAGGGATAAAATGTGCAACAATCACGCCTGATGAAGCAAGAGTTAAGGAATTTAATCTTAAATCTATGTGGAAATCACCTAACGGAACCATAAGAAATATTTTAGATGGGACAGTGTTTAGAGAACCCATTGTTATCAAAAATGTTCCAAGATTAGTTACAAATTGGACAGCACCAATAATTGTAGGTCGTCATGCTTTTGGAGATCAATATCGAGCTACTGATGCTGTTTTTAAAGGAAAAGGAAAGCTGACAATGACCTTTACTCCTGAAGATGGTGGAGAAATTCAACTGTTTGAAGTTTATAATTTTAAAGGTGATGGAGTTGGAATGGCAATGTACAATACCGATGAGTCTATTCAAGGGTTTGCTCGTTCTTGTTTTAATATGGCATTAAGCAAAAAATGGCCGTTATATCTCTCTACCAAAAATACAATTTTGAAAAAATACGATGGTAGATTTAAAGATATTTTTGAAGGAATTTATCAAAATGAATTTAAAGCTGAGTTTGAAAAAAATGGAATTGTCTATGAACATAGATTAATTGATGACATGGTCGCTTCTGCTCTAAAATGGAATGGTAATTTTGTTTGGGCTTGTAAAAATTATGACGGCGATGTTCAATCTGACACAGTTGCTCAAGGATTTGGCTCTTTAGGATTAATGACTTCTGTTTTAATTACACCAGATGGTAAAATTATGGAAGCTGAAGCAGCTCACGGAACAGTTACTAGACATTACAGAGATCACCAAGCAGGTAAAAAAACTTCAACAAATCCAATCGCTTCAATTTTTGCATGGACAAGAGGATTAGCTTTTAGAGGTAAACTAGATGGAAACAATGAATTAATTTCCTTTTGCGATACTTTAGAAAAAGTATGTATCGAAACTGTTGAAAAAGGAATAATGACTAAAGATTTAGCTGTTTGTGTTCACGGAAATAAAGTGAATCACGGTGAACATTTTGTTTATACCGAAGAGTTTTTAGATGCTTTAGATGAAGGATTAAAAAATAAAATGGTAAATTAATCTTTGCTTTAATACTATAAATTTCTTCGTAGTTTTCTAAAATAATAAAATTATTTATTGCAATCGAATCTTAGGTTGTGAAAATCGAAAATAAAAAAAGCTGTTCAAATTTGAACAGCTTTTTTTTGAACTTTTGTTAATACAATTAAAACTTTTAAAAACTTAAATTCGTTTTTTATTTTCAGTTTATTTGATTAACTTTTTATAGTTTGTACCAAATTTATTTTCAACTTTAACAATATAATTTCCGTTAGAATATTTGTTGAAAGGAATTACAAAAGAAGTGGTATTTTCTTTGGTTTCAAATAATATTCTTCCATTCATATCTGTCAACTGAACTGAAGTTTCTGCTTTTTCTTCCAAAGTAATATGAAGTTCCTCAACTACTGGATTTGGATAAACATTAAATTGTAATGCTGTGTTTTCATTAACTCCAGAGAATCCAATCATTAATCTTTGTTTTACAATAAAATATGGACTTCCAGATCTTTGAGGACAGAATACTTGAAGAATCAATTCATAAACACCCCAACCAGAAATATTATAAGATTCAATAATTTCAGTTGTTCCATTTGCTGTAATTACTGACCATGTTACCACTAAAGAGTCATTTCCAATCAATTCAAAACTTGAAATGTAAGCTGTATCTAAAGTGAAATAATCAATTAAACAGTCTTCAACAACACCACTATATAAAGTATCAATTGCAGTTGAATCTTCATAACCACCATTGTTGTAAATGTCGTCTGGCGAAGCTATAAAATAGGTAACCATTGATGTTTGACCATAATAATCAGTAACAAAAGCCGAATAAACGCCTTCACATAAACCTGATACATAATTGTCAGTGATGTCACCATTGTCATTTGTAATAACATAAGGAGCTGTTCCGCCATAAACATCGATGTAAACTGTTCCATCACATGCTCCATCAGAAGTAACAGCACTTGGATAAGCATAAACATATAAAGGGAATTGTGTAGTATCCATATTGTAACCAACATAATATTGGGTCAGAAATGAACATCCGTTATAGTCTAAAATTTCAGTATAATATACACCCGAACAAACATTATTTAAATTTTCTAAAGCTGTAGCTTGTCCATTTACAAGAGTATAATAAGGTGCTGTTCCTCCACTTGGTAAAAAATTAACTGTACCATCACATTCGTTGATGCCAGTTGTATTTGTAGTTTCAACATTTACCCAAAAATTATTACATGGATTAGAAGTCGTGTCATTAGAATAGATATAAAATTCTGATGAAATAGAACAATTATTAGCATCAACTATAGTAATCCAATTCCAACCTTCACAAAGGTTATCAAAATATCCATTTGGAGAAGAAACCCCATTATTAGAATAAAAAGTGTATGGAGCAACACCTCCAAAAACAGTAACTTGAGCAGTACCATCACAAGAGTTTAATGAACTTGTATTTGTTGATGTTGATGTTGCTGCAAAACCATCACAAGGGTTAGTTACGGTATCGTTAGAATTAATCATAAATTCAACATAAGTGTAGCAACCAGCAGCATCTACTACATAGGCATATTGCCATCCATAACATAAGTTTGTTAATTCTCCATTTGCAGAAGTTTGATTGTTGCTAGAATAATAAGTATAAGGAGTAACTCCGCTATTTGCCTGTACATAAGCCCAACCATCACATGAATTCATATTTGAAGTGTTGCCTGTATTCATTAAAGTTAAACTTATACTATCACAAGCTGAGGTTGTATCTTCTGCACCTATTTCAAATTCTATATAAGCAGAACAACCGTTGGCATCGTAAACGTATGCATATTGCCAGCCACTACAAAGATTTGTCATTTCGCCAGTGTTTGATGAAGAATTATTGGAGTAATAAGTATAAGGTGCTGTACCATTATTAACAGTTAACCATACGGCGCCATCACAAGACATTGGGTTAGAAGCATTCATTGTATCGACAAGCAATAATTCAAAACCATCACAAAGGTTATTTGTAGAGTCACTAATCAATGTAACCGTCCAACATGATTCACATCCTAGATCATTAAATGCGCAAACATTGTAAGTACCTGAACTTAATCCAGCGATTGAAGATGTTGTTTCACCAGTACTCCATAAAAATGACAATCCTGAAGTATTACCTGAAACCGATGCATATATTTCACCGTCATTAGCACTTGGTGAAGATGGATTTACTTGTTGAGTATATACTTGAAAAGTACTACAATCATCATTTCCTGAACCTATGGTAAATGTTTCAACAACAACTACTCCATTTACATAAATTTCAACAGTGTAAGTTCCAGGACATAAACCATAAATTTGATTTAAACCAGATTGAATCACTGAATCGTTCATTGACCAATTTCCAGCAGTAATCATTAATGAGGAATCCAAAATTGCATACCCATCACAGGTGTTAGGATTACTTGTATTACCTGTATAAAGGTAAGAGTTTTGAGAAAAGAACTGAAAACTCATAAAGAGAGCAAACAGTCCGAAGATAATTTTTTTCATATTTTTTTAATTTAAATGTTATGCTCTTAAAACTAACAGAAATCTAAAAGGTTGCCTGAAAAGTTGAAAAAATAATTTTTTTCTCAATTATGTCATAAAATATGCCAAATAGTCAGACAATTTAACTCTTTAACTAAAATCGATTATCTTTTTGACATATTTTATAGATTAAAATTGGATGGCATAACAATTGACAAAGAAAAAGAAACAACAAAGAAAATTTATTCAAAATGGGAAAAATAATAGGAATCGACTTAGGAACAACCAACTCTTGTGTTTCTGTGATGGAAGGGAACGAGCCAGTGGTGATTGCTAATTCAGAAGGTAAAAGAACAACACCATCAATCGTAGCATTTGTTGAGGGTGGAGAAAGAAAGGTAGGTGATCCAGCAAAAAGACAAGCGATAACCAACCCAACTAAAACAATTTATTCTATCAAACGTTTCATGGGTACATCCTATGATGAAATTAAGAAAGAAGCTGAAAGAGTAGCTTATGAGGTCGTTAAAGGAGAAAATAATACCCCAAAAGTTAAAATTGACGACAGAAATTACACACCTCAAGAAATTTCAGCTATGATTCTTCAAAAAATGAAAAAAACTGCTGAGGATTACCTTGGTCATGAAGTATCAGAAGCCGTTGTAACTGTTCCTGCATACTTTAATGACGCTCAACGTCAAGCAACAAAAGAAGCTGGCGAGATTGCAGGTTTGACTATTAAAAGAATTATCAATGAACCAACAGCCGCTGCTTTAGCGTATGGTTTAGATAAAAAAGGAATTGACCAAAAGATTGTAGTATTTGACTTTGGTGGAGGAACTCACGATGTATCTGTATTAGAACTTGGTGATGGAGTTTTTGAAGTATTATCAACTGATGGTGACACTCACTTAGGCGGAGATGATGTCGATCAAAAAATTATTGATTGGTTGGCAGATGAGTTTAAAAATGATGAAGGCATTGATTTAAGAAAAGATCCAATGGCACTTCAAAGATTAAAAGAAGCTGCAGAAAAAGCAAAAATCGAATTGTCCTCTACTCAAAGTTCCGAAATAAATCTTCCGTACATCATGCCTGTAAATGGCATTCCAAAACATTTGGTAAGAACTTTACAAAGATCAAAATTTGAACAATTAATTTCTGATATAGTTGAAAGAACCATCGCTCCTTGTCGTTCAGCTCTTAAAAATGCGGGTCTTTCTACTTCTGATATCAATGAAGTAATTTTAGTAGGGGGCTCTACAAGAATTCCAGTAATTCAAGATGCGGTAGAGAAATTTTTTGGTAAAGCCCCTTCAAAAGGTGTTAATCCAGACGAGGTAGTTGCTGTAGGGGCTGCTATTCAAGGTGGTGTATTGACAGGTGAGGTAAAAGATGTGTTGTTATTAGATGTTATTCCTCTTTCTTTAGGTATTGAAACAATGGGTGGTGTATTTACTAAATTGATTGAAGCCAATACAACTATTCCAACAAAAAAATCAGAAGTCTTTTCAACAGCATCGGATAATCAACCAAGCGTAGATATTCACGTGTTGCAAGGAGAAAGACCAATGGCAAATGACAACAAAACTTTAGGTCGTTTTCAATTAACCGATATTCCTCCAGCGCCTAGAGGTACACCTCAAATTGAAGTTACATTTGATATTGATGCCAACGGAATTATGAATATTTCTGCAAAAGACAAAGGCACAGGGAAAAGTCAATCCATAAAAATTGAAGCATCCTCTGGATTAAGTGATGAGGAAATCAAAAGAATGAAAGCAGAGGCAGAAGCAAATGCTGAAGTGGACAAAAAGAAAATGCAAGAAGTTGAAAAAATCAACAAAGCAGATTCTTTGATTTTCCAAACTGAACGTCAATTAAAAGAATACGGAGATAAAATTCCTGCAGATAAAAAACAACCTATCGAAGAGGCACTTGCTGAATTGAAAAGAGTTTTTGATGCAAAAGATACCGAAAACTTAGATCCAGCTATGGAAAAGCTTAATAACGTGTTTCAAGCAGCTTCCCAAGAAATGTACAATGCGTCTAACAGCCAGCCACAAGGTGAAGCAAATCCAAACGATTCAAGTTCTACTTCATCTGACGAAGTAACTGATGTGGACTTTGAAGAAGTGAACGATAAAAAATAAAAGTTAAAATTTAATATTAAACTAAAATCGTCTGTTAAAAAACAGACGATTTTTTTTTGTTTTCAAACCCCTATCCTATTAATAATATCGATTATACTTTCAATTCGGCTATCACCCTTTTGAAATATTTCCAAGTAATATCAGCATTTTTTAATCCCGATTTTATCGAGGAAAATTGTATAATTAAAAATAACTTTGGGTTATTTTATAATTACAATTGGTATAAAGTGTAAAAAATCTAAGAAAGTCATTCCTAAAATGTGCAATAATAAAAAAAAGTGGTACATAAAATGTGAAGTATATTAAAAAAGTCGTTTCGAAAACGTGCAATAAATTAAAAAAGACATTACGAAAATGTGCAATAATATTAAAAAGTTGTTCCTAAAACATGCAAAATTATAAAAAAGTCGTTCATAAAATGTGAAATATTAAAATTTATTATTATTTTTGTATTTGATTTATAAGTATTTAAACCAATGCAATTTAAAAGAACACAAATTGAAGCATTATTGAAATGGAAAAAAAGTAAAACTAGAAAACCATTAATACTCCAAGGTGCACGACAAGTCGGAAAAACATCATTAGTGAAAACCTTTGGAAAATTGTATTTTAAAGACATTGCTTATTTCAATTTTGAAGAGGAAATTCTTTTAAAAGAATTGTTTGAAAGCACAAAAAAAGTGGATATTTTAATCAAAGAATTGTCTGTAATTCATGGTAAAAAAATAGAAGAAGATACAACATTGATTTTTTTTGATGAAATTCAGGAGTGTAATAGTGCGTTAAATTCATTAAAATATTTTCACGAAAGTAAAAAGAAATATGCTATAATTGGAGCGGGGTCATTGTTAGGAATTTCTTTAGGAAAACAAATTTCTTTTCCTGTTGGTCAGGTTGAGTTCCTAGATATTTATCCTTTGTCTTTTTTTGAAATATTAGACTCAACAAACAATAAACTATATAAGTATGCTAAAAAAATAAATACGATAGAGCCATTGACGGAATTGATGCATTCAAATTTTTTAAATGAATTTAAAAATTATTTTATTTCGGGTGGAATGCCAGAAGTGGCAAAAAAATTTACCCAAACATTAAGTATTAATGAAGCAGATAAAATTTTAAAATCCATTTTAAAGTCATATAACCACGATTTTACTAAACATACAAATAAAATTGATGCTATTAAAATTGGATATATTTGGAATTCTATTCCTTCACAATTGGCAAAAGAAAACAAAAAGTTTATTTTCCAAACTTTAAAAAGTGGTGCAAGAGCAAGGGATTACGAATATTCATTAGAATGGTTAATTAAATCTGGCTTGTGTTATAAGGTAAATCTATGTAAAAAACCATTTTTACCACTTAAAATTTATGATGATTTGAGTGCTTTTAAAATGTATGTTCACGATATTGGTGTTTTAAGGGTTTTGAGTGGTTTAGAAGCCAACTTATATTTACAAAAACATGATTTTTTTACTGAATTTAAAGGCGATTTAATTGAAAATTTTGTTTTACAAAGTTTAAAGATTCAGTTTAGTAATGATTTACGCTATTGGACTTCTGAAGGGAAAGCAGAAATTGATTTTATTTTGCAATATCAACAAGAGATAATTCCTATTGAAGTGAAATCAGGAAAAAATACCCAATCTAAAAGCATGATCGTTTACAATAAAAAGTATCGACCTAAATTAAGAATTTGTTATTCAACAAAAAATTTAAGTTTTGAAAGTGGCTTATTAAATATCCCTTTATATTTAATAGATCGTAGCAAAGATTTTATTGATTTGATTTTATACCAATTGTAATAATAAAAGTCGTTCCGAAAACGTGCAAAAAACATAAAAAGACATTCGGAAAATGTGCAATTATATTAAAAAGTCGTTCCGAAAACGTGCAATTATTACAGAAAGTCGTTCTGAAAATGTGCAAAATTTACAAAAAGTGGTTCTGAAAATGTGCAAAAATTATTAAATGTCTTTTATTTTAGTGACTTCCGACGACTTGATCGTTTTTATACAAAAGTGTTCTCGCTACTTTTCCATTTTGATCAAAATAAACTTGTTCTCCATTCAGGAGGTTGTTTTGGTAATTACTTTTCATTTTTATTTGACCAAGTGAATCGTAAATTGTCCAAACTCCTTCTCGTTTTCCTTTATGGTAATTCCCAACAATATTTTTTGCGCCATTTGGGTGGTACCACACCCATTGACCTTCATTCAAATTTTCAACAACTTCTCCTGTTCTTATAGGTTTTCCATTATTGTATTTCAAATCGTTTTTTTCTCGAGTAAAAAAATGAAACATTACCCAAGCCAAAACAATACCTACAGCCAAAGCTTTATGAATACTATTGTAGTTATACATAACTAATCTTCATGTTTTGTTCCTCTAAAAACTTTAAATACATGGAAAATAGCAGGAAAAACAGCATCAATTGATTCCGAAGCTCCTTTTGTTGAACCTGGAACGGCTAAAATTAATGATTTATCTTTTACGCCCGCAACACTTCTAGACAACATAGATAATGGTGTTCTTTCTTGACCATATTGACGCATACTTTCTTCTATCCCTGGAATTCTTCTATCTAACATTGGAATTATAGCTTCTGGTGTGATGTCTCTGATAGACAAACCTGTTCCTCCTGTAAAAATAATCAAATTTGTTTTAATTCCACAATGTTTTGTTACCAACTCTTGAATATCTTTTTTCTCATCAGGTATCACCACATATTCAACAACTTCTACACCAAAGGAGATTAATTTTTCCTGAATACTTTTCCCAGCAAAATCTTCTTTTTGTCCAGCACTGATGGTGTCACTACAAACCACAACGGCGGCTTTTAAGCCTAACTCTACGTATTTATTTTTCCAATCAGATTTGCCTCCTTTTTTGCTAATTAATTTAATGTTTTTAATTTCAATTCCTTTGTCAATAGGCTTAAGCATATCGTACATTGTCAATGCAATAACACTTGCTCCATGCATCGCTTCGACTTCAACTCCTGTTCTATAAATGCTTTTTACTTCAATCTGTATGATGATTTCTAAATCTTGAATGTCATAAGTAACAGCAGTATATTCGATAGGTAATGGGTGACAATCAGGGATTACATCGGAAGTCTTTTTAACAGCAAATAGTCCCGCTGTTTTAGCCATTTCAAAAACATCACCTTTAGGTACTTTTTTATCAATAACTGCTTGGATGGTTTCCAATTTAGATACTTGTACACGGGCTTCTGCAATAGCTTGCCTTAATGAACTACTTTTATGTGTAATTTCTACCATTTTTTAATCAAATTTATTTTCTTTCCAAACATATTCTTGATTTTCAAAGATTTCTTTGCCAAAAACAGGGGCTTTTAATTTTATTTCTTCCACTACATATTCAATAGCTTGTAATGCTGATTTTCTATGTTTTGATGATACAAAAACAAACAAACAAATTTCACCTTTTTTGACAACTCCAATACTATGGTAAATGTGCATACAAGTCAATTCAAATTTAGAATATGCTTCTTCTCTAATCTCATGAAATACTTTATTCGCCATTTCTTCATAAGCCGAATATTCTATTGCTTGAACTTTTTTTCCATCAATTTCGTCTTCTCTTACCTGACCTAAAAAAATTTGATGGGCTCCGATTCCTATTTTGCTTTGATGTTTAGCAATAGAATCAGCAATAAAATCAGGTATTATAGCTCCAGGTTTAAAAC
Source organism: Flavobacteriia bacterium (assembly GCA_016183815.1). Lineage (GTDB taxonomy): Bacteria > Bacteroidota > Bacteroidia > Flavobacteriales_D > Crocinitomicaceae > M2408. Next base: position 91,373 of record JACPDW010000036.1, read on the forward strand.
AATTTTTGTATTTTATAGTATTATTTTCCATTTATATTAATTTTTCAACTACATTATTAAAGTGTATTATTCGATTGATTTCCATATGATTTTGTAAAATTACAGCAGCTTTTTTACTTCTAATTCCTGATTTACAGACACATACAATTACTTTATCTTTAGGTAGTTCATTTATTCTTTCTTCTAAATTGAATAGTGGAATTTCAAGCACATTTCTTTTGTTTAATTTAGGGAATTCTTCCTCATTTCTAACATCCAAAAGTATAAAATTTTCTTCATTCAACGACTCAATAGTATCAATTGATTTCCCACTAAAATTTTCTGATTCACAAGAATAATCTTCTAATTGAACTCCGTTTTTTTGAAGAATATATTGATAATCAATATTTTTTCTATTGACTTTTATTTGGACAGTTTTTTGATTCAAGGCATCGTAAAAAAGTATTTTTCCATTCAACAACTCTCCTATTTCTGTTATCAACTTGATACATTCCATAGCTTGAAATGTGCCTATTATTCCAGGTAATACACCTAATACGCCTGCTTCTGCACAATTTAATAAGTTGGCATTTTCAGGTGTTGAAGGAAAAACACAACGATAAGTGGGGCCAATTTGATAATTAAACACACTCACTTGTCCATTAAACTGATCTATTGCACCATAAATCATTGGTTTGTCGCACAAAACACAAAAATCATTAATAAGATATCGGGTGGAAAAATTATCGGTACAATCTATTACAACATCATGTGAATTAAACAATTTCGAGGCATTGTCAATAGTTAAAAATTCTTCTACTACATCAACAATAATATAAGGATTTGAACTTTTTAATTTATTTTGAGCTACTCGAACTTTCTTTTTTCCAATATCTTCAATACTATACAAAGTTTGTCGATGTAAATTATGAACATTCACCACATCACCATCAACAATTGTAAGTTGACCTACACCAGCTGCAGCTAAATATTGTAAACAAGGACAAGCCAATCCGCCCGCACCTATCACTAAAACTTTGGATGATTTAAGCTTATTTTGTGCTTCTTCACCGAAATTATTTAGCTGTAAATGTCTTGAATAATATGCTTTTTCTTGCTCGTTTAACATTGTTTTTTAGATTTATATTTAACCACCAGCAAACGGAGGCATTAAAACCAATTCTTTAATTTCTTTGTCTGGAAAAACTTCAACAATTTCTAAGTCAACGGCAACACAAAAAGGCAAAGCGTTTAATTGAGGGTATTTTTTTTTGAAATAATTTTTAACGTCTTCTCCAATAGACCAGTCTATCTGAATAATATCACTAGCTTTTCCTATCTTGTCGGCAAGTCCAGCAAAAAATTTTATGTCACACGTTTTTTCCATTTTAATTTTGAATTGTTTCGTTTGTAATTTTTAAAAAATCAGCAGTTGTATTGATGTTAAATAATACTTTTTCAGGATTAAAAGAGGGTGACCATTTTTCATTTTCAATATGAATAACATTTGATTCAGTTACTTTCAATAAATCTTGAACTTTAAAGTTGTTGTTCTCAATTTGATTTTGGATATTGTCAACGATTTCTTTTTTAGCCACTGCAATTAATGGAAAAAAACCACCTTGAAAACAAACTGTGGTGAATTGAAAAGGGTTATGGTATTCAAGTAATTTTGATAATAATTCAATGTTTACAAAAGGCGAATCGCAGGGTACAATAATATTTGTCTGATTACTTGAAACTTTTAATGAACTATAAATCCCTCCAATTGGACCTAAATCAGAAATAATATCAGGACAAATTCTCCAATTTTTTTGTATTGAGATTTGAGTATTGGAATTGACAATAATTTCGGAAGCACCCATTTTTTCAAATACCTCAGCAATATGATATACTAAGGTCTTATTATCAAGCAACAATTCGGCTTTATTTTTCCCCATTCGAGAACTTTTTCCTCCTGCTAATATGATTCCAGTAAAAGCCATTATGCGATTATATCTAGTTTTTGTAATTCGTTTTTTAAAAATTCTTGATTAGAATCGATGATTGAATCATAGATGTTGATTAAACTTCTCCCTGTTTCACTCAAGCAAGAGCCACCACCATTTGTTCCACCAACAGAACCGATAACCAATGGAATTTTAAATTTTGAATTCATTGAAGAAACTAAACTCCATGCCTTTTTATACGACATTCCCATCTCTTTTGCTGCTTTTGAAATGGAACCATAATGTTGAATATTTTTTAACAAAGTAATTCTTCCTTTTCCTAGAAAAGATTCATTGTTTGAGTTAATCCACACCCTACATTCAATTTGAAAAGCTTGTTGCTCATCCATCGTTATTTATTTCAAGTAATAATACCGATTACACATTCAATATAGTTCAAATTCGGCGTTAACCTTTAGAACTATTTTCATGTAATATCGGCATAAACCATTGTAAAATTGTAAAATATTTTTGGAAGATTTTTCAATTACAATTGGTATTACGCAAAATAACGGCTTAAAATTTGTCTAAAATATGATTTAAATCAGATTCGTATAATTTCCACTTCCTCTCCATCAAAAAATTGTGCTTTTCCTTCGGGTAAAATGATTAAACAATCAGCTTCTACAAAAGAGGATAACATGGCAGAACTTTGATGTTCAAGGATTTCCACTTGGGAATTAGCTAGTAATTTTCCTTTTAAAAAACAAGTCAGTTTTTCGGATTTTTTATAATCAGAATTTAATTTAACTTTATTTTTTTCTAAAAAAGGAATGTTTCTTCCTAAAAAAACTGCAATGGCTTCTAAAACGTACAAATAAAAGCAAGTTAACACAGCTGCTGGATTACCAGGTAAAGCAAAAATTAGATGATTACCTTTTTGCCCAAAAAAAATAGGTTTTCCAGGTTTTTGTTTGATTTTATAAAAACTTTCTTTTACTTCTAATCTTTGTAAAATATCATACACAAAATCATAATCTCCAACGGAAATTCCTCCTGTAATCAGTAAAATATCACTTGATTCGATGGCATCATTGACACATAATATCATTTTTTCAGGAATATCTTCCACCATTATATTTTCAGCTGAAAAGTGAAAATTATTTAAAACAGCTTTTAATGTATGTGAATTGGATTCAAATATTTTGCCTTTTTGTAAAGTGGAATGAATGTCAACCAATTCATTTCCAGTTGTTATTATTTTAATTTTTGGTTTGTCATAAACAGAAACTTGTTCAATACCCAACATACATAAAAACCCAATTGTTCCTGCATTGATTAACGAATCTTTTTTAAGAATTAATTGATCTTTTTTACATTGTTCACCGATTAATCTAATATTTTCACCAGCGATAATTTCTTTTTCAATAAAAATTTCTTCTTCATTTTTATTTACATCTTCTTGTTTAATAACAGCATAAGTATTTTCAGGAATCATGGCACCTGTGAAAACACGATAACATTCACCATCATTTAAAAACACATTTTCTGCATTATCGCCAGCTTTAAAAACACCCTTAAGGTGAAAAGAATTGCCAGTAGGTTTACCAATTGCGTATCCATCCATTGCAGATTGTTCGAATGGTGGAAATGAAATAGGTGAATACAATTCTTCAGCAGATACTAAATGTAAACTTTCATCAACCGATACAATTTTTACCCTTTTTTTAACTTGAGAATTTCTAATATTTGTAAGGGCTTCTGTCCAAGATAACATCATAAAATACAAAGATATAGACAAAAATTGAAAAGTTATATGATAAAAATCATAAAAAAAACTGCATTATAAACTTATTCAATTGCAAAATATTGATTAACTTTGACTTAAAATTTAAATAACTTAGTAAATTTTTCGAATGAAAGCAGTAGTTAACAACATTCCTTGTACGAATTGTGAACATGGTAAAAGTATTTTTTGTCATTTGACTGAAGAAGAAAAAAGTTTTTTAAGTGAAGTAAAAGGGTTAAATTATTACAAAAAAGGTCAAACTATCTTTTACGAGGGTAATCATGCTCACGGTATATTTTGTTTACACGACGGAAAGATAAAATTATCTAAATTAGGAAAAGACGGAAAAGAGCAAATTGTTCGTTTTGCTAAAACAGGCGAAATTTTAGGGTATCGTGCATTGTTAAGTAACGACAATTATCAAGCGACGGCAACGGCAATGGTAGATTCTTACATTTGTATTATACCAAAAGATCGATTTTTGAAGATTATGGAAATGAACAGTAAGCTGTCATTAAAGTTAATTAATTTACTTTCAAAAGATTTAAAAACGGCTGAACAACATTTGATTGACATCGCTCAAAAATCTGTAAAAGAAAGAATTGCAGAATCTTTAATGGTATTAGGTTCTACTTTTGGCTATTTAAAAGACCAAAAAACATTAAACATTTCTATGACACGTTCAGAAATTGCCGATATGGCAGGAACAACAACAGAATCAGCAATTCGTACATTAATACACTTAAGTGATGAAAAAATCATCGATTTAGAAGGTAAAAACATCAAAATCCTCAAACCACAAAAATTATTGGAGATTGCTAATATTAATGATTAATACTGATTTAACCTTCAATTTAGTCCAATTTCAGTAATAGTTATTAAATGTTTGATACCACCCTATAAGTGTGTGTCTAAAAAAAGGATTAAAACAAAAAAGCCACTCTTTCAAGTGACTTTTTTAACATCAGTAGAGACAATTGTTATTCTTTCACCATTTTTTTAGTAGCGACTACTTTTCCATCAGCAACGAGGGAATAAGTGTATAAACCAGAGCTTAAATCTTCAGCAAATACTTTCAATTCTCCGTTTCCTCTTTGAGAAATCTGAACTGAATTGATGATTAATCCACTACTTGTATAAAAATGTATTTGTGCCTCTTTAATTGAAATAGGGATATTATATTTAATGGTGGTCATTTCTGCGAATGGATTGGGAACGTTTTGTGATAAAATTATAGCGTTTTTGTCTGAAAGATACGTTTCGATTGTTGGATTGTAATTTAGATTGTTAGATACGCTTCGCTTTGGATTGTTAGATGGTTCGACTGATGGGTTGTTGGAATTATTGAAGGATTTTTCGAGCTGTTTTTGTTCTTCGTTAGTATTACGTTGAATGGCTTCTTGGTTCATTGAACAAAGGGTGGGCAATAATGCTGATAAACAAGATTCGAGTTGAGTTAGACGATCGTTTAGGTTGTTGATTTGTGATTGTTGTGCGTTAATTGTGGAGTCTTTTGATAAAATAGTGTTGTTTAATTCTTGTATGCTTTCAGCTAAAATTGGCACTATCTTATCATAATCAACGTGCATGAAATCATTATTGTCTGTAAAGGTTAATCTACTGTCTATTTGATTTATTTCTTGTGCATTAAAACCAATATGTTCAGTTGAATCTAAGTTTAATTCAGGGTGATTCACTAAATCCCAAGAATAAGAAACACCCCTCATTTCTAATACTTTATTTAAAGAGTTAGAAATTTCCTCCACATTAATTTTCAAATTTTCATCAGACAAAGTTTGTCTATCTACTTTTTGATTTAATTCATTGATTGCTTGGGTGTTGATTGAGATTAATCCATTATAGTTGAGGGATTTGTAGGATACTGGTGCAATAATTTCATTTCCTAAAGAATCTAATTCACCAGGATGATAGCTGTTATGAACAAGTTCAGGCAAAATTTGTTCAACTTCTTGCGCTATAAATCCATGTTGTGTTTTATCATTAAAACCAAATTGAGGAAATTCAATGTTTCTCATTTTATAAATAGAGGGTTTTAATTTTGAAATTGTTTGTAAAGCGTCTTTCTCTTCATAGATATCATTCTTTAGACTTTGATCGGAAATAATTAAATCTTGTGCTGCTTCTATTGCCCCTGCGAAATAACCAGCTCGAGTTATTCCAATACCAAAAGGAGCTGCCGCTTGAGAAAAAATACCATAACTATGATCAGTTGCAAAAGAATAAAAATGTCCTCCAAAAGAATTTGGTGAGGTCATCGCTTTTGATTGAATTCCATAACAAGATTTAATTGTATTTTGTGCTTCGAAATAGCCTCCAATATTTTGACTTGTTTGTTGGTTTGTATTAGAAATTACTACGCTAGAAATACCATAATTACTGGTAGCATTACCCGAATAAAAAATACCAGCACAATTTGTAGAAGATAAATTGTTGTATTCTCTACTTGAACAAATAATTCCAGTTATTTTAACACCTGTAACAGAGGCAACATCTGAATTTACGAAACTTGAAGCAGAAGTGCTTATGTTTGTTGGAGAAGGAAATTTTTGTTTAACATTAAACTTTGAATTATAAGGTGAAGTAGATCCACAATCATATCCGACAAAAATCCTATTTTTATTTACTATATTAGAATTTGTGAAAAATAGGTTATTATCATTTAAATTAATTTTTGAATCCTCAGAAAGTGCTCCAGCAATTGGATCAGTATCAGAACATAAAGCAAAACCTGAAGAATTTTGAATTGTACTCCATTCTCCATTTCCATCTAAATATTTAGTTGCATCATTTGGAAAATCGATTCTTCTTACATTCAAATCTTGACCATTTGATGAAGATTCTCTTTTACCTACCAACAATGATTCAGAATCTGGACTTGTTTGAACCTCTCTAATTCGAACATTTCCATTGACATCTAAAGTCGCTGTTGGTTCAGCATCTAAATTAATTAAAACTTTTCCACTTCCTGTAGTCGATCCAGAAGGTAAAATGTCTAAATGCCCTGTAGATCTAGATTTAAAATCAGTGTATTTACTAGCAAAAGCACTTTTATAAGAAATTCTAAACTGTGAAGCATCGTCACTCACTTCTAATCTTCTGTTTGCAGTGTTGGTCGGGTTTTCATTACCAGTTGGTCTTGCTCCTATCAACCAAAAATTGTTTGTTCCAATACGAGCTGTTTCAACATCTGACCTTGAAAATAGATAAATACCTGATGATGTGGTAGTATTGAAACGAAAACCATTTGATCTTCCATAAAATTCTAATCGTGAATTTTGACCTGATATTTGCCCACTGCTCCCCAAACGATATGTGTTTCATTTTGACCGCTGTTAGCACTTGTAAACAGGTCTAATTCTCCAGCTGTACCATTTACAGGATTAACAATACGTAAACCATCACCAGAATCTCCAGTAATGGTTGATAATGCATTTCCTGTGGTGAAAAGGGCACGGTGTGTACTGTTGGTTACTATTCGAATAGGCAGACTTGAATTAGTCCCTAGTATATTGTTAGAAGAATTAAGAACTGGTGGGTTATTACCGCCTAGTCTCCAATCTTGAGCAAAGGTTGAAGATGTAAGCAGAGACAAAGCAAGTATACCTGCTAATTTAAAGTTTAAATTTTTCATAATCTATTGTTTTAAAAGTTTATAATTAATTATTTGATTATTTGATTTTATAGTGATAAATAAAATGCCTTTGGGAAATAGAGAAGTGTCGATGATTTTGTGGTTTGTAGTGATGTTGTTTTCTTGGAAAAGCTGTTGACCAAGCATATTATAAATAACGAGATCATAAGGGGCAGTAAATATTTGATTAATTTGAAAGTAATCAATTATAGGGTTAGGATAAATGTTAAAATTAGCATTTAACTGTTCTTCCTGTATTCCAGTATAAACATAGTTGACAGCAAAAGATGAATCTATTGAAACACAAACGTCATCAATAAAGTAATAGCTATATCCATTTGTTGGAATAATATCATTAATATCAATAGTTGAGTTTTTAAAAAAATTACCAATAATGATTTGATTATATGAAGAATCCGCAATTATAGAACCAAAAATCGTATTCCAATTTAGAGTATCATCAATGATACTGTCTGTCCAAACATGAGCTATGTCATTTACAGGTGGAGGATTGTTATTTACAAATGGAGGAGGCGGAAAAGAATAGGTTTGAGTTGTAAATCTTACACCAATTTTATTATTTGCACAACAAATCCAAAAATCGTTATTGTATTTAAAAACTACTTTAAAGGAAATAAAGTATTTTGTTCCAATTATCAAAGATTCAGAAAGTTGTGTTCCAATCATTTCATCTGCTTCCAAATTTTCTTTAGAGTAAAAAATAAAACCCATATACGAGTTTCCTGAAGCTGGAATTTGATTACCTATTAAATTTTTAGGTGTACTAAAAGAATCAACAGAACCACATGAATTATAATAGTCGGGAGACCCTTTGTATGCTTCCCAGTTATTTACTCTGTCAATTTGATACCAATCGTCTGGACATCCAGTATAATTTTCAAAACTCGGATTAGGCACTAAATTAACTTGGCTATTTCCCTCACTAACAGCGAAGAAAACAAGAATGATATGTAGTATTTTTTTCATGAAGCCAAGTTATAGTATATTTTTTAATAAAGCAAAATTATGAAAAAAATTAATATGAAACATATATGAGGCAAAATAAATTTTCAAGATTTTCAAATTCGCAAGGTGAAATCTTTAAACGAAAAATTAGTTAGCAAATACATAGGAAATAAATTAAAAGAACACCGTAAAAATCAAAATATCACTCAAAGTCAATTAGCTTATGAATCTGGAATACCAAGAGTACAAGTTGGAAGAATTGAAAGAGGAGAAATAAATACTACAATTAAAACACTAATTCAAATTTCAAAAGCATTAAATGTACAACCAAGTGCTTTTTTTGATTTTATACTTGAAGATGAATAAAGATAAACTATTATCCCAATTCTTGCTGTTTCAACATCTGATCTTGAAAATAGATAAATACCTGATGATGTGGTAGTATTGAAACGAAAACCATTTGGAATTTTGACCAGATATTTGCCCACTTGCTCCCCAAACGATATGTGTTTCATTTTGACCGCTGTTAGCACTAGTAAACAAGTCTAATTCTCCAGCTGTACCGTTTACAGGATTTACAATTCTTAAACCATCACCAGAATCTCCAGTAATGGTTGATAATGCATTTCCTGTGGTGAAAAGGGCACGAGAAACATTGTTGGTTTTGATTCTGATTGCTTGATTGTTAGTTGTCCCAAGAAAATTACTAGTGCTAATTGTATTAAAATTCCTGTTAATTGTCCAATTATTTCCTTGAGAATACAAATTTTGTCCATTTACCATGCAAAATGCTGAACAAATTAAAATTACCTTTTTCATATTTTATTGATTTATTAGTTTATAATTATAATTAATACCTTCTGATTTAATAGTAATAAAAAAGAAAGTGTTTTTAGTTTCAAGTAATTGAAATTTATTGAAATATTCATTATTATTTAACTTTTCAAATATTTTTTGCCCATACAAATTTGAAATTGATATAGCAAAATTGTTTTTTGTATTATTTTTTACAATTATATGATCATCTTTTAATGTTAAACTAAAATTTTGTTTGTTTTCATTTTTATTTAGATTAGCATATTGTAAACAAGTTGAAGAATCGATAGACACACAGATATCGTCAATATAATAATAAGCACCAAATGCATCATTGAAAATAATTGAATCAATAAATTGTTTTTCAAAAAAATTTCCAATATTAATAAATGAATAAGTCGAGTCGGAAATAAATGACCCAGAAATTGTTGTCCAATTTAAAGTATCTGAAATTATTGAATTAGTGTAAACATGAGCAAAATTGTTTATTGGTATTTGATTTATAGAAGAATATTCATTTGTAGTGAATTGTACACCTATTTTGTTATTTGCAGCCATTGATCCAGTAGAATTTTCTAATGTTAAACTTGTTTTAAATGAAACGTAATACTTAACATCAATTTGTAGTGGTTCAGTTAATTGTACTCCTATTGCTTCTGTATATATTGCACTATCAGATCGATAAGTTAGTAAGCCTATGTAGCCTTCTCCTGAATTGGGCATTTGATAACCGAAACCGTTAAAAGGAACAGAAGCACCCCACCATGATGCACATGAGTTAAAATAATCTGGGGTTTCCCTTGATGATTTCCAATTATATAAATATGTTTCTATATCTAATGAAAATGGACAATTAATATATTCCTCAAAACTTGGATTCGGAACTAAATTCTGTGCCACCCCCCACAAAGAAAAAGCAGAAATGAAATAAGTTAAAAACGATATTTTAATTAATACCGAATACATATTCAAGATAGACCAATTGAAAATTTGTCTATTTTCATATTGTATCGGCATTATACATTTTATTTTTGGTATATTTAATAAATGTATTTGGTATAATTTGAGCATAAATGAGGTG
>JACPDW010000035.1 GCA_016183815.1 Flavobacteriia bacterium
AAAACGCTATAATTTTATCACAAAACGTTCCCAATCCATTCGCAGAAATGACCACCATTAAATATAATATCCCTATTTCAATTAAAGAGGCACAAATACATTTTTATACAAGTAGTGGACTTATTATCAATTCAGTTCAGATTTCTCAAAGAGGAAACGGAGAATTGAAAGTATTTGCAGAAGATTTAAGTTCTGGTTTATACACTTATTCCCTCGTTGCTGATGGAAAAGTAGTCGCTACTAAAAAAATGGTGAAAGAATAACCATTGTATTTTCAGATGATAAAAAAGTCACTTGAAAGAGTGGCTTTTTTGTTTTAATCCTTTTTTTTAGCCAACACTTATAGGGTGGTATCGGTAAACAATCAAAAACTATTTCCGAACAATTCATGCTGATTTATCACTGAAAAAGATGTTTTTAACGCTAATTTTTAATCTTCTTTTTACTCTTATAAAAACAAAATCTACTCAATGGTTACATAAGGCATGATTTTTGCTATGTTTTAATAATGATTTTTTCTCTTCTCTTTACTTTTTTTGTGTTTTTACAACCGACAGCAAATCCTCCCTACCCTGCTATTGAACAAGCTTTTAATCAAAAAAATACAGAAAATTTAAGTAAATTATGTCAAGACAATTTATTGTATTCCTTTTTAGGTAAAGAGAATATCTATTCACAAGCTCAATTACAAATGATTTTGAAAGAGTTTTTTAAAGACAGAAAATCTCATGAATTTAAATTTACTTTTAAAAGCAAGGAACAAAGTAATGAAAGTTATGGTATCGCAACTTTTTCTAATAAAAATGAACAATTAAGAATTACTTTATATATTAAAAAATTGGAAAAAGGATATAAAATTTATCGTATAATAATTGAAAAATAAGAATTTTTCCTCATTATCAACGACAAGCTCAATCGAAAATTCAAATATTTTCCAAAAAAGAGTTTTTTATCTCCCGAATCTATAACTTCTTATAATATTCATACACTGTTTTCAAATAAGCAGCCCCTCTGTTTTGCTCGTAATTTTTTAGTGAATCCTGAAATGTGTTTTCAATATAACTTTTCATTTCAAATTGATAAGCTAAATGTCCGTTGGCAGAACCCCACCCATATCCTCTGATAATACTATGAAAAACAAATTCAGGTGACAACGGATTCATTAAATCTTTACTCCATGGGAAAGAATCAAAAACAGGAAAACCCATCTGTATTAATAAAGTCAGTGGTATGTCTGCTTGAGAACCTTTTTTAGTGATTTTTTTACCTTTAAATTCTTGTTTAATCACCTCACCCCAAAACAACAAAGGAATATGATAAAATTCATGGTTCATTGCAAAGTCCACATTTGGAGAAGCATGTCCGTGATCAGCAACAAAAACAAAAAGTGTATTTTTATACCATGGTTTTTTCTTTGCTTGACGAATAAATTGGTCAATACATTGGTCAGCATACACCATTGAATTCATAAAATCCGCTTCTTTTCCAAAAAATCGAGCTTTTTGTTTACGAGGAAAATCGTATGGTGAATGTGTACTACCTGTAAAAGCACATTGAATAAAAGGTTCTTTACTTCCATCAATTTCTTGAATAAATTTTTTATATAAATCTTCATCGTAATAATTTAATTTTCCTTTTTTTAAATCGCCTGAAAAATCATTTTCATCCATTACTTTGTCAAAATTGTGATCCATAAAAAATCCTCCAATATTTCCATATTTTAAATCACCAGAAAAAAGATAGGAAGAAGAATACCCTTCTGATTTTAATACTTGATTGATGGACTTTAATTTTCTACTTTTTTCAGGTTGCATAGAAATAGAAACTTCAGGAATAGCAGGGAAACCACTAAATATACTCGCATTTCCAATCTCTGAAGTGTGGCTTGTGCTATAGACATTTGAAAACAAAATACCTTCTTTTGCTAATTGATCGAAGTGTGGAGTAGAATTTTTCATCTGTCCAATGCATGAAACAGCATCGGCAACCCAACTTTCTAATACTACAAAAACAATATTTGGTCTTTGATTTTTTAAAAACATTTCATTATGCCCTCTAGAATAATTATAAAGTGAATCAACTGTTTGTTTTGCTTGTAAACTATTAATTTTTGGGATATATTCATCGATTGTACTTCTTGAATAAAGTAAATAACTTTTTGAAAAAAAATACAAAGAATTAATTGACATGTCATTTGAAACAGGATTTTTAGAAAATATAGCAGAATTAATATTTATCGGGATAGCTTGAAATCCTCCTCTTATTTGAACAATCAAAACTCCAAAAAATAAGACTATGGATAATGCCCATTGAGGAATTTTTTTTTGATTTTTTGCTATGTTTGGTTTTTTTAAAAAAGACAGTAGTTTTTTGCTTAAAAAAATAGAAAACAACATTTCAAGAATAAAATAGACAAAAAACCAGATAATCATCGAATAATCAGCTGAACGAACAACTTCATCAGGATTTGCTAAATGCATGAACACCCTTGAAGTCAACTTATGGTTCCATTCACTATACGCATTAATTTCCCCAGCATGAAGTCCGTTTATTAAAAAAAAGATTAGAAAAAGTATGATTTTAGAAAGTACAAAATAGATTTTTTTAGCTGAGAATAGATACAAACTTAATAAAATAAAAGGCAAAACTATTAACAAAGACATGCTTGCCAAATCCAAGCGAAAGGAATAGATATATGTCAAAAATATTTCACTAAACGGGATTTTTTTAAACAATGAAAAATGATGAATAAAAAAGAGTAATCTCTGGAAATCAAAAATGAGTAAAAACAATAAAATTAATCTGATATAAAGAGAGAGATAGTTTTTCATTCAATTTTATTTAATCCAAAACCCTAAAATTACACCAATTAAAATATACAACAATTTTGTAAGGTTAAATCGATGATTTTCACTTGTTTCAAAAATTATTGTTGTTGAAATATGTAAAAACATTCCCACTACTAAAGCTAATATATTTTGTAGTGTTTCCGCTTGAAAATATTCTCCTAACCAAAAACCACACAAAAGCCCCAATGGCGTCATTAGTGAAAAAACCAACAACATGAACCACGCATTTAAATTTTTCATTTGTTGGATTTTAAATACAGTCATCAGTGCAATTGATACTGGAATTTGATGAAAAACAATTCCATACAACAGAGAGTGGTCATCATGATTATGTCCATGATGGTGAATCAATTCTTCATTAGCTAAAGGAATCCCTTCAATAAAAGAATGAACAGAAAGCGAAAAAAATAGTACCCATGGAAAATGACTTTGATGATGATGATGAATATGCCCATGTTCAATTCCACCAGAAAAATACTCTAAAAATAGTTGAACTAGAAATCCTAATAAAACATAAAATCCAATGGTTTCTTCATTTTGATGATACAACTCTGGCAAAAAATGAACAAAAGCAATACACAATAAAAATCCACCACTGAAAGCCAATAACAGTTGTATCATTTTTTTTTGATTCACTTTTTCTAACCAAGTAACCACAATACCCCCTATTATAACGGCTGTTATTAATAAACTGATGTCTAAAATAAATTTCATTTTTTAGCGATAATAATTAAGCGATCGGATTGATTTGAATTAAATGTTTGTAATTGGTAAGAACCGAAAATATGTTCAATTTTAAATTGTTGTAAAAATAATAATTTTTCAAAATCTGAAAAGGAAAGGTTTTGAACTTTTTCTTGAAAAGAATATTCTTTGCCATTGTCAGTGAAAAAAATATTTTTGTAAATATGATTAGAATCAAAGAATTTTTCAATTTTAAATTCAATTCCATTGCAAGTTTTTGTTTCTTTTTGAGGTAAATTTTTACAAACTTTAACTGAATTTAAAAAATCAATCACTAAATAACCACTTTTTTTGAGTGAAGAATAAATGTTTTTTAAAACCAATTCATTTTCTTTTTGTTGCTCAAAATACCCAAAACTAGTGAACAAATTACATACTAAATCAAAATTATTTATTGGTATTTCGTCACGCATATCCTGAACGAAAAAACTTAAGTTTTCTTTTTGTTGTTTTTTTGCTTCTAAAATGCTATTTTCTGATAAATCAGCACCATAAGTATCAAACCCTAAAGCGTTGAACATGAGTGCATGTCGTCCTTTTCCACAAGCAATATCTAATACTTTTGATCCTTTATGCAATTTTAACACGTTCATTAATTGATTGATAAACAACCCAGCTTCTTGTTCGTCTCTATGTTGATATAAAACATGATAATAACGAGAATCAAACCATTCAGCGAACCATTCAATATTTTTTTTCATTTAAGACAACTCTTACAATAATATATTAAAAAGGTAAAACTAAGTAAATTCATCTAATCTGATAATATTTTCAAAAATATTAAAAAAAATAGGTTTTATAGGTAAAAGATTTTTTAAGACAAAACTTTCAAGAAGAACAAAACGACAAAAATATGTTCACGTTTATTTATTGAATAATAATTAAAAAAATTATTTATATTTATTGTTTTATTAATTGATTTTTATAACTTTACATCGAAATTTTATAAATTATAACAAAAATAGATTATCTGTACATGAAAAAAATTCTTCTTTCTACCATAATTTTAGCAAGTGCTTTTAGCTTTTCACAAAACATCATCAAAAACGCTGAAAATAGTGAATATACTTTTACAAAAATTGCTCATTTAGATGCAACACCTGTTCAAAGTCAAGGAAATACTGGTACTTGTTGGAGTTTCTCAGCACTTTCTTTCTTCGAATCAGAATTGATTAGAAAAGGTATTAAAAATCCACCAACGTTATCAGAAATGTATATTGTTAGAAAAGCGTATGAAGATAAAGCAGATAAATATATTCGAATGGACGGGAAAACAAATTTCTCTGAAGGAGGTGCTTTTCATGATATACCATATGTAATTAAAAATTATGGAATTGTGCCTAATGACGTTTATCTAGGCATGCAAAAAGACCAACAAGAGTATGACCATAGTGAAATGTTTTCAATCATGAATGGCGCTATGGATGGATTATTAAAACACATGAAAGAATCAGGTTCAAAAGGTATTTCACTTATCTGGAAAGATGCTTTAAACGGCATTTTAGACACCTATATTGGTAAAGACATCAAAGAATTTGATTACAACGGTAAAAAATTTACTCCTAAATCGTATGCTCAATCTTTGTCATTGAATATGAATGAATACGTTTCTTTAACCTCATTTACTAACCATGAAATGTATCAACCTTGTTTTTTAGCTATACAAGACAATTGGTCGTGGGGCACAAGTTATAATGTTGGATTAGACGACTTAATGTTAACCATAGAAAATGCTTTAAAATCAGGATATACAATAGCATGGGGAGCTGATGTATCAGAAAAAGGGTTTAGTTTTAGAAATGGAATTGCTATCGTACCAGAAGACCCTTCTACAATTGAAATGAGAGGAAAAGACAATAAAAATTTCTCTAATGCTGGAGCTGAAAAATCTTCTAATGCTTTTTTAACTCCTGTTAAAGAATTAAAAATTACTCCTGAAATAAGACAAAAAGCTTATGACAATAAAACAACTACCGACGACCATGGAATGCACATTACTGGTTTATATAAAGATCAAAAAGGCACACGATTTTTGTTAGTAAAAAATTCTTGGGGTACTGAAAATTATCCAGAGGGATATTTGTATGTTTCTGAACATTATTTTAATTGGAAAACCATTAATATTTATTTACACAAAGAAGGTATTCCTCAAGATTTGAGAAAAAAACTAAATTTATAAAATGGAAAGGCTGACTCCTGCAGAAGAACAAGTAATGCTTAAAATATGGAAGCTCGAAAAAGCATCTATTCATCAATTACTTGAACTTTATGAAGAACCTAAACCTGCCTATAATACAACCTCAACTATCGTTAGAATTTTAGAAAAGAAAAAATTTATTAAACATAAACCCTATAAAAAAGGATTTTTGTACATGCCCAAAATTAGTCGTGAGCAATACAGAGAATATCTATCCGATTATTTACTAAAAAAATATTTTGACGGAGATAAAAAAGAAATCATCAGTTACTTTAATAAAATGGGGTCTTTAAATGATTTGTTAACTTGAAAAAACAACTTCTAATTAAAACTTTTACAAGCTATTATTTAAAAGCGGTAAATCCATAATTTTAGAAAAATATTTATTGTTTTTGTTTTTTTCTAAAATTTCTAAATGCTCCATGCGATGGCAATCTGTTCCAACAAAATCAATTAAACGATTATCAACCAAATATTTAGCCATTTTTTCAACTTGTGGACCATAATGACCACACAAAGACAATAAATTTAACTGTAAAGAAACCCCTGCCGTTTTATATTCTTCTATCTTATCTATCTTATTATGATAATAAGGATAACGCTCATAATGTGCTAAAATGGGATGGTATCCATTAACATTAAATTCAAACAATAACGAAGTAATATTTTTTGGTTCTTGTAAAAAAGCGTATTCAAATAACACATACTGATTGCCAAATGTCAATAAAGATTTCTCTTTAATTTTTGGTATTAACGTTTCATCATAATAGTATTCAGCAGCCGCTTCTATTTGAATATCTAACGCTAATTCCTTTGCTTCTTTTTTAACTTCTTTTAGTTTTTCAAGAATTATTTCAGGTGTATTTCTGTAAAAATCTTGCATGATATGTGGTGTTGTAATCACCTTTCTATAACCCAACTCTTGAAATCTCATTAATAAAGCCAAGGTTTGTTCCATTTCCTTTGAACCATCATCAATTCCAGGAATCAAATGACTGTGCATATCGACACCTATAGAAGAAAAATCAAAAAAAGACTCCTTTTTTTTCTTAAATACAGATTTCCACAACGACATAATGCTATAAAAGTAAGTATTTTACATATAATAATAATATTCGTACTAAAATTTAATTTAAAACCTTATATTTTTTACCCGGTAATGATTTTAAAAAACCCTTCATTTCTAAGTGGAAAAGTGTTTCATTTAAGGAAGAATGACCAAAACTACTTAACAAAAACAATTCATCATAATACAGTTCAGATTTAGTCGTAAAAAAGTTCATTATTTTTAATTCTGATTCATCTAATGAAAAAAGAGGAAGGTCTTTTTGTTTACTAACAGGATTTTTATTCCAATTTAAAATTTCAAAAACATCTTTCACTGAAGTAATCAAATGTGCTTTATTTTTTTTAATTAAATTGTTACAACCCATTGATTGAGTTTTATTTACCTCTCCTGGAAATGCAAAAACCTCTCGATTATAATCAAAAGCCAACTCTGCAGTGATTAATGAACCACCTTTTGCACCACTTTCAATAACTATCGTGGCATCACACATTCCTGCTACTATTCTATTTCTCATCGGAAAATTTTCTTTATCAGGGATTGTACCAGGTAAAAATTCTGTTAACAATCCCCCATTTTCTAACATATTGTAGGCAATTTTTTTATGTTCAAAAGGATAAATGCGATCCAATCCGTGTCCTAAAACCGCCACCGTCTCGATTTCATTCATTACACAAAGTTGATGGGCTAAAATATCAATTCCAAAAGCTAAACCACTAACTATTTGGACATCTCTACCTTTAAACCCTTCTATCAACTGATGACAAAGCATTTTTCCATACGAACTTGCATTCCTTGTGCCAACAATAGCCACACTTTTAGTTGAATTAATGTTTAATTTTCCCTTTGAAAAAAGAAGAATTGGAGCATCATCACACTCTTTTAGTTTGTAAGAATAATTTTCATCTTGATAAAAATGAATTTGTATATCTGGATTTTTTTCAAAATAAGGTAAATATTGTTCTGCTGATCGTAAGGCCTGATCTCGATTTAAAGACCTAATTAAATTCTCCCCTATATTTGGGATTTTTTTAAGTGTTTGTTTTTTTACTGAAAAAAAATCTTCAACTGAATCTAAATGTGCTAAAATCGACTTTATCCTCTTATGACCAAAATTTGGCAAAAACAATAATGCAAGTTTTTTTATAAGTTCATCTTGATTCATTTGTTAAAATAATTTTAGTTTATTTATAATTAACCCAAACTGAAAATTATAGCACTTTTAATATTTTTAAGATTCACTTTAAAACTATTCGGCTTATTACAATAAAAGGTTTAAAAACTAAAATTAATGAATTCTTTTAATATTTACAAATTTTTTAATTTTAATTTTCAAAATGTATTGTAGATCACAAAATTTGAAAAAAAATGAGATTTAACGAAGTATTTTAAGGTTTTTTGCAATTGACAGTGTAATAATTGTATTTTTGTCAAGATAAACGTCTTTGTATTTATTCTAGCATTTAAATAATATAATTTAAAGTCAACTGTTGTATATAAAATGAAAAAAATTTATAACTTTTTGCTCAATACTCTTCCACGACCTTTGTTAATTCGATTAAGTTATCTTTTTAGAGTATTTTCCCCTTGGTTTTACAATGGAAATAATGTCATGTGTCCAGTTTGTGAACGTTCTTTTAGTAAGTTTTTGTCTTATGGCTCGAATGTTGCTCACCGCGAGAATGTATTGTGTCCTTACGATTTAACATTAGAAAGACATCGTTTATTGTGGTTATATCTTAAAAATGAAACAGATTTTTTTTCAAGACCAATTCATTTATTGCATATCGCCCCTGAACAATGTTTTTACGATCGTTTTAAAAAGCAAAAAAATTTGAAGTACCTTACTGGAGATTTGGTCTCTCCACTCGCTCAACTTCATTTTGATTTACATTCAATACCTTTAGAAAATGAATTATTTGATGTGCTTATATGCAATCATGTTTTAGAACACGTTGAAGATCCTATGCAATGTTTAAGTGAGATGTATAGAGTGATGAAAAAAGGTGCTTGGGCAATCCTTCAAGTTCCTTTAGATTCAAGTAGAGAGTTAACTTATGAAGACAAAAACATTACTAGCCCTGAAGAAAGGGAAAAACATTTCTGGCAAAAAGATCACGTCCGTCTGTTTGGAAAAGATTATCCTGAGTGGTTAAAAAAAGCTGGCTTTGAAGTGAAGATTTATAATGTCCAAGAAAAATTCGATGCGGATTTTATTCAGAAAAACAGATTGATTCCAGATGAATTGCTTTATATCGCAATAAAAAATTAAGAAAGATATTTGTGAATCGTTACATTTTATTAAAAGGATTTAAATATAAATTGTCAAAAATCAACATATTCACAGTATTTTTTTGACTTTGTATTAATAATCAAACTCAGCTTATTACTTTTGTACTCATTTGTGAATTTTAAATGTATGTCAAGAAATAAACTTACTATATATAATACACTATCTTCCAAAAAGGAAATTTTTACTCCTATTTATGAGGACTTTGTAGGAATGTACGTCTGCGGACCAACCGTCTATTCCAATGTCCACTTAGGTAATTGTAGAACATTCATCTCATTTGATATGGTTTATCGCTATTTATTACATTTAGGATATAAAGTGAGGTATATTAGAAATATTACAGATGTAGGACATATCACTACAGACACAAACGATGAGGTTGATCGGATTGGAGAGCAAGCCAAATTAGAAAAAATGGAACCCATGGAGATTGCCCAAAAATATACGGTTTATTTTCATCAAATAATGGAACAATTTAACAATCTCTCTCCAAGTATAGAACCCACCGCAACTGGTCACATTATTGAACAAATAGAATGGATAAAAGAAATATTGAACAATGGATTTGCTTATGAAATAAATGGGTCCGTTTATTTTGATGTACTTAAGTTTAATGATAGTTACAATTACGGGATTTTATCTGGAAGAAAAATTGAAGATTTATTATCGGGAACAAGAGATTTAGATGGACAAGACGAAAAAAGAAATCCATTAGATTTTGCTTTGTGGAAAAATGCTTCACCAGAACACATCATGAAATGGTCTTCACCATGGGGAATGGGTTTTCCTGGCTGGCACCTAGAATGTACAGCAATGAGCAGTAAGTATTTAGGTAATGAATTCGATATTCATGGAGGTGGCATGGACTTAAAATTTCCACACCATGAATGTGAAATTGCTCAATCTACTTCAGCCAATGGAAAAACTCCTGTTCAATACTGGATGCATGCAAATATGCTGACTTTAAACGGAAAAAAAATGTCAAAATCAACAGGAAATACCTTAAATCCTGATGAACTATTTAGTGGAAAAAATCAACTGTTAGACAAAGCATTTCAACCAATGGTTGTACGATTTTTTATGCTGCAGGCACATTATTCTAGTATTTTAGATTTTACTTCTGAAGCCCTTCAAGCCTCTGAAAAAGGATTTAACAAACTTATGGAAGCAATTAAAACCATCAATCTCTTGCCCTTTTCAGAAAAATCAAGTGTAGATGTTAAGTCGTTGGTGGATAAATTTTTTTCAGCGATGAATGACGATTTTAATACGCCAATTTTAATTGCTCATTTATTTGATGCGGTAAAGATTATCAATTCTGTAAAAGATGGAAAAGAATTTCTTACTCAAAATGATTTGCTTTTTTTGAAAGAAAATGTTGAATGTTTTGTATATAATGTTCTAGGTTTAAAAACTAATCAAGACGAACAAAATAACAACAAATTGAATGAGGTAATGGATTTAATTATTGATTTACGAAAAAAAGCAAGAGACTCAAAAGACTGGCCATTATCTGACTTTATTCGAGACCGATTAGTTCAAGTGGGGATTACAATTAAAGACAATAAAGAAAGTACTAGTTGGATATAATACCAATTGTAAATCAATAAGAATTTACTCAAATTCCCAATTCCACTTGAAAAACAAGGAGTAATTTATTTAATTTTTCAGCTTTTTGATAATCATATGTACTATTGATTCCTGCATTGATTTGATATTTTAATCGGTGACCTGCCAAATATCTACTAACTCCTAACAAAAATTGTTCTTGTTTTTTGAAATTTACACTTGTAAAGTTTGAATCAAAATAAATGCTTGAATAGGGTTGAACAAAAGCATAACGAAAAGCAATTTCCCAATTCTTCTTAAATAGATAGGATATTTGAGTTAAATTTCCATATCCATTTTGAACAGTAGAAAAATGACTTGTATCGGATGAATAAGTAATAGGATTTTCAGCCAATCTTAAACAAGTCTCATTATACAAGGCAAATCCTTTAAATTTGAATAAGATATCGCCATGCACATTATGAATATTTCTGGCTGAAAACAAGTCTTCACCCAACTGACCACCATTCCGAACAGCCAAAGCATTGTAATTGTATGTCCCTGCTATTGAAAGTTTTGGTTTTTGTTCCCTTTCTAAATCGCCTTCCGAATAATCATTTTCACCAGTAAAAGAACCAAAAGGTAATACTTCTATTCTACCTGTATAGGATAATCCTTTGTTAGAGGAATTAGAATTTCTACCCTCACCACTTGTGATTGCTCCTTTGAGTTTGAAATAGTTTTTTGACCAATTAAAAAACACACCAAAATCTCTATCAATAGTAAAAGTAGCGTTCACAATCGAGCGATCAAAAAATTGTTGATTTCCAGATGAGATAACTCTTTGTCGGTTGCCAGGTAATTTAGTTTGCCCAAAAGTTACTTCAAAATTTGGTGTAAACGCATAACTGACTATTGCGTCACGAACAACATTCACACTTGTATTGTATTTGGAAGATTTATTCATATCCCAATCCATGTCCCCTCTAGAAAAAGAGAGTTGAATTCTGTATTTCCACTTTGGATTATATAAAAACCCTCTTAAACTTAAACGCAATCTTCTTACTCTAAATTCAAAAGTTTGTGGAGTTAAATCGTCAAGAGCTATGGATTCATAAGACAATCTATTTTGCATTCTAAATTGAAGATTACAAGAAAATAAGGAATCTTTACTTGTATAATTAACACCTTTACCAATCTTAAAAGAAGAGTTTTGAGAAATAGTGATTAAAGAAGTAAAGTAAAATAAAACAACAACAACAACAACTTTCATATTTTTTTTTTTTGCAAAACTATATCAATTTAGCACTATATAAATAAAATATTAAATAAATATTAACGATTTATTAAACTTCTTAACATTAACTTAACATTAGGGAGGTTAAAAAAGATATAAAATATTTATTTCATATTGAATATAAAGGATTTATGTATTTATCATAGAAAATACTATTAGTAAAAATATATTTAAGTTAAATTAAGGTTAAGTTTATCTTTAGATTTTACATTGTTATAATATTAAATCTACCTTTGTCAAAAATTAAATCAAAATGGCAGGTATTTTAAAATTTTTTCTTCCAAAAGACAGAGTATTTTATTCTTTATTTGAACAAGCAAGTCAGAATTTGGAATCAATAGCAGGCAAATTAGTTTCTGTAGTAAATGAATCTGACTTTAACAAACGTGCAGCAACAATAAGGGAAATGGAATCATTAGAACACCAAAATGATGATTTAACGCATCAAATTTTTATCGAATTAGGGAAAAATTTTATTACTCCATTTGATAGAGAGGATATCCACAGTTTGGCTACAGCATTAGATGACATTGCCGACCATATCTATGCCTCAGCAAAAAAAATCAATTTTTACAAAGTTGATCCAGCAGATCAAGGGATTCAAAAAATGGCTGATGCAATAAATGATGCAGTTCTTGCTGTAAATGAAGCAGTAAAAGAGTTGAGGAATTTGAAAAACACTCAAAAAATTGTTGAATGTGTTATCAAAATAAATTCGGTTGAAAATCAAGCAGATGATATATTTGATTTAAGTATTGAAAAATTATTTGATTCCGATATTGATGCAAAAGATTTGATTAAAAAAAGAGAGATTTATCAAATTATGGAAATTGCAACCGACAAATGTGAAGATGCTGGAAATGTAATTGAATCTATTGTTGTTAAATACGCTTAAGATATGTTTACTTTACTGATTGTAATTATAGTAATTGCATTACTTTTTGATTTAGTTAACGGCTTTCATGACGCAGCGAATTCTATTGCTACAGTAGTTTCTACGAAAGTGTTAAGTCCTTTTCAAGCTGTTGTTTGGGCTGCTTTTTTTAATGTTTTAGCTTTTTGGGTATTTGATATGAGTGTTGGTAATACTGTTGCAAAAACTGTTGATAATTCTGCCATTGATTTATGGGTTATTCTTTCGGGACTTATAGCAGCAACGATATGGAATTTGTTTACCTGGAAATTAGGTATTCCTTCCAGTTCATCTCATACATTAATAGGTGGATTTGCAGGTGCAGCTGTAGCTCATGCAGGTTTTGGCGTGATTGAGTTAGGAGAAATTTTTAAAGTTATTTTATTTATTTTCCTAGCTCCAGTAATTGGAGGAGTTATAGCTTTTTTTATCACTTTAATTACTATTTTAAGAAAAATTTGGTTAAAAATGTTATGGGGAATTGTTACCTCCATTGCCATCACATTCTTTATGAATTATATGGTACAATACTTAGACGTTAAGCCAATTATGATGTGGATTACAGTTGCAATTTTTTCTGTATTTTTTCTTACATATGTTTGGTATTATTATCTCAATACAAAAAAACAAACTGCAATGAAAGAAAATAATATGTATAAAAAACTTCAATTATTGTCTTCTGCTGCTTTTTCTTTAGGACATGGGGGTGCAGATTCCCAAAAAGTAATGGGAATTATTTGTGCTGCTTTAATGGTTTTTGCTAACGATTATAGAGATAATAATAAAGATTTAAAATTTACAAAACAACTTCAGGTAGCAGAAGTAATACAAATAGAATATGAAAATGAAGAAGGTAAAAAAGATAAATTTAAAGCAAAATATACCAAAAATATTGGACAACATAAGATAGATAAACCTGTAGAAATTTATACTAAAGGCGATCTAATTTATGATGTTTTTACAAAAGAATTAATATTCGACAAAAAAACTCTCAACGAAAACTATTCAGAGGCAGGTATTTTTAAACCATACGTTGATTCTAAACTCAGTCTAAAAAATAATCACAAATTAAAAACTAAGGTTAACTCTGATACAATGCCAGGATGGATTGCTTTTTCTTGTTATTTAATGATTGGATTAGGAACTTTAATGGGTGGTTGGAAAATTGTTAAAACTATGGGAACTAAAATAACAAAAGTAACACCACTTGAAGGAGTTTGTGCTGAGACTGCTGGAGCATTAACTTTATTTACAGTATCTAATTTTGGAATTCCTGTTTCTACTACTCATACCATTACTGGTTCTATCATTGGGGTTGGAGCAACCAAACGTTTAAGTGCTGTCCGTTGGGGGGTTACTATAAGTCTTTTATGGGCTTGGATTTTAACTATACCTGTTAGTGCTGGATTAGCTGCTTTAATCTATTATTTTATAACTTTAATGCATTAATCTTTTCAAAAAAGTTGATAAATGCATTTTATTGAACCTTTTTCTCATTGGAGAGTAGAGTACATTGCTTCTGAAGATCCATTATCTCCTTTTTATGGTAAGGTTAACAGTGAAATTGAATTTACAGATAAAATTTACAACTATTATATTCATCCTCAATGGGACAGCTTTGGCTCGCCAACGCTTTTTTTAAAAATATTATTTGTTGATTACGATTCCCGTTTTGCCATTATTGAATTAATAGGAGAATGGAATGATGCCATTGAAAACGATATAATGACTCTTAAAAGAGATTTAATAGAAGATTTAATCCATAACAATATCTGCCAGTTTATTTTGATTGGTGAAAATGTATTAAATTTTCATTATTCAGATGATTCATACTATGAGGAATGGTTTGATGACATTGAAGACGGTTGGATAGCATTAATCAATTTTCACGACCATGTGTTACAAGAATTTAAAAAGGCAAAAATAGATCAATATCTTGCAATGGAAGGTGATTTAAACGATTTAGATTGGAGAACATATCTTCCAATTAACCTTTATGAAAAGGTTTTAAGTATTGTTCAGAAAAGGATTAATTAAAGCCAATTTTATTGATTTTTTCTTTAATTTGGTTCAGATTAATATCAGTAAAATAAGACCTTTTTTTAAACTTAATGCTATACCAATTGAAACAGAATAAAAAATTCTCCTATTCAAAACAATGGTATAATTATTGAGATACGTTATTAAGGTATATAGTAGGAATAAAAATTTTACTTAAGTTAATAACATGGATTTAAAAAAAATAAAACTAAAAATGACAACTAAATATTTTGCAATTACTGTTTTTTGTCTTGGATTATTTTCTGCTACATTTTCACAAAAAGAGTCTGAAATGTTTTCAATATATTTAATTAGACACGCAGAAAAAGAAGCAGATGGCTCAAATGATCCTTCGTTAACACCCTGTGGACAAAAAAGAGCTGAAAGTTTAAAGACATTTTTCCAAGATGTCAAACTCGATGCAGTTTACAGCACAAAGTATCAAAGAACAATAAATACAGCATTGCCTACTTCAATTTCAAAAGGTTTAGATATTATTGAATACGATTTAGATAATCTTGTTCCCATCTCAACCTTACTTTTAAACGAAAAGAAAAATGCACTTGTTGTTGGACACAGCAACACAACAGCTGTTTTGGCTGGCTTATTAATTGGAGAACAAATGTATGAATTTGACGTGACAATTTATGATCGAATTTATCAAGTTGTAATCTCCAAGGAAGCAGGAATGGTTCAAATTTTTCATTCAAATTTTGAGTGTAAATAGTCTTCACTACAAGAAAATCTAATTGAAAACCTAATTTTCTTAATTTTCAAATTTTATTTAAAACATCAATTTTATAAATGTTTTTTTTTAAAATAAAAACTTATTAAAAAGTTAATTGGCTTAACAATTTAAGTCGCTAAAATCATTTTTCTATTTTTACCACTGAGAAAATAAGAACAATTTAATTTAATACTGCGGTGTTTTTTCTTTGTGATCTTGCATTCTCAGTGGTTAATTTTTTATATACAATACTAAAAATTAATTTTTGCACTCTAACTTGGAATCCCAAAAAGTTAATTATTTTTTACCAAATTAATAATATTTAATTAAATTTTTGTAAATTTATCATTTGTTAACCATCAAAATGATGTTTCTTATGAAAGTAAAAATTTTACTCCTAGCTTTAAGTCTTATTTCTTTTCGCTTTATAATTTATTCCCAAGTTCCAATTATTAACTATGGGGTAAATGGAATTGGACAAGTACAATTATCCATACAAGCACAAGCAGACAAATACTATGTGCTTCACGCTCAGCACAGTCCAACTTTTCAATGGGTTGCTTCTATTACTATGGGTGTTAATGGTACTATGGTGATTTCTGAGCCAGGTGCTGCATATCCGATAGAGAATTATACCATTACGGAACATAGTATTGCTTCCCCTGGCGATATTGATGGAGATGGAATCAATGATATTACAGAATTTAACAATATGCCAACGGATGCACCAATAAACTTTGCAGAAGCTGTTTCATTTGTTGATGGATCAACTTCTATCCCAACTGCACAAACTTTCATGGATTTAGCAACAGTAAACAATGTCCCTTGGGCTCCATTTCTTGATGGTCAATTGTATGTGAAGTTTGGAATTTTAGATAGAGATACACCAGAACCTAAAATTTATTTTATCAACAGTAATACTCATATGATTCATGCAAATTTCTTTAGTGCAATTGGAGCAGATGTTTCAGGTGATGATAGTTCTGGTGAAATCGTTTATAATCCAAATGTTATAAATCCAAACGGAGTTATAGGTAGTTACTCCTTTAATTTTTCTTTTGGTAATGCTTATGATTTCGCTTCTACTCAAAGAACTTATGAGTTACTTGTTGCAAATATGCCATTTCTTCAAAACAATATGAATCACTTCATTGGTCAAAATGATGAAATTCTTCACAATTCTACTTATGCTGCTGATTTTGTAGGTTCTAGAATTGAAGTAGTATTAGAATCAGAAGTTTTTGCTGAAATTAATTACATACCTTTACATTTAGCTGAAGGTTATGGCTATTTTAGACACATGACACTTGATGAAACACCTGGTTCTAGAGACATAGTTTTATATGATGCTTTACCTAATTCTTTACCAAGAGTAGGTGGAATTATTACTTCAGTTATACAAACTCCTCTTTCTCACGTAAATTTGAGAGCCATTCAAGACAATGTTCCCAACGCTTACATCAAAAACCCTTTATTAATAGATTCAATCAATAATTTATTAGGTGGTTATATATACTACAAAGTTGAAAATGAGACATTTCAAATTAGAGAAGCTACCTTAGCTGAAGTTAATGCATGGTATGAAAATCTTAGACCTACAGAACCTCAAATACCTATTCGTGATTTAAGTATCACACAAATTTTACCACTAGATTCTATTGAGTTTGCCATGTCCTCTTCGTTTGGAGCAAAATGTGCAAACGTTGCTACAATGCGGACTTTTGGATTTCCTGAAGGCACAATACCCAATGGCTTTGGAATTCCTTTTTATTACTACGACCAATTTATGATTCACAATAATTTTTACGAAGAAGCTGAGGTAATGATTAATAATCCTGCTTTTATAAACGATATTAATTTCCGAACACAACGATTAAATGATTTCAGAACTTCTATAAAAAATGCTTCAATGCCACAATGGATGATGGATGAACTACAAAACATGCAAAATTCTTTTCCTGTTGGGACATCCATTCGATGCAGATCTAGTACGAATAATGAAGATTTACCTGGATTCAGTGGAGCGGGTTTGTACACTTCAAAAACACAACATCCTGAAGAAGGTCACATTGCTAAGTCAATAAAACAAATTTATGCCAGTATGTGGAATTTTAGAGCGTTTGAAGAGCGTGACTTTTACCGTGTTGACCATTTTGTTGCAGCAATGGGAATATTATGTCATCCCAATACCGAAGGAGAATTATCAAATGGTGTTGGGATTAGTATTGACCCAATCTACAATACAGAAGGAACTTACTATCTCAATACACAAGTGGGAGAATCTTTAATTACAAATCCTGATCCAAACTCTATTCCTGAGGAAATTTTACTTTATCAAAACCCTAATCAAGGTTCAGGATATCTTGTATTAAGGTTATCAAATTTAGTAAATCCAGGTGAATTGGTCTTGGATCAAGAGCATTTAGATCAAATGCGTGACTATCTTACTGTAATCCATAATGAATTTGCAATTCTTTATGATGTGGTGGGTGCTCAAGGTTTTGGAATGGATATTGAATATAAGGTAACTTCTGAAAATCAATTATTTATCAAACAAGCTCGTCCATGGGTTTCCTTTTGGGCAAATATTAAAGGAAATTATGATTTAGGAGTTTCAAATTTCGTAAGTCCTCAATCTTCTGCAAATCTTGGCTCAAATGAACTGGTTTCAGTAAACATTGCCAATAATGGATTGAATGATATGTATGATTTTAATTTAAGTTTATTCGTTAATGGGCAACTCGCTCAAACAATGTTTATTGCTGACACGATTAAACCATTCAATGATCAAGATTTTCAATTCTCTATACCTCAAGATTTTTCTACAATTGGTTCCTATCAACTTACCTGCATCGTAAATGATAATGAAGATGAGTACGGCAATAATGACACTCTGAATTTTGTATTGGAAAAATTACATATCCTAGATGGAGAAATTATGTTAGAGCAACTTAATGTTGTTTGTGATAATCAAATTGTAGTTGATGTCAAAATTGAAAATCTTGGAGAAACACCTCTTACAAGTATTCAAATTGAAGTGGTAGTTAATGGTTTAGTGATTGAAACACTTACTCAAACAGTGGACATTCCTTCACAAGAGCACGGTATAGTTTCAATTTTAGTTAGCGAAAACTTAAATTTATCTACTAACAATATCACTTTTAATTTAATAAGCACAAACAATCAAGTAGATGGAAATACATTAAACAATTCATTTTCCACAAGCTCTGATTTAACTTCAGATTTTAATAATATTACTTTGATTGTAACACCCGATCAATATCCAAATGAATCCTCATGGAAAATCGTAAATGAAGTTACAAATCAAGTAGTTAGTACGGGTGCTTTGCAAACTCAAGAAGTATATATTGAAGAAATTTGTTTAGACTATGGAGCATGTTACTCTATCTATTTTTATGATTCCTATGGGGACGGGATTTGTTGTAGCTATGGAATGGGAAATTTCCAAGTGTTAAACGAAACCGGCAATGTACTTGTAAATAACAATGGAGATTTTGGCTCAGAAGCTCACGAAGTTTTCTGTCCAGATGGAACAGGTTGTGCTTTTACTGCTAATGTGAATGTGTCAAATACAAGTTCTTTTGGTGTTAGTGATGGTCAAATTTCAATTAACACCATAGGTGGATTAAACCCATTTCAGTACAGTATAAATGGTGGTCAAACATACGTCGATACAAATGTGTTTAGCAATTTAGCTGCAGGAATCTATAATATTGTTATACAAAGTTCAATGGAGTCTTGTTCTTATCAAGAAACGATTACTATTTCATCGTGTTTATTTAATACGGTCGAAATTAATGCAGTTTATACTTCTACTGTTGTCACTGCGAATGGATCAATCACGATAAATCCTACTTCAGGTGTCGGACCTTATTTATACAGTATTGATGGAGGGCAAAATTTTGTAGAAACTAATACTTTTTTGAATTTAGCTACAGGAACTTACAACGTAGTAGTTCAAGATGCAGCTGGAATTTGTGAATATGAGCAAGCTGTTTTAATTGGTGCTTATTCTTCTATAGGAATTGAAGAAAACATATTGTCAAATGAAGTAAAAATCTATCCTAATCCAACAAAAAATAGCTTTAACATCTTGTACAAAACAGCAAGCAATATGGAAGAAAATTTAAATTTTATAGTTTATGACAACTTAGGACGAACAATTCACTCAGGCATTATTTCAAAAGAAAATAAACTAATAAGTGTTTCTCTCGAATCAAAAGAAGCTGGAACTTATTTTGTCAAGTGTTATAATGCTCATATTGAAACACATTTTAAAGTTGTTAAACTTTAATCGAGTTTATGTTTTAAATATAATAAGACCATTGCAAAATTCAATAATCGAGGCTTTTCAAAAATTTGAATCCGCAGTCCCAATTGTTTGTATAGGGATGAGAAATTTAAATTTTTGGATTAACGATGAGAATTGGATTTTGCAAAAATCTTATAATGTTGAATTGTAGAATGGCATATAATTTGTTTCTAATACCTAAAAATAAAACATGAAAAAAATAAGTGTTATTTTTCTTCTATTTGCTTTCAATTGTTTACAAATAAAAGCACAAATTGATTTTAAAAAAGAGCTTGAAAAAATAAGCAGTGAAACAAAAATTAAACCTACTTTGAGCGAAGAAGAAGTTGGTCAAGGATTAAAAGAAGCATTAAACCGTGGAATTGAGAAAGGAGTTGAACAATTAGCAAAACATGACGGTTATTTTAAAGATGCACAAATAAAGATTTTAATGCCTTCTGAAGCAAAACATGTGGAAGATCAATTACGAACAATAGGACAAGGAAAATTAGTAGATGATGCCATTGAGTCTTTGAATCGAGCTGCAGAAGATGCAGCAAGCAGTGCCAAATCTTTATTTGTAGATGCCATTAAAAACTTAACTTTAAGAGATGTGATGAACATCTTACATGGTTCAGAAGATGCAGCAACTAATTATTTAAAAAACAACACTCGAGCAAAACTTATTGAATTATTTACACCAATAATCAAATCTTCATTAGACAAAGTGGGTGCTACAAAACATTGGACAGCCGTTTTTAAAACTTATAATAAATTACCCATGGTTAAAAAGGTTAACCCAGATTTAGTTGATTACACAACTGATAAAGCAATTGATGGTTTATTTATTCAAATTGCAAAAGAAGAAGCCCAAATTCGTAAAAATCCAGCAGCTAGAGTGAGTGAATTGTTGAAAAAAGTTTTTGGATAGTGGTACTTATTTATGACTAAACAACTAATTTTAATTTCGAATTTATTTATTTATAAACGGTTTGTAGTTTTTCAGAAGACTTAAACAAAAAAGCCACTCTTTTAAGTGACTTTTTTAACATCAGTAGAGACAATTGTTATTCTTTCACCATTTTTTTAGTAGCGACTACTTTTCCATCAGCAACGAGGGAATAAGTGTATAAACCAGAGCTTAAATCTTCTGCAAACACTTTCAATTCTCCGTTTCCTCTTTGAGAAATCTGAACTGAATTGATGATTAATCCACTACTTGTATAAAAATGTATTTGCGCCTCTTTAATTGAAATAGGGATATTATATTTAATGGTGGTCATTTCTGCGAATGGATTGGGAACGTTTTGTGATAAAATGAGGACGTTTTTGTCCGATAAACGTAATTCTGGATTAGCGGATTTCGGATTGTTGGATTCGCGAATTATTGATTTTTCTAGTGAATTCTGTATTTCTTCGTTGTTTTGTTGAATGGCTTCTTGGTTCATTGAACAAAGGGTGGGCAATAATGCTGATAAACAAGATTCGAGTTGAGTTAGACGATCGTTTAAGTTGTTGATTTGTGATTGTTGTGCGTTAATTGTGGAGTCTTTTGATAAAATAGTGTTGTTTAATTCTTGTATGCTTTCAGCTAAAATTGGTACAATCTTATCATAATCAACGTGCATGAAATCATTATTGTCTGTAAAGGTTAATCTACTGTCTATTTGATTTATTTCTTGTGCAATAAAACCAATATGTTCAGTTGAATCTAA
>JACPDW010000038.1 GCA_016183815.1 Flavobacteriia bacterium
TAAAATTTTAACCGAAAAAGATCTGGTTAAAATTGGTCATTGGGCATATCAGATGTATGAACAAAAAATAGATGAATCTGATAATAGATTCTATGATATTTTACTTGATATTGCTGTTATGGAATATGGATCAGAATATTTCTTATCTTATGATCAATTAGATCAGATTATAGACGAGTTGTTACGATCAGATATAAATCGAAAATATACAAAAATAAATTTTTGCAGAGAGCTAAAAGCTCATTTACGGCATGGTAAAAGCCAGGTGTTTATTGGTGGTTGGGCTTATACCTTATGGATGGAAGATAATTTTGAAGATAAACATTTAGAAAATATTGTATATACCTTGATGTTTATGGAAACAGATGAGCAATTTGAACGATCTTACGAAGAACTTAATCAAATAGCAGATAAATTAATTGCGGGCGAAGAAGTGAAATTGCTATAAATCGTTCTAAAATAGACCCGTGTGATACGCCACTGAAAGTTGAAATCCGATTTAATAGAGCGGATTTTCCTTTTAAACTTAAAGTTATTTTATAGCCAATTTAATTGCATCAAATTAAACAATATTATTGTAGTTTTTGGATATTTACTTTATTCTTGTAAGCAAATTTTTGCATAATTTTTATGACAGGAGTTTTGCTATGAGAATATATTTTTTAGTTGTTTTTGCTTTTTTGAGTAATTTTGTATTTGCTAAAAAAGATGATATTCCAGAGCATCCAATCCATTTTTATGACAATTTTATAGATAATTCTGATAGTTGCACGATTAATACTTCTAAAGGAAAAATTTCTTTTAAGCTTTCTGATGCAAATGATTTAAAAGAATCATCATTAATTAATTCATTGGATTTGCAAGAACAATTAATCGTTGAAGCTATTGTTAAGGAATGTGTTTGTCGTCAAACATATCAAATGACTGGTAAAGAGAAAGAAAGGCTACTATCGTCTGAGTATCAAGATATTGTGCATAAATTATTAGGACTTGATCATTTATCAGATCAAAATATTTGGAAATTATGGGAAGAATATAAACAAAGACATAGGTTACGCTTTGGTAGTAACAGTAAGTATGAACAAGAATTAAAAGATCAGTTAGCAAAACGGAAAAAAGAACGAGATAAGCAAGTTGCGAAGACAAAACGCAAAGAGCAAGAACATAAGAAAAAAATAGAAGTAGAAGAATTAGAAAAACAGCGGGAACAACAAAGGATTCGAGAACAAAAGCAAGCAGCGTTAGTTAAAAAATATAATCAAAATATTTTAGATAATTCTGAATATATTTCATCATATTATCAATCTCGTCAGCAAGCTTTAAAAGAAACAATTGAAGATGGTGGTAAGCAACATATTAAAACATATGATATTGATGCGCAAACTCAAGCTTTACTACAGATGCAAGGCATAAATCATCACCAATTTAAAAGTTTAGCAAGTTCTATTTTTGGCCATCAGCTATTTCAAGAATGTGCAGATCATTACAAAAAATCAGCAAAAATTGTTTTTGAGTATGGACTTAAGAATAGCACCTTGATTCCTCATCTAATTAATTTTACACAAGCAGCTTTTCAAGGAACTAAATATGAAGAGTTTGCTTTGGCAATAGAGTTAAGTAATGTTGCAGAACTTTTGGCAAATTTTTCAGTTGGAGCATGCAAAGGTGCTATAGAGAAAGTATGTAATTTTATTGATTTATTTAGAGATCCAAAACAGTTAGTGATTATGGCAAAGCATTTGACTGCCTCTTTGATAAGAATTACTCAAACTTTAGGTGGAGCATTAGCAGCTTATGATCAAGAAGGTATTGTAGGGGTTACTAATTTACAAGCATGCCAAGAATCTTTTGGCAACGATATAGCTTTATTTAATCAGGTGTGTGGTCTATCTCGAGAACATTTTTTGCAGTGGTATCAGAAAAGTAGTGTGCAAGATAAAGGACAAGTAGCTACTGGGATAGTGATAGATTTGACGGTAACGCCATTTCTTATGTGTAAAGCGATGAAAGCTTGTGGTGGAATTTTAATGGGGGCAAAAAATTCTCTTAAGCTTGAACGAGCAATTGAACTTGCAGAAGAATTAGGGATGGGGTTTCAAGAAGCTGAAGAATTGTTACTTGCAACGGAAGCAGGAATTCAAAAGTTGCCAGCAACTACAGCAGAAATTGAAGTAGCTATGATAAGTCTGATGGAGAGTGAAATTAATATTGCTATCAAGGGTTTAGAATTACCAATATTACAAAAATTAGCACCATTTATTGAAGAATTTAGAAAAATGGGTGGAGTGATACACTTAAAAGACAAGATCTTTAAAAATCAATTTAAAGAAGTTTTAAAGATTCTAGAAGAAGAATTGAAAAATCCAATATTAGAGCAATTGAAAAAATTATATGGTAAAAAAAATATTGAAAATAAGAATGTTCGAGTGCATTTAGATTATATTTGTAATTTTGAACTTAAATTAAAAGAAAGTAAAAAATTTGGAGGGTATATTTTAGATGTAAAAGGTGGACATTTACCAGGAGTATGTGAGGCATTTGAACAGACAGGTTTGGTTAAAATTATTAGTAAACAAAAATTAAAAACAGGTGGTGTGCATTATGTAATGCAAGATGCTTTTACTGGCAAGCCTATAGAAAAGACTGTTTTTTTAGAAGGATGGAATGAAGAAAAAATAGCTAAAGCTGTTTGGGATATTTATTGTAATGATTCTGAAATATTTATATGTGATAATGGTAAATTTACTAAAATTGGCATTATTGATGGATGCGAATTAAATATTTATTGGGATAGCTCAAATAATAATGGAAAAATCATAGAAGAGATTGTTACTTGTTTACCAGTAAAAGAATAAATTAAATATGAAAAAAATAATTTTTAGTTTTAGTAATCATCATAAAGATTATATAGTAGAAGAAAAATTTCGCACTAAAATTTATCAGCTAAGTAGCTGTAAAAAAGTATTACAAGTTGTAGATGCTTGGCATATAGATATTAAAAATATAGGTTCTTTGGACGAATTAACATATGAAGGAATAGAATGTGAGTATATGTCCAAATTGGAACAAGTTTGGATTTGGTGTGCGTTTTTTATAAAAGAACAAGAATATAAAAAATTTCAAAGAATACAAGAATCTATAGCTTATGATGATCAGTATGAAGAATATTATGATAAACGTTGGGAGGAAGCTCCAAAAGTCAAAATTTTTATTGATGATTGGCAAAATTTGCAACAACAATGGAAGCAAATAAAAAAAGAGTTGCCGCAATATGTAATATTTACTTTAGATGATTCTGGGCCTATAGATAAAATTGAA
>JACPDW010000009.1 GCA_016183815.1 Flavobacteriia bacterium
GGAATCTGAATTAATTTCAAGTCTGTTGCCGGGATTTGTTGTAGCAATACCAAGAAAACCATTTGCTTCCATGGTCATTAAACCATCAAGTGCATTTAACCACTGAAAAAGAGGACGGTTATGTAGTACATTTACCCTATCCATTGAAAAGTTAAGCACTTCTGGATTATAATCCCTTGCCGAAAAAAAACGAGATATTGGAGTTAAACTTGCTACATCTTGTGAAATATCAATACTGCCAATTGTATTAAAAGCGCTCCCAGTTGTTGCACTTGATTGTAAACCGAAAAGTGCTGGAACAAAAATAGTGCTATTTTGACCAGCTAAATTGATTATGTTCATTGAAGCAGTAATATCTCCAGCTACTCTAGCTCTAAATAATAATTCTCCAAATTGTCTTTCTGGTGTAATAATATCTAATTGGAAATTGGGAGCTGTGTTATTTAGACCTATAAAGCCATTTGCTGATATTCGCATTCGCTCTGTATTTGCAGTATAAAAATTTATTGGTTGTGCTAATATGGTTTTTAAATTCAAAGGAAAGGCATTATTATGCCCAAGAAAATTTGTGGTTGCAGATGTAATGTTTGTATTACCAAAAATATCCCATTTGTTTGCAATACCTTGGGAAAACATATTCATTGTACTTAAAACTGTTCCAATAAGTAAAGCACTTTTTTATGTTCGTATCATAATTTTTCAGATTAAAGGGTTTCTATTATTTTATTATTTGTATTTTATCAATTGTTTCATATTTTGATGACTTTATCTTGACGAAATAAATTCCTTTATCTTGTACTGATAAGTCAATGTTTACAAAATTACTTTCTGGTTGCTGATAATAAACAATGTTGCCATAACAGCTAATTATTGTAACTTCTGTTATTTTATCTGCACTTGAAATATTAATCAAATTTGTTGTAGGGTTAGGATACAATTTGAAAAAATCAACTTTTTTTAAATCATGAATTGAATTTTCACTTAGGGCTATAAGACTCACGTCATCAATGTAATACATACTAAAACATGAATTGCTGTCAGCATCAATAAAGTTTGTAGTGTCTATCGAAATATCACTTCTAAAATTTCCTATTGTAATATATTTTTCCCCTCCAATAGCAGTTACTGTGTCTGTAAACTCAGTCCAGCCAGTTTTATTAGCAATTGGATTTATAGCAAAATTATTTTCTAATTGTGGCTGATAACTTAAAACATAAGGTGTTGTTGATGTATTCATTGAATTTGAAAAATAGACCCCAATATTATTTGTGGAATAATAATTATAATCAGCTACTGATAGGAACATAGAAAAAACATATTTTTCGCCAGCAATTAATGAATCTGATAATTTTACTTGTATGTATTCACGGGTGCTTAATCCAGCACCACTACAATATAAATATGACAAAATAATACCTGCATAGGCAACGCCAGTCCTTGCAGATTCATAACCGTACTGATTACTTGGAACACCATATCTAGGATTAACAACATTAGTATCACAAGGATTAAAATAATCTGGTGTAAAGCCATTTCCATTTATCCAATTATCCGTTGCCTCAATTGGGCTTCCTGTCATCAATGCGAATGTATCAGGGCAAGCATTAAAGAGTTCAAAACTATGATTAGGTACTAAATTTTGACCAAAACATATAGTATTGATGGCTAAAAACGAAATAAATATTGATCTTTTCATGGTTTTAAGATTCAAATTTAGTAAATATTTTTAATTTGTGCAATTTATGCCGTAATTATTTTTTCATTTTAAGGATAATTATGTGCTTGAAATGAATGAGCATAATAATTTGCAGTATAAAGTTAGTAAAAAAATCAAAAATTTACGAATAATAAATGGTTATACTAGTTATGAAACATTTGCAAACGATTATGATCTTGATAGAAAACAATACTGGAGAATTGAAAACGGAAGTAATATTACTCTTAAAACTCTCGATAAAATTTTGTCTATACATAAAATTTCTGTTTCTGATTTCTTTAAAGATTTGTAGTTCCAAAACTTCTTTTTTAAAAAGACAATAAAAAAGTAAAATACCCAAAAAACCAAAGTAAAAAATTATAGTTTTCAATCGAACCTCTAGACCTGATGGTAGAGGCATCCCCCGAAAGCATTCGGGGATATAGCGAATAGCAGGAAATAGCTTTAAAAAACTAATTTTCAAGCATTTTTTTCAATTTTTCAACTTCAAGTGTTAACTCTTCGAGTTTTTTTTTAATCAAGAACTTAATTATTGTTTTCAGGCTCATAAATCACATCGCCATTTTCATCAACAGAAAGTACACCTTGCCCTGGGTTAGACGTTTTTGGTGTTGATGTGGAACGTAAATCTGTAAAACGTAAACCTGAAAATCCTGTTCCTCCGAAAGTATTCGCGGTGTTAAAAAATACTTCTGCATTTGTTCCTTGCCCAGGTGTACCGTTGGCATTATAAAAATCTGAATTAATCCCAAATTATGCCCCGATATTTCGGTACATAATCGATTAAGTACTTGTAAACAGATCTAATTCTCCAGCTGTACCGTTTACAGGATTTACAATTCTTAAACCATCACCAGAATCTCCAGTAATAGTTGATAATGCATTTCCTGTGGTGAAAAGGGCACGGTGTGTACTGTTGGTTACAATAGTTAACTAACTAGACCAATTAGTGCTTAATGTAGGGGGATTAGCTGAGGAAAAAAATCCCAGTTTTTGACTATGCCTAAACTTAGATGATATTGCTGAAATAAAAAAACTACTCTCTACTCTCCAAATTTTTCAATTACGGATTGAGTAACACCCGTATTGGAAAAACCACCATCATGGAAAAGGTTTTGCATAGTCACATATCGAGTAAGGTCTGAGAACATTGCAATACAATAATCAGCACAAGCTAAAGCCGATGCGTTGCCTAACGGAGACATCTTTTCTGAAAAATTAATGAATTCGTAAAATCCTTTAATACCTTGCCCAGCTGTAGTTACAGTAGGTGATTGAGATATTGTGTTTACTCTAACTTTGTTTTTAATACCGTAATGATAACCAAAAGATCGTGTAATAGATTCTAAAAGGGATTTTGCATCTGCCATGTCGTTGTAATCTGGGAAAATTCTTTGTGCAGCAATGTATGTTAAAGCAACTACAGATGCCCATTCATTTAAAGCATCGGTTTTATATAAAGATGCTAATGTTTTATGAAGAGAAATAGCAGAGACATCCATTGTTTGTTGATAGAATTTGTAATCATTTTCTGTATAATGTTTGCCTTTTCTAACGTTTAATGACATTCCAATTGAATGTAATACAAAGTCTAATTTACCTCCTAAATGATTGGTAGATTGAGCGATTAAATTGTCTAAATCTTCAACACTTGTAGCGTCTGCTGGTATTATTTTAGTACCAGTTTTTTCAGCCAACTGATTAATTTCTCCCATTCGCATTGCAATTGGCGCGTTCGTAAGTACAAATTGAGCTCCCTCTTCATGACAACGTTCCGCTACTTTCCATGCTATTGATTGTTCATTTAAAGCACCGAAAATAATTCCTCTTTTTCCTTTTAATAGATTATTCGACATAATTTTTGCTTTTGGCAAAGATAATTTAAATTTGATTATTTACAAGTTGTTTTGTGCTTTATTCGTTTTTTACTATACTATTTTGCCCTACTTTAGAATTATTCTAAATTTTATTGTATAAATTTTCTAAAGGTTTCTGTATAATTATTCCGACGTTTAATGAATAAGTTTTTAAGCACTTTAATAAAGTTTCTTGAAAATAAAAGGCAACTGATCCAACAAAACAGATTGGTGAATTTTTACTTTCTTCATAAACGAGAATATGATTTTCGATAAATTCATTGAAACTCTCTTCAATTAATTTTTGAACAAAAGAATGTTCTTTGTTTTCGTATAAAAATTTTGAAAAGCTGGCTAAAAACAAGTTTGCTTTGTCTTGTTGATATACTTTTTCGATGAGTTTCTTTTTATTTAATTTGTATTTTTTTTTGAATTTTTCATTTAATTCATGTGGGAGTTTATTATAAAAATATTGTTTGATAAGTTTTTTACCTAAATTAGAAGCACTGCCTTCATCACCTAGAATATATCCCAAAGAAGAAGATTTCTCAATGATTTTTTTTCCATCAAAATAACAGGAATTGGAACCTGTCCCTAAAATACATGCAATTATTGGCTTTGAATCATAACACGCATAAGCACAGGCATATAAATCAGTTTCAATTTTGCATAAATTCATGTTTTCAAAAAATAATGAAAGTGATTTTTTTAATTTTTTCCTTTCACTAACACCAGAACAACCTGCTCCAAAAAAATAGACTTTGTTTATTTCTTGTTTATGTTTTTGTAATAATTGATTGCTCTCTAATTTAAGCAAAATAGATTGTTCATTTTCTAAAACAGGATTTATTCCTTCAAATTGGAACAAATGTCTTGTTTTCTCTGCAATCAACAGAGCGTCACTTTTTGTTGATCCACTTTCAATAATTAATTTCATTATTAAGCAATAATATCAAAGTTTTAGCTTTGGATTGACAAATATAAACTATAAAATATGTAGGTTTGCAAAAAAAAAAGAATATTATGCAAATAAGAATTTATTTTATCCTGTTTTCCCTGTCTTTTATTTTTAATTTTTCAGCTTTTGAAAACGATACTATAAAAAAGAATGTCATTACTAAAGAGGAAAAAAATATCCATGAAACAGGTAATAAATTAATGGAAATTGGAAAGTTAAGATTGGCATTGATTGAATACAAATCATGTTATCAGAAAAATCCTACTTACTTGGAAAATACTTATAAATTAGGGTTTTGTCATTATAAACTAGGGAATTATGGCTACGCTTATCAATATGCAAAAATGGTAAATGAAAACACCAAAAAAGCGAACATTGAGCATTTATTTTTATTAGCTCAAAGTTGTCATCAATTAGAAAAAATTGATTCTGCTTTATTTTTATATAAAAAAATAGATAGTTTATGTACTAAGAAACAAAATAAAGAGTTGTTTTTAAATAAGAAGATTAATCAATGTCTATTTTATCAAGTTGAAAAAGACTCATTAAAAAAGTCTCCATTAAAAAGCCCTTTATCAGAAATTAATTCCGATTACCACG
The DNA here is from genome assembly GCA_016183815.1 of Flavobacteriia bacterium. Taxonomy (GTDB): domain Bacteria; phylum Bacteroidota; class Bacteroidia; order Flavobacteriales_D; family Crocinitomicaceae; genus M2408. Next base: position 5,132 of record JACPDW010000009.1, read on the forward strand.
ATTATTCTGCATTAATGATAAAAGAGGGAAAAGAAATTTATTTTACCTCTAGAAGAGAAAACACTACTGGTGGTCGCAGTAATCCTGACGATGAACAGTATTTTGAAGACAATTACAGAGCAGTATGGAACTCAAATGAAAATAAGTGGGACAGCATAAGTAATCAACTTGAAAGGATTAACAGTCAAGGTTTTGATTGCATTTCCTATTTAAGTGCTGATGGTTTAAAAGGGTTAATGACTTTAAACAATACAGCTGTTCAGAAAGAAAACACCACCAAAAGTTCAGATATTTGTGAAATAAGTTTTTCTAACAAAGGAAAATGGCAAAGTCCCAAAGTGATTGACAACAACAGTATTAACTCTCCTAATTTTGATGCTTGTGCGACTATGACAGCTGATGGACAAACGATGTATTTTGTAAGTGATAGAGATGCAGATAAATCAATGACAGATATTTTTGTTGTAAAAAAAGAAGGAAACAAATGGGGGTCTGCCAAGCCAGTATCAGATAGCATAAATACTGATTTCAATGAAACAACTCCTTTTATTAGCCCAGATGGAAGATATTTATTTTTTAGTTCCGAAGGTCATGAAGGATTAGGCGGATACGATATTTATGTATCTGAAAACATGGGAGGAACTTGGACAAAACCTGTAAATTTAGGATATGCAATTAATTCTGTTAATGATGATACTCATTTTGTTTTTTATCCTAAAATTGGTAAAGCATTGTTTTCTTCTGTAAATCATGCTTTTTTGAAATCCAATATCGATATTTATGAAATTGATTTAAATAAATATAAAATTCCAAAAACAGTAAAATAATGTAACTATTTTTAGTAATTCAAGTATAAGAATAGTTTACAAAGAAGAATAAATGCCTAAAGTTTTAAGGATAATAAACAGATTCAATATAGGAGGTCCTACATACAATGCCACTTTTTTAACTGGATTTTTATCTGATGAGTATCAAACGTTACTTATAGGTGGTTTGCCGGAAAAAGGAGAATCCGATTCTTTATACATACCTGAAATGTATGGAGTAAAACCGATTTTAATTAAAGAATTGCAAAGAACGCCAAATATTTTTTCAGATATTAAGGCCTATAGGAAAATAAAAAAAATCATCAAAGAATTTAAACCAGATATTGTTCATACACATGCTGCCAAAGCAGGAGCGTTAGGTAGAAGGGCAGCATTTTCATGTAAAGTTCCAATAATTGTTCACACTTTTCATGGTCATGTATTTCATTCCTATTTTGGACAACTTAAAACTTTTATTTACAAATGGATAGAAAGGAAATTGGCAAAAAAGTCAACAGGTATTATTGCTATTAGCGAAACACAAAAAAAAGAATTGTCATTAATCCATCAAATTTGTGAAGAAAAGAAAATTAAAGTAATAAACTTAGGTTTTGATTTAGATAGATTTATGAATTTTTCGATTGAAACAAGACAAAATTTAAGACAAAAATACCGTATAAAAGAGGATGAAATTGCCCTTGCAATAATAGGCAGATTTGCTCCAATTAAGAATCACCATTTTTTCTTTGATGTATTAGAAAACATATTAACAAAAACAAAAAGAAAGATAAAAGTTTTTGTTGTCGGTGATGGTGAAACAAGAGAAGTAATAGAAAATAGAGCATCAAAAATAAATAATCGTTTTGGCGACGTTGTGTTTCTAACTTCTTGGATTAAAGATGTTTATAACTTTAATCAAGCGATGGAAATTATATGTTTGACTTCTGATAATGAAGGAACACCTGTGAGTTTAATCGAAGCACAAGCATCCTCTTTACCAGTAATAACGACCAATGTTGGTGGAGTAAATGATATTATGTTAGATGGAATCAGTGGTTTTATCATTGATAAGGGCGATTTGAAAGAATATTCAGAAAAATTACAATATTTAATAGAAAATGACGAAATTCGCAAAGTAATGGGAGAAAAAGGAAAAGATTTTGTTAAAGAAACATTTCATTATAAACGTTTGTGCAAAGAGGTAGAATTATACTATAAAGAATTACTAACCAATGATTAAAATATTCACTTTCTTAATTCTTTTTGTTTTTTTATATGCTTTTCAATCCTGTGGGATTAACAGTAGTATCATGTTTAAAACACCAAAAAATTCAACTTTTAAATACGATTCTATTCCAATGCGACCAATAGAAGACTATAAAATATCCAGAGATGATAAAATCTCTTTCGCTATTAGCAATAATTTAGGTCATCGTATTATTGAAAATCAATCTGGAATAGGTGGTATAAATCCCTCCTCAGTACAAGGAAAAGAAATGGAGTATATTGTCAAAAGTGATGGCACGGTTGATTTACCAATAATTGGTAACATTAAAATAGCCGGATTAACCATTGATGAAGCAGAAGACACCTTAGCTAAAATGTATTCAAAGGAACATCAAAAACCTTTTATACAATTAAGCATAACCAATCAAAGAGTGATTGTGTTTCCTGGTCAAGGTGGAGATGCTAAGGTAATACCTTTAATTAACACGAACACTACTTTGATGGAAGCTATTGCTGGAGCAGGAGGCATCCCCGAAAGAGGAAAAGCTAACACAGTTAAATTGATGAGACGTGTAAAAGGTAAAAGAGAAGTGTATTTATTCGATTTATCAACTGTGGAGGGACTAAAATATACAGATATGATTGTTCAATCAAATGATTATATCTATGTAGAACCTAATCCAAGATTGGCAAGAGAAGCATTAACACAAATTACACCCTATATTACACTTTTATCTACTTTTGGGGTATTAATAACCATCATTGAAAGAACAAAATAATGAATGCAGCTCAAAAAAGTTTAATAATAAATAAAGGGTATAATCCATACTTATTAAGAGCTGTTCTTCGACGATTTTGGTATCTTCCTTTTGTGATGATACTTTTATTTATGTTTTCTTCTTGGTTATATTTACGATATACCAAAGATGTATTTAAGTCTTCTGCCATATTGCAAATTGAAAAAAATGACCAAGGAAAAGAGTTGTTAGAAATAGAGAATAATAATATTAAAAATAATATATTAGGAGAAGTAGAATTATTACGGTCAGAATTACTTTTTAAAAAAGCAGTTGATAAATTGAATATGAATATTAGTATTTTCTCTAAAGGAAAAATTCTGACAGAAGAATTGTATAACAACAATAATATTCAAATTATTCCTTATTATTTATCTGATTCCTCTTTTTGTGAAACTCCAATAAACATTGAAGTAAGTAATAAAAAGGCAATACTTATCTCTTATCAATTTTTAGGTAAAAATCACCAATATACATTGACAAATGGTGTTAAGTTTAAAAATAATCTTTTTGAAATTGAAATTAAAGTTGCAAATTTTGATCAATTTATAGAGCTTCAAAATGAAAATCAATTGTATTTTGTATTTAATAATAGTTCCAACTTATTCTCACGTTTGTTCAGTGGTTTAGAAGTCTCACCTGCTGATGAAGTCGCCCAAACTATTTTAATTACATATAAAGGTAACAATCCAATTCTTTGTAAGGATATAGTTGATAAAGTCGCAGAATCTTTTTTTGAATACGATGAACAGAATCAAAAACAATCTTCTGTAAATATTTTAAAATTTATTGATAAGCAATTAGATTCTATTGGAACTGAATTAAAATTTTCAAAAGACAGTTTGACAAGATTTCAAAAAGCAACAAAATTAGCTGACCCTGAAACAGATAGTAGGGATATCAATCAGAATATCGTTCAAGTTTCTGATAAATTGTTTGAACTTGACAATGAAATTAATACATTAAAATTAGTCAATTCAAAATTGAAAAATGAACCAAACAGAGTAGAGATATACAAATTAATCCCAGAAATGTTAGGGAAAAGTTTTGAGTCCTCTTTGTCTAAACAAATTCAAGATTTATATACTCTAATTGAAAAGAAAGAAGATTTATTGTTTGAAATTACTGAAGATAATGCTGTTATTAGAGATATAAATTTAAAAATTAGTAATAAAATTACTTCAATTAGAAGAAGTGTAAACGTGATTTTAGAACGATTATCTGAAAATGAAAAACTTTTAAGGGGGAAATTAGCAGATTACGAAAACGCTTTTTTTAGTATTCCTGATAAAAAAACAGAATATAATCGTTTGAAATCTGCTCAAGAACTAAATGAAAAATATTATACTCTTTTGGCAGAAAAGAAGGTAATGTATTCAATTTCAAGAGCTGGATTTTCAAGTGAAAATAGATTATTATCAACCTCAACAGTTAGCAGTACTCCAATTAGTCCAAATAGAAAAATGGTCTATGGTGGATTTTTGTTTGTAGGTTTGTTAATTGGACTGACCTATCTCGCATTTAAATATTTTACTTTTAATGAAATAAACAATACAGAAGAGTTAAAAATGCTTTTACCTGAAAAAGCCAATATTCTAGGAAGTGTTCCAATTACTAAAAGAACAATGGATTATTCTCAAATTGTGGTACATGAATCTCCAAAATCTTTATTGGCAGAATCATTAAGACACATTAGAGCTAATATGAGTTTTGTGAACAAAAATGCACAAGTAATTGCAATATCATCCTCTATTTCTGGAGAAGGTAAAACTTTTATCGCATTAAATTTAGCAGCAATAATCGCTATGTCTGGTAAAAAAACCTTGATAATGGACTTAGATTTGCGAAAGCCAAAAGTACATCTAGGTTTTAATGTGAACAATGACAACGGTATGAGTAATCTTATTGTTAGTCAAGTAACATTAAATGATTGTATTCATCATTCTGAAATTGACAATTTGCATTATATCACAGCAGGACCTGTGCCACCCAACCCTTCAGAATTAATTTTAAGTAGAGAGTTTCAAACTGTATTAGAAAAATTAAAAACAATATATGAAATTATTATTATTGATAATCCACCTGTAGGATTAGTTTCAGATGGTGTACAAGTATTAGCAAGTGCTGATATACCTATTTATGTATTTAAAGCAAATTATTCCAAAAGAATTTTTGCCGAAAGAGTAAAAGAACTATTTGAAGTGCAACAATTGAAATCGTTAAATATTTTGTTAAACGGAACTGTTCCAGGAAGAGGTGGTTATGGCTACGATTATGGCTATAGTTATGGCTACGGATATGGTTACGGTTATGGATCTGGATATTATTACGATGAAAAACATAGTGAAAAGTTTTTTCTTATTCGTTGGTATTATAGTGTAATAAATTTTATTAGTAGAAGAATTTAAGTTGGAACTAAAAATTATACAATTAATTTTATTTTTTATTGTGGCAGTACTAATTTCTGCTACATTAAACTCTCTTTTATTGAAGTTTTCAAAAAGTCTTGGCATTAGAAACAACAACGACGTTTTAATTCGATGGAGCAATCAATCAAAACCCTCAATAGGTGGTATTAGTTTTTTTGTGATTTTTATCTTTTCTTCAATTGGATATAGTGTTGTTTTTTCAGATGAATATATTTTTCATAACATGCAATATATTGGTCTTTTGTCTGCTTGTTCTTTGGCTTTTGCAATGGGATTGGCAGATGATGCATACAACACACAACCGCTAATTAAATTATCGATACAAATTTTATGTGGGATTTTGTTTCTTATTACCGATACTAACATTCAATTATTTGATTTCCCTCTTTTGAATCAAATATTAACCGTATTATGGGTAGTTGCTATAATGAATTCATTAAATATGTTGGATAATATGGATGGTATAACTGGTACTACCTCTGTTTTTATATTATTGACTTGTTTGTCCTCTTCTTTTATTTTATTTGAATTAAACAGAAACATTTGGTCAATTTTACTGTTAGCTCAAGTTGGCTCAATTGTTGGTTTCTTGTTTTTCAACATTAATCCTTCAAAAATGTTTATGGGAGATTCAGGATCTCAATTTATTGGACTTTTTGTCGCTTTTTTCTCCATTAAATTTTTAATAAATATTGGAGAAATTGTCGATGGACCTAATTGGTCAGGAATGGTCATTTGTCTCTTAGCTTTTACTCCGACAGCTGTTGATACGCTTACTGTAATCATTAATCGATTAAAAAAAGGAAAATCCCCTATGGTTGGTGGTAAAGACCATACCACACATTTTTTGGTTTACGCGGGTCTAAAAGATAAACAAGTATGGTACATATTTATATTAATTTCTGCTCTGTCCACAATATTAAGTACGTACTTGATTTATTTGTCCAAATTTCATATTTTTATTCCAATCTTAATATTCATTACTTATTTTATTGTGATTTTTATTTTACTTTTCCGTCTAACAATAAAATACAAAGAAAAAGAAAAAGAAAAAGTCAATTCAAAAGATGTTGGATGATGAAATGATAAAAGTTTTTGGAGCAAGAGAACATAATTTAAAAAATGTTTCTATTCAAATTCCAAGAAATCAGTTGGTAGTTTTCACAGGATTAAGTGGTTCAGGAAAATCATCACTTGCTTTTGACACAATTTTTGCTGAAGGTCAGAGACGTTATCTCGATACTTTTTCTAGTTATGCTCGCCATTTTATGGGTAACATAGAAAGACCTGATGTTGATAAAATTGACGGTTTAAGTCCTGTAATCGCTATTGAGCAAAAAACCGTTGCCAGATCCCCTCGTTCAACAGTTGGCACGGTTACAGAGGTATATGATTTTATTCGTTTACTTTTTGCTCGTGTTTCAACTGCTTATTCTCACCAAACAGGTGAAGAAATGATTAAATACAACGACAGTCAAATATTTTCTTTAATCCAAAATGATTTTTTAAATAAAAAAATTGCTGTTTTAGCCCCAGTAGTTAAAGCAAGAAAAGGTCATTACAAAGAGTTATTTGAACAGTTCAAAAAAAATGGATATACAAAAACACGAGTAGATGGTGTATTAACTGAAATTGAACGTAATCAATCTCTAGATAGATATAAAATTCATGATATTGAGTTAGTTATAGATAGATTTTTAGTTGACACTAATTCTGAAAAACGTTTGCAAGATGCTATTCAGATTGGCATGAAGTGGGGTAATAAATCCATCATGATTTTAGATTTAGAACAAAATATAACTCGTCACTTTAGTAGAAATTTAATGTGCCCTTCAACTGGAATAAGTTATCCAGAACCAGAACCAAATTTGTTCTCATTTAATTCGCCTTATGGATGTTGTGAAAAATGTAATGGTTTAGGCGAAATTTCTGAATTGGATTTAAATAAAATTATCCCTGATTCAAATATCTCTATTAGAAAAGGAGGATTAGCTCCTTTAGGAGAATATAAAAAAAATTGGTTTTTTGAAAAAATTAATCATTTTTTATCTCAATATAAATTGTCTTTAAATACCCCAATAAAAAATATTCCGGAACCAGCATTAAATGTAATATTGTATGGGAATGATGGAATTGAAAAAAAAGGAAACGAAAAATGGTTGATTTTTGAAGGTTTAATCTCTTATATCACTCGTCATAGTGAAGAAAGTTCTGCCTCTATTCAGCGATGGGCTCAAGGATTTTTAAATAAAAAGAAATGTCCAGATTGTGATGGTGTTAGGTTGAGACAACAAGCATATTATTTTAAAATTGGGGATAAAAATATCGCTGATTTAGTTCAAATGGACATAGGTGAATTACAAAAATGGTTTTTAACTGCTTTTAAACTACTTTCAAACAAAAATCAAGAAATTGCGAGTGATATTTTAAAAGAAATCAATGCCCGTTTAAAATTCATTGTTGATGTTGGTTTAGACTACCTAACCTTAAATCGATCGGCTAAATCTTTATCTGGTGGTGAAGCTCAAAGAATAAGATTAGCAACACAAATTGGCTCAGAATTGATGAATGTACTCTATATTTTAGATGAACCAAGTATTGGTTTACATCAACGAGACAATTCAAAACTTATCACTTCTTTAAAAAAATTAAGAGATGCAGGAAATACTGTATTGGTTGTAGAACACGACAAAGAAATGATGGAATCTGCAGATTTTATTGTAGATATTGGTCCAAAAGCTGGAGTTCATGGAGGAGAAATTACTTTTTCTGGTACTTTAAAAGAAATGCTGAAACAAAACACGCTAACAGCGAGGTACTTACAGAATATTATCAAAATAGAAGTTCCCAAAAAAAGAAGAAAAGGTAATGGAAATAAAATAGTACTTTCAGAGGCAAGTGGACATAACTTAAAACAAGTAAATGCTGTTTTTCCTTTAGGAACTTTTATTTGTGTTACAGGTGTTTCGGGGAGTGGAAAATCAACATTAATTCATGAAACACTTTATCCAATATTAAATCAACATATTTACAAATCTGTCAAAAAACCAATGCCTTATAAAAGTATCAAAGGATTAGAATATGTGGATAAAGTGATAGAAATTGATCAAAAACCAATTGGACGTACTCCAAGATCAAATCCTGCTACCTACACCAATGTTTTTAATGAAATAAGGGCTTTATTTTGTTCATTGCCTGAAGCACAAATTAGAGGTTATAAAGCGGGTAGATTTTCTTTTAATGTAGTTGGTGGGAGATGTGAAGAATGTGGAGGCGGAGGACTTAAAACCATCGAAATGAACTTCTTACCCGATGTATATGTTACCTGTGAAAGATGTAATGGGAAAAGATACAATAGAGAAACTTTGGAAATCAGATATAAAGGAAAATCAATTAACGATGTTTTGGAAATGACGGTTGAATATGCTTTAACCTTTTTTGATAAAATTCCTAAAATTAAAAAAACCTTAGAAACATTAATGTCTGTTGGTTTAGGTTATATTACACTTGGACAATCTTCCACTACTCTTTCCGGTGGCGAAGCTCAGCGTATCAAACTTTCTGAAGAATTATCAAAAAAAAGTACTGGAAAAACGATTTATATTTTAGATGAACCCAGTACAGGTTTACATTTTGAAGATATTAATCAACTTCTTCAAGTATTAAACAGAATTGTTGATGAAGGAAACACAGTAATTGTAATTGAGCACAATTTAGACATCATCAAAGTAGCAGATTACATAATCGATTTAGGAAAAGAAGGTGGTAAAAATGGTGGGGAAATTTTATTTATGGGAACGCCTGAAAAAATGGTTAAAACCTGTTTTGAAACATCACACACCGCACATTATTTGAAATACGAACTGAATTAATCTTATCTTTGTGCAAATAAATTTAACCTCAAATCAAATATTAGTATTTATATGAATATGATTCGCAAAGATTGGACTGAGATAAAAACAAACGACAGTTGGGCTATTTTTAAAATCATGTCCGAATTCGTTGAGGGTTACGAGAGAATGGCTAAAATCGGCCCTTGTATCTCCGTTTTTGGCTCAGCACGTACCAAAGAAAACAACAAATATTATCATTTGGCAACAGAAGTGAGTGAAAAACTTTCAAAAGCAGGTTATGGAGTGATTACAGGCGGAGGCCCTGGTGTGATGGAAGCTGGAAACAAAGGGGCACAATTGGGAGGAGGAAAATCAGTAGGTCTTAATATTGATTTACCTTTTGAACAAAATCATAACCCTTATATAGATCCTGAACACAATCTTGAATTTGACTATTTTTTCGTTCGAAAAGTAGTTTTTGTTAAATATTCTCAAGGTTTTGTTGTTCTTCCAGGTGGATTTGGTACAATGGACGAAATGTTTGAAGCACTTACATTAATTCAAACAAAAAAAATCAATAAACGTCCTGTTGTTTTAATTGGAACTGAATATTGGAGTGGTTTGTTTCAATGGGTAGAAAAAGTTATGCTTGGTCATGAAAACAACATATCAGAAAAAGATTTAGAACTCTATAAAATAGTTGACACCGCAGATGAAGCCGTAAAATATATAGAAGATTTCTATAAAGACCATGAACTTTCTCCCAACTTTTAATTTTTAACTTTTAACTTTTAACTTTTAACTTTTAACTTTTAACTTTTAACTTTTAACTTTTAACTTTATTATAATGAACGAAGCACATTTTCACCTATTAATCAATCATTTCCCAATTATTGGAATTATTATTGGAAGCATTAGTTTGTTAGTCGCTTTTATTTTAAAATCCTCAACTGCTAAAAAAATGGCTCTTTGGATTTTATTTTTCTCCTCTGTTTTATCAATACCGACTTTTGCAAGTGGTGAAGGAGCTGAAGAAGTGGTTGAACATCTTCCGAATTTTACAAAACAAAGTCATCATTTACTTCATGAACACGAAGAAAAAGCAGAGTTTTTTATGACATTTTCATGGATTTTAATTTTTTTATCCATTATCACCTTATTTTTAGAATGGAAAAAAAATAAAATTGCAAAGTATGCTGTTGTTGTTACTATAATTTTTTCTATTGTAAGCATTGTTATTCTTAAAGAAGTAGGTACAAGTGGTGGAGAAATTTCTCATCCAGAAATTATACAAAAACACAACGACAAAAATTAAATTCTAGTATTGGAAAGATGTCTTTTGAACTAAAAAATATTTATTCCATTTCTTTTTTTGAACAGTATCTTAAAGACTTCAATAAGGTTTTACCTATAATTAGTAAAAAGGACTTTTTTTCGCTTATTTTTAATGATAAATGGGATTCCTTCGAACTTAAACAACGAATGAGTCATATTGCTCAAACTTTGACCGTTTTATTGCCTGAAAAATATGATGATGCTATCGAAACAATTAAAGAAATTATAACAGTTCATCAGAAAAAGGGAAATAACGGTTTTAATTTTGAGTATATGTTTTACCCTGAATTTGTTATTTTAAATGGGCAAAATCATTTTAAAACTTCCATATCTGCTATGGAAAACATAACTCAATTTACCAGTTGTGAATTTGCTGTAAGGCATTTTTTTCAAAAAGATTTTAATCCAATGATGAAACAAATGCAAGAATGGACAAATCACACTCATCCTTATGTTCGACGTTTGTCCTCCGAGGGAAGTAGAACACGTTTACCTTGGGCAATTAAAGTTCCAGATTTATTTAAACATCCTGATAAAATATTAACTCTATTAGAAAAATTACACAATGATGAAAATGAATGGGTGAGAAAAAGTGTTGCAAACAATCTAAATGATTTGTCAAAAGATTTTCCTGAACAAGTTTTACAATTTACAAAACAAAAATTAACTCATTCAAATAAAAACAGTGTACAACTTTTTAAACACGCCAATAGAACTTTATTGAAAAAGGGAAATGAAAAAGCTTTGTCGTTTTTCGGTTTTAATAAAAATACTCAAATAGAAGTAAAATCTTTCACGATTAACAATCCTAAAATGGTCGTTGTTGTTGGTCAAAATTTAGAGTTTGAATTAGAACTGAAAAATACTGAAAATTCTAATCAACAAATACGAATTGAATATCTAATCCATTTTTTGAGAAAAGATGGCACTCATTTTTGCAAGGTGTTTCAATGGAAACAATTTTTTTTAGGAGCAAATGAATCATGTCAATTAAAAAAATTCCATTCATTTAAAAAAATAAGCACAAGAAATTATGCTTCTGGAACACACTTTTTAAGTCTTCAAATAAATGGTAATGAGTGTTTTAAAAGTGATTTCTCTTTGTTTGATTCTTAATTTATCGTTTTTAAAGCCAATTCATCATCAATAGCTTTTTTCTTTCTTGTGATTTCAAAATTTCCCATTTTAAAGTAAAATCCACCTTGTTTTTGACTTGTAGCTTTGGCTGTTCTTAATTCTAAATTTGTGTTCATCTTGTCGTTCAAAGTGTTGGTAATGAATTTTATTGGTTCTTTCATTTCCTTTATAGATAAATAAGAAGAATTTGCTTTTTCTTCATTTTTATTCTCAAAATCATTGTTCATAGTTTGAGAAACAAATAATTCTTTTTCTTGTAAATCTTCGAGTAAAAAAGTGGTCAATTGTTTGTTTTTTAACATAAAATAATTGTTTACTTTCATGCTACTGTCTTTACTGAAAAATGGGTTGTTATTACTTATTTGGATAGATTTGTATTTATTACTTTTATTTACAATATTGTTTTTTGTCAATTCTTTTTCAAAAGGCATTTCGATATTTTTATTTTTCTTATTGAATTTTTTATCAATATTTTGCGAGATTGAATAATTTTTATTTTGCTCATATTGAACAGGATAAAACAAAAACACAAGTAAAATAATTGAAGCAATAGCACTTATTACATAATAAAATGGTCTGATAGTACTTTTTTTAAGGTTAGATGAAAAGGGATATTGTATATTCTCTTTTGGTAAAAAGGTTTTTTCATATAAAAGAAATGTTTTTTTCCAACTTGGATTTTGTTGAAGAAAATCTAATAATTTTTGTTTTTTTTCTGGGATTAAAGTGTTTTCATAAAAAGCAATAATAAAATTTTCAATATTTGTGGGTTGAATCTCTTCATTTTCATCAAATATTTTTAATTTATTTTTAAAAGAATCATTTAAAATTGGGTTAGTAGAAGATTTATAAGTGTCAAAGAAAATATTCTCGTCTTCCAAAATCAAGTCAGGATGGTGATTTAAAAAAATGAGCAGCTCGTTTTTATCTTTTTCACTAATAGTTCCTTCTAAAAGATCTAAATAAAAACTTTCGTAATTTTCTATGTTAATTGTGTTACTCATGCTACTAAATCCTTGTCTTTAATGTAATTTTTTAATTGTTGTCGTGCTCTAAAAATATATACTTTTACTTGAGAAGGATTTAATGAACAAATTTCACCAATTTCATCATAAGAATACCCTTCGTAATCTCTTAACAAAACAAGAGTTTTTTGTATTTCTGGCAAGGTGTCTAATGCTTTTTCTAAAACTTCTTTAATGTCCATTTCTGCTGGTTTGTAGAAGAATTGATGTATTGGTGCTTTTTCAATATCTCCAGATTTTTTTTCATTTTTTATCCAATTTATAATAGTATGATATGCAGTTGTAAACAAATAGGATTTTACTTTTTGAGCATCAACCTCTTGATGTTTGTCCCATACTTTCATAAAAGTTTCTTGAACAATATCTTGAGCATTCATTGCGTTTTTCAAATGTTTTAAAGCGAAACGATAGATAGAATCGGCATAACAATCAACTGCTTCATTATATTCTTTTACGTTCACTAAACTATTTTTATTATAAGACCAATGTACAAATAAAAAGTTACAGTCAATTAATTTTTTTTTAATTTATCTAATTCATCCCAAAAGTTTGGAAAACTTTTATTAACTGATTCTGAATGATTTATTTTAATTGGATCTTGAGTAAACATCCCAGCAATAGCAAAAGACATCGCTATTCTATGGTCATGATAAGAGTTAATTTCTACACCTCCATTAATTTCTTTTTTACCCTCAATACACAATTCATCATTTTCTGACAAATAGACATTGATGTCTAATTTTTTCCATTCATCGATTAAAGCAGTTAATCGATTACTTTCTTTGTGTATCAAACGATGTGCACCCTTCAATTTAGATAATCCAAGCGTAAAAGCAGCGCAAACACTCAAAATAGGTATTAAATCTGGGCAATCAGAACAATCAAAATTTAAATTTTTCCTGCTTTTCCCATCTATTTTTAAATATTCCTTTTCCCATAAAAAGTGACAATTGGATTGCTCCAATACTTCAATTATTTTTTTGTCGGCTTGCTTGCTATTTTTATTTAAGCCATACAAATGAATATCTTGACCTAAAGCAGCAGCAATAATAAAAAATGAAGCACTACTCCAATCACTTTCAATAAAATAATTTGTATGTTCAGCTTTTTGTTTTCCTCGAATAGAAAAGGTGTGCAAATTAGTGTTTTCAATTTCAAGACCAAATGATTTCATCACATCTATTGTCAAATCGATATACGGTTTACTATTCAATTTAGGTACATGTAAAAGTGAGTTTTCTTTTGCAAAACAAAGTGAGATTAACAATCCTGATAAAAATTGTGAACTTTGTGACGCATCTATTGTTATCTCGCAACCTTTTAAAGGACCTCGTATTTCGAAGGAATTTTCTTCTGAAAAAGGAATAATCTTTACCCCAAAAAAAGGTAAAATTTGTTGATAAAATTCCATCGGACGTTTTTGTAATGTTCCTTTCGCTTCAATTCTATTTTTACCTTCAAAAAGTGCTAAACAAGGTAATAATAATCTAAAAGATAAAGCACTTTCTTGAATTTCAATTGAGTCAATAGAAGCAAAATTGTTTATGCCTTCAACTTCATATTTTTGGTCATCTAATTTAATGACATTTGCACCCATTTTTTGAATTGCAGACAATAAAGTCTGTTCATCGGCACTGTTTCCAATTGGAAATATGGTGGATTTGCCTTTTGCTAATGCACTTAATAAAAGGGCACGTTGACTAATACTTTTAGAAGGTGGAACACAAATTTTTCCTTTATATAATCCTGGAAAAACAATTGTATTCATTCAGAATCAATGTTTGGATTCATGATGGATAATTGATGTCTAATTGACTCTTGATGAATAAATTCCATCATTTTTTGAACAAACTCTTCACTTAAATCGTATTCATTTGCTTTTCCAAGACGATAATCAAAAACAGATTTCCAATGTTTTTCTTGCAAAATTGTCATGTTATTTTTCTGTTTTATTACAGCTAATTGTTCACTTAATTTCATCCTTGAGGAAAGCAATTCAAAAATTCTGTCGTCTAATAAACCAATTTTATTTCGATACGATTCCATTTCATTTTGGTGACTTGACACAATTTTATTTTCCCTCAAAACCAAACTGTTAATAAGAGTTTTAAGTTCCTCAGGCGTTATTTGTTGACTAGCATCAGAGAGTGCTTCTGCTGGATTGGGATGGGTTTCGATAAACAAACCATTGAAATTCATATCCATAGATTTCTGCGATAATTCAAGCAATAAATTTCGATTACCACTGATATGGCTTGGGTCACACAAAATTGGGATTTCTGGAAAATATTGTTTAAAAGCAATTGGTATTTCCCAAGCAGGCACATTACGGTATTTATGATGAGAATAGATAGAAAAACCACGATGAATAACAGTAATATCTGTTAAATCGTTATTTAAAAAGCGATCAACAGCTCCCATCCATAATTTCAGGTCTGGATTAATAGGATTTTTTATTAAAATTGGAATTTTTGTACCTTTTAATGCGTCTGAAATCTCTTGAACAGTAAAAGGATTTACAGTTGTACGTGCACCTATCCAAAGAACATCAATTTCATTTTTTAAACACTGTTCTACATGTTTGGCGTTTGAAACTTCTGTACAGACTTTAAGATTGACTTGTTTTCCTGCTTCTTTCAACCATTTTAAACCCTTCTCCCCCACTCCTTCAAAGGAATCAGGGCGTGTTCGTGGCTTCCAAATCCCACCTCTTATAACTTGAGTTGATGTATGTGTTTTTAGACGATGAGCAACTTCATTCATTTGAGCTTCGCTTTCTACACTACATGGCCCTGAAATTAAAAATGGGCGTTCAGAACTTAAAATGTGTAAAGAAAGATTCATTAACTTCTTATACTTAGGTTATAAATTATTATTTATGTTTTGTTGAGAACGATCTACTCCCCAACTAGCAAAAACACCAACAAAAATACTCATTCGAGCAGGAGGACCCACTTCTTCCCTAATTAAAAGTCCATTTTCATCAGTAATCTTTGAACTATAATTATAATTGAACACTTGTTTTTGATAAAAGACATTATTGACACCAACTACAAAAACCATGGTTGTTTTTTTAACACTTTTTATCCAATTAAAACTAAAATTGTTTGAATTATAAAATGGCGTTCTATCGGTTAAAAATTCATCTGCTCCTTTATTTGGATTATAATAGGGTCTTCCCAATGCCCAGTTATAACTCCAGTTGATTCCAAACATTTTTTTTGGCCAAAACTTTTTTATAACAATACTTCCCGTATGTGGAGCAGAAAAGGTCGGACGAGCTAATGAAGGATAATTCAAATAATCTCTTTTTGTATCTAAATAACTGTAACTAATCCAGTAATCTAAACCTTTGAAAGTTTTTTTATCTCTAAAAAATAGTTCAATCCCTTGTGCATACCCTTTACCATCGGTGTTGATAATGTATCGATTGCTTGGATCGGTTTTTACTAATTGATAATATCCTTTATAAAAAATTTGTGTTCTAAAAGTGATGAGTTTACTTATATGCTGAAAAGTTAAAATGTAATGATCAGCTCTAGAAAAATTAAAGTTAGTGGCTAATAATAGATAATCTCTGTTTGGTGTTTGATAAAACATTCCATAATCAAAACTGGTTTGTGTGTTCTTACTCAATTGATAAGACATACTAAACCTTGGAGCTAAATTATATTTTTTTGTAAGGTTAGTGTATTCGTATCGTAATCCAGGTCTTAATGCAAATTTATTACTTAAATAGATATCCGATTCGACAAAAGAGGCAGTATAATTTTCAAACATTCTGTTTTCAAAATTAAACCAATCAAAATGATACCTGTTCTTATCCTCATTGTACCAATTCTCTGCTCCAAAACGTATAGCTGAGATTCCTTTAAGTTTTTTTTCTAAAACAGCTCTTATTTGTGCCATTGTTTTAATGGATTCTATTTCTAAAGCCGCATTATCAAAAGTGGGATCTCCTGTATTTTTCACCTTTTCATTTGATTGGTTTTGAAGTTCTTTAAAAATATCGTCTTTATTGTAACTATAACTTGCCACCAGATAAGTTTTCCAAGAGTTTTTTAATAATTGTTTCCAACTCACATTTCCAAAGAAATTAGCATTAGAAATTTTAAAAACATTTTTTAAATCCAGACTGTCTAAAGAGGTGTATTTTATCCCTGTTGTACTTTGATTTCCATAAAAATAGGTTTTAATTATTCCTTTTTTTAATTTATATCGGTAATTAAAATCCATATTATGAGCTGTTGGAGGAATAAAAAAATCTTGTTTTTGTTGGATTACCATCATATATAAGGTTAGATTTGCATAAGAATAACTTGCACCATATCCGAATTTTTTATTTTTAGATAAGCATTGGAAACCAATATTTGCAAAAATGGGTGAAAACCCCGCTTGAATCTCAGTTTCGTCTGGTAAATCTACACTTTCTAAGTTGAGTACTGCACTTAAGGCCTGACCATAAAGAGCACTATAACCGCCTGTGCTAAAAGCAGTATTATTAAACAAAAATGGAGAAAAACGTCCTCTTTGAGCAATTCCAGGAACCGAACTAAAGAAAAAATTATTGACAACTGTTCCATCAATAATAATTTTACTTTCTTCTGCCGAGCCACCTCTGATAAATAACCCTTCTGATTCGCCAACCCTTTGTGCTCCTGGTAAGGTTTGCATGGTAGCAGAAATGTCTGCATTGGCTCCAGCAGTCGTAACAATATCTAATGGTTTTAAGACGGCTGCTCTTTTTTTATCGTTTGCTTCAAATGAACCCGCAGTAATCGTTACTGCTTCTAATTCGTTAACCGTTTTTCTTAAAATAAAATTTATAACAAGGTTATCTTTGTCAAGATTTATTTTTTGCTCTATGGGTGTAAAACCTATACCACTTGCTTCGATTATATGTTCACCTTTTTCATTGGTTTGAAATTCAAATTTGCCTAGTGAATCAGAGACTGTCCCATCGTAAGTGTTTTTGAGTGTTAATTGAATTCCTTTTAATGGTTTTCCTTTACCGTTTTTGACTGTTCCACTAACAATTACATTTTGTGCATTAAAAAGTAAAAGAGAACAACAAAAACTTACAAAAAATAAAATAGTTTTCATTATTATTTTATTTTGGGTTCAAAGCATTATCAATACGTTGAGCTAAATCAATAAAATGAGCTTTATTGATAGTTTCTAAAGATGACAAAGATAGGTTTTTACACTCTTTTGCAAGCTTTTCAAGATGCATACGTGTAACAGATGGTAAATCAGTTGTATTTAAATCAATTGTTTTAATATTTGCTCCATAAGATGCCCCTGGAGGAATACTTCTCACCATAATGGGTTCTGGATTAAGATTTTTAATGAGCAAATGAACATAAGTTTTTTGTAAATTTCTTTTATAGATATCCATTTTTGAAGCATCAGCAAAAATTCCATTTTTCAACTGATTAAATAGTTCTTCCAAACTCAAATTTTCAGTTCCCAATACACTATTTTCCATTATTCTCACTAATTTATCACCTGATAAAACATTAGACAAAGTAAATAATTGAATGTTTTTAATTGATTCAACTCCTGTTTCTGGTTTAATTTTGCTGAGAATATTTTGATCTAAAAGCCATGTTGGTGTTTGGAAAACTTGTTTGTTTATAAAATTAATGGCTTCAATTTGAGTTGCTTTTGTTACTACTTGATATACTTCACCCTCCATGTCATACGTTTTTGGAGTATCATAAATACCACCTATATTTTTGGATACATGACCGATATAACGTCGATATTGACCAACAACATTTGAATACAATTCATCTAATTCTGAATAGTTTTCTCCTTCTTTTTTTGACCAATCGACTAAATTTGGTACTATTCTTTGTAAATTTTTAATTCCGTATTCAGAAGCTTTCATAGCGTTGTCGCCTAAATCTTCCGTTTGATAACGTGGGTCGTAAGGACTAATTTCAGTGCCAAATCTCAAACGAGGGTTTTTAATTTTATTGATGATTATTGGATTTAAAATTTGTTTTTCTTCGTCAGCTGATTTAGCTGTGTTAAAATAGCGATAACCCCATTCTATTGCCCATTTGTCGTAATCACCTATTCTAGGAAAAAGATCTTCAACGCCGTCTTCAGGTTGAGCAACATAATTAAAACGGGCATAATCCATGATAGAAGAAGTATGACCATTTTCTTTTACCCAATTTTTATCTCTTAATTTTTCAACTGGAGTAGCTGAACTAGCTCCCATGTTGTGTCTCAATCCTAATGTATGTCCAACTTCATGTGATGATACAAAACGAATCAATTGACCCATTAATTCCTCATCAAACTCTCTTTGTCTAGCTCTTGGATCATTTGGTGAGCATTGAATAAAATACCAATTATGTAACAGACGCATCAAATTATGGTACCACCCTATATGACTTTCAATAATTTCACCACTTCTTGGATCATGTACATTTGGACCATAAGCGTTTTGAATATCTGAAGCGAAATAACGAATTACAGAAAATCGAGCGTCTTCTAAATTCATGGAACTATCGTTTTCTGGCCAATATTCACCTCTGATTGCATTTTTCCAACCAGCTTGTTCAAAAGCAACTTGCCAATCGTCAATTCCTGCTTTTAGATGTTTTTTCCATTTTTCAGGAGTTGCTGGGTCAATATAATAAATTATTGGTTTTTTTGGTTCAATTAATTCACCATTGGCTTGTTTTTGAGCATCAGCTTGATTTTTAGGTTCTAATCGCCATCTTAATGCAAAAGATTCATTATTCACTTTTTGTGATGTCTCATCAAATTCCTGAAGTTGATTGGAGAAAAAACCAACTCTTGCATCAAAATATCTTTTTCGCATTGGAGTTTTAGGTAATAATACAAAAGAAGTATTTAACTCTACACTAATTAATCCAGCGTTTTGCCCTGCAGGTATTGGTGTACTTTTCCCCAATGGATTATATACTGTTACATCAAAAGTCTTAACACATTTTATTTCAGTATTAATCGGATAACTATTAATAGTTTTTATGTAGGATTTGTCTTTTTGAAAGGATTTAATCTTCCAATTTTCTTTCATAAATGGTGACAAAGAAAAAGTTTGTTGGTCACCTGAAAAAAATTCACTTACCTCTAATACATAAGCACTATCGTTATGTATCGCTTTGATATCAAAAAGTCCAACTATTGGATCAGCATTACTGTTTTTTACTGAGGTAAATATTGGTTTTGTGCTATCAGAAGAATAGGTAACATAAGTAATACTTTTTAGGGCTATTTTATTTTTGTTGATTTTTTCAAATTTTATCACTTGACTATTCACTTCTTCACCACCATAACTGCCTGTTCCTGCAATAGATTGAACGAAGCGAGTAACAGACATTATTTCTCTGTCTAAAATTGAATCTGGAATTTCAAAATACCATTTGTCATCAATTTGATGAACTGTAAATAATCCTTTTTTAGTTATAGCATTTTTAGTAATGACGGTAGTGTAAGGTTTAATTCCATTTTTTTCAGATGATTTTTCTTTAGTATCAGTTGCAGAAGAAGAAAGTTCTTGTTTTGCTTTATCTTTCTTTTTTTTCTTTTCTTTTTCTTGAGAGTAGGTAAAATTAGCTAAAGAAAAAAATACGATTACATATAAAAAGGTCACTATTCTTAAATTCATAACTTTTTGTTTTAGATATGCAAATGTACAATTATAATTTTTAAAAAAATGGTATCGAAAAAGTTTACTTCCCTCTTATTATAACAACAGGATCTATTTTACCCGCTTTTTTTGCAGGAAAATATCCAGCAAAATAAGTAGTAAAAACAGAAAAAAGACTCGCAATAATATAATATTTTGGATTATAATCTACTGGAAAAGTGGTAACAGTTGGGAGAGCGGCTGTATTAAATGGAATATTGTCGATTATAGCACTTAAAGAAAATCCAAATAATAAGCCAAAAAAGCCACCAAAAATCCCTATTGTAAGTGCAATACTTATAAAGATTTTTTTTACATCATTCCCTGAAAATCCACTCGCTTTAAGGATTGCAATTGAGTCCATTTTTTCGTAAATCATCATATTTAAAATGTTATAAATTCCAAAACCTGCAACGATTAAAAGAGTAATCCCAACTGCATACGAAATGAGGTTTCGAATGTCACTTCCTGTTTCAAATTGAGCGTTTGCTGTTTGAATGTCTTCAGCATCGCAGTTGAATTTCAATGCAAACTCCTTAGCCATTGAAGGAGCATCTTCGATATTATTCAAACGAATAAATAAATCTGTAATAAAAGAGGAACCTTTTCCCATAATTTTTTGTGTGGTAATCACAGAGGCATAACATTGTGTTTTGTCAATATCAGCAAGTCCCGTTTGAAAAAAGCCCACTACTTTAAGAAGTACTCGTTCACCCTGTGAAGTGGTTATTTGAACTAAATCCCCTTGATTAACCATCATTTTATCTGCTAAAACTTTACCTAAAACTATGCTGTTTGGAACATTTTTTAAATCTAAATAATTACCTTTAACAAGATATTCTTGAAATTTAAATAATTTGTTTTCACTTTCTGGCTCAATTCCGTTTATAACACCAACTAAATCAATAGTTCCAACATTAAAAAAAACTTGAGTGTTGACTTTTGGTGTATATCCTAAAACTCTTTTGTCGGTTTTTAAATAATCAATAATTGCAAAATAATCTTTTAACTCTTTTTTGGCGTTTGTAGGTTTGATTGAATGAATAAATTGAGTATTATTTTTGTATTTATCTGAAAAATAAATGGCTTGTTTTTCACTGGATTTAATGTCGTTATACAATTTAATATGTGGTGTTCTATTAAGAATTAAACCATCCAACAAAGAATTTAATCCATTCATAAAACCCAATAAAGTAACAAACATGGTTATGCTAAAAGTAACACCAATTGCTGCGATTAATGTTTGTTTCCACCTTGCTAATAATAGCTTTTTTGAAATTGAAAATAGAAGTGAAACAGACATTATTGAGGCAATATTATGCGATCATTTTCTTTTAATCCATGGATTATTTCAACATTTTCAAAGTTTTTTAATCCAATTTTAACTTTTCTTTTGGAGCCGTCAGGTAAAACAACTTCTTCATTTAAAGTGAGGTAATTGAAAGGAATTACAAGAGCTTTTTCTTTTTTATTGATAACAATATTTGCTTCTAAAGATAAATTTGGATATAATATTTTTGGTTGAACTGAAAATACTGCTTCAATAGTAAATGTCTTTGTTCGTTCGTTTAGAATCGGTATAATTTTAGTTATTTGTGCAGAAAATGATTGATTAGGATAACTATCTAATTTAATTTCTAATGGTTGATTTTTTTCAATTTTACTTATGTCTTTTTCATCAATTTGTAATTCGACATAAAATTCTTTATCTGAGCCAATAATTGCCAAAGGATTTTGAGGTCCAACCATCTCGCCTTTTTCTTTTAAAATCCCATAAATTTTTCCAGTTAAATCACTTTTTAATAAAAAATCATTTTCATTATTTGAAGAAAGTTCATACGTTTTTTTACTTTGATCTTCTGAAAATTGAAGTTGTTTTTTTAAATCGTTGTATTTTTTTTGTAAGGATTGAGTCTGAGTTTTACTGCTTTTATAAAGCAATTCTGCTTGTTCAAACTCTATATCTGAAATTACTTTTTTTGTCCACAACGTTTTTTGTCTTGAAAAATTTATAGAATCACTTTTGAATTTACTTTTAGCTAAATCAATTTGTAATAAAATATCGTCGAGTTTGTCTTTTTGATTGTTAAATGAGTTAAATTCCTTAAGTAAATAAGCATTTTGACTGGATATTTTAGAATTTTCATTTTCAATAACAAACAAAACTTGATTTTGGCGAATCAAATCACCTTCTTCAACAAGGATATTTTTTAAAATTCCATTTGTTTTAGGGAATAATGTATATTGTCCTTTACTTTTAATTATCCCAGAAGCATAAACCGATTCGACAATTGATGATCTTTTGACAACGAGTTCATTTTTTTCTTCGGAACACGAAAAAAGAATAAATAGAATAAAAATCATTCCAAGAAAAATGCTGGAATTAGACATATTACACTTTTAATGTCCAAGAGAAAATATCTTCTGTTTTACCAGTTTTTAAATCTTGTAAATAGCTTATCATTTTTTTAGAAAAAGAATTTTCTTCTAATGGTGGTAGCTCATAAACCTCCTCTTTATACCCCATTTTCATGATTGGTGCAAGAGTTGCGGCAGTACCAGCTCCAAACATTTCTGTAACACTTCCATTTTTTATTCCTTCAACAATTTCTTTTACTGATACTTTTCTTTCTTCAACTGATACTCCCCAATGATTTGCTACTTCAATGATACTTCTTTTAGTAATTCCTCTCAGAATTGTATCGCTTTCTTCAGTTGGTGTAACTAAAACTCCATTAATAATAAACATCACGTTCATTGTGCCAGATTCTTCAATGTATTCATGTGTTTTAGCATCTGTCCACAACATTTGATGAAACCCTTGTTCTTGTCCCTTTTTAGCAGGATACAATGACGCTCCATAATTTCCTGCTGCTTTAGCTCTACCTACTCCTCCTTCAGCTGCTCTTGTATAGTGAGATTCTATTTTAACCCTCACTGGCTCTGAATAATAGACCCCAACAGGACATGTAAATATAATAAATTTATAGGTGTCAGATGGTCGAATTCCTACAAACTCATCTGTGGCATACATAAATGGTCTGATATAAAGAGAATACGATGGGTTATTAGGTATCCAATTTTTTTCTATTTCAACTAATTTCTTAACGCATTCAACAAAAACTGGCTCAGGAATTGTTGGCATACACATTCTTTCACAAGACTCAATAAATCGTTTTGCATTCATATCAGGTCTAAAAATTAATACCTCACCATTTACACTTTTGCTTGCTTTTAATCCTTCAAAAATTGCTTGTCCATAATGTATAGCAGAAGTTGCAGGATGAAAAGAGATATTTCCAAATGGAACAATTTCAGGATCTTGCCAATGACCATCACGATAATCCATAACCAACATGTGGTCAGTAAAAATTTTACCGAATGGTAAATTATTCCAATCTACTTGATTAATTTTTGATTCTTTTGTAGGGGTGATTTTAATAGTTAATGTTTGCTCTAACATTGAAATAAATTTGATTTAACAATATAAAATTAACACAAAATTACGAAATGAACATAAAAAATCATTAAATTACTTAATTTTGTTTTATAATCCTCTTAAAAATGCTAAAAAGTAATGAAATTCTTAAAAAATTTTGGGGTTATAATCAATTTCGTCCATCACAAGAGGATATTGTACAAGCGGCTATTGACGGAAATGATGTTTTAGCATTATTGCCAACTGGTGGGGGTAAATCCATTTGTTTTCAAGTTCCAGGTCTGATGAGAGAGGGGATTTGCATTGTAATTTCTCCTTTAATTGCATTAATGCAAGATCAAGTTGAACAGTTGACAAAAAGAAATATTCGTGCTAAATCTATCGTTAGTGGAATGTCGTTTCGTGAGATTGACATCACTTTAGATAACGCACGTTTTGGTGGACTGGACTTTTTATATACTTCACCTGAAAGAATTCAAACACTTTTATTTAAAGAACGTTTTAGACTGATGAAAGTAGCATTAATAGTGGTTGATGAAGCTCATTGTATCTCAGAGTGGGGACATGATTTTAGACCGCCGTACCGTAAAATAGCTGATTTGCGTGAAATACAACCTGATGTTCCAATTATGGCATTAACGGCAACGGCTACACAAAAGGTTAAAGAGGATATTATCCAACAATTACAATTAAAAAATACAGCAATATTTGAAGCTAGTTTTCAAAGAAATAATATTTCGTATGAAGTATATTTTACTGCAAATAAACTCAATGCTATCACTCAATTGGTAAAAAGTTATCCTAATCAAACGGGAATTTTATACTGTCAAACAAGAAAAAGTGTCAAAGAATTGGCTCAATATCTTGTTCAGTTAAAATATAAAGTTGGAATTTACCATGGAGGTATGGAAAAGGAGGAGAGAAGCCAGATGCTAAAAGCTTGGCTGAATAATGACATTAGAATAATGGTGGCAACTAACGCTTTTGGAATGGGAATTGATAAACCAGACGTACGTTTTGTTGCTCACTATGAATTTCCTCCTAATCCAGAAGCTTATTTTCAAGAAGCTGGAAGGGCTGGTAGAGATGGTTTGTTTTCAAGAACTTATGTCTATTATGAAGAAAATGACATTCAATTGAAAGAAGAACAAGTTAACCGACAATTTCCAGATAGTGAATTTATAAAGATAGTTTATCGTGCCATGTGTAATCATTTAAAAATTGCAATCGGTTCTGGAGTAAATGAAAGTTATTCATTTGATATCAATAGTTTTTGTCATCAATTTAAATTGCCTTTATTTGACTCTTATCAAGCTATTAAAATATTGGAATTAAACGGCGACATTCTTTTATCGGAGAATTTTTTCCACCCCACAAAAGTAAAATTTGCAGTGGGCAATAGAATTATTTATGGTTTTCAGATTAATCACGAAGATGTAAAAGATTTAATCACTTTACTTTCAAGGTCATATCCAGGAATTTACGATGATTTTTTTGAAATCAATATAAAAGAGTTTACTAAACGTTTAAGAATTTCTTCAAAAGAACTAGATAAACAATTAAAATATTTAGAAAAAAATGGAATAATTGACGTGGTTTGGAAAACGGACAAACCTGTGGTCACTTTTCTAAAAGAGAGACTTCCAGACGATTATTTTCATATTGATAACAAAGTATATTATGATAGAAAAATCAAAGCACTTTTACGTTGGAAAGCAATGAAAGATTTTCTTTATACTGAAGAATGTAGAGAAAAATATTTACTAAATTATTTTGGTCAAAACTCTGAAGATTGTGGTAGGTGTGACAATTGTTTAGAAAACAATAAAGGCAATTTAACTAAAAATGAGTTAGTTCAATTAATAAAAGAAGAATTACAAGAAGAGAAAACTTTTACAGAACTTAAAAATGCTTTAAATAATGTCAAATTAGAACAGCTTAAACGGTGTGTTTTTGATCTAAAAAAAGAAGAAAAAATCAGGGTTTTTAACGATAAATTACTTTATAAAGGATAATTTCGTAAATTTGCAACAACCTAATTAAGGTTTTCTTAAAAAAAATACCTTTCACATGAAAACAAAAACAGAAATAGTAGAAAATTGGTTACCAAGATATACAGGTGAAGAATTAACAAATTTTGGTCAATACATTTTATTATGTAATTTTCATAATTATGTTGAGAAATTTGCAGAAAAATTTTCAGTTCCAGTAATAGGAAAAGGCAAACCAATGCAATGTGCAACTGCAAACAACATAAGTATTATCAATTTTGGAATGGGTAGTGCATCAGCAGCAACTTGTATGGATTTATTATCCGCTATAAAGCCAAAAGCAGTATTATTTTTAGGCAAATGTGGTGGTTTAAAGAAAAAAAATGAAGTGGGTGATTTTGTATTGCCAATTGCAGCCATACGAGGAGAAGGAACAAGTAATGATTATTTTCCACCAGAAGTTCCTGCTTTACCTTCTTTTGCTTTACAAAAAGCCATTTCTACTACCATAAGAGATTTTAATCAAGATTATTGGACTGGAACATGTTATACCACTAATAGAAGGGTTTGGGAACACGACGATGAATTTAAGTTGTATTTGAATAAAATAAGAGCTATGGCTATCGATATGGAAACAGCAACCATATTCACCGTTGGTTTTGCAAATGGAATTCCAACAGGAGCTTTATTGTTAGTTAGTGACCAACCTATGGTGCCTGAAGGAGTAAAAACATCTGAAAGCGACACAAAGGTAAGTTCACATTTTGTTGATACTCATTTAGAAATTGGTATCAATTCTTTAAAACAATTGATTGACAATGGAAATACCGTTAAACATTTACGTTTTTAATCTAAATTATTGAAAACAAAAACATTAAAAGCCAATAAGGTAAATGTAGTAACCTTAGGTTGTTCAAAAAACATATTTGATTCTGAAGTAATGATGGCTCAATTAAAAGCCAATTGTTTCGATGTTCATCATGAAGATAAAAAAAACGATTCTTCTATTGTCATTATCAACACTTGCGGTTTCATAGATCACGCCAAACAAGAATCCATTGATACAATCCTTCAATTTGCTGTTGCCAAAAACAAAGGATATCTTGAGAAATTGTATGTTACTGGCTGTTTGTCAGAAAGATATAAAGAAGATTTAATTAAAGAAATTCCTGAAGTAGATGCTTTTTTTGGCACAAAAGATTTGGTTCCTTTATTAAAAACCCTAAAAGCAGATTACAAAAAAGAATTGATAGGTGAAAGACTATTGACAACACCTCGTCATTATGCCTATTTAAAAATTGCTGAAGGATGTGATAGACCTTGCTCTTTTTGTGCAATTCCATTAATGCGGGGACTTCATCGTTCTACCCCAATTGAAGAATTGGTTTTGTCCACACAAAAATTAGCCGAAAAAGGAGTAAAAGAAATCATGTTAATTGCACAAGATTTAACCTATTACGGCTTAGATTTGTACAAAAAAAGAACACTTTCCACATTACTTTCTCGTTTGTCTGAAGTTGAGGATATTGAATGGATTCGTTTGCATTATGCTTTCCCTTCTGGATTTCCGATGGATGTAATTGAGGAGATGAAAAACAACCCAAAAATTTGTAATTACCTAGATATTCCATTACAACATGGTTCTTCAAATATTTTACAAGCCATGAAAAGAGGCATTACTAGGGAAAAAACCGAAGATTTAATTTATCAAATTAGAGATAAAATACCAGAAATAGCCATTAGAACCTCCTTAATTGCCGGTTTTCCTGGAGAAACAGAAAAAGATTTTGAAGAAACATCAAAATTTATACAAAAAATGCGCTTCGACCGCCTTGGAGTTTTCACCTATTCACATGAGGAAAACACAAGTGCATATAGTTTAAATGACGATGTACCAGTAAAAGAAAAAGAAAAAAGAGCAGAAAAGTGGATGGATATTCAATCAGAGATAAGTCTTGATTTAAATAAAAACAAAATAAACAAAACATTTAAAGTTCATTTTGATCGGATAGAAAATGAGTTTCTAATTGGAAGAACAGAATTTGATTCACCAGAAGTAGATAATGAAGTATTAATTGCCGCCTCAACACTTAAAAATCCGAATCAATTTATTGGCACTTTTCAACAAGTAAAGATAAATGATGTTACACCATTTGACTTGTTTGGAAATATTTTGTAAATTTTAAAATGATTTCTTTTCTTTTAGATTTTAACTCCAATCAAACAGATATCATCTACTTGTTCAAGATCTCCTTTCCATGAAACTAATTTTTTTTCTATTTCATTTAGTTGATCTTCCATACATTTTTCACTAATAGAAAGCAATAATTCTTTGATTTGAGAAGACCTAAATTTTTTCTGTTTTGGTCCTCCAAATTGGTCTTGAAAGCCGTCAGTAAAAATGTAAATACAATCATGTTCTTGCAATTGAATAACATGATTAGTAAAGGGTTTAACGCCCTCTTGTTTACCAATAGGCTGCTTGTCAGGCTTATAATCAATGATTTGTTTATCTCTAAGTACCCACAGAGGGTTATTAGCTCCTGCCCAAAAAAGCAGTTTTGATTTTATATTCAAAGAGCAAAGTGAAATATCCATACCGTCATTTACATTTTCATCTGACTTCTCAAATTCAGCTACAACAAGTTCACGAGTTTTATTTAAGATTTCGTTAGGAATTGCTAAGCCAAACTCACGAACAGCTCGATTTAAACCATTATTACACACCACAGAAACCATAGCACCTGGCACACCATGTCCTGTGCAATCTGCCGCAGCAAATAAAACAGAATCTCCAATTAACTCTAACCAATAAAAATCTCCAGCAACAATGTCTTTAGGTTTGTATAATATAAATGATTGAGGTAAAATACTTTGGACCACCTTGTTAGAAGGCAATATGGCGGACTGAATTCTTTTTGCGTAAGTTATTGAGTCTGTTATTTCTTTATTTTTTTCTTCAACAATTTCTTTTTGAGATAGTATAATTTTTTGCTGTATATTAGATTTTTTATATTTTGAATAAAACAATAACAGTAAAATTAATGAGATAAAAATACCTCCATATAGGGTGAATCTTTGAGAATTGATACTTGAAATCCTGTCATTCATAGCATTTATCTTTATTTTTTGATTAACTTTATTAATACTATCTTTAAAATTAATTTTACCTATTTCATATTCAAATTCTTTTTGATAAATTTCCTCTTTCTTTTGTATAGATTTAAGAGAATCTTCAATTTTTCTTAATTTTTCTAAGTAAATTAAACTTAAATAGTGGTTGTTTTTTTTTCTATATATTAAATACAAAAGATTATTTGCTTGAAGTTGATCGTCAAGAGAAATAACATCTTCTGCTGTTTTTAATCCGAGAATTGCATATTTAATTGCATTTGAATAGTCATTCATTTGTAAATAAAGTGACCCTAGATTGGTATAACTAATGGAAAGACCTAAGATGTTTTCCGTTTTTTTTCTAATTTCAATACTTTTTTTATAAAAATCTAATGCTTTATTATTTTCGTTATTTCTTTTATAAATAGTTCCTAAATTATTATATACCATTCCTATCCCATCTTTATCATTTATTTCATTTCTTATTTTTAAACATTTTTCGAAAAAGTGTATAGCTTCATCTAATTTATTTTGATTAACATAAAGTGCACCTAAGTTGTTGTATGTAAGTGCAATACTTTTTTTATTTCCAGTTTTTAATTTTACTTTTAAAGCTTTCTTATAGTAGTATTCAGCTTTTGGATAATCATTTAATCTTGAGAATGCTAAACCAATGCTATTAAATGCAAAGCCAAGTTTTTCTTCATCTTTCGCGTTTTCATATATGCTGATTGCATTGATAAAATATGAAATTGATTTATTTGAATTACCAATGTCGTTATAGACATTTCCTAAGTTTGTAAAGGCATCGGCTT
The DNA here is from genome assembly GCA_016183815.1 of Flavobacteriia bacterium. Taxonomy (GTDB): domain Bacteria; phylum Bacteroidota; class Bacteroidia; order Flavobacteriales_D; family Crocinitomicaceae; genus M2408. The sequence goes on from JACPDW010000009.1 coordinate 34,752, forward strand.
GACCACTATTATAATTTATCTCCTTATATATAATTAATGCTTTATTTAATAATTCGATTGATTTAAGGTATTTTCCTTTAATTTTATTATTATTTCCTAAAATATTATATGACTTAGCTATTGCTTTTTTGAACCATTCTTTTTCTTTAGAATTTACTTTTTTTTTATTTAAATTGTTTTTTGCAATTTCAATAATTTTTTCATTTAATTCATTGTCTAGTTTTAAGTCTTCTAAGTATATTAAATCGTCCCATTTAGATAATGCATTAATTTTTATGGAATCATGCTTGTTTGAAGCAATAATTTTTTTTAATGAATCAATATTTTTATTCTTTTCATTGGAGGATTGTGAATAAAAAAAAAAGAAGTTAAACAACAATATCAAAATAAAATAATCTTTTTTAAATTTCATTTTATAACTAATTATTTCCAGCTAACATCTAATTCCAATAATACAGACATCGTCAACTTGTTCTAGTTTATCTTTCCAAGAATCAAATGTAGTTAAAATTTTATCTTTTTGTTCATTTAAGGGTAAATGATTAATTGAAATAAATAACTCTTTCATTTTAGATGTTCTAAATTTTTTCTCTTTTGGACCACCAAATTGATCTTGAAAGCCATCTGTAAAGAAATATAGACAATCATTTTTTTGCAATTGAATAAGATGATTTGTAAATGGCTTTACCTCATCGTGTTTTCCAATGGGTTGTTTGTCTGGTTTAAATTCGATTATTTCATCATTTCTTATAATCCAAAGAGGATTATTAGCTCCAGACCATTGAAGCTGATATGTTTTTCGGTTTAACGAACATAAAGAAATGTCCATTCCATCTTTTACTTCTTCTTCTGATTTTTTAAATTCCTCTAAAACAAGTTCTCTTGTTTTATCCAATATTTCATTGGGTTTTGTTAAACCAAATTCTCTCACAGCTCTATTTAACCCATTATTACACACAACCGAAACCATTGCACCAGGCACACCATGTCCTGTACAATCAGCAGCTGCTACTAATACTGTGTCCTCAATCATTTCCAGCCAATAAAAATCTCCTGCAACTATATCCTTTGGTTTATAAAACACAAACGACTCTTTAAAATAGGTTTGAAATAAATGATTTGGTGGCAAAATGGCCTTTTGAATTCGTTTAGCATAAATAATAGAATCCAAAATTTCTTTTTGTTTTTTTTCAACTAATAATTTTTGATTTTCAATGATGTTTTTTTTAATATTTACTTCTTTAAAAGATTTTTTTAAAACAAAAAAGAAAATTGAAATTAACAATAAAACTAATAAAATTAGAAGAATAAAAATTTGTTGTCTTAAACTTTTTTCATTTGAAATCTCTTTTTCTTTTTTTAACTTTATATCGTTTAATTTTTTGTATTGTTTTAATTCTACTTCTATTTGTTTTTGTATTAATATTTTTTCGTTATTATTTTTAAGTATCATATCTTTTACTAAATTATATTCTTCAAGATAATGTAAAGATTTATTAACATTTTTAGAAGATTTATACAATTTATATAAATAAAAAGTAGAATTTTCATGAATTTTTAATAACTTAAATGTTTTTGATATTTCTAAAGATTTAAGTAAAGATTTTAAAGCCAAATCATTCATTTTTAAATAAAATTGACATTGTCCTTTTCTCTGAAGTGAATATGCTATTCCAGTATTATAATCAATAGATTTATAAACATTTGAAGAGGAGTCAAGAAATTGAATTGCTTTTAAGTAATTTTTTTGTTTTCTATAAATTTCACCGAGATTACAAATAGAATTCGCAAGATTAAGTTTATCCTCTTTTTGTAAAGAAATATTAATACTTTTTTGAAAAAAATACATTGCTTTATCGTAAATATCCAATTCTGAATAACATAAGCCAATATTATTATATGTAGGTCCGTGATTTATAGTTTTATTTTTAAATTTTACACTTTTTAAAAAGTAGGTTAATGCTTTTTGACTAGAATTTATATCTCTATAAACCAATCCCATATTATTAAGTATATTACTCTCAAGAGTAAATAATTTGTCTTTTGTAGCAATCGAATATGCTTTTGAAAAACAACTCAATGCTTTAATCATATCATTTTTTTCAAATGCAACTAAACCAATGTTATTTAATGAAAGAGCATAATGATATCTATAAAACAATTTCGATATCTTACTATTTCTTTTTACATTGATATTTTTTAAACACAAATTAATAATAAGGTTGTTTAATTTTAAATCCTTTTCTGAATCAGAAGTATAAATAAGTTCGTCCCAATTAATTAATGAAAGTACCTTTAAAGAATCATTTTTGGAAGTATAATATTGATTTTTATAGTATTCTTCATTTTTATTTTGACTAAAGGAAATAAAAATAATTAAAACAAAAATAAAAGCAATTAGTTTATACACGATTTTAAAATTAATACAAATTTTGAAAAATAATTAATGAAATTACTTAAATAGTTTTATAGAATTTATAAATCAATATTTTTAACAACATAAACATCAAATTTTTACTCCAATAATGCACACATCATCAATCTGTTCTTGTTTGCCTTTCCATAAATTGAAAGTATGCTGAATTTTATCTTTTTGATTGATTAAAAGCAAGTGATTTATTGATTTAAATAACTCTTTCATCTGTGATACCCTGAATTTTTTCTTTTTTGGCCCTCCAAATTGATCTTGAAGCCCATCAGTAAAAAGGTATATTATATCTTTTTTTTCTAAATTGATTACATGAGTTGTAAATGGTTGAATTTCATAATGTTTTCCTATTGGCTGTTTATCGGGCTTGGTTTCGAGTAACTCAACCTGACCTTGAGAATTATTGCGTAAAATCCAAAGTGGATTATTTGCTCCAGCCCAGCTTAATTTTTTTGCTTTTAAATCGTAAGCACACAATGAAATATCCATCCCATCTTTTACCTCCTCGTCTGATTTTTCAAATTCTTGAATAACAAGCTCACGAGTTTTATCTAATATTTTTCCAGGTTCCTTAATATTAAACTCTCTAACAGAACGATTTAAAGCGTTATGACAAACTACAGAAACCATCGCTCCTGGTACACCGTGACCAGTACAGTCTGCTGCTGCAAATAAAACAGTATCACCCACCACCTCCAACCAATAAAAATCACCAGCTACGATGTCTTTAGGTTTATAAAAAATAAATGATTCATTAAAAGTTGATTTAAAAATATTGTCTGAAGGTAAAATCGCTGTCTGAATTCTTTTAGCATAAGTTATAGAATCAGTAATTTCTTTGTTTTTTTCTTCTAAATTTAAATGTGCTTGCTCGACTTGTTTTTTTTGCTTTTCAATAAGTTTTTTTTGTTTAAAAATTATTCTATACCTATTCCATAAAAAGACAGAAAAAATTATTACCAATACTAAACCAATCAAGAAAAAGTATTTTTGCTTCCTATTACTCTTAATTTCAGCATTTTTAAGTGCAGTTTTTTGAATATACTGCAAACTATCAGTAGTTGTTTTTTTATCGTATTCAAATTTAAAATGTTCTTGAATTACTTTTTTCTTTTTTTCATCATCTTGAACTTTTTCAATATAAAAGTTATGTTCTGATTGGTAAAAAAATGCTTTTTCCCATTGTTTTTTTATTTTATAACATTCACTTAAATTATTTGAGATCTCAGATAAAAGCTTTGGATTATCAATTTTTTTTGCATACGGATATAAATCAATTAAATTTTTTAAAGCTTCATCTGTTTTATTTAATTTCATTAATGCTTGGCAAAAATTATTTACTGTTCTTGCAAAAGTCAATGAATTACCTACTTTTCTAAAAATATTTATCGACTCTTCTAAGTGCTTTATTGCATTTTCATAATCAGTTTTTTTTATTAAAACCAATCCAATATTATTTAATGTAATAGCTAAAGGAAAACTGTCTTTTTTTATTCTTAAAAAATGTAAATTTTCATTAAAAAGTTGTAATGATTTATCCAATTGATTTTGATCTCTATAAATGGTTGCAAGATTATTGTTTACTTGAATCACCCCTATAATGTTTACTAGTTTTTTTCTAATGATTTGAGATTTAGAATAATATTTAATTGCATCATCATAAAAATCCAAATCTTGATAAACATTACCTAAATAATTATATACGTTTGCAATTCCATCCAAGTCCTTAATTTTTTCAAAAAGGGTCAAAGCTTTTAGATGATAATTTATACCTTCAATATAATTTCCTTTAGTTTTATAGTAAAAAGCCAAATTATTGTATGCAACACAAATTTGTTGAGTAAAATAATATTTTTGTAATTCAGTGCTTTTTTCTGATTTAAGTTTTTTTTGACAAATTTTTATTGCATTTTCTGTATAAAACTTAATATCTTCGTAGTTATTAGTGTTCGATAATTTAATGTATTTATCAACTAAAGCACTGTCATTCTTTATTTTACTTAAAATATTTTTTATTGAATCATTTGATGGATTTGAAAAAATAGTTAATGAAATCAATAAGTATAATAAGACAATTGAACTTAATATTTTATTAACTTTTTTCATTTATTAGCAATGGATATTTTGTAAAGTTAATATTAATACCGATTTTCAAATTATATAGTCCATTTTGAAAAAAGAAAATTTTTTTTAAACAAAAGAATGATGTGTATTTTGCCTTAGATAATTACTCTAAGTCAATACCAACCGGACAATGGTCTGACCCCAATACATCATTTAAGATAAAAGCATCTTTTACAGAGGAAATAATTGAGTTTGAACACAAAAAATAATCGATTCTCCAGCCAACGTTTTTTTGTCTTGCCCCAGCTCTGTAACTCCACCATGAATATTTTATTTCATTAGGATAAAAATGTCGAAAAGTATCTACAAATCCATTTGCAACATAATTGTTCATACCATCAATCTCTTCTTGCATGTAACCAGCATATTTGTTATAATTAGCTTTTGGATTTTTTAAATCTATGTCTTTATGAGCCACATTCAAATCACCGCAAACAATAACAGGTTTGTTTTTTTCTAACTCTTTGATAAATTGTAAAAAATCCATGTCCCAAGTGCAACGATAAGGTAAACGAGCCAACTCACTGCCAGAATTTGGAACATATACATTCACAAGGTAAAAATGATTTAATTCTAACGCAATTACTCGACCTTCATTATCATGTTCCTCTTTTCCTATTTTTTTTATGACATGTTGTGCTTTTTCTTTACTCAAAATTGTTGTTCCTGAATATCCTTTTTTTTCAGCTTCGTTACAGTAAATATCGTAACCTTTAATATTTTTTAATGCCTCTTTTACCTGTTCTTCACTTGCTTTTGTTTCTTGAAGACAAATAATATCAGGATTTAATCGATAGAGATCTTTTTCAAAATCTTTTTGCATAATGGCTCTTATACCATTTACGTTAAATGAGATTATTTTCATTTGATTTAAATTTTAAACTGCAATTTGATACTGTCTTAACACGTCATTTAAACTCGTTTTCAGGTCTGTACTCTCTTTTCTTTTACCGATAATCAATGCACAGGGAACTTGATATTCACCTGCTGGAAATTGTTTTGAATATGACCCTGGAATTACTACACTTCTGTTTGGGATAAATCCTTGGTATTCCTTTTTCTCTTTAGAACTGACGTCAATAATTTTTGTTGATTTTGTTAAGACCACATTCGCACCTAAAACTGCTTCTTTCCCAACTCTAACACCTTCAACAACAATACATCTAGAACCTACAAAAGCACCATCTTCAATAATAACAGGACTCGCTTGAAGAGGTTCTAAAACTCCGCCGATACCTACTCCACCGCTAAGATGAACATCTGAGCCAATTTGAGCACATGACCCTACCGTTGCCCAGGTGTCAACCATAGTACGATGATCTACATACGCACCAATATTCACATAAGATGGCATTAAAATGACACCAGAAGCGATAAATGAGCCGTAACGAGCTATTGCATGAGGAACAACTCTAACACCTAAGTTTTTATAATTCTTTTTAAGAGCCATCTTGTCATAAAACTCAAAAGGACCAAGTTCAATAGTTTCCATCTGACGAATGGGAAAATATAAAATCACTGCTTTTTTAACCCATTCGTTTACAATCCAATCCCCATTATCATTAGGTTCTGCCACACGAAGAATTCCTTTGTCTAAATCTTCTATTACTTGATTTATTGCTTGAATACTTTCTTTGTTTTGAAGTAATTCACGGTTTTCCCATGTATTTTCGATAATTGAACGCATAATTGTGTTTTGCTTCAAAATTACATTTTTTTATGAAATTGTTTAACTTTACCCACGTGGGAAAAATTTTGGCAATTGATTTTGGTTTAAAAAGAATGGGTTTAGCTCTTTCAGATGAAACTCACACCTTTGCCTTTGGTTTACATACAGTTGAAAGTAAATTCATTGAAAAGGAATTAATTGCACTATTTAAGAAAGAAAAAATAAATCTTATTGTTTTGGGCTATCCGAAAACCTTAAAATTAAAAGATACTCATGTAACAGAAAATGTCTTGTTGTTTAAAAAAAGATTAGAAAATTTGTTTACAACAATTCAAATTGAATTATACGATGAACGATTTACTTCAAAAATGGCTACTGATAGTTTTAGATTAACAGGATTAAGTCAAAAAAAAGCAAAAGAAAAAGCACTGATTGATGAAGTCAGTGCTGTTATTATATTACAAGGTTTTTTAAATCTAAAAACAAATAGAAATTAAACTTTTATTGTTCTTCCCAACTAAAATCAACAGTTTTTGTAAAGGCAAAATTTTCCAAATTTGTATAAACAACTCCTGTCATGTTGATTGCACCTTTTGTAGTAAATCTTAGTTTATTGTTTTTCTTTGAAACATAGATTTTCCCACCTTGACAAATAAAATAATAATATGCTCCATTTTCTTGTAGGGTTACATTAATACTCAAACTGTCTCCATTTGGTGTATATCCAAGTGATTTTTTAGTAGTGAGACTAATTTCTTTATATCCACCTTCAGCAACTTTACTTCTAATTTCTCTATAAACTTCTTCGTTTGAATAGCCATCGTTTCTTGCTATATTTATTTGACTATAAGAATAAGTATTAAACGGTTTACTTAAACTTGCTGAAGTAGCTGCAATATTTACACTAAAAGCATCAGCACTTGAGTTATTTACCTCACCACTTATTTTCCAATAATTTGTTGTAGGTGGCGTAAACCCAGAAGGTGTGGGTGTAGGGTTGTTGTTTGTAGGCTCATTTTCACTTTCTTTTTTACATGATAATGTTAATGTACATAAACCGATAAGGATAAATAAATGTGTTTTTTTCATAATAATAAAATTTTGACAAAAATAAATTGAAATCATAAATTACTGCTACGTCAAATGACTTATTAATTTATTTCTATTGTATTATTTTATAAAAAAATTAATGTTGTAAAAGATAACTTTTTAATAATTGTATTATGCTTGGTGAACAGACTGAAATACCAGCAAAAATTAATGAAAGACGATATTTAAAAACATCACTTTTTTTGTCTGCTTTCATTTTTTCTTCTACCCAAAAAGCTAAACGTATTGGCATCAAAAAAAAGAAACATAAAACAAGACATGAAAATAATACTAACATTGAATTAACAAAATAAGAATCTTTGTCGTTTTTTGTTCTTACAATATACTCAATAAATTGATTGTTAGCTGAGTCCCAAAATAATTTTGTACAGACAATTGCCATTATTAATAAAAAAATTGTAGCAATAACTTCTTTTTTTGTTGTTGATATTTGATTAATAATTTTAATGTTTTTTATTCTCCATTTTTTTTCTTTTTCCCAATATTCTGCTTTTTCCTTTTCTGTATCTTCTTCTTCTCCAGAAATAATAAAGAGATTAGTTTCAAAAAGACAATAAGCAAAATTAAAAAGCTCTGCAAGTACAATAATGATAATAAATATTTTTTGAAAAGTATTAGCTTCATTTGTAACTCCTTGACCTAAAATTAACACAGAATACATACCTATACTAATCCTGAAAATCATACGTATTAAAAAAGCATAAATCATCATGCAACCAGGTTTGATTCTGCCATCATAAGGCGTGGATTGTATTTTTTTTGTGTTATTAATGATTTCGCGTATTTTAACATATTTTAATTTAAAAATAAAAGCCCATGCCTCCCCTACCAATAAAATAAGAGAGAGAAAAACAATAATAAAAGTTGGAAGTTGAATTTTTAGTGTGACGTTAGATAGAAATAAAGTAATGATACTAAAAAATCCAAGTATTAAATTAAATTGAAATGAATTAATCATATCCTTAAATTAATGACGGTGTTATAAATTAATACAACACTAATTTCTATTGGAACAAAAATAATAAAAGAAATTGATTACAAGTAAGATATAAATTTTAATGAACAATTGAAACGAACAAGCTTATAGAACACTAAATATATTTCATAATCTGCTATAAAACTAATCTACTTCACTTAATTTTAACATATTTGATTTTCCATTTTCTTCAAGTGGAATAGAAGTGATATTGATAACTAATTCTCCTTTTTTCAATAATCCTTCTTTTTTCAGTAAGTATTTAATATCTGCTATTGTATGGTCAGTGCTTACTCTTTTATTGTAATAAAATCCTTTAACTCCCCAAACAAGGTTTAATTGTGTTAAAATCTGTTTGTTACTAGTAAAAACATACACAGGAGCTTTTGGTCTTTGAGAAGCAATTTTATATGCTGTATAACCAGAAAATGACATGGTTATGATGGCATCTGCTTCTACTCTTTGAGCCAAACGGCAAGCATTAAAACAGATAGAGTCAGAAATAAAACGCTCGTTTCTTTGTATTGGAATTTGATCTTTGTGATAAATACCATCAAATGTTTCCATTTCTTTTACTATATTAAACATGGTTTTAATTACCTCCACAGGAAATTTCCCAACCGATGTTTCTCCCGAAAGCATAACAGCATCCGCTCCATCTAAAACGGCATTGGCCACATCGTTTACTTCAGCTCTTGTAGGAGTGATGTTTGTAATCATACTTTCCATCATTTGTGTTGCAACAATAATAGGTTTAGCTTTTTCTAAACTCTTGCTAATAAGCATCTTTTGAATAAGAGGTACATTTTGATAAGGAATTTCAACCCCTAAATCACCTCTTGCAACCATGATGGCATCGGTCTCTTCAATTATTTCATCAATGTCTTTGATTGCTTCTGGTTTTTCTATTTTTGCAATCACCTTAGCTTTTCCATGATTTTGTGATATAATCGATTTAAGTTCAATAATATCGCGAGCTGAACGAACAAATGAAAGTCCAATCCAATCTACATTTTGTTCGATTGCAAAATTTAAATCTTCTAAATCTTTGGGAGTTAAACAGGGTAAAGAAATTTTTGTATTTGGTAAGTTTACCCCTTTTTTAGAAGACAAAATACCACCGTGAACAATTTTACATAAAATCTCTTTTTTACCGTCACTTTTGATGATTTCTAAAACAAATTTTCCGTCATCTAATAATATTTTTTCGCCTTTTTTTACATCTTTAGGAAGTTGTTCGTAATTGATAGAGATTTTTGAAGTAGTACCGAGCACTTTTTCATTACTTACAATGATTTCTTCTCCCGACACAAGTAAAATTCCATTGTTTTCCACTTCATGAATCCTAATTTTTGGACCTTGTAAATCAGCTAAAATCGCAATATTTAAACCTGTTTCATCGTTTATTTCTCTAATTATTTTTATCGCTTTAATATAGTCTTCATAAGATCCATGAGAAAAGTTAATACGACAAACATTCAATCCGTTTAATACCATTTGTTTTAACGTCTCTTTAGAAGAGCAAGCGGGACCTAAAGTGGCCACTATTTTAATTTTTTTCATTTATTTTAGTTAAATATAATATTTTTTGTTGACTCTAACTCTTTAGCTTTGTAAGGCAATGCAATCATTACACTGTCAATTTTACGGAGTTTGCTTAAACTTTCACTAATATCTACAACAATATTGTTGCAAAAAAATAAAAAATAATCCATCTGATGTTTTTCTGGTATTAATAATTTCCCTTGATTTTTATTTTTAATTAAATAGACTTCTAAAAAATCTTCCTCGTTTTGGTAATAAAAATATGGAAAAGATTTTAATTCGCCTTTCTTGTCAAAAAGTTCATAATTTCCGTTTGCTTTTGCCAATTGAAAGTAAAAGGTTTGGTTTATATTCCAAACTAAACGATAATCGGGGTGATGAGAATTGATACCAATTAAGTCGTATTGATAATCATTCTCAAAACTTAAATTATATTTTTTGACTTTTGTCATAGCACAAAGTTAAGGATTTACCTGAGTTTGAGTTTAAAAACATCTTAAATATTTATCAAAACAAAATTAATAAATAAGCATTGTGTCATTTATAAGGTGAGTGAAAAATTCATTTCAAATCAAATACATTTTTAAATTGCCATTATTAAAATTAAAAATGTCGATACAATATTGCCAGAGTCCGTTAACCTTAGGAAAAATAGTTCCGAAGGTAACATAGAACAAATCGTTAAGTTTCACATTGTATCATTTATCTGATTTAAGTACTAATATAGTAATTAATTCCATAATCTGTACTGTTATTAATAAAAATTCATTTGCTATTTAATATCAAATACAATTTTATATTTAAAAAGGTGCCAATTTTGACACCACACTTTAAATTCTAATCAAAAAAACATTATTCTTTAGTTTTAAACCCAATTTTCACCCTTGTATTATGTTGTTTATTAATATTGTCCTTTTTTATAAGATAATTTATCGCCTCAAAAACATCAACAAATTGTTTGTCATATTTCCTTTCAAGTTCTTTTAGTTTAGTTAATGCAAAATTTCTTATTAGTAAAAAGGTTCGCATGATGGAAATGTTAACTTGGATAGCTTTATCTGAATTAAGAACACCACTTAACATAGCAACTCCTTGTTCTGTGAAAGCATAAGGCAAATATCTAATTCCGCCTCTTTTGTTTGAGGTGACAATTTTGCACCTCAAACTTTGTCATTCATCAGCAGTTAATTCAAACATAAAATCAGTTGGAAATCTTTTTAAGTTTGCTTTCACTGACCTTTTTAAATATTTAGTTTCTACTTCATAAAGTACTGCGAGATCAAAATCAAGGATTACTTTATGACCCCTTATGTCATAAATTTTGTGTTGAATAAGTTGTATTTCCATGTTTAGTTTATGAT
>JACPDW010000037.1 GCA_016183815.1 Flavobacteriia bacterium
AAAATTCCTCCCCCCTGCCCCCCTCCAAAGGGGGAAAGCAACTATTCTCCTCCTCGATACCGCAAAAGATTGAAGAACATCTAATCCTCTCCTATGTGGGAAATTGAACACTAATTTACCACAACTTTCTCTAAATTCCTACTATTTTCGGAAATAATCTCTAAAAAATACACTCCTTTTGGTAAATTCAGATCCATTTTTGTAGAGTTTTTATCTAAATTATACAGTTTTCTTGCTTGTGCATCGTAGAGTGTTAATTCTTGGATTTCTAAAGCATTTGTTTGAATGGTAAAACTTCCGTTGTTGGGATTTGGGATTATCTTAAAAAATCCTCCCCCCTGCCCCCCTCCAAAGGGGGAAAAGTTGGATTCCTGCAAACCAACTCCACCAACAAAAACAGTAACTGTATCATAAGATATTGTACCACAAAGATTCTGTTCTACAAGGTAAGTGGTGTTTTCTGTGGGTTGTACCCAAATACCACTAATGCTATCTGCAAGCATCTCACCAGTATTTAAATTGGTCCATTTACAATCTAAATTGGTGATTTCTTGACCGATAAATACACTATCTCCATACATAATGTTGGTATCTAAACCTGCTTGGGCGAGCATAGTATCCGTATTGATAGGAATTAATGAGATATCATCGATATGAAAATATGAAGCCTTCATTTGAAACAATTCTGATTCGTTAAAATTAATTACTCTTATAAGACTATCATTATAAAAATTTCCTATTGTTAAATATTTTTCGTTTTCTATTGACTTAAATATCCCACATATTTTAATCCAATTTAAAGTATCACATATAAATTTATTATAATTTAGTTGTGGTTTAAAATTATATAAAGTTAAATTGTTAAAACCTAGTGTATCATCAGATAAATAACATCCAATATTATTTGAACAAAAAAAGGAATTGTTACTTAAATTAACATACATAGTCAAAAGATAGCAGTTGCCAATTTCTAAAGATGAAATCAATTCTGTTGTAATATATTCTCTAACATTATCTGTTTGAGCATTTAAATGTTCATTTTTAAAATTGTAAATGCCAACGAATGCATTCCCTTCATAAGGATATTGAAATCTGAAGCCACCCATATTAGGCATATTATTAGAACATGAGTGAAAGTAATCTGGAGTTAAATATATATATGTGTTTTTCCAACCTATACATTTATTAATTGCTCCAGAACTAACATAAGGACACTCATCATAATTCTCAAAACTACCATTTAAAATCAAATTTTGTGAAAAATGGAAATTTATAAGAAATGTAGTAAAAATAGTAAATACTAAAACTTTTTTAGTTAACATCGAGTTTAAATATTTGTTCAAGATTATCTTTAGTTTGAATTTTTAAAAAATATTGACCTTTAGATGCTTTCATGTTTAATTCAAAAAAACCAGGATATATTTTTATAATTTCATAATCAATTTTTTGCCCTAGAAGTGTATAAATTTCAATTTGAGAATATTCATCAATTTTTAGATAAAATCTGCCAGTATTTGGATTAGGATAGATAAAAATTTCGGAATCATCTTCAATCATCTGATTTTTTATGATATTTGAATTAGAACTCATTTTCATATTTCCTCTATTCATTTGACAATTATCAACAAATCCTTCAGAGTTATTAAAAAATTTATTGCATAATGATCTAGCTTGATAAACATGTGCTCCATAAATAAATGGACATAAATTTGCTAAATCATTTAACAATAGACTGTCTTGAACAGATAAAGTACTGTCTTGAGAATGTATTAAGTACCAATTTAACACATTTTTTAAATTTGAGTCAACAAGATTACTATCTGAAATATTTGAAAGTTCTATTTGAGCATCATAATTTTGACCATCTAATATTTGACTTTCAGCAATTAACGATTTACCCTGATTTTCAACAATTTTTTCCATATAATATTCGTCTAACATTTGAGATTGTTCCCTTAATTCTGGAAAAAAATGTAAAAGGCGATATATTTTATGCTCATTGATTGCTTTACTTTCAAGATTTTGATTTATATTTTCGTTATGATTTTGAATGCTTTTTTCCATATCTTCAATAAGAACAGCTACATCTGACAGTAAAGTCTCATTCTGATTTATCAAAGAACAAAAAGTATTGTTGCCAGTTGAATAAAGCAAAGTACTAATTAATGATGTAGAATTATGGAAATAATTATCTACATTTGAAGTCCCATAATTATCAACATATCCTGAGCCATTAGGGTTATACATCCAAGGATTACTTTTAATATACATTTTGGAATTTTGAGCAGAAGCACCCAAAAGTGTTGCGGTTTTAAAAGAATTCACATTATCATAAAGAGTTCCTGTCCATTTATTACTGCTTGCTGATATGCTTGATCCTTGCACTCCTATCGTTCCATTTAATTGGCTAATTACCATTCCGTAATAATGTTCACCCATAGTATTTCTTAGAAACTTTGTACCTAGATTGTTATCTTCAAATTTAATTCCATTAAAACTATTAGTTACATTATTACATTCAATACTTTGATTATTAGACATAGAATTATAAATACAAGATTGATTCATGTTAACTGTTCTACTATAACCAGTAATTTCATTGAATCTAATCAAATTAATGTTTGAACTTAACCCAAGATTATTCAAATTTGAGATTCCATATTGTTGTGGGTTGTTTAAAGCTGGGTCTTGTTTCAAATATATGGTATTAGAGAGTATTTGAAGGTTTTTTTGATACCAATTTTTTGCCTCAATCCCTCGGTATGCATCAAAAATATGGTTGGAATTAACAAAAATTGAATTTACTGTTTTTATTGCTAAATTTCCAGGTAAAATATTGTTTACTAAAATTGCATTCTTCAACTCTCTATTGGCTAAATTTTCATTGATGTAATTTGCTCTCAACCAATTGTTGGAGATAGTCACTTGTCCTCTAAGTTGATAGATGTTTTGTCCATTAAAGACAAGAGGAGTAGTACTAACTGTTCCTGTAAACAGTATTCCGTTATTAAGGTTATAAAGATTTGAATTAGTAACAGCTATAGATTTGTAAAATGAGGATTGGATTTTTATCCCATTTTTAGGGCTTGCATTTCTAATATCCACATTCGAGATGTCCACAAACATATTGTCTTTCAATTCAATTGCATTAGAACAATTATAAAACTTAGTGTTGGTATTAGAATTGTTTGGTAAAATTTTAATGGCATTGAGTTTTTTTATTGAATTGGATGGTGTTGTAAAATTTGATTGAGTGTAAATCCCTGCTCCTTTATAAGTATTTTGGAAAATACAATTTTGAAGCTGAAAGTTGGAGTTGTCGGCATAAATACCGTATTCCATATTATCAAAAAGATTAAATTGATTGTTTACATTGTTTCCAATAGAAAAATAATTATAAGTAGGTGTGTTACTTTCATAATTCAATGTTTTCCCCATGGCATTAAGTAAGATGTGGTATTTTGATTTTTGATTGACAAAGGGAGCTTTTAAAGTAGCATTATTACTTTCACTATACATTGTGTTATTAATGTATTTTGTTTGTAATTGAGAAGTAGTTAAAGGAACAGTACTGTATTTAACAGAGATTGTATTTGGCCAAATTAATGAATTTTCTACAAAAGGAATATCCCTACAAGTAAACAAACTGTTGTTTAAGGTAATAAAATTCATTGTAGCACTATTGTAATCATATAGTTCAAATTGTAAGCCAATTCTGTTTTTATTAAAGCTTGTATTGGTAATATTTACGGTATTGTCTTGACCTAAACCTGACCAAAACAAAGCGATTTTTGCATCTTCAATAAGAGTGGTTTTTACATTGTTAGGGTTTACATCGGTGCTTGGTGATGCTGTAAAAGTTGCTTTATCTTTTAAAATAAACCCTTCCCACATTTCATCACAAGAATACACATGAGAACCTCGCAATTTTAATTTAGTATTCGCTCCTAATGTAATGCTTACCCCCGGAGCCATTTTTAATTCACATTTTTCAAAAATTATGTCGCCATTGATACTTAAATTACTAATGTTAATACTATTTGGAAAATACAATACTTGATTGGTAAAAGTTACCGCTGCGGTAATATCATTCGTAATGATTTGATCCACTCCACAATGACAATATTCATCACTGATTACAATATCAAACTCATCGATAAAAGTACAATCTTCACCGAAATTATTAGTTGCGTTGTGGTTTGATAGCCAAGGTGTTGCTGTGCAAGTAACATGATACGTTCCTGGTGAACTGTATGTATGTGAAGGTGGAGTGTTTGAGGTGGTGGTTAAAGTATTGCCATCACCAAAATTCCATAGGTAGGTAAAGGAGGGGGGAGATGTAACAATATTAAATTGTACAGAACCACAATTGTCTCCAA
>JACPDW010000039.1 GCA_016183815.1 Flavobacteriia bacterium
GACTCCTATAACACAGACGTCATCGACCCAGAAGTATATATGTTACTATTCATTAAAAGTATACCACTTATATTCATTAAAAGTGTACCACTTTAGTACCTCTATTTTATGTTGTTTCGCTACGCTACACAACATAAAATAGAGGTACTAATAAAACATTATAAACAACAATGATTTTGTAGTTTAACAATCAAAATCATTGGCAATGTATGGTATAGATATGAAATTTACAGTTAAAACCCTTTTGAATAAGGGAAAAAGTCAAAGAGCTATTTCTAAAGAATTAGGAATAAGTAGAAGAACAGTTAGAGTTTATGTTGAACAATTTAAAACGAATTCAGAAGTTTTAGCACCTAAAATCATTAAAAAGAAGAAATTAGATGATTTTAGAGAAGAAATTGAAACTTGGTTGTCGCAAGAATTAACTGGTGTTTTGATCCTTGAAAACTTGCAAAAGGAAAAGAATTTAAAAGTTGGATATGCGACAGTTTCAAGGTATTTGCAGCAATTTAAAACCCCAGAAACCTATATACCATTAATTGCAAAACCAGGTGAAGAAGGTCAAGTAGATTTTGGTTATTTGGGTCGTTTTATTAAAGATGGTAAACTTGTTAAAGTTTGGTGTTTTTCAATTGTTTTATCCCACAGTAGATATAGCTTTCATTGTTTAGTAACTGATCAATCTGTCTCTACTTTTATTTCATGCCACATTAAAGCTTTTGAATATTTTGGAGGTGCTCCACAAACAGTTAAAATTGATAATCTTAAAGCGGGTGTAATTACACCTAATTTTTATGAACCAATCATACAGGAACAATATGCATCTTTTTTGAAGTACTATCAAAGTAATCCAATTACGGCTAGAATTAGAAGAGGCCAAGACAAAGGAAAAGTTGAGGCAGGAGTTAAATATGTAAAAAGCAACTTTCTTAAAAGAACTCAACATAATGATTATAAAATCCTTGAAGCCGAACTGGAAAACTGGACAGATAACATTTGCAATAAACGTTTACATGGAACAACTAAAAAAGTACCTTCAGAAATTTTTTCAAGTTTTGAAAAAAAAGTTTTAAAACCTTTACCTACTACTCGTTATGAAATCTTAAAAGTTGAACAAAGAAAAGTCAATAATTATGGACATATAAGCTTTAAAAACAACTTTTATTCTGTTCCATCTAACTATGTGGGTAAAACTGTTTTACTTAAATCAACGGATTGTTTATTGAAAATTTATGTCGATACGCTTCAAGTAGCATTACATCAAATTGATGAGCGTAACGGTGAATTTATAACAAAAGAAGAGCATAAACCGATTCTAAAACAGGGTAAATCAGAACAAGAATATATTAAAAAATCAATTTGTTTTGGTTATGATACGCATCAATTTTTACTCAAGTTGAAAGAAGATAAGCCTTTTAATTGGCAAAGAATGATGCAAGGAATATTCAGTTTAGAGAAAAATTATACCCAAGAAATTTTAAATTCAGCTTGTAAAAGGGCCACTGAATTTAGCACTTGGAGTTACACTTCGGTTAAAAACATTTGTAAGAACAACTTGTATGATAAAAAGAAAGAAAGTTTAGCGGTAAATGCCACAAAGGAAGGTTTTAATCATAACCTTAAACAATATGATTTATTAACAAATAAACAATAAAAATGGAAACATTAAAAACTAAATTGCGTCAATTAAAATTGGCAGGAATGGTCAAAACCATTGAAAGTAGAAACATTTTTGCTTTAGAAAAAAAAGTTACTTACATCGATTTTATGGAGCTTCTTTTGGAAGATGAATCTGTTAATCGTAGCGCCAATTCTTTTTCTAAAAGATTAAATAGATCTAAGTTAGATACTCAAAAAGGAATTGATAATTTTGATTTTAATTATCAGCCTGAACTTGAAAAAACTAAAATTTTAGATTTAGCTGCTTGTAGGTTTATAACTGAAAAAAAGAATATTATTCTTATGGGTAAACCAGGTGTTGGTAAAACTCATTTAGCTAATGCAATTGGTGTTGAGGCAATTAAAAAGGGATATAAAGTGCTCTTTTTACATGTCAATGATCTAATTGATAAATTTAACACAGCTAATGCTGATGGTACTAGAATTAACTTAATGAATGAATTAACTGCAGCGGATTTAATTATTCTTGATGAAATTGGGTTTAAAAAATTACCTAGTGAATCAATTGACGATTTTTTTGAGGTCATTCGTAAAAGATATGAGAAAGGTTCTATTATTATTACAACAAATAGAAATTTTGAAGATTGGGGAGCTATTTTTGGGGATTACACTATGGCATCGGCAATTATTGATCGAATTATTCATCATGCACA
>JACPDW010000040.1 GCA_016183815.1 Flavobacteriia bacterium
TTATGCTTTTTGTGCCCCTTCTGATCAAAATGATTTTACAACTAATCAAAATCAAAACTTACCAATTATTTGGATATTACAAGAAGAAAACCAATCTAATTCAACAAAAGAAAATATCATTGCGGGTATCACTCAAGGTGGCACTATACAAATCCCTGCCGGAGCAACGGCAATAGGAGTAGCTGGTGCAGCAGCAGGAGCAGCTGGATTAGGATTAAGTATAGGCTTAGGATCTGGTGCAGGAACTGTTGCTGCAACTGCAGGAGGAATTGTTATAACTGGAACTGTTATACCAGTCGTTATAGGAACAGTTGTTGTTGGATACACTGTCAAACTATCAGTCGATGCTGTACGTGCTCTTATACAACATGTAAAACACAAACGCGCAGAAAAAAAAGCAAAGAAAACACTAGAAAAAAATAATTCTGGCAGTGGTGGTAGCAATGGCAACAATAATGATAAAGACCCAAAAGATAAAAAGAACCAAACACCTAAACCCTTTATAAAAAAACATCCAGAAAGAACTTATGAGCCTAATCCTAAACACCATCCAAATTCACCAAATGGTGTTGGAAAACCATCAAAAAATCCTATTGAGAATCTTGATAAAGCGCTGAATGTACCAGGCGAAGATTTTTTAATTACTATAGAAGATGATTATTACGTTATGTTTCGAGAACATTTACCAGGAAAATATCATGACTATATTGTAGAAAATTTTAAAAAATTACCTCAAGCTGCAAAAAATGCTTTATATAATGCTGGGCTTGTTAGCGATATCACTAAAGGAAAGATTAAATAATGGATATAACCAAATATAAAATATCAGATACAGAGTATTTAAAAATAAATCCAGAATGCATTCATGATCATGAATGTAAAACTTGTGCCCAAATTGATATTGATTATGTAGATGAAAAAAATAATATTTACA
The DNA here is from genome assembly GCA_016183815.1 of Flavobacteriia bacterium. GTDB lineage: Bacteria > Bacteroidota > Bacteroidia > Flavobacteriales_D > Crocinitomicaceae > M2408. The sequence goes on from JACPDW010000040.1 coordinate 935, forward strand.
TTAAATTTGGACATACAACAGTTTCTAGCTTTTGTTATTTTCTTACAAAATATGATGCTATTACACAATTACTCAAAGGCACAAGAATTTTAGATAAAGCCATTACCCATGATTTAGGTTTTGAATGGAATCAATTTTACAAAGGTGAACAAAAATCAAATGAAGCTTTTAAATATCATTTGCGCAGCAATGACCATAAAGAAATACGACCCTATTATAATATCTGGATCTATAATGATGAGGAAGGAAATATAATTTTTGAAATTACGCCCTTTTATCCATGGTTTTATGAAACTAAAAAAACATGCCCAGAAAAAATCCCTTACAAGCTATGGATTAAAGATTATAAACCCATTGTGAAAACTATAATCCCAAAAGAAAATCTAAAACAGTGGATTAAACAAGCGGATGAATTTGGAAAAAAATACAAAGTAAAATTCGAATAAAAATACTCACTCCAGAACCAAAATTATTGCTAAAAAACTTGATTAAAATAAGAAAAACCCTACTTTGAATATCTCAAAGTAGGGTTTCGTATGCTTGGTACCCTCTAGCATACTCATTTAAGAACAAATTAATTTCTTATGATATAACTTTGAAAGAGATACAATCAATTATGGCTCGTTTTAAGCAAACTATGCGGAAATAATTTTTTTCAAAATATTTTCAATTTTACTTTGAGGAAGAATCGTGACATAGACATCGATAGTCTTTAACGAAATATCTTCTTCCTCTTTTTCTTCATCAAATTCATCCCAACCAGGGTCACCTGGTTCAAAAAATTTGAAATTTTGGAAATCAAGTGGATGAATTTCTGCTTGAGCATCCTTTAAAAAATCTTGTATTATTCGAATTGGCGTTGATATTTGATTAACTTTGCATCGAAATGGCAGTTTAATATTATCGCCAGATAAAATATCAAAGCATAAACATACAGATTGTTCATCATACCATAAATAAAAAGTAGCTGGACCTTTATTAATATCTAAAACTTGCTGGGACCTGTTTTTTATCAATTCTATTACAAAGTCATTAATATCTTGAATAGTTAACGCTTTAATAAAATCTCGATCAAAAGACATACCCCAAGTATTATAATATAATTCTTCTTGTTGCTGAGCAGGATCTCCTGTAATTAAAATATCGACATTAATTAATTCCTGTAATGTTTCTTTCAAATTGATATGTACAGGGTTCATAATTATCAAGACACTAATTTTTTAAAAAAATTAGTTAAATTATTTTCGGGCAAAACAACAACATAAAGATCTAATATGTACTCTGGCTCATCATTTTCATTATCCCAACCAGGATCGCCAGGTTCAACAATTTCAATATTTTCCCAACTTAAGTAATTAGTATCAGACTGAAGGTCTTTTAAAGATTTTTTTAAAATAGATTCAAATTTATTAAGAACATTTAATGTGCAACCAAAGGGCAATTTAACGTTGTTTCCTGATAAAACATCAAAACATAAATTTAAAGACTGCTCATCATACCACAAATAAAAGGTTGCTGGCCCTCTGCCTATATTAATAATTTGTTCTGTTCTGATATCAATCAATTTTTTAATAAAATCGTTTAATTCAACTAGAGAAAAATTTTTAATAAAATTATTATCAAATGACAAATTCCAAGTATTATGATCTAATTCTTCTCTTTGACGATGAATATCTCCAGTAATGAGAATATCAGCATTAAGTATATATTCTAAATCATGATAATTTTTTATTGTTATATAATTCATGGTAAAAATATTATATCCTTATACGGTATAAACCTTCCTATAGGCCCCTTATGCTTAGTCATAGTATTAAGTCGCAAATCAACATCTTTAATCCATTCTAATCCAGTTGCAGCTTCTCTAAATACTTTATAATGTGGATCTGCATGATTAACATTGCTTTTTGACCACCACAATCCTGTTTGCTTATCTTTATATATATTCCCAAACCGCCGAGTTCTTCCTTTTTTAGCATAATTTTTCTTTAATTTTTCAAAAAAATCATCTTCAGGATCTTTATCTGGTCCTTTAAAATTTGGTGTTTGTTGTATAGGCTGTTTTTTCCTATTATTTTGTATCACATTATCTACAGCATTTTTTTTCTTTTTTGCGCAAGCAATCAGATCCTTTTCATCCTTTTCATATGCAACACGCCTTTGCTGAATTTGATTTTTAAGATTATTAATCAACTCTTGCGATAGCCAATTATTTCTTCTCAAATAATCTTCTATGGTCATCATATTAAATTGCCAATTACAGCGGCTATCTTTAATACTTGTAAAAATATCCTTATTAATACACAACTGAGGATTAAAAATATTACTAAAATTCGTTGTTTTACTAATTAAGATGCTATTTTCAAGAGACTTATAATATTTTAAAAAACATTCCACTTCTTGAGTTTTTATTTCTAAGTTATTCAATGTATCTTGCCATACAAAATGCAATGAATAAGTATCCACAGCTATATTATATGGCATATTAGATGTATTAATATTCCATTGTTCTGCAAATTGACTAAATTGATCACCAAATTGTTGATATGCTTTATGAGCTATATCACGATGTTCAACTATTTCATTAATATAAAAAGCTACATACAAATGCAATTCAAAAATATCTTTTTGTAATTTTTCAAGTTCTTCATCTCTTACCTTTAAAAGTTGTATTTTTTGTGCCGCAGATAATTTATATTCATAATCAATACTTGGTAACCTTAGTTGTTGATACTGCATGATTGGCGCAATAGATAAAAAATTATGAGCAAAAGAAATTGAATTAATAAAATTTGGCTTAACAATTCCAACTAAATTATTCTTAAATTGGATTAATTGTTGATACATATCAAAAAGCTCTTGACGCTTAACAACATAATAAGATCGTGTTTCTTTAACAGTGTCTGCATTAGATAATGATAAATTTTCTGCAGTTAAATCAGGATCTTCATTATCAAATTCAAACTCGTAGGCTATTTTTGTTTTAAAATAATTCATTGCATAAGAGTGAAGCAGATAAATACCCCCAGCTAAAAGCAATACAGGATGTATAAATTCAATGATTCCCAAACTGAAACTTGTTGAGCCTAATGTGATAGGGTCAAAATTGTGAACACAAATATCTGGATATACATAAAAAGATTGATCCGTTGTCGAAAAAAAATAAGAAATACATGGCTCTTGAATTTGAAAAATTTCATCAATGTATTTTCCATTCTCTAATTGATCAATTACTCGTAAATCAATTGCTTTTTTCAAAGTACCGTCCAACAAATAAAACAATTGATCTGGAAATGTTTTTATATAATTTTGTCCAAGCTTAATAATTAAATATGAATCATGTTCCAATTTTGAACTATACAGAATTTTTTGTAACCCATTAGGCCCGCAAATAGTATCTCCTATCTGCAAATTCTCAATAGATTGATATCCAAAATTAGTTTTAACTAAAGTTCCGAACACAAATCCTTCTTGCTTTGAAAGATATGAATGAATGCTAAATTTAGTATTTTTAATAGAAGAAATAATGGGTACAGCAGAAAAACTTAGATTACAATGTATAAACACACAAAAAAACAAACTAAACAATTGTACCAACACAGCATTCCTTAGCTAGCGAATAGATGCGAAAATTTTAATTTATTTTAAACAAAAGTAAATAACAATTTTATATTTTAAAAATTTGAAAATATATATACTTCAGAATCAAAATTATGTTCAAAAAATATGATAAAAATAATAAAAACCCTACTTCGAATATCTCAAAATAGGGTTTCGTATGCTTGGTACCCCCTAGCATACTCATTCAGGAACAAATCAATTAGTCATGATGTAACTTTGCAAGAAATAAAAGCGATTTTCTCTATATTTAAATAAATTTTTTATTTACATATTTCTAATAAAAATTATTATTGTAAATAACTTTATCTACAACATAATCAAATACACAGGATTTCATATGTAAAAATCAATAAGCAGTTTAATAATTTTTATAGATCTTTTTTAAGCAGAAAATTTATAAAATCAAAAAACAAATTCCATACTACTATCAATACTATTTTAAAATAAGGCACACGATGCTTCATCATATATTTGCATTATTTGTTGTTCTATTATCTCACTTTTCAATATTTACCGGATTTCCCCAATCAAAATCTTCTCAAAATTGTTCAGCTATACTTGAATCAATATCTAAAGACTCTAAAGATAAAAAAGAGAAAATAAAAGAAGATTTAGACAAAATAACCGTATTTATTCCAACCAAAGAATTTTATAAGAAAAAATTATTAGACCAAGCTCAAGACAATGTTTTGCCAATACCAACTCCTCAAGCTTTAGAAGAAGATGATGATGAAGATGATGAAATAGATCAAATAACTAAAATCTCGCAAAAGACTTTACCTGCAAATTTTTCTTATTTAAAGATAAATAATAATGCAGGAATCAGTGTAAATCCCGATTATGGAATCGGTATTATAGCTCAAGAAGAACAACAAACTAAAAAGAAAACTCAGTTAGATGTAAATTTAAATTTGGCTCTACATTTAGATTTCGATAAAAATTTAGAGCTGATATATTCTAAGCACAAAGATTTTTGTAAAGATAAAGAGATAATTCCTGATAAAGATACTTCTACAGATAATGCTTATTTTATTAATACAAAAACATTGCTTGATGTATGTGCTGCTGCTGTTATAGGTTATGTAATCATCAAAACAGCCCCTGTA
>JACPDW010000041.1 GCA_016183815.1 Flavobacteriia bacterium
TAATCAAGTAAATATAAGAATTATTATTGACGCAACAATAAGTTAATTCATTTATTTTTAAATAGTTATTAAGTATTAATTGTTAATATCAATCTAAAAAAAAGTATGAGTTTGCCCTGCAAGAATTAATAAAATTGTTGGTTTCTATAATAAAATCGTCGAAGAGTAAGACTAAATTGAGAATTAGGAATTGAGAATGGAGAATTAGGAATTGAGAATGGAGAATTAGGAATTGAGAATGGAGAATTAGGAATTGAGAATGGAGAATTAGGAATGGAGAATTAGGAATGATGAATTGAGAATGGAGAATTAGGAATGGAGAATTTATAATGGAGAATTAGGAATTGAGAATGGAGAATTAGGAATGGAGAATTAGGAATGATGAATTGAGAATGGAGAATTAGGAATGGAGAATTTATAATGGAGAATTAGGAATTGAGAATTGAGAATGGAGAATTAGGAATTGAGAGTTAGGAATTGAGAATTTATAATGGAGAATGGAGAATTAAGAATTATAATGAAAAAAAGAGTATATTTGTAATATAAATATTTTTGTATGAAAAAATGTTCCTTACTTATACTCAGTTTATTGAGTGGTTTTTATATTATTTCACAAACTCAAATTGACAATAATGGTTTTGAATTGTGGGATAATGTTGGTTCAACCAGCGAAGAGCCAAATAATTGGAATGGTTTTAAAACAGCATCTGGAACTTGGAATAGTTTTGGTTCTCAACAAGTTATACGATCAACAGATGTTAGGCCAAATTCAAATGGATTGTATAGTGCTCAATTATGGACAAAAAATGTTACAGTAGCAATTGCAAATGGAAATTTGACATTAGGTCGAATTAATATGGGAAGTACAACTCCAACAAGTGCAGAAAATTATAATTATAGCCAAACTGATGATGTACTTTTTTCTGAAACTTTAACACAGATACCAGATTCTCTTGTCTTTTGGGTAAAATTTATCCCTATAAACATCGATCATGAAGCAAGAGTAAGTTGTGTAATTCATGATAATGTAGAATTTAAAGATCCAAATGATGTTGGAAATTCCAATGTAGTTGCTCAAGCAATTCAAAATTTTCCTTTAACTAATGGGAATTGGATAAGAAAAAGTATTCCTTTTACCAAATTTACAAATACAAACGCTCAATTTATTTTGCTTACATTTACTACAAATAAAGATCCTGGAGTTGGAACAGATAATGGTTCAGAATTTACTAGAGACAATTTATGGATTGATGATGTAGAATTAATTTATCCAAACAATTCATTAAATGAAGTAATCAATAATTTTCCAATAATTACCTACAATGAAGGAAATACATTGATAATTAAAAACAATAAATCAACAGCAAATCAAATTATAATTATTGGAAATAATGGGGCTGTTGTTTATGAAAATGCTTCATTAAATCAGACTTTAAAATTAAATTTAGAAAAAGGAATTTATTTTGTTCAAATAGTTAATGAAAACGGTCAATTTGTAAAAAAATGTATTGTTTTTTGATAGATTTACTAAAAATATAAGGTGATTTTTAAAAGTATATTTTTTTTTATTTCTTTTTTATTCTTTTCTGTTTGTCTATTTTCACAAAATAGTTATGAAATTAAAGGTAAAGTAATTGATAAACAGAAAAAGGGAGTAAATGCTTCCAAAATATTTTTTTATTCAGATAGTATTTACAAATGTATCTCCTTAAATGATGGAAGTTTCACTATTCAAAGTAAATTTTCTAATGGAAAAATAGTTGCAAGCTATGCAGATTTGTTTTCAGATACTATAACGTTAAACCTTTCAAAATCAAAAGAGAATTTTATTGAGCTTGTATTAAAAGAAAGGATTTTAGAACTAAACAGCATGGATGTGGTGGTTGGTAAATTTGATAAACCAATCGAAGAACAAACCGTATCAATTGAAGTGATAAAACCATTATCTCTTGAAAAGAAAAATATTAGTAGCATTGAGCAAATTTTAGATCAAACACCTGGTTTGAATATATTAGATGGTGAACCACAAATCAGAGGTGGAAGTGGATTTACTTTTGGAGTGGGTTCAAAAGTAGCTTTATTGATTGATGATATGCCTTTTTTATCTGGTGATGCAGGCCGTCCTGAGTGGTCGTTTGTACCAGTAGAAAATATTCACCATATAGAAATTATTAAAGGAGCCGCCTCTGTATTATCTGGTAGTGCTGCTTTATCTGGAAGTATTCACGTAAGAACAAACTTTCCAAGTGTAAAACCATCAACTAAAATTTCAAGTTATTTAGGTGTTTACGATGCCCCCGACATTCCTGATTCCAAATGGTGGAAAAATACCCCATTACAATATGGTATTCAATTTAATCATGCTCAAAAAATTAAAAGATTAGATTTTGTATTAGGTATTCATGGTAATTACGACCATGGGTATTTAGGTCCTCCAATCACAGATTCTATTGTTGCAACTGTGTTTCCTGACACTGTATCTCAATTTACTGAAAAACAAATGGAGCATAAAAAAATTCGTGTTAACTTACTACTTAGAGTCCATTGTCCAAAAATAAAAGGGTTTACCTATGGTATAAATTCAAATTTTATGAAGTATAACACAAATATGGTAATGGCCTGGTTGAATGATAGTTCAGGTTTATATCGTGCTTATCCTTCAGCAGTATTTTTACAAAAACAAAACAGTTTTCATATTGATCCATTTGTTCATTGGATAAATAAAAAATGGGGAACTCATTCTTTAAAAATGAGGTATTACTCAACTAAAAACGAAATGAGTGCTAATCAGAATAATGAATTTGTAAATTATTATATTGATTATTCATTAAAAAAATCTTTTCATTCAATTTTTAAGTTGGATTTTATTTTGGGTGCAAGTAATCTTTATACGAACTCTTTTGCGAATATTTATATTGGTAGTGGAAATCCAAGAAATACGGTTAATAATACTTCTTTTTATTTACAAGTTGAGAAAAAGATATTAAAAAATATAAAATTTTCCTTTGGTGGAAGATATGAAATTTTTAATTTGAATGATTCAATAAAAAATGCTCAACCAATTTTTAGATCTGGGATAAATTATCAAATTTTTAAACCAACATTTTTGCGATTGAGTTATGGACAAGGATTCAGATTTCCTACTATAACAGAAAGATTTATAAAAACAGGAGTGGGAAATATGGGCGTTTTTCCAAATACTAAACTAAAACCAGAATATAGTTGGAATACAGAATTTGGAATTAAACAAGTCTATAAATTTGGAAAGGTTTCTGGAGTTTTCGATATTGCAGCTTATTGGCAAGAGTACTCAAATACAATCGAATATGTTTTTGGAATTTGGGCTCCTTTAACGACACCTCAAGCATTAAATCAAAGTGCAGGGTTTAAATTTATTAATACAGGAAAATCTAGAGTACTCGGTATAGATGCTTCTTTGGCTTTACTTTACAAGTTAAGAAATAAAATTGAAATTCAGACTTTAATCTCTTATAATTACATTTTACCAACTTCATTATCAACTGATTATATTTACGCTAAAGATTCATTAAATCGAGAGTTTTCTTATAAAACAACTTCATTACATCCTGAAAAGTCAATATTAAAATATAGGTTTTTACATAACTTAAAATCAGATTTTGAAGTAAGTATTTATCGTTTTCAATTTGGATTTTCGATGAAATATTTTAGTAAAATGGAAAATATGGATGCAGTTATTAAAGATTTTGAAAAATTAACCTTAGATATTGAGGTCTTACAAAATATTCAATATATGGATTTTTACCAGAAAAATAGATCAGAGATTTTTATTTATGACACAAGGATGTCCTTTCAATTTTTCGAAAAGTTTAAAATTTCTTTTTTAATAAATAATGTTTTTAATAAAGTATATTCTTTAAGACCGCTAAAAATTGAAGCACCAAGATTGTGGATGCTGCAACTTTCCTATCAAATATAATTTTTATATTTTAATAATATTTAGAATATTTAGAATATTTTAAATACATTTGATAAAAAAAATCTATAGAAAATGAATAAAATATTTAAAGTCAAAAAAAAACATGAAGCATATTTAGAAATATTTAAAGTTTTATGTTTATATTTTTTTATTGTTTTTAACTTTTCATGTCAAAATAATCAGTCTGTAAAAAAAGATTTAATAAATGAGTCTTTTTCAAAAAGTGATGGGATTGGTTGTGAAAAAGTAGATATAGAGTTAAATGGGAAAGTAGAAAAAAGAAATGAATTTATTTTTGGAGAAAAGGTGGATATCGTTTTTCATAATATTAGTGGATTAAAAGTAATTGATAAGAAGACTTTTCCAATAATGTCAATGAATATTATAAAAAATGGAATAGACACTGTTTTTTCTGAAAACAATTTATTATCAAATCTTGAAAATGGGACAGAACTTTCACCTCTTCGGTTAAATGCTTTTTTCCAAATTTCCTTTTCAGGTAGAAAAAATGAGAAATATAAAGTATTTATCGAAATTCGTGACCAAAAAGGAAAAGGTAGTTTTAAGTATGAATTGCCATTTACTGTAAAAGAAAATAAATTATTAAAATTAGAAAACAATGGTATAGAATATTCAAACATTTACCTTTGGAATGAAACCAACAAAAAAATTGTTGATGATATTCATATTAATTCAAAAGATTTATTTATTTTAATTCTCGATGATATTGAAGGTTTTGAAATAAAAAATGAAAAAGTTTTTCCAATTTTTTCAATCGAAATTATGGACAAAAATGGAAATAAAATTTTATCTAATCCAAATATGTTAAAAGATATTGAAAACGTAGGAGTTAAACCTGAAGAATTAAATTATCAGTTAACTGCAAACATTTCATTTACAGAAGGAAATATCAATAATCCATGTAAACTTGTTGCAAGATTAAAAGATAAAAATTCAACTAAACAGATAACAATGTCCACTGATTTGATAATAAATTCAAAATAGAATAATAAAAAACCGAACTAAAAAAGTTCGGTTTTAATAGAATTATTTGATTTAAATTTTACAAAATTTTTATTCTTTGATAAATTTATTCACTGAACGAGAATTGTTTGAAAATACCTCAATAAAATAATTACCAGAATTTAAATGTTCAACTGGAATTGATATTTGTGAAGAGCTATAGTTTTGATTATAAATTAACTCGCCTTCTGAAGAATAAATATTAATCATATTGTTGTTATTCAATGCTTTAATTATAAGAGTTAAATTTACAGGATTTGGGTAAATATTTTCTATCAAACTGTTTTCTGTTTCAATAATTCCAGCAGGATTGTATATGCGAGAGCATCTTGCAAGTGTAACTATTCCTTGTGCGTTTGTTTGTATTTCAGCAATTAAAGATACACCGTTAGCACTTAAAGCATTTGTATAATAAAAATAACTAATACTGGTATCTGTAAAAGAAGTACCAGGAATACTAATGCCAAAATCTGATGCCCAAAAACTGTTTGTTCCTAAAAAACTTTCTGTAGTAACATATAAATCGGAAATTACATCTGTTGTGTCAGAAACTTTTTGTCTTAAATAATTAAATGTTCCATAAGGTGTTGTAATCGAACCCCAAGCGTCAATTATAGAATTTCTATCAATGATTACATTTGCTTTAACAGAATCAACATAAGCTGTATCGGTACCTGGAATTGTTCCCGACGGTAAACCTAAAGGGAAATAAATTGTTGGAGTGAAAAATTCTCCTACATCATTAAAATCGGTATTGTAAGTTGCAGGATATTCCATTTGTGTAATTGGATTTTGTGTTTGATTATCAGGATTTGTTGATGTTATAATAACTTTTGTTGGTAACATACCCATAGACGAATACATTCCAACTCCTTCAATACCTGATGCATCAGATATTAAAAAATTTATTGTTGAATCAGGATGTTCAATCAAACAAAGATTTGAATTAGAAAAATTAAATGAATATTGAGTAAGAGAAGTGCTTATAAATTCCGCGGTATCTTCAATACTTGTTGTAAAAGAATTAGAAAAATCTAAAGTGATATTTTCACCAGCTGATCCTACATTTAAAGAAGGGTTAATGGCTCTCATCATTTGAATTCTTAATCCATTTGTTGGAGAATCAGCTTGATTAATTGTAATAGGTGTTTGTGCGATAGCTTGACCTAAAGCGACAAAAGACAAAAAGAATAATTTTTTTTTCATATTATATATATATTTTTTAAGTTAAAAAAAGCCGTCTCATTAGACGGCTTAGGTAAAATTATTTTAAAATTTCTAAACGATAGGTATTTAAACCATAGTCACTTGTGATTAACACACTATAAATTCCATTTGACAATGAATTGACATCAATGTATTTATTCAATTCTAAATGATCATTTTTTAATACAGATCTACTAGAGTTGTCAAAAATTTCAATATTTTTAATAGATTTTAAATCGTCTCCTTTTATTGAAAAATAACCATTGGTTGGATTTGGATAAATAGTGTATTGAACTGAACTTTGTTCATCTAATCCATTGATTGGTTCACAATGAATAACAGTGATTGATTGTTCAGCAGTTGCAATACAACCATCTTCATTTACTGTAAACACTACATCATAAGTTCCTACTCCTACACTTGGGTCGAAATCAGTTGCAATAGTTCCATCTACAGTATAAGTTGTTGTAAAAGGAGAACCTAATTCAATATCTGTTGCTACTCCTTGATTAAATGTAAATACGTCACTTGTATCACAAATGTCATTGTAAGCAGGTAATAAAGCTCCCGGTTGATTTTTTCTGGTAACAACAAAATTGTTAGAAGTGTTATCACAACCATTACTTATAACCGTTACAAAGAAAGTACCTGAAGATGAAACTGTTATCGTTTGATTTTGACTACCATTTGACCAATTGTTTCCACTTGTTGCAGAAGATGTTAAAGTAATAGATTCACCTTCACAGAAAGAATTGCCTCCATTAGAAGTAATTGTAGGAACTGGAGGAATTGGATTTACAGTAATTGTAATTGAATTTGATGTAGCTGATTGACATCCATCTATTATAACATAAGCTGAATAGGTATCACTTGAATTCACTGAAATAGTTTGTGTAAATTCACCTGTTGGGTTCCATGTAATTCCTTGATTTTGATCAATTTCTAAGTTAACACTACCTCCTTGACAGAATGATGTAGGACCTTGAGCATTAATAGATGGTGTTGCAGGAATTGGATTTACTGTAATATAAACATCTTCGGATGTCGATGAACAATTGTTTTCTGTAATGGTTACAGAGTATGTTCCAGAACTATTAACATTAACTGATTGATTACTTCCAGGAGTTCCATTCCAAGTATATGTTCCACTTGTTGCAGACGAGGTAAGTGTAACGCTTTCATCAGCACAAATAGTATTGTCTGCATCACTGCTAGTAATTGTTGGTATTGCAGGTAAAGCAGGATCTACCAAAAAGGTATCTAATGAATTTGAAGCACAAAGACCATCAAAGAAATATATTGTGTAATTTCCAGATTCGATATTAGTTATAGTAGCAGGAAGTGTTGCACTGCTTAAAGTACCACTTTCTTGTCCACTCCAAACTACATTTCCTGTACCAGAACCATTTATCTCAATAGTACCATTACCACCACAAGTAGTTGGATAGTCCACACTACCTAAAGTTATTGATGGAACATCGTTTACAACTACATCAATGGTATTAGAAGGGTTAGATATACAACCATTTTCAGTTACTGTTGCTGTTATTGATGCATCATCAGAAATTGTGATTGATTGTGTTGTTTCACTTGTTGACCATAAAATTTCATTTGCAGTAGAAGCAGTTAAAGATACACTTCCTCCTTCGCAAAACTCAATATCACCATTAGCTACAATCGAAGGAGGTGTAGGATTGTTTATAACACTAACATTTACAACATCAGAGCTAACTGAACAATTACCTACTGTAACAGTAACAAAATAATTGGAAGATAAATTAACTGTAATGTCTTGTGTAGTTTCGTTGTTTGACCATAGATAAGAACCAGTTGTGCTACTTGAAGATAATGTTACATTATTTACTCCATTGTCCGCACAAAAAGTTGTAGGTCCAGAAGCTGTAATTGTTGGGATGGCAGGTAAAGTATCGTTAATTGTAACAGAATAAGGTAATGAAACACAAGTACCGTTATCGAAAGTAAATTGATATGTGCCAGCAAATAAACTGTCTATTACAATTGAATCTCCAAATGTAAGATTTAAAGAATCACCAACTAACGTTCCAGTCCAAGAAAGATTACCTGAACCAACTCCAGTAATTGCAACCATTGCATCTTGGAATCCACATAAACTTGCTCCTATAATTGTATCGTGAGACAATACTGGTAAAGGAATAGCCGTAACTATTGTATCAGTTGAATTTAATGTACAAGAACCTATTGTAACATACACAGCATAAACACCAGATGAATCTGTAGTAAAGACATTCGATGTTGCTCCAGTTATTGGGTTTCCATTATAATACCATTGATTACCTAAATCTGAACTAGAAATCATTGTAACATCATTACCTTGACAGAATGTTACAGTATCATCTGTGTATAGAGAAATTGAAGGAACTATGATAGAATCAAGAACATTTACATTAGCAAGAGCCACACAGCCACCTAAAGTGGTAAATGTTAAATTAAAATTACCTGCGGATAAACTTGAAATTAGATATGGTAAACTTATGTTATCTACTTGGTTAACAACTGGACCAGACCAGCTTAAAGAATCAGTATTTTCGTCCGAATCTTTAATGTCTAATACTTGTAAAGTTGCATCGGCAATACCACATAATGTTGTTTTACTTACATTACCAATAATTAAAGATGTTGTATCTGTTTCAGTTATGGTGTAAATTGGAGATGTAGATGAACATCCATTTTCAGTAACTGTTACTGTATAATCATCACCAACATTTACAGAAATAGATTGTGTAGTTTCGTTATTTGGAGTCCATAAATAACTTCCAGTTGTGATTGTTGATGTCAATGAAATTGATGTTCCAGTACAAATTGTATCATTATCATCAGAAGATGTAATAATAGGAATTAGAGGATAAGGATATTCATTTATTTCGATTACATTTGATATAGATGTACAACCAGCTTTTTCAGCTACAACAAAAAATGATCCATTTCCATCAGCAACTTGATTTGGTGTAGAATTCATTAAATCAGTAGTTCCATTGAACCATGAATAATTCACTAAAGGATCAGCGTCTGGAACAAAAGATAAATCAACGTTGTCACCATCACAGAAATCAGTTGAACCAGCAGCAATAACAACTGGAGTAGCAGGAGCTCCTGGGTCGCTTAATGTCTGAGAAACAGTATCTGAAACACAAGTTCCGTCAGTTAAGACGAATTTATACAATCCAGCACCTAAACCTGTTACATCAAATGTATTTGGAGGAGTATCTAAATCAGTTGCAGGGTTAGAGCCAGAAGCTGTACCAATCCAATTTAAGGTTCCTATTGTATCTCCTAAAATGGTAACCACACCATCTAATAAACCACAATTACTTGGGTCTAAGAAAGATTGAACAGAAATAATTGGTTGTCTATTAACTTTTATAAAAACAGTATCGCTATATTCAGTACATACTCCAGAGATAACTTCAACTCTTAAAGTATCAGTAGAATTAACTACAATACTTCTAGTAGTTGCTAAATCTGTCCAAACTCCATTGCTGAAACTTTGCCAAGTATTTCCAGTTAATGAAGATGAAGTGAGTAGGATACTATCTGGTTGACAAAATTCAGCTCTGTATTCATTACTTAACAATTGATAAGATGGAGAAACCGTTGGAGAAGGTAAGTTAGCATCAAGGGTAACACTATCTTTCATTTGACAACCTACAGATGTTGTAATTGTTATTTCCCACTGACCTTTTAATAGTCCATTTAACACATAAGGTAAAGATACACTTTGCGTAAAAGGTCCTTGTAATGGTGCAGTATAGGTTCTATATGAAATCGTCCCTTCAGCACCACCTAATAATTCAATTGAACCATCAGGAGTACCACAAAGGGTAGGTTGAATAATTTCACCAAGAGCGAAAGAAGGGTCTTGAGCATCAACTTCTATTGGAGCTGAAGTTTTATAACATTGACCAAAAGTAACTTTTACTTCATAAGAACCAGATTGATTGACCACAATCATTTGTGTTGTAGATTGAGCACCGTCATTCCATTGATTGTTTGTTGAAGAAGATGAAGTTAAAACAACACTTCCTCCTAAACAAAATTCTGTAGGACCAGTAGCTGTAATTGTTGGTGTTGGTACAACTTCTACGTCTAACAAAGCAGAATTTGTATTTTCAGTTCCACATGGGTTAGAAACTACGCATCTAAAAAGATAACCATCTAAAGGAGCTGATATGTTTAAAACTCTTAAAGTGTCATTATTTACACCAACATAAGTAGCATCTTCAATTAAATCAACGAAACCTGCTCCCATATCAACTTGCCATTGGTAATTTAGTGTTGTACCTGTAGCCGCAGTAACAAATCTCACGTTTTGTTCTTCACAACGCAAAACATCAGTTGGTTGTAATGTAAGACCTGGTGGAATACAAGTAGTTGTATTACATTCAATTAAAATATCATCAATTCTAAAAGATGTACTTTCACCGCAAGAAAATCGAAGTGTTGTTGCATCAGAAGGTATTTGATTGCTAGCACTTGAAATATAATTCCAAACACCAGCTGTACCTGTTCCTGTAGGTAATAATGGGGTCGATACAGTATAGAATGTTCCAGCTGGTCCACTTGTACTATATTGGAGTATAAAACCTGATCCATCTGATGAACTTGTACTTTTTAATACACCAAATGAAACTACTACATCTGATAAGCAAGAACTTAAATCAAGCCCATCTATCATTAGATATTCACCTATATTATTAAACAACACATTAAATCCTCCCGATGCACTAGTGTAGCCACTTGAAGGAAGTGTGTTTCTCAAGTCACCTGTACCTGAATAAGTTAAACCAACCTGTTCAAAACGATCGTTAGATTCGTGTACAGAAATAAAATCCGCATTAACTCCTCCTGAACCGTTGTCCATATTTTCAGTATATAAAACGGTCTGTGAATAAACGAATTGACTGATTCCAAATATAAGGAATGTCATAGATAACACAATACTACGTATGGTTTTATTTGTGTTGAAAATGTAAAAAGTTTTTGTCATAACTATGATTTAACTAAAATTAAACGTGTAAAAATAATAAATTTTATCTAAAGACGATATTTTTTTAAAAAAAGTTGCTTGAAATTGAATTTATTATTCAAGAAAAAATTATTTTATAGCTTTAATAAGAATTTTTCTATAGATAATACTAATAATTATTGATAGTAAAGTAGAAAAAAGTACAAGACTCAATAAACTGATTACAAAGGTTGCTTTTGCATTGTAAAAGTTTTTTGGACCTTTTAAAAGTTCTTCTGTAATTTGTTTTTTGTTCATAACTTCAAAACTTTCTTGAGTTTTCTTTAAATCTTCTAAATATTTTGGGTCATTCACTGCTTTATAAATCATCATTGTTGACTCTTCAATTTGTCTTTCGTTTAACTGAGGATTTATTGTAGAATAATACAATAATATAAATAAAGACACAATTAAAGCATAAACAACTCCAGAAGTAAGTCCGTTTTTAATATCACTCAGTAAATTTCCTGAAGAAAATCCTTCCATTTTTTTTTGTTTGTATAAACCTAAACTAACTGCTACTGTTAAAAGTAACATGTTTGCAAAAATGGTAAAATTTAAATTTAAAGTTTCTGGTAAAATTAAATGATAAGACCACTTAACTATTATCCAAACAAATGAACAAAATAGAGCAATTTTTATTGTAATTTTCAATATAAAATTATTTATTCATTGAAACTAAAAACTCTTCGTTTGAAAGAGTGTGATCCATTTGAGATTTAAGGAATTCCATGGCTTCAACTGGGTTCATGTCTGCAATATGTCTTCTTAAAATATAAATACGTTGAAGTACATCTTTGCCAACTAATAAATCGTCACGTCTAGTACTTGAAGCAATAATGTCAATTGCAGGGAAAATTCTTCGATTTGAAATTTTTCTATCTAATTGTAATTCCATATTTCCTGTCCCTTTAAATTCTTCAAAGATAACTTCATCCATTTTAGAGCCAGTTTCAGTAAGTGCTGTTGCAATGATGGACAAAGAACCACCATTTTCAATTTTTCGAGCGGATCCAAAAAAACGTTTTGGTTTATGTAATGCATTGGCATCAACACCTCCTGATAATACTTTTCCAGAAGCAGGTGAAACGGTATTGTATGCTCTTGCTAAACGAGTAATGGAATCTAATAAAATGCAGACATCATGACCACACTCAACCATTCTTTTAGCTTTTTCTAAAACTATATTTGCCACTTTCACATGGCGATCAGCGGGTTCATCAAATGTTGAAGCTACGACCTCAGCTTTAACACTTCTTGCCATATCTGTAACCTCTTCAGGTCGTTCGTCTATTAGTAAAACAATTAGATAAGTCTCTGGGTGATTTGCTGCAATTGCATTGGCAACGTCTTTTAAAAGCATCGTTTTTCCTGTTTTGGGTTGGGCAACAATCATTCCACGTTGACCTTTTCCAATAGGTGCAAATAAATCCATAATTCTAGTTGACATAGATTCATTTGGATGCCCTGTTAACTTAAATTTCTCATTTGGAAATAGAGGCGTAAGATATTGAAAAGGAACTCTATCTCTAATGTATGAAGGGTCACGACCGTTAATAGAATCTACTTTTACCAAAGGGAAATATTTTTCACCTTCTCTAGGAGGACGGATTGTTCCACGAACTGTATCTCCAGTTTTTAAGCCAAACAATTTAATTTGACTTTGAGATACATACACATCATCTGGTGAAGGTAAATAATTATAATCAGAAGATCTTAAAAAACCATATCCATCAAGAATAACTTCTAAAACTCCTTCAGCTGTAACAATTCCAGCTAAATCGAAAATATCTTCGTCTTGTGGTTTAAGTTGTTGCTGTTGTTGTTCCAACATTCTTTGACGATGCATTTCTCTATCACGTTGACTTTGTTCGTTTCTTTTAAGTATTTGTTGTTCTTTATCTAACGGTAGTTTTTCAGTTGTGGAGTTGTTTTCTTCCGTAGTGTTTTGTTTAATTTCAGAGGTATTTTGATTTAAATTTGTATTTTGAGTTGAAGTTTCCTCAGTTTTGTTTAATTTTTCATTTGAAATAGAAAATTTATTTTCAATTGGTAATTCTGTTGAAGAAGTTTGTTGCTTTTCAATAGACGCTGAAAACAAATTCTCATTAATATTATCAACTGGGGCTTTGATTACTCTTTTTCTTTTAGTTTTTTCTACAAGATCGATAGTGTCCTTTGTATCAACGGTTAAAACGGTTTCGTTTTTTTGTTCGTTTTCATTAAGTTTATAAAACTCAGTTAAAAGTTCAGTTTTTTTTAGGTTTTCGGCATTATTTATTCCTGCCAATGCTGCAATTTGACGTAAATCACTTAGCTTTTTTGTTGCTAAATCAGAAAGGTTCATATAAGAAATTAAAGTTTTGAATAATCAACAATGAAAAAAGAAATTTTTTTGAAGAGAAATAGAAACGATTTCGAGCACAATATTACGCATTATTTTAATAAAACAAGGAAAAATTATTTTTTTTTTAATTTTCTTTTTTGAAATAGTGTTTGAATGAGTAGGAGATTGTAAAAAAAAGTAGAACTTACAACTTGAAGAAGTAAGTTCTACATATTAAATATACATTATTTTACAAATACTTTTGGAGCGGCAGCTAATATTTCAGCTGAGGTTTCAGAAGCAAATTGTTCAAAATTTTTGACGAACTGGTTAGCTAAATTCTGTGCCGTTTCATCGTAAGCATTTTTATTTTCCCATGTATTTCTTGGGTTTAAAATTTCATTTGGAACATTTTCACAAGATTTAGGAATAGCTAATTCAAAAATTGGTAATGTTTCGTATTCAACTTGGTCTAATTTACCTTCTAAAGCAGCAGTAATCATTGCTCGGGTATAAGAAAGTTTCATTCTAGTTCCTACTCCATAAGAGCCACCAGTCCAACCTGTGTTAATTAACCAAACATTGATGTTTGTCCCCTCTAATTTTTTACCTAATAAATTTGCATAAACTGCAGGATGTAAAGGTAAAAATGCTTTTCCAAAACAAGCAGAGAATGTTGTAGAAGGTTCTGTTATACCCACTTCAGTTCCAGCTACTTTTGCAGTGTATCCTGACATAAAATGATACATAGCTTGTTCTTTGGTTAACTTAGAAATTGGAGGCAAAACTCCAAAAGCATCAGCAGTTAAGAAAAATATATTTTTTGGTGCATTTCCAATAGAAGGGCTAACAATATTGTCAATATAATGTATTGGATAAGAAACACGAGTATTTTCAGTAATTGAACCATCAGTATAATCTGGAACTGGTGTTTCGCCAATAAATCCAATATTTTCTAAAATTGCACCATATTTAATTGCATGATAAATTTGAGGTTCTTTTTCTTCACTTAAATCAATAGTTTTTGCATAACAACCTCCTTCGAAATTAAATACTGTGTTGTCTGACCATCCATGTTCATCGTCTCCAATCAAATGGCGATTTGGGTCAGACGATAAAGTAGTTTTTCCTGTTCCTGATAAACCAAAAAATACAGCGGTATCTCCTTGATGTCCAATATTAGCTGAACAATGCATGGAAAGTGTATTTTTTTCATGGGGAAGAATGTAGTTTAATACAGAAAAAATCCCTTTTTTAATTTCACCTGTATAAGCTGTTCCTCCGATAAGTATCATTTTTTTAGTAAAATTGATAATTGCAAAATTATGTTGTCTTGTTGCATCAATTTTTGGATCTGCTTTAAAATCAGGTGCACAAAGGATATGCCATTCTGGGTTGAAATTATCGATTTCATTTTCAGTAGGACGTAAAAACATGTTGTATGCAAACATATTAGACCAAGGGAATTCAGTAACTACTCTTAAGTTCATTCTATATCTTTCATCAGCACAGGCATAGGCATCTCTTACATATAAATCTTTGTCTTGTAAATAAGCTCTCATTCTTTGGTAAAGACGTTCAAAATTTTCAGGGCTGAAAGGAATATTAATGTCACCCCACCAAACAGATTTTTCTGTTTTTTCATCTCTTACAATAAATCTATCTTTTGGAGATCTACCAGTAAATTCGCCTGTTTCAACTGCTAATGCTCCAGTATCTGTCAGAAGACCCATTCCACTACAAATTGTTTCTTCCACTAATTCAGACGGAGAGAAATTCCAATACACATTGCCTAAATTATCTAAACATAAACTTTCACTTAAGTTAGCATTTTGAGCTTTTTTTCCAAATTCATTCATCTTATTAATTTTTTTAAAGTGTTACTTAATCATGCTATTTAAAAGAACAAAATTCTAATAAATAGGTAGAAATTGCCGACAAATTTAATTTTTTTTTTCGATATTTTAAATTTTTGAATAAGGATTTTTTCCTTTTTTTATCAAAACTTTATGATTATATCATATAAAATACACTATGTTTAGCTTTTTTAATTTAATTTCGCATTGAACAATTTTAATTTAATTTGATGCAATGGATATTAATGAGATATTAAAAAACGATACCGTAAAAAGTTTGCTTTCCAAAACTGGATTATCTGAAAAACAAGTTAATGATGTCATTAAACAAGCAGTGGGCTTTTTAGGTGAGAAATTTAAAACAAATCCTTTACAAATGGGTAGTTTGTTGTCTTCAAATCCAAATACTCCAGAAGATGAAGATTTGTCTTCTAAACTAAAAAATGAGTTTTCTAAAAAGTTAACAACTCAACATGGATTTACAGCCGATAAAGCAAATTCTATAAAGGAAACTATGCCTAAAATTGTAAGTGAAATAAGTAAAAGTATGACCAAAAAAGGAGTAAACAATCAGAATGGATTGGAAAATTTGTTTCAAAATGCAACTCATTTTTTAGGGAATAAAGAAAATCAAAGACAAATAATGGGAGCTGTTCAATCTATTTTTGGGTCTTTTTTCAAAAAAAAGTAAATTTAAAATATTAGATTTTAAAATGAATCAGACTTTACTGTTTTTAATATTGTTTTTACTTGAAGGAAATTTAACTCATCACCATTTATCTGTAAAAAAGGATACTGAAAATTCACTATTATGGAAAATTGAAAAAGAAGGACAAAAATCACCCTCTTATTTGTTTGGAACAATGCATTTGATTGAAAAAGAGTATTTCTATTTTCCAAAATCTCTTGAAAAAATACTAAAAAATTGTTCATTAGTAATTACAGAAATTGATTTAAAAAATCTAACTTCAAATAGTTTTAATCAAAATAAATTTTTACTTAAAGATGGAACTCTTTGGGATTTTTTTTCTGAAAATCAAAAAAAAGAATTGTTTTTATGGGCGAAAATTCATTTAAAAATGAAAGAAGAAATATTTGAAAAAAGTTTTTCTGCTTACAAACCTTTCGTTTTACTTCAAATGATTACACAAGTTTCTTTTGTTGGAAAAACTGAGTCTTATGAACTACGATTAAGTGAATTAGTTGAGCAGTATAAATTAAACACACTAGGATTTGAAAGTATTGATGAACAAATAGATATTTTTGATCAAATAAGTATTGAAGAACAGGTTAAAATGCTGATGGAAAGTGTTCAACAATTTGATAAACAAAATGAGGAGTTGCTTCGTCTTCAAAAAAACTATAAAAATCAGCGTTTGGATTCTTTATCTCATATAATGTTCAATCAAAATAATTTTTCTTCACAAAATGAGCAACTTTTTTTATCGGCAAGAAATAAGAAGTGGATGCCAATAATTGAAAAACATCTTAACGAAAATAAATGTTTCATTGCTGTTGGAGCTGGACATTTACTGGGTTCTGATGGACTTCTTCAACTACTAAAGGAAAAAGGATATCAATTGACGCCAGTTTCTTTTTGAAAAAAGAATGTATTTTCCGTTCTTTTTCATTGCCAAAAAGAACCAAACTCGAAGTTTCGAGAAGTGCTTGAAAACGCATCTACCTTTCGACAAACGACGCTAAAAAATCAAAACTCGCTGCACTCAAACACTTGATTTTTTTACCCAGCTCCGATATAGATACTCCATAGATAAGCCATAGATGATGTATAGATAATGTATGAAAACTGTATTCTTGAAATCCTAACTCATTTTTTTTTCAAATGAACTATTTCTCACGAATTCAATTGAAAAGAAAAAAAGGAATGAATAAAAGAAAAAAATAACTATATTTGAATACTTAAAATGGGTTGTAAAAGTCTTACATATAGCAATTTTGCTACATCTTTAAAGGTTGTACATAGAGATTTTGGAATAATTCAAAAAACTTGTGCAGGCGCATACCGTTATGGTTATCACGGCATGGAGCAGGATTTCGAAGAAAAAGACCATGGAAACACCTACACCACCGAGTTTAGGCAATACGACCCACGCATAGGGCGTTGGATGAGCCTCGATGCCATGATGACAGATTTCCCAAGCTGGTCTCCGTATGTGGCATTTAACGATAATCCTGTGATGTACACCGACCCTCAGGGATTGTTTCCTTCTATTAATTGGGGTTGTATCAAAGAAGTTCTATCAAATGTGGCAGATAAATTGAAAGATTTTGGTGCAGATGTAGGTAAGTTTGCTGGCACGAACTCTAATTTTTTAATACAAAATGCATTTTGGGGTAGTGTGAAAGGCAATAGTGGTGGAACTGGACAAATGGGACAAGGAAATGGAGTGATTCAAGGAATTGGAAATCCTAATAACCCGAAAAACTCGTTTACAAATAACCGTTCTTTTAAACCTGGCACAAGTTATAAAAACATACAAAGTGGTAGCATTTATACTTATGATGATAAATATACCGAAAATCCTTGGGTATTGGAGCTGCCAAAAGTTAATGCAACACCAAAAAAAATTGCTCAAAGTGGTGGGGGGTGTCCGAATTGTTTAGACCAATCAAGCGTTGGACATAATTTACTTGGCTTAAGTTATCCTGGAGGAAACAATCCTTTGACAAGAAGCGGAGATTATTCATACTCCTATGTTCCTACAAATTTGTCTGAGTACCCAGCTATTGGACACGATAGGCGATATGATAAATTAGGAATAAAGGGAGCATCAGGATTATTCACAGATACAAGAGCTATTGGGGCAGACTGGAGATTTGTAGGCGAAGAACTTAGCATAGCAGGAAATCCATTTTTAAATCCTATTGATAGAATGTCAGCAGGTATATTAGGCGTAGGTTTAGGACTGAGTGCATTACCCAAAACATTATTCCAGTTAAGCACGCCATTTGGATATATGCAAACAATGATGTGGTACAACATCAGTAATCAGGGAGTAAATAATGCTCCAACTATCCACAAACATTAATCATACTTCCTAATGAAAATATTTATGGTATTTATAAAGAGCTTTTTAGTTGTAATTCTTCTTTCAAAATTTACTGCCTGTAATTTTGCACCGGGCAGTTATCCTTATGCAGAAGAATATGAAATAAGTGTAAATGAATCCGATTTAATTAAAGCGATACAGGATTTCAAAAAGGATAATCCACAATATATTGTTCCAGAGCAAACGCAATTAACTGATGGTCGAAGCAATGAAGAAGGGCAAAATTATTGGTATCACATCTATTTTTATAATCAGAATGAAAATAAGATTATAAAATGCTGGACACGCCCTATTGATAAAAGAAAAACAACTTTTGCCTTTATCGGAATCAATCAAGGTTTGGAGCTTGGCAACTGGAAAATGATAAACAAAGACTTTAGCCGTTCAGAAAATAAAGAGGAGAAGAAAAAGTTTGAAGAACGAATTTTAAATAAGATAAAAGAGAAACTATAATGACAAAGCCCGGCAAAAACCAAGCAAAACTGACATAAAACTGTTCAGATATTTGAACAGAAGCTGATTATTAGACCTTTAGTAACGAAACTGTTTAATTTTCAATTTAATATTTTGAAAAGGACTATTTTATCTTCTTGCTCGACTGGATTTGTAATCCTTGTTTTCTAAGCGAAAAAAAATTAAAAAATATACGATAAAACCCAAAAAAAATAGTATTTTTGTTTTAAAAAAACGTTCTTTGAAGATGGCTTAGCATTGACCAATGATGACCGATTTCCCAAGTTGGTCTCCGTATGTGGCATTTAATGATAACCCTGTGATGTATGTGGATCCTGAAGGATTGTTTCCTTCTATTAATTGGGGTTGTATCAAAGAAGTTCTATCAAATGTGGCAGATAAATTGAAAGATTTTGGTGGCACGAACGCAGGTAAATTTTTAATACAAAATGCATTTTGGACTAGTGTGAAAGATAATAGTGTTGGAACTGGACAATCCTTAGAAAAACTTGGAGACCCTATAAAAAAAGGTGTAAAAGAATTTGGAGAAGTTACTGTTGTAGCAAAAAGAACTTTTTGGCATAAACTTAAAGGGAGTGCTAGGATTGCATTTAGAAATTTTGTTAACATACTTCAAAAAGCAGATAAATTTGTTGACAATCTTAAAGGAAATGCTAAACAATCTATTGGAATGATTATTTTTGGAGATTCAAAATCAAGTAAAGATTCTCCTGGTACAAAAATAAAACCAGGTGGTAAAATTTTGGGTGCTTTTAATTTTGATTATTTTAGTAAAATGATAGGATTAGCTAAAATAGGTATGACAACTAAGGCAGAAAACACATTAGATGGTGATTTAGACGGAACAAAATTTGCTGAAAAAGCAGACCAAGTTAAGGAAATTGCAGAGGTTAAACAAGAGAATAGAAGTAATTCAACACTTGGTAAAGTTAATTCTGAAGATGTATTAGTAGAAGTCGAAATTAACCGTCAAAGTAACGCAGGAGTTAGTACTTCTGAAATACGTAATGTAACTAAAAGTGAATTAAAAAGAGATTTTCCAGATGCCAAACCTAAAAAAGAAAAAAATAAATTTTTGGTGAGAAGAAAATGGAACTTTTAAACTTAAAAAAAATATGAGATCTATATACTGTATAACATTATTATTGTCTATACTTTCTTGCAATAAATCTGCTTTAAAAGAAGTCGAAAAATATTATAAAAACGGAAATTTAAAAGAAAAATATCACCTAGATGAACATAAAAATGCTCAAGGTAAAGAATATAACTTTTATAAAAATGGTGCTTTAAAAGAGATAAGACAATATAAAAATGGAAATTTACAAGGTTATTGTTACTCTTTTTTTAGTAATGGAAAATTGGAAGTTAAAGCAAAATTTTCAAATAATATTCAAATAGACACTTTTTATCAATTTTTCCCTAATGGAAAATTAGAAGTAAAAATCATTTTTAATAAGAAAGGAGGAAAATTAAAAGAGTTTTTTTTTCACCCAAATGGCAAAATAAAAACGATACGTGCTTATTATAGCGATAAGGGAGAGTGTATTGCTTATAAAAAATTTGATTTGAATGGAAATCTTATTTTAGATGAATCAAAATACTTAGAAATTATTAAGGATAATACTCAAAACGATGTTTATAAATTAAAGTATTATAACCCAAATTATAAGGAATTTAAAACAGATTCCATAGTTTTAAAATTTATTGAAAACTATAATTATAAAATGGAAGTTGATGAATTTATCAAAACAAGAAAAACAATTTGTTTTTTACCAAACCAAGAACTAGTTTTCAGCATTAATAATTCTGATTATGATAAAAAAGGTAAATTAAATTTGATGCTTATGCTCTATAAATGGAAAAGACCAAAAGAATTATTTATCGATACTTATAATCTGCAACTAACAAAAGGAGAAAAAATCCCAAAAGATAATTTGAATGGGATTTATAGAAAATATTAGGCCACCTCGTTCCCAGCTCCGCTGGATTTGCAATCCTGCGGTCAATAAACCCTTAAATCCTATTCAAAAAAAACGAAGTGAAATTTCATTTTCCAAATATTTATCTTAATTTTAACTATGAAACAAGGTGAAAAGCAGAACATAAAAACGAATAGTGCGTATTATATTACTTTAACAGTTGTTAATTGGATTGACATTTTTACTAGGAAAAATCATATAAATGCAATAATCGATTCATTAAAATATTGTCAAAAAGAAAGGGGTTTGGTTATTTTTGCATATTGTATTATGACAAATCACCTTCACATGATTGCCAACACCAACGAACCATTTTTATTAAAAGATACTATTCGAGATTTTAAAAAATTTACAGCTAAAAAAATTATATCTCAAATTTTGCATGAACCAGAAAGTAGGCGAGAATGGATGATGGAACAATTTTCTAAAGCAGCTCAAAAAAGTGACAAACATAAAAATTACATGTTTTGGCAATCTGGGAACCATGCGATTGAATTATATTCGCATCAATTTGTTTGGGATAAAATAAATTACATTCATCAAAATCCAATCAGAGCAACTTATGTAAAAGAAGATTATCATTGGGTTTATTCTTCTGCAACAAATTACCAAGACATGGACAGTGTTTTAGAAGTTGAAAAAATAGTTCATAAGTTAATAACTTATAATTAATAATTTGAAAAATGGTATTAAATTCGAACAGAAAAACCGCAGGATTGCAAATCCAGCGGAGCTTGGGGGAGCTTTGGTAAAGTCAGGTTAATCAATTTTGTTATGTTTTATATATTAATAACAATGATTTGAGTCATTTTCTTTTACTTAATTGTTTTCTACTTTTGAAGAAAAAAAACATGGAAAATAAAATTGAAATTAATCAGGGTGAAGTTAGAATTAAACTTAATACTCCAATGTCAGGTAAATTAACCTTATCTTCATTAGGTTTAAAAAATGAGGATTTATATTTTCAAAGTGGTTTTGTACGTTTGCTTATAGATTTAGAAGGAATAGGTGAACATCAATATTACTCTGTTCCTACTGTTGAGATAGTATATAGTGAAAATATGAGTGAAACTCATTGGCAATGTGAGTTTAATAATGTTACAATATTAGATAAAAATGACCATCATGGTTTTTCTACGATTTTGTTATTAGACAGAAAAAAAATATCTAATTTAGAACATCATCATGAAAATAAATTAATTATTCATGTGGAGTTTCCAAAAGAAGTTCAAATTGATGCTGAAAAATCAAGTATTCATTTATTTAATTAATATTTAACTGTATTAAAATTAGGTGATTCAATTATTGTTGAAAGACTTTATGTTTTACACTTTAGCAAATTTCATCCCACCGAACACAAGGATATTTATTTTTTAAGTTGCTTAAACTTTTTTCAATTTTATTTTGGTGAGTTGCTTGATTTTCAAAATTTTGTACTCGATGATTTTTCAATTTAATCCACTTTTCAATTTCTTCGAGGATAAATTTACTATTTTTATGAAGTAAGTTGTTTTGCATTTCCTCCCAAATGTATTGTACGGCAAGCGAGTTTGGATGAATTAAATCTTCTTTATAGAAACGGTAGTCTCTCAATTCATCGATAAGTATTTCATAAGATGGAAAATACGAGACGATTGATTGTTTTTCTAAATGTTCAACAAGTTCAAAACATCTTGATTTTGAACGATTATTTTGAATTAATCCATCACTAATGTGTCGAACTGGACTTACAGTCAAAATGATTTGTAATTTTGGATTGTATTGTTTGATATTAAACAAAACTTTGTCCCAAATAGAAATTAAATCATCAGTAGAACTTAGTTTTTTTTCAAAATGTTGAGAAGGGATTTTGTGACAATTTGCGACAATGTAAGAAGATTGATTAAATAAATGATAAGCAAAAGCTGTACCAAAAGTGATAAATAATACATCAATTTGTTTTAATTGTTCATTCAGCAAATTATAATAAGAGTTGATTTTACTAATAAAATTTTTTTCATTAGAGCGGTCATCAGAAAGGTTGCTGTCCAAATGATATATTTTACCATTTAGTTCTGTTAGAGAAATATCTTCGGGGTGAATAATTTTAAGCAAATTTTGAGCAATAGCACTTGGATGATAAATCGTGCCAAAAGGAAAATTGATGGTATCAAAGCCAAAATTTTTAAAATAAGTCTGTATATCTGAAGAAAAACAGCTTCCAATAAAAGCAAATTTCTGATGGTAAGACAACTTGTAGGAAAAATCAATAATGGGAGAATCAAGTTTCCATTTCATACTTAACTTCGATTAAGAAAACAACACTGATTGTTGTCGAAACAAAATTAATAAAAGAAATTGAGTATGGCTGTAAGACCCAAACAGTAATGCACGAAAAAAGCGATAAAGAATCATCAACTTCATCGCTTTTTTTTATAGCTTTTGTCGACTACTCGGATAAATGTTGGCGGTTCGTTGTTATTTTTTCGTCATAATACACTTGAATAATTTATAGATTTAATATAGTTTTCCATAAATTCAAAATCTGGTTTTCCTTTTTTAGCAGGTAATTTTATTTTTGCTTTTTCTAATTGATTTTTCCCGTATTTTCTGCCAAAAGAATACTTAAATCGTTCAAGGTCTAACACTGTAACCAGAAACATTGCATTATATTTATTCAATTTTTCATTATAACCACAAGTTAAAGTTGTTGAGCCAATAAAGTCAATTGGTTGATAAGTTGAAAAACCAACCGAACCTTGTCCATCTCCAATAAATACAATGCAATTACCATTAGACACTAAATCTTCTTCATACTCAACTTTTTGCATAACCCCATTATTTTTCTTTTTTGCTCCGATATAAAAAATATCATCTCCGTCATTAAGTAGCAATGAAGCATTTGAACATTTACATTTCTCAAGCAGAAAAATATCTACTATATTAAAATACTCCCATTTGTCGTTTTTTAATAATATTTTGGATTTGATTATAGGTTCAGAAGTAAATTTACTCCATAAATCTAATTTGAATTTTTCTAATTTATTTTTTTTCTCAACTGGTATTTCTTTTGGAATTAAAATATCCTTTAATGTCCTATTAGCTTGTCTCCCATAAGAGTATTTGTATTTGTTACTTGAAATACATTTTGCATAATACAACATTTCAATATCTGTCATTACTTTTTTTGGTGAGAGAACTAAAACATGAAAGCCAGTGTAATATGGTTGTGATTGATAAAAAGTAGATAGAACAGAACCGCCGACGGCAACTGACAATGTATGTGATGGATTTGGTTCAATATCAAGAATTTCAAAAACAAAAGCTGAAACTCCATTATTTTTCTCTGTTCTCGAAACAAAAGGGATTGAATTTAGTTCATTTGAGTTGCATTGTTCAAGATATATCAACTCTAAACTATTTCCATATTTTATTTCAAAGATTTCTGATATTTTAACTAAATTATTCATTTTCTACTTCTACTTTATTGTTAAATAAAAAAGAAACATAATTCAAAATAGTATCTTCAAAATCAGAATCGGTTATTTTTGAATAATCAGTTTGCATATATGCTTCTGCACACCATTCATCATCTGCTTTTACAACTTTATTAACACTAAAACCAGCTTCTTCTTTTCTATTAATGAAATAAGAAATCCATTTTTCTTTTACGCTTTCCCATTTACCAAAAGCATCAAATCTTCCTTGTATTTTTCTTTTTACAAACCCATCGTCTTTGTAATAACCAAAATAAGTTTCTTTGCTTTTAGGATGTGGTTTATGTGCTTTAAAAATCATAACACACGAAACAACTCCAACCTTAGAATTAAAAAACAACTCGTCTGGCATTGAAAGGACTGCTTCTAAAGTATGTTTTTCTAATAGTTTTTTCTTGTACTCATAAACTTTGCCACTGGTAGCCAATGCACTTTGCATTGGCACAATTGCTATGCAAGTGCCACCATCAACTAAACATTCTAAATTATTAAGAATAAATTCCAATTCATCTGTATCTGTTTTCTTATCTGACTTGTAAGGAGGATTTAAAAACCCAACTGTTGGATTTTTTGCTTTTACTTGATTAATTATATTTTCATCAAAGCAACTACCATTAAAAATATTAGTTTTACCGTCTTGGTGTATGTACATATTTGAAACAGCTAAAGCAAAAATATGTGATTGCCACTCAACCCCAATTAATTGACTTGATTTAATCTCCTTTATTCTATCATCATCTCCTTTTGCATCTGCAATCATTTTTTTCATTGCAGAAATCAAAAAACCACCTGTTCCTGTACAGTTGTCAAATGCAATAGAATTTTTATTTACTTGAGCTAAATCAGCAAACAGCTCTGTAATATGAGGCGGTGTTAATACAATACCTAATCCTTTGTCGCTATTGGCATATCGTAAAAATTCTATGTATAATTGTCCTAAAACATCAAAATATTCATGTGTTTTAATAAACTGATTTATATTTTCGTCTATTTCATCAATAAGCTCTTTCAAAACTTTGTCTTTTGTGGAAAGTGACATATCTGTTTTAATAAAGCTAAATTGTATTTCAAGATTGTTTAGTTTTTCTCCTGTAATATTTGCAGACTCTAATTCATTTAAGACTGTTTGAACTAATGAATTTGCTAAATTCTTTGGTGTTTTATGCGAAGCATAAGAATTCTTAAACGCAACATTTTCTAGTGCAATTAATATACAACTAATTAATAAACTTCTTTGGCTTTCAAGAATTTTATGTGAATGTAAAGTTTCATTTAATGTTTTAGTAAAATCAAGAAGTGTTTTATAATCTTGTCTAAACTTTTCGGGACTTTTTAAATAACCATTCAAATAATCATTTGCCGTCAAAAGTTTATCACCAAAAATTTCAGTTGCTTTCCTTTCTCCTTTTAAATGCAAGAAATGGGAGATTTTTATATTGTTTTTATTCTCTCCACTTACCGCAATGGCAATTACATCAAAATCTTTTGAAAGATAAGAAGCATATAGTAAAGCTCCATCAACTGAAAATTCAGCATATCTATCTCTGTTCTTACTTTCATGTTTAGTAATATCAGCTTTACATTCAATTACTATAATTAAACTTGGATTAGTTTTATATGTAATTATAAATTCGGGGTATCCTTGACCATTACCCTTTTTTGAAGCTGTTTTTAATAATTTATCAATTTTGACATTATCAGATTTTTGCTCTTCAATTTCAATTTCAGATAAAAATTGATTAAAATGATTTCTGACAATTATTTCAGTCTTTCTCTCGTTTGCCATAATTACAATTCTAATTTGCCTTGTTTGGCGTTAATATTCTTATAATAATTTGCTGTACTTTCTGCAACTACAAAAATATTGTCAGAACAATTATTCTTATATGCTTCTTTTGCAAATTTGTCAGCAAAAAACAAATCACGTACTTTTTGTAAGTCTATTTCAAAAACTTCTGCAAGCTTTTTTAGTTTAGATATACTGAACTTTTGAGTCCCATTTTCAATTCGACTTATTGCACTTGAATTAATGCCAATTTTAGCTCCAAAATCGGTTTGTGTCCACTCTCTTTTCTCTCTTTCTGTTTTTATAAAATGTCCAAAACTTGCCATTTGTTGTAATTCAGTTTTTTGATTTGATATATTTTTAGCAAATGTAATATTAATTTGCGAAATAATAGTCAAGTTTTTTTTATTTTTTTCAATTCTTCAATGTTGGTAAGGGGTCTTTTTACAATGAATGCCAACGTTTTGGCGCTTGGCGAAGAAGCGGGTTTCGGAGCACAAAACTGTCAACCAGGACTGAACCTGAATAGAAGCACAAAACTCCAGATTTGCACGTCAGCCCGCCTGACGCAAAACCCGTGTTCAAGTGAAATTCTCCTATCGTCGAATCAGCTAATAAACAATATTTTAACTTAAAAAGCACTCCATAAAATTATAAAAATATTTTTAATTTAGAGTACATTTTTAAAATAATTTTATGAAAAAAAAGTAGATGAACAA
>JACPDW010000042.1 GCA_016183815.1 Flavobacteriia bacterium
AAAAATTAAAAGAAAATGGCTTTAAAATGCTTAGATTTGAAGAAGGTCAAGTATTAAATAATATAGGTGAAGTACGTTTAAAATTAATACATACAATAGAATGTTTGAAAGAATAATAAATTTTATTAGTCCTCCCCCTTTGTCCCCCTCCAAAGGGGGAAATTGGAACTGTTTCAAATTGATGAAAAGTAGTTTTCAAATGAAGTTTCTCACAGTCTTTCCCGAATTTTCGGGATTGTTAACTTTTTGTGTCAAGACAAAAAGTAATTAAATGCTATTCCATTCAAAATCTACTTTTTCTTGAATACTTTTCTTGCTTCGTGTGTTCATTTTTTATGGATAAGTAAAATAAATAACTCTCAATCAATACGACCTTGAGAAAATGAATGTAGTTAACAAAGAGAACGTAGTTAAAACGAAACCCTTGTTTGAGCAAAATTGTCTGAAAAACTTTTTTAAAGATATTATTTAAAAACTAAATTTACTGATATTTTATCTCCAAAAAATGGGAATTTGTCTAAATTATAGAATTTTTAATAAAATATTAATAAAAATTTGCAAAGAAAAAGAAAAATACTTATCTTTGCACCCGCTTAAATAGAGAGTAAAATCGTTATACAATGTCAAAAGTTTGTCAATTAACAGGAAAATCGGTAATGGTAGGAAACAATGTTTCCCATTCAAATAGAAAAACGAAAAGAAAATTTTATCCGAATTTGATTTCTAAAAAATTTTATATTCCAGAAGAAGATAGTTATATCACATTAAAGATATCAACATCTGCTTTAAGAACAATAAACAAAAATGGAATATCAGCTTGTTTAAAAGAGGCAAGAGAAAAAGGATTTTTGAAATAATTGTTTACATAAAGAAAAAATTATACAATGGCAAAAAAAGCAAAAGGCAACCGAATTCAGGTAATAATGGAATGTACAGAGCATAAAGAATCAGGAATGCCTGGTACTTCAAGATACATCACTACTAAAAACAGAAAAAACACACCTGATAGATTGGAGTTAAAAAAATACAACCCTGTGTTGAAACGTTCAACTGTTCACAAAGAAATTAAATAATTAAATTATGGCTAAGAAAGTAGTAGCGTCTCTACAAAAAGGTGGAGGGAAAGAACATACAAAAGTAATTAAAATGGTAAAGTCTGATAAATCAGGTTCATATACATTCAAAGAAGAAATTGTTCACAACGATAAAGTGAAAGATTGGTTTAACAAAAACTAATTATATTTTTTTTATACTATTTACCCCCATTTCCTTTTTGGATTTGGGGATTTTTTTTAAATTTACATTACATTTTGTAATACCCAAAAGATGAAATTATTTAATTTTTTTACAAAAGAGAAAAAAGAAAGTCTAGATAAAGGTCTGGAAAAAACAAAAGAAAATCTCTTTTCTAAAATTACTCGTTCACTTATAGGAAAAAGTAAGGTTGATGAGGAAGTATTAGATGAGTTAGAAGAAATACTTATATCTTCCGATGTCGGTGTGGAAACCACATTAAAAATTATTGAAAAAATACAAAAAGAAGTATCCAAAAATAAGGTGCTGAATGTGAGTGAAATTCATGTCATTTTAAAGCAAGTGATTACCGAGTTATTATCGGAAAATAAGGGTTTTTCATATGAAAACAATGAGTTTCATTTCTCTGAAAAACCTTATGTAATAATGGTTGTTGGTGTTAACGGTGTTGGTAAAACTACAACAATAGGAAAATTAGCCAATCAATTTAAACAGAAAAATTTAAAGGTAATTTTAGGAGCTGCTGACACTTTTAGAGCAGCTGCTGTTGATCAATTAAAAATTTGGGCAGAAAGGGTAGGAGTTCCAATTGTTCAACAAGGAATGGGTGCCGACCCTGCTTCAGTGGCTTTTGATACTTTGCAATCAGCCAAAGCACAAAAAACTGATGTTGTCATTATTGATACCGCAGGAAGACTACATAATAAAGCTCATTTGATGACTGAATTAAGTAAAATTAGACGAGTGATGGAAAAAGTTTATCCCAATGCACCACACGAAGTGTTATTGGTTTTAGATGGTTCTACAGGTCAAAATGCTTATGAACAAGCCAAACAATTTTCCTTGGCCACACAAATTAATGCATTAGCCATTACTAAATTAGACGGAACAGCTAAAGGAGGAGTGGTTATTGGTATTTCTGACCAAATGCAAATTCCTGTGAAATATATCGGAGTAGGTGAGGGGATAGAGGATTTGTTGTTTTTTAATAAAGTAGAGTTTGTCGATTCATTGTTTTCTAAATAAAAATGTAATATAAAGCAATCTTTTTTTATTTTTGTAGTCTTTGATTAAAAGAAGATACTTTGAAAACATTTTTTTTGGTTTTTAGTTTACTTGTGTCGGTTAAATTTTTTCATGCTCAAAGCATTTCAGTTACAAATACATCTGATTTAGGATCGTGTAATGGGTCAGCTATATTTTTAGATTCAGCTTTTTATGATACATGGACATGGATTTATTTAGAAGATAATTATATTATTGCAAATGGATATACTGGGATTTTTGATTTGTGT
Source organism: Flavobacteriia bacterium (assembly GCA_016183815.1). Classification (GTDB taxonomy): domain Bacteria; phylum Bacteroidota; class Bacteroidia; order Flavobacteriales_D; family Crocinitomicaceae; genus M2408. Next base: position 2,550 of record JACPDW010000042.1, read on the forward strand.
ATGGGTGATTATACTTTAATTGCCACAAGTAATGGTGTAAACTCTTCTTTTTAACAAATATATCCAGTTTAAGTAGCCATGAAGTGAATTTAGAATACTTTAATTAAAATTTACCGTAAGTAATTATAAATTTTAAACTTGAATTTTTTTTGCAACAATATTTATCAAAATTATTTGATTTTTATTTGGGGTGTCCCGGTCTCTAAAACAGGAGGTATTTACTGTGGTTGAGGAAGATTCTAAATAAATTTTATGGGATAACAAGATAGAGTGCTATATAAATTATTAGTTGAAAATTCGTCTTACTAATAGTGAAAATTACAGGTTTAACGATAATCAATGGCACCTAATTGTTAGTAAAAAGCGAAGCGATGGCTATTGCGGGAACCGAGAGGAAGTCCGTCAGAGATGACGGA
>JACPDW010000007.1 GCA_016183815.1 Flavobacteriia bacterium
CATCTTCCAATTCTTCTATTTTTACAACTTCGAAATGTGTTAATATGCCATCGGGCAAAAAACAATCAACAATACTTAAATTTGACATCTTTTTTTATCTCAAAAATAATCATTCCCCATAAAAATTAATGTGTCCCAAAAGTCAAGCTAATTTTACTTGAAATGATTAAATTTTAAGATTATGAACAATAGTAAAAAACAGGTAGCTAGATTTTACTCACAAATAAGAATTACAACTCTTCTTTTAGTGTTGTTTTTTTTAATCTCTGTCCTTTTAAATTATTTTTTATCTCAAGGTATGACTGCTACAAGCATAGATAAAGAATATGAAAAAGGTGAAAACCGCTCCAAAACTTTTAAAAAATTAGACAGTAAAGAATGGATTAATTGTTATTCCGGTAATAACCTTGATATTTATTATAAGAATATTTTATGTAATGATACTGTTAATGCAGTAAATAAAGAAGAAATTGTTTTTCTATTCAAAAATAAAAGTGAAAATAAAATTGAAGTTTCATGGGAAGTTGAATTGAATTATGGGGGAAGATGTATAAATTGTAATAGTGAAAATAATGAACTAAAATTTAAATTAAATATAGAACCGAGAGATTTTAAAATTGGTAATTGTAATGATGATGGTTTAAGTGGTCTAGCTTTCTTTTACAAATTTGTTGACCAGAACTTGCCAAATTTAAAAATGGATGATTTTAATCTTAAGAACATTAATATTTTGATAAAATGAGAATGTTACAATTAAAATATGTTTCTTATTTAAAGAATAATATGAAATCTATTATACTTTTTTTATCGATTCAATTGATTATTAATGAAGGAATAACTGTTTTTTCACAATGCCCTGTTGTTGCTTACGCAAATCCATCAACTGTAGTTTGTGGTAATAATGTTACACTTACAGCTGTTGCAGATGGTTGTAAACCACTAAACAACAATTTTAATGATGGTACAATAGATGATGGTGGAGCACAACCATGGGGTTCAACAAATGGAGCACAAGTACAAAACGGAACTGGAACACACGCGTGTGTGGGTCCTCCCTCAGAAGGTGCTTATAGTCTTTGGATGGGAACAACAGTTGCTGCTCCTAGACAGATTACTACAAACAACTATGACATGACACAATGTGGAGCAACGAGTGCAACGTTATGTTTTGACATGAAATATGGAACACAAGGTGCGTCGAGTCCTTGTGAAGGAATTGATTTACCAGACGAAGGAATATATATTCAATATTCAATCAACAATGGAGCATCATGGGTTAATATAGGTTATTTTGACCCTAATGGAGGATATGACCCTAATTTAACCTCTTGGAGAACCTATTGTTTTAGTTTGCCTCCTGCTGCATTAACAACGGCAACGAAATTTAGATGGTATCAATCAACTTCTTCAGGTGCTGGATTTGACGCTTGGGGATTGGATAATATGGTTTTAAACTTAAATGTACCTGGCTATACTTTTGACTGGGCTCATGATGCACAAGGACCTTCTGCCTCTCCTGACACTCCAGTTCTTCAAGTTACCTCAAATGGTACTTATACGGTTACTTACACTAATGGAGTAGAAAATTGTACGGCTAGTGTGAATGTAACTGTTTTAGGACCCTCAGCTACGGCGAGTGCAACACCAACAACTGTTTGCGCTAACGGAGCAACACAATTATTAGCAACAAGTTCAATAAACATGGAACCACCTGGAGCATGTGGACCTGTAGCAAGTGTCGCTTGTACTCCTTTTAGTTCAATAGCTGACGAACAACAAGTAGGTGCTGGAGTTACAACAATAGCATATAATACTGGAGGAGAAAATGTTTTTGGAAACTTCGGTGATGCCTATCAAACCGCACAAATTTTATTTAGAGCATCAGAATTAACTTCAGCAGGTATGGTAGCAGGAAAAATCAATTCAATAGTTTTTGATATACAAAGGATTGAAACAAGTGGTGGCGGCACCGTTTCTTCTTTAGTTTACCCAAATGTAAAAATCTCACTAGGATGTACTTCGGCATCAACGTTATCCACCTTACTAACGGGTCTAAGTCAAGTTTATTCAGGCACTAATGTATCTGTTTCAACTGGATGGTCTCCATTCTTTTTCACTCAAGGATATAATTGGGATGGTACATCAAATTTAGTAGTACAAGTGTGTTGGTATTTTCCTAATGGTGCTGCTTCTCAAGATGCTCCACCAAATGGAACAGACAATTACTATGCTTTTTGTAGGTATAATAGTCCGGGATATAATTGTTATAGGTATTCAGGTACAAATTTTTCCCCTGGTACATGTGCGACAAATGATTTTGTTTCCTATGTAAATAGAAGACCCAATGTGAAGTTTGGTTTTTGCAAACCAAATAATGCTCCATTAACCTTTAGTTGGACTTCTGTACCAGCAGGTTTTACATCCACATTAAAAAACCCTACTGCAAACCCTGCGGTTGCGACTACATATAACGTAGCTGTTAATCAGACTGGAATGCCTGCTGCTTGTGCTGCAACTTCCTCTGTATCGGTAACTACTATTACACCAACTGTGTCAATTAATCCAAATCCAGCTCAGATTTGTGCACCTGCTACTTCAGTGAATTTGGTTGCAAGTGGAAGTACAAATGTTGGTATAAATGCACCAAAAACTTTTTCAAATACTTCAGCAGGGGCTTTAACAGATGGTACGGCTTTGTGTGGAGGAACAACAACTTTCATTAGAGATATCACAGTTACAGGAGCAAATCCAACCACTTTAGCAAGCAATCCCATACAATCCATTGTGTTGAATATGACCAATCCAAATAATGGTGATATTCAAGCTCGCTTGAGGGATCCCGCAGGAAATTGGTACACTTTAATTACAGGAGGTAGTTTGTCAGGAGCCAATTTAACAAACACAACTTTTTCTCCAACGGCAAGTACTCCAATTGCTTCAGGATCGGCTCCTTATAATGGAACCTTTTTACCAAGTGGTTCACTTCCTTCAGCTGGCAATGTAAATGGAACATGGAGATTAGAGCTTATTGATCAATGTAAACCAGGGATAGGAAGTTCTATATCAAACTTCTCCAATTGGTCTATAAAATTTAATGCACCAAATGAAATTGTTAGTTATTTATGGACTCCAAGTACAAATTTATCAAGTACAACTACTGCAAACACGAGCTCCAACACTTCGTCAGATAGAACTTATACTTGTACTGTTACTGACTCAAAAGGATGTACTGGCAGTCAGCAGGTTACGGTTTATGTAGGATGCTCATTACCAATAAGCCTAACTCAATTTGATACCTATTGCGAAAACGAACAAGTTGTATTAAAGTGGGACATAGAAAGTCAAAATAATAATGATTATTTTATGATTGAAAAAAGTTTTGATGGATTGTATTTTAAAGAAATAGCTAGAGTAAAAGGAGAATTAAATAGCAATTCTCCAATGAGTTATCAAAGTGTTGATGAGGATAAGATAAACCGTGAGTGTTATTATCGTTTAAAACAAGTAGATATAGATGGTAAAAGTACTATTTATGAAACTTTGAGATATATACCTTGTTTGAACTCAGAAGAAGTTTGTGTTGATTGTTATCCCAATCCGAATAATGGCGAACTAAATTTTATGGTTAATAAAAGAAAACTTTGTGATGATACTAAGTTAAAAATATATGATATAACTGGAAAAATTGTTTATGAAGTGGATTTAAATTCTAAAGCTTTAATAAATAATATTTATCAATTTAGTTTGCCTAAACAAATCCAAAATGGAACTTATCTAATGGAAATTGATAATTGCGAAATCAAATTATGTAATAAGAAAGTAGTTCTGATGAGGTGAGAATAATTCAACTGAATAATTTTCACATGGTTTAATAATAATAATTTAAACTCAAAATTATGAAAACAAGGGGTTTTATTTTTAGTTTTTTAATGATTTGTGTAGTAAAATCTAATTTGAATGCCCAATGTCAATGTAAATTTGCACATACTTGTTTTGAACAATCTTGTACATTCTTAAATCAAACTTTATGTACCTTATTTGGCGGAGACTGGTATGTGGGATTGAATTGTGATGTTTTGTTACCCATTGAATTGAAGGAGTTTTATATAGAAAAAATTGACGATAATATCTCTATAAATTGGACAACTGAAAGTGAAAGAGAAAATAAGCAGTTTATTATAGAAACCTCAATTGAAGGATATTTTTGGGAAACATTAGTTACAATACCTGGAGCAATTAATAGTATTGAACAAAAGAAATATTCCTTTTTTGATAACTTGCCAAAAATTGGATCTATAATTTACTATAGATTGTTACAAGAAGATATTGATGGTAGAGTTCAAATTGTTGCAAAAGAGTCTATTGAGATTGAGAATAGTGAATTATTAATCTATCCAAATCCAGCTAAAAATGAAATGTTCATTCAATTCCCTAAATTATATTCAGAAAACTCAATAGAAATATATTCGACAGAAGGGAAAATGATTTATGAATTAAAAGAAATCGAAGATTCAGTTATTAAAATTGATATATTTTCGTTTGAAAATGGAGTTTATAATTTAAAGTTTACAAATAAAGGAATATCTAGATTTTTTAAGTTTGTAATTCAAAGGAAATAATTAATTTAATAAAAAGATAAAATTTCTTTAAATAAATTCTTTTATATTTGTTTATCCAAAATGCGAAAAATGAAAAATAAAACGGATAAAAAAATAAAAGATTTAAGAATTATATTACTTGTTTTTGCAGTAATAACACCGTTATCTTATTATTTAAGAACCAACATAGAGACTTTTGATCCATTATGGATAAAAATGTTATTCGGAGTTACCTACGTGCTGTTTTTTATAGGAACTTTTTTTGTTAAGTTTATTAAGAAATACCATTATTTAATTTCAATTTTTTTAATTTATTCAATAATAATTTATCAATTTTATTTAATACTTATAAACAATTTTGAAAAGTCATTCACTGGTGGATATATTTTCTTTTCATTTTTAGCAATTCTCTATTTAAGGACATATTTTTCGATGTTCTTTTTTTCAATTATTTCTTTTTTAACATTACTTATCTTATATATTGTATATAAAAACGATACAGAATTACTCACTTTTGGTCACGTACGTTCAATAATAATAATGAATGGTCTATCAACCATTATCAGGTATTATGGAATTAGAAAAGAATTAAAGTTGAATAAGTATTCTATTGATTTAGAGGCAAGTGAAGAGAAATTTAAAAATTTACTTGAATTTGCACCTGATGCAATAATATCAACAGATTCAAACGGAATAATTAAAGAGATAAATAAAAAAGGGGTATTATTATTTAATAAAAAAATTGAAAACATTATATCTAAAAACATCACTTTATTTATTTCTAATCAAATGTTTGAGAATAAATTATTTTTTAATGAATTAAAAAATAATTTGAGTGAAAACAAAATTATTCCATTAAGTAATGTCTATTATGCCATAGTAGAAAATAATATTTTTATCCCAATAGAATTGAGTTTTGGAGTTATTGAAGTAGAAAATAAAGAAAAAAATTACATAACAATTTTCAGAGATATAACCCCAAGAATAGATGCTGAGAAAGAATTAAATGAAATGAGATTTAAATTACAACAAAAAGAGATTTCAGAAAAAATTTCATTAGCTAAATCAGAGTTTATTTCAAAAATGAGTCACGAAATAAGAACGCCATTAAATAGTATTTATGGTTTTACAAACATACTTTTAAAGGAGAAAATTAACAATAATCAAAAAAAATATGTTGAAACAATTAAGTTTTCAAGTGAATTACTTTCATTGTTAATTAATGATATTTTAGATAATGCAAATCTTGAAACAGGCAATATATCATTAGAAGAAAACGAAATTGATATTAATTTACTAATTTACAATGTTGCGGAAAGTTTTAATATTAAATTAAATGAAAAAAAATTAAAATTAAACATAAAATATTCCGAAGAAATAATAAATCAACTTTACAGTCCAATTGGTGATAAATTAAGAATAAGTCAGATAATAATGAATTTATTATCCAATTCAATAAAATTCAGCCACGAGGAAGGGAATATTGATTTAATCATAAATTTTGAAGAATATGAGACTTCAAAGTTGAAATTACAAATTATTGTTAAAGATTATGGAATTGGAATACCTGAAGAAAAAATTAAAGACATTTTTCATCCATATGTCCAAGTTAGTAATGAGATATCAAAAAAATATGGAGGAAACGGACTGGGTTTAAGCATTGTAAAAAATTTAATTGATAAAATGGGTGGAAGCATTTCAGTTGAATCTAATGGTTGTACTATTTTTAAAGTAGAATTAATTTTAAGAAAAGAAGCTAAAGTTAAAAATTCAAATACTCAACCAAACAATGAATTTTCCAGATTAAAAAACATAAAGATATTAATAGTTGAAGACAATTTAATGAATCAATTTTTACTTCAGACAATTTTAGACAATTATTCAATTAAGTATGATATAGCAGAAAATGGAAAAGTTGCCTTGCAATTCTTAGAGAATAAAAGATACGATTTAATATTAATGGATTTAATGATGCCAGAAATGGATGGTTTTACATGCACTAAAATAATTAAAAAGGAACTTAAATTAGATTGTAAAATAATTGCTTTAACTGCTGATATTAAGTCCATACTTGAAAAAGAAAAACAAGAATTATTTGACGGGTACTTAAAAAAACCTTTTGAAGAAGAGGATTTGTTAAATTCAATAATTAAATTCAATTATAAATAAAATTGAAATCTAAAGAAGCTGAAAATATTGAAAATTCTTCGGAGATTAAAATTGATAGGATCTTACTTATTTTTGGAGTAATTATCTATCCATTTTGGGGTTTCATATTTTATTATATAAATCCAAATTTCATTGACCCTTTTATAAATAGAATATTATTGTCTTTATATGTTAGTATAATTATTTACTATTCATATTCAGTATACTTTAGAATTAATACTTTCTATTTATTAATCTATTTTGCAATTTTTTATGTTAGCTTATTTCAAATAATATTGTTTTTAATTAACCAAATGTCATATGAATACTTTATTGGATATTTAATAATTATTTCTTCTCTTGCTTCATATTTCAAAGAACTGAAATCATTATTTATTTTTATAATATTTAATATTATTTTAACTTTTTCAGCTTTACTTTTTTTTGAGCCTATTCTTTTAAAAACATTTATATTTTACTTTTCCTCTGTTTTAACTATTTGTGCTTTCTCTTTTGGAATTTTTTACACAAAAATTAGAAATGAAGAAAGGTTAAAACACTCTACTGTTTCCTTAAAGGAAAAACAGAGTCAATTCGTTAAATTATTTGAATCAATACCAGACTCCATCATAACATTCACCAAAGACGGCAAAATTATCAATGTAAACAAAAACGCTTTGAGTCTATTTCAATACAATGAATATGATTTTCTTCATGTTAATATTGACAGTTTATTTGAAGGTATTGATATATCAAATAATTCATCAAATATTAATTTCCCTAAAACATATAAATCTTTTATTCAAACAAAAAATAGGGAAACTGTTCCTGTAGAAATTGTTTTAAAATCATTGTCTTTAAGCGAAAATGAAGAATCTTTTTTGATGGTAATTAAGGATATTAGACAAAAAATTAAACAAGAAGAGGAGTTGTCAAAAGTGAAAAAAAGATTAGAAGAAAATCTAATCAAGGAAAAATTGAATCAAGCTAAAGCAGAATTTATTTCTAAAATTAGTCATGAATTACGAACTCCACTTAATGGTATTTATGGATTTACTAATTTATTATTAAAAGAAGGCCTTAAAGAACAGCAGATTAAGTTTTTAGAACACATAAAATTTTCAAGTCAAATTCTGAAAACTCTTATTGATGATATTTTAGAAGACACCAATATTCAATCTGGAAATATAACTTTGAAAACTGAAAAAATAAATTTTCAAACCTTATTGAACAATGTAATTAAAAATTTTGATTCTTTAATTAAAAAAGAGAATATAAAATTGAATTATAAAATTGATTTACCGACTAATATAGTAATTGAAGGTGACTCAATTAGAGTCAGCCAAATTTTAATGAATTTAATTTCTAATGCAATTAAACATAGTTTTAAAGAGAATGAAGTTACAATAGATATTATTGGCAAAATAAAAAATTACAATACAATAAATATTAATTTAATTGTCACAAATTATGGAAATCAAATTCCTGAAGAAAGTTTAGATGAAATTTTTAAACCTTACGTACAAATTAATAGCAAAGTTACACAACATCATGGAGGTACAGGTTTAGGTTTAAGTATTGTAAAAAATTTAGTACAAATAATGAAAGGTAGCATAAAGGTAGAGTCAAAAGATAAGACAAAGTTTCATATAATATTACCTTTAGCTTTTCAACTTGAACCCTTTAAATTTGGTAATGATAATGAAATTAAAATTGAGGACAAAAAAAAATATCAAACAATAAATTTGAAAATATTGGTAGCAGAAGACAATGAAATGAATAGGTTTTTAATTAAAACCATTCTTGATAACAACCTTTATATTAGTAAAATTGTATCAAATGGTCAAGAAGTTTTGGATGAATTAAAAACACAAACTTATGATGTTGTCATTTTAGATATACAAATGCCTGTAATGGATGGTATTACATGTGCAAAAAACATAATTGAAGTGTATGGAAAACAAAAGAAAATATACGCTCTATCAGCAGATGTTGAGATTGAAAATGAAAAAGACATCTCTGATTTATTTGTGTCGTTTATAAAAAAACCTATTGAAGAGGAAGAATTAATTAAAATAATTGAAAGTAATGGTTAAATGTTTGATAGTAGATGACGATAGTTTAATGATTCACATATTAGAATCGTTATTAATAGAATTTAAGTTTATTCATATTGTTGATAAAGTTTCTTGTGTAAACGAAGCGATAGATGTATTAAATAATGAACAAATAGACGTAATTTTTTTAGATATTGAAATGCCTAAAATTAATGGCATTGAATTTTTAAAAAATTTCAACGATTTAAATTCAAAAGTAGTCATTATCTCTTCCCATGAAAAGTATGCTTTAGAAGCAATAGAATTGAGAGTTCTTGATTATTTATTAAAACCGATAGAAAGATTAAGACTATTAAAGACTTTAAATTTTATTAAAACTACATTTAACGATAAAGAAAATAAATTTCACGATAGTATATATGTAAGACAGAATCTAGAATACAAATTACTGTTAACAAAAGACATTTATTTAATTGAGTCAAAAGGAGATTATATTCAATTCCAATTAAAAAGCAAAAAAATAACTTCTCATAGTACATTGAAAAAAGTTATGAATAAACTTCCTTCCAATGATTTTGTAAGAATTCATAATTGTTTTATAGTAAATATTAATTACATTGAAACAATAACTGAAGGATTTATTGTTGTCCACGAAAAAATGATTCCAATTGGTAGAACATACAAAACAGCTGTTTTAAATAGAATTAATCTACTGTAAATTTGAAATTTTTACTGGTTTAAATTAAAACTTTTGAAATAGTTCTATTTGATTTAAATGAAATGTTATAATTTAGAGTATAAAAAGGCTCTATAAATTCTATATTTCCAATTGAAATTAACGTAATAGGATTAAAATCTAACGAATTTATACTATTATCATTTTGTTGTAAATTTAAATAGAATTTATAATTTTCGAAAATTAACTTTCTTTCGTTTTTATCTAAAATGCCAGCATAAGAAACAGCGATTTCTCTGCTTGAAAAGTTTTTAAATAAAACATCTAATTTTCTTTCATTTTTTATGTCTTCCTTAATATTATCACTTTCACCTATATAAATTATTTTTTTTAGCACTATTATATCGTTTTTTATAACATGTTTACATTCATATATAAAAAATATTCCCGATATTGCTGGTAATTCATTAAAGTTTTTTTTTAACCAATATCCTTCAATGTTAACTATTTTCTTTTTCATTTTAATAAATAATAATTTTCAACAAAAAAAACTATTTTTAAAATAAGTGACTTTAATATTTCGATAAATGGCTATAAATTGATGCCAATCAACATTTATTAGTTTTCTTCTGTTTTAAGAATAATCTAATATTTTAATTTTTAGTTCAATTTTAATTTTTTTAGTAATCTCTAATAAAGTTTTAATATTTTTATCAATTTCGTAGTATTTTAAATCAAAATTTAAATTATAGGTATAAATCAAATTATCAATAATTTCTCTTTCATTAACAAATAATTCAAAATTTGGTTTAATTTTATGAATAGCTTGTTTCAGTAATAATTCGTTTTTTTCTAAATGATAATTATTCAAAGACTCTTCAAAATTATTTAATTCGTTTAAAAATAATTTTAAAGAGACCTTAATAAAGTCTTTTCTGTTGTTCGGCGTAGTATATGCACTTATTTTTTTTAAACAAATCAGCTCCATTGTTAAATTATTTACATTTTACACTAAATTAGGCATTATATTAACACTTTAATTCTAAAATTAGATGAATTACACAAAATTTAGGTTTTTAGTACCTAAATCAACTATTTTTGTTTTATTAACTCGATTAAAATGTTAATAAAAGAATACTCTTTAAATCATTATAAAATCAGTTTTAAATTTAATAATTAATAAAATTTTTAAATAAAATTAAGAATTTTAAAAACACAAAATCATTTCATTTTGCAGAATAACCTAAAATAATTGTAATCCATCGAAAAAAAACTTTAAATGAAAAAAAACTGTAGTAATATTGTATCGTTAGATAAAGCTGAAAGCTGAAAAGTAAGTAAGTAATTTTTCATAGTAGTAGTAGGGTTAGAGAGGCTTTTTCATAGAAGCCTCTCTCTTTTTATAGACGATTTGTTTTTAATTTGTGTCGGTAAGAAAACTCTAAAGCACTTCAAATTTAAGTTTTTGAATCCGTCATTTACTTTAGAAATCTTCTAACTTTAAATTATCGATTAGAATAAGAATTTTCAAAAATCACTTCATCACAAAGAGTTTTAACCATTTCAATTAATTCTTGTTTGAATGATTCAAATGGATATTTACCTTTTTCAATTTCTCTGAGTTTTTTTTCCCAAATCCCAGTAAGTTCAGCACTTTTTAGTAGTTCGTTTTGAATGAGTTGGATTAATCTACTTCCCATTTCTGTTGGGTGTAAGTTTTTTTTCTTTTTTTCAATATACGCTCTTTTGAATAAAGTCTCGATAATGTTTGCACGTGTTGAAGGGCGACCGATACCATTTTCCTTGAGCATTTCTCTCATTTCTTCATCGTCCACTTGTTTACCTGCCGTTTCCATTGCTCTTAAAAGGGTAGCTTCAGTAAAAGGTTTTGGGGCAGTCGTTTTACCTTTGTGAATTTTTGGTTCATGATTTCCTTTTTCACCTACTTCGAAAGGAGGAAGCATTTTTTCTTCTTCGTTTTTTTCTTTTCCTTTTTCACCACTAGATTTTTCATTTTCGTATACAATTCTCCAACCAAGTTCTAAAATCTGTTTACCTTGTGTTTTAAACTCTATTTCTCCAACTTTTCCAATTACTTGAGTGATGGCCACCTTACATTCAGGATAAAATACAGCGATAAATCTTTTTGCAATAAGTTGATAAACTGTTTTTTCATCTCCAACAAGTTGATTATCAGAAACACCTGTCGGGATTATTGCATGATGATCACTAATTTTTTTATCGTCAAAAACTGATTTTAATTTGGGAATTGGTTTTTGCAAAAGAGTTGTTGTAAACTGTGAATAATTATCCATTTTTTGAAGTATTCCTTCAATTTTTGGATGTAGGTCTTCTGACAAATAAGTGGTATCTACTCTTGGGTATGTTACCAATTTCTTTTCATATAAAGATTGAACTAATTTTAACGTTTCATCGGCAGAAAATCCATACTTTTTGTTACATTCTACTTGCAAAGAAGTCAAATCAAACAATCTAGGATTACCTTCTTTTGCTTCTTTTTTATCGACAAGGGTAATTTCAAATTCATGTTCTTGGAGATATACTAAACCTTTTTTAGCTTTTTCTTCCGTTTTTAATCTTGGAATTTGAGCTAAAAATTCAGTTTTTTTGTACAGTGTTTTAAGTTCCCAATATTCTTCCGTACGAAAAGCATCAATTTCTTGCTGTCGATGAACAATCATTGCTAAAGTTGGAGTTTGAACTCTTCCAATGGACAATACATGCTCACCTTTTCCAAATTTTTTGGTAAACAATCTTGTTGCATTCATTCCAAGCAACCAATCTCCAATTGCTCTAGCACTACCCACTTCATATAAAAGTTGGTAATGAGAGCCCTCTTTTAATTTTTGAAAACCTTCTTTTATAGCCTCTGTTGTTAAGGAGGAGATCCACAAACGTTTAATTGGTGCTTTACATTTAGCTTTTAGCAAAACCCAACGTTGAATGAGTTCACCTTCCTGACCAGCATCACCACAATTTATAACTTCATCAGCTTGTTGAACTAAAGAAGTGATAATTTTAAACTGATTTTCAACTCCTTTATTTTCAATTAGTTTAATTCCAAAATTATTGGGAATAATGGGTAAATCTTCTAATTTCCAATATTTCCAATGACTAAAGTAATCATGAGGTTCTTTTAAAGTGCAAAGATGCCCAAAAGTCCAAGTAACTTGATAGCCATTGCCTTCAAGGTAACCATTTTTTTGATTTGTTGCACCAATTATTTTTGCTATGTCTTTTGCAACACTTGGTTTTTCAGCAATACATACAATCATTTGAAAATCATTTCATCAAAACCATTTCATCGACAAGATGTTTAGCACCTGAATAAATATCCATAACCCAAAGCACATAACGAATATCCACTACAACATTTCTACATCTTTTACTATCAAAATGATAATCAGACATCGTACTTTCCCAAGTTCTGTCGAAATTCAATCCCATAAGATAACCATTTTCATCAAGTACAGGGGAACCAGAATTACCGCCAGTCGTGTGATTAGAGCCAGTAAAACAAACCCATAATTCCTCATCTTGAGCATACGAGCCGTACTCTTTCTTTTTATACAAGTCCAACATACGATTTTCAATTTCAAAATCACTATTTCCAGTATAATACTTTTGAATAATCCCATCTAAAGTGGTATGTTCGGTATAAGTCATTCCGTCGTATGGTGCAGAACCTTCTAATTGACCGTAGGTTACCCTTAAAGTTCCATTTGCATCAGACCAATGTTTGTCATCAGGAAAAAGCAAATACTTTCCTTCTACATATATTTTAAGATAAGAGTTCATTTGAGCTTGTAATTCTCTATATTTTGGAACAATTTGTTCTTTAATTCGATTTGAAACAGACAAATAATGGGAATACGCTTTGTCGTTCTTAATTTTATTAATAGATTTATTTGAAAGATTGTTTATCCATTGAATATATTTATCTTTATTAGTTAAAATTGATTTTAAATACAATTCATTTGATTTTTCATTTGGGCTATAAAGAAAAGAAGTACTGAGTTCTGATTCAATATTTTTAAAATATTCTTTACTTTGTAGTAAAAAAATTTGTTTATCCACATCAATATTATAATCTTTATAAAAACTTTCTGCGGAAGAAATGTATTTGTTTTTAAAAGCGTCTAATTCTTCTTTGGTCATATTAGCAGAATAGTTTTTAATGATTTCATCTATTGCTCTACAAAGGTCAAAAACTTCAGCTCCGACAAAGACATATTCTATATACATTTGATATTCAAAATCATACTTAGAATATTCACTCATCATAGCATTCATTTGAGAGATTATATGCTGGAATTTCGCAAAATTTTGATTGGATAATGCATTTTGATTGTAGTTACTTTCGTATGACAATTTTTTTTGTATTGAATTCATTTCTCTCAAACCACCAATTTGTCCAATCCATTTTTTGTAAGCATTAGCGATGCTAGCTTGTTTAGCAGCATATTGTATTCTAGTTTGATCACTCTCTTTCATCGCTTTATCGATAACAGACAAAGACAATTCTCTCATTTTGATACGGGCAGGTCTTTCTTTTTCAAGAATATATTTTAAATGTCCTGAAACAAGATGTTGTTCTGTTTGACCAGGAAAACCATAAACCATTGTGAAATCACCTTTTTTTCTATCTTTAAAAGAAATTGGGAGAAAATGAATTGGGGTATAAGGAACATTTTCTAAAGAATAAGGTGCTGGTTTATTGTCTTTCCCACAATAAATTCTAAACACTGAAAAATCACCTGTATGTCGAGGCCAAACCCAATTGTCAGTATCTCCACCAAATTTTCCAATTGAGTTGGGAGGTGTTCCAACAAACCTAACATCTAAAAACACTTCTTTAACTAATAAATAATAATGATTGCCATAATCGAATGCTTTTATTTCTGCTTCAAAATGGTTACCAATTTGAGCGTCAGCAACAAGTTTAGCAATATTTGATTTAATTTTTTTTAATTTAGAAGTTGTTTCTTCATTTTCAACAATTGAAAAAAACACTTCTTTGGTTACTTCTTCTATGCGAACTATTCTAGTGGCTGTTAAATTATTGTTTGGTAATTCACTAGAAAGATCTTTTGCCCAAAATCCATTTTTTAAATAATCTTTTTCCAAAGAGGAATGTGATTGAATTTGAGAATAACCGCAGTGATGATTTGTAAGTAAAAGCCCTTTGTTTGAAACCAATTCAGCTGTACAACCACCACCAAAATGTATGATAGCATCTTTTAGACTTGAGTGGTTGACACTGTAAATTTGTTCGGCAGTTAATTTCATTCCTTTAGCTTGCATATCCGATTCAAAAGCACTTAACAATGAAGGGATTAACATTCCTTCTTCTGCCTTTAGGAAAGAAAAAGTCAAAAAGAAAACACATGTAATTAGGTTTTTCATAATTTTTTACAAAATCCCAAAATTAGCATAATTTAAACAACTTTCTAAAAGTAAATTTTCTTTTTTTTCCACTTTTGATAGATTTTATTAAAAAATGTACTGTTTGACATTAATCTAGCTGAAATATTCTTGTTGATGAAAAAGGGGGTGTTAATTTTTTTAGATTAAATGGGGTCAATTGAATTTATTTTCAAAGAGAATGACGAACGTAAATTCAAGAATTTAGCTTTGTCATTAAATCTTCGTGGTTTTTAGTATGAATTAAACCAATTCCCTTTTCAACATTTTCTATTGCTTGAAAAGTTTCTTTATTTGGAAAACGCAAAACTTCAACGCCTTTTTTTTCAGTAGAGCTCAATTTTATCAAATCTAAAATGATTTTTCCCATTTTAGATCGTTCATTTATTTTTAAGGTTATTGTTGTCATGAGTTCTGTTTTAACAAGGTTAAAAAAAATTTTGAAATTAAAAAATCGATTGAAATTAGCGTGAAAGTTTCTTATGGGATAAAAATTATCGTTTTTCATGAAATACATATGCCAGGATTACAAATCCTGAAGAGCGGGAGAAATATTAGACCTTTTTAAATATCAAAACTCACTCTTAATTGTCTTCCAAAACCTTCACGAATAATGCGCATCAAAGTAGATAGACGAATATCGCTTGCGTGGTTTTCAATCTTAGAAATATAAGTTTTTGTTGTACCACATTTGATAGCCAACTGCTCTTGAGTCATACCTTGTTCCTTACGAAGCTCATGAATCATGACACCTAATTTGAATGATTCAAAACCTTCCTCATATTGCTTACGTGTTTCAGCACCTTTTTTACCGTATTGTGCATCTAAATGGTCTGAAAATGTAGTGATATTTTTATTTATACTCATAATTTCTTTATTTTTCATTAAAATATGCTTTTTTTATTTTTTCTGCCAATTCAATTTCTTTTTTCGGAGTTTTGTTTGTCTTTTTCTGAAATCCATTTACTAAAACGACCAATTTTCCTTTATCAAAAAAACTAAAAACTCGATAAATACTTGAACCAACTTCAACCCTAATCTCGTAAATACCATCAGTTCCAGTAATGTGCTTGAAATATTTCTCAGGAACTCGATCAATGGTAGCAATTAACTGTAACGTCCAGTTGAATTTATTCTTAACTTCGGGTTTTAGAGTTTCAAAAAAATCTAAATAATAATGTTTGTAATAGACAATGCTCCTCTTGAAATTTCCTTCCACAATACAAAGTTAGCTAATTAGATAACAATTTGCAAGTTTTTGGACTATTTTTTTTAGAGTTTTACAAAAATATATGTACTTTTTGTTAAGAATTGCAAATTTTACAACATTATGAATTCGTCTCAATGATTGAATTATCTGCAACAGGATTATTAATTCAACTGAGCGGTTCATCCTATTCAAATAATCTTAAATTTCTATTAGGTAGATATAACATATAAAAGAAAATAAAAAATAAATATAATAGAATAAACACAAAAATTTTCAATTTTATTTTTAGATTTATTGTATTGATAGTAAATGAGACAATCAAAAATAATGGAACAATAATAAAAAATTCAAGATATGTATTTGTGATGTCTGGCACGAAGTTTTCATGTGATTTATTAGTTGGTAAACACATTTCTATCAAAATAATAAAGATTCCTATAAAAATAATTGAAATTATATTGAAAATGTTATTTTGTTTCATAAAAAGCATGAAAAATTAAATTAAAACAAAAATAAGGATTGTGGTTTGTATTTCAAAGGAATTTACCGTTTTCACGAAGTAAAATTAACACTTCTTCAAGTAAAGAAATATTTAAGCCTCTAAAGTTTTCTCATTTGGCACATATAATACCTCAACTCCTTTTTTTTCAGAAGAGCTCAATTTTATCAAATCTAAAATGATTTTTCCCATTTAGATCGTTCATTAATTTTTAAGGTTATTGTTGTCATAAAACATCATTTAATACAAATTTACAAAAAATAGTTTTAAGAAATACAAAATCGTAATTCTCTCAAAAATCAAAGTCTAAAAAACCAAAAATTTTAAAATCCAAACTACATATTCCTCCTATACTCTACCCTCCAACCTCAAATAGCGCATTAGTAATCTCTCCTAAGGATGAATATTTACACGTTTCCATCAATTGTTCAAACAAATTTTTGTTTAATAAAGTAACAAATATTACTTTCAGAAAAACTAATTCTTATCATAAAAAACTAATCCAACCCTTCCAATTTGTTCTTCCAAATCAGGTGAATTAAGTTTATCAAAAATAGAAATATCAAATAAATAAGGTGTGTTTAAATCGTCTATTTCTTGGTTTATTTTAGATAATAATGTGTATGAAAGTTCATTTCCTTTTAAAGTAATGTCTATGTCTGAGCCTTCTCGGTAAGTTCCTTTCGCTCGCGAACCATAAATAATCACTTGTTCTACTTCAGGATGATTTTCAAAAACTGAGTTTATTTTAGTGATGGTATCTTCTGTTAAACCAAATTTCATTGTAAGGTCTTCATTTTAGTACAAAAAGACTGGAACAATGGATAATAATTTGAAACAATTTTTTCAAATTCTTCTTCTAAAATATTTTGATGGTAGGTGTGTACTGTTTTGTTTCTACTTTCAATCATATCTATCCAAACTTGACCATCAGAAATCAAACCTTTATTAAAAGCTTCTTTTGTAGCACTTTTAGAGCCAAATACATTTTTAATACCTTCTTCTTCCAAGAAATCTTTCATCACATTCCAAGCTAATTCATGCGTAAACTCAAAACGTTGTATAATTCCTTCTTTGATTAGGTCGTTTTCCGTATCAGCATATAATTCGACGGCATCTCTTAAATGAGATAGTGCTTTTTCATAATTTGAAAATCGTTGTTTCCATCTAATATCTTGTTCCATAATAAAAAATTATTATCCTCTTCTCAACTCATTGGAATAAATTTAAAACCTACATATTCCTTCTATACTGTCCTCCAACCTCAAATAAAGCCTTCGTAATCTCACCCAAAGAAGAATATTTACACGTTTCCATCAATTGTTCAAACATGTTTTTGTTTTGAATGGCAGCCATTTGTACGTTTTTAATACCTGCTTTTGCTTGTTCGCCGTTTGCTTTATGCAAGTTGGCTAACATTTCAATTTGGTATTGTTTTTCTTCTTCGGTAGCACGAATCACTTCTTTAGGAAGAACAGTTGGCGAACCTTTTGAACTCAAGAAAGTATTTACACCAATGATTGGAAATTCACCCGTGTGTTTCAAGGTTTCGTAATACAAGGATTCTTCTTGAATTTTTGAACGTTGGTACATAGTTTCCATTGCACCTAAAACGCCTCCACGTTCGGTGATACGGTCAAATTCAGAAAGTACGGCTTCTTCCACTAAATCGGTCAATTCTTCAATGATGAATGAACCTTGTAACGGATTTTCGTTTTTCGCTAAACCTAATTCACGATTGATAATCAATTGAATTGCCATGGCACGTCTTACAGATTCTTCCGTTGGAGTCGTAATTGCCTCATCGTATGCGTTCGTATGTAGCGAGTTACAGTTGTCATAAATTGCGTAAAGAGCTTGTAAAGTAGTACGAATATCGTTGAAATCAATTTCTTGTGCGTGTAAGGAACGACCAGATGTTTGAATATGGTATTTCAACATTTGTGCACGCGGATTGGCTCCATATTTTTTTGCCATGGCTTTTGCCCAGATTCTTCTCGCCACACGTCCGATGACCGCATATTCAGGGTCGATTCCGTTAGAGAAAAAGAACGATAAATTTGGACCAAAATCGTTGATGCTCATTCCTCTGCTCATGTAGTATTCCACGTAGGTGAAACCGTTTGCCAAGGTAAATGCTAACTGTGAAATTGGGTTTGCACCTGCTTCTGCAATATGATAACCAGAAATTGAAACAGAATAAAAGTTACGCACACCATTATTGATGAAATATTGTTGAACATCTCCCATTAAACGCAAGGCAAATTCTGTGGAGAAAATACAGGTATTTTGTGCCTGATCTTCTTTTAAAATATCTGCTTGTACCGTTCCACGAACTTGCGTTAGGGTTTCTGCTTTTATTTTATTGTAAACCTCTGCAGGAAGCACTTGGTCGCCCGTTACGCCTAATAACATCAAACCTAAACCGTCGTTTCCTTCAGGTAAATCGCCTTGGAAAGCTGGACGGTTAACTCCTTTTTGCTTGTAAATAGCAGAAATTTTAGCCTCTATTTCCTTTTCTAAGCCATTTGCTTTGATGTATTTTTCACAATTTTGGTCAATCGCTGCATTCATGAAAAAGCCTAACAACATTGGTGCAGGACCGTTAATTGTCATGGAAACCGAAGTCATCGGATGCGATAAATCGAAACCAGAGTATAATTTTTTAGCATCATCCAAACAACAAATCGAAACTCCAGAGTTGCCTATTTTACCGTAAATATCTGGACGCAAATCTGGATCATTTCCGTATAGAGTTACCGAGTCAAAAGCGGTTGAAAGTCTTTTCGCAGGCATTCCCAAACTTACATAATGGAAACGTTTGTTGGTGCGCTCGGAACCTCCTTCACCGGCAAACATCCTTGTTGGATCTTCACCTTCACGTTTGAATGGGAATAAACCAGAAGTGTAGGGGAATTCTCCTGGTACATTTTCTTGTAAACTCCAACGTAAAATATCGCCCCAAGAAGTGTATTTTGGTGTGGCTACTTTCGGAATTTGAAGATGTGAAAGCGACTCAGTGTGTGTGTCTAATTTTAATACTTTATCACGTACTTTGAACTCAAACGTTGGGTTTTTATATAAAGCTTTTTTCTCCTCCCATTTTTGTAGTACATCCCAGTTTTTTGGGTCGAAGTTTAATTTTTCGGTTTCAAAAGTTTCTTGTAATACTTTAATCAAACGGTCTTTATCATCGATTGTAGAGTTTTTCAAAGTCTCCATCGAAGAATGTAAACCTTGCAAACGATTCGCAACTTCGACTTGCTGATTCACCCATTTATCAAATGAGCGATTGTTTTCAGAAATTTCAGATAAATAACGTGTTCTATCCGGTGGAATCACAAAAATTTTCTCCGACATTTCCTGTGTTATTTCAAAAGTAGAATGCAAATTTGCCCCTGTTTTTTGAACGATTTTATCCATAATCACTTTGTAAAGTGAATTCATTCCGGGGTCGTTGAACTGAGAAGCAATTGTACCATAAACAGGCATCGAATCAACAGGTTCATCAAATAAATTATGGTTGCGTTGGTATTGTTTACGAACATCACGTAACGCATCTAAAGCACCCCGTTTGTCAAATTTATTTAATGCAATCACGTCGGCAAAATCCAACATGTCGATTTTTTCTAATTGGGTTGCAGCTCCGTATTCTGGCGTCATGACGTACAAAGAAACATCTGAGTGATCTAAAATTTCTGTATCAGATTGTCCGATTCCCGACGTTTCCAAAATGATTAAATCGTATTCAGCTGCTTTTAAGACGTTAATCGCTTCAGCAACGTGTTTGGACAAAGCCAAATTGGATTGACGAGTTGCTAAGGAACGCATGTAAACTCGTGAATTTTTAATCGAATTCATACGAATTCGGTCACCTAGTAATGCACCACCCGTTTTACGTTTCGAAGGATCCACAGACACCACAGCGATTTGTTTTTCCTTGAAATCAATTAAAAAACGACGAACTAATTCATCTACTAACGAAGATTTTCCAGCTCCTCCAGTTCCTGTAATACCTAATACTGGCACAGAAACTTCTTTTGCCATTTTTTGTACTTCATCCAATACTGATTTCGAAGAATCAGCAAAATTTTCAGCAGCAGAAATAATTCTTGCAATAGAAGGAACGTTTTTCTTTTTAATGTTTTTGATTTCTTCGTTTAGATTTTGACCAACAGGGAAATCCGCTTTTTGAACCAAATCGTTTATCATTCCTTGTAAACCCATCGAACGACCATCGTCTGGATGATAAATTCGTGTAATACCGTATGCTTGTAATTCTTCAATTTCAGAAGGTAAAATCGTACCACCACCGCCAGCAAAAATCTTGATTTGTGGGGCTCCTTTTTCCTTCAATAAATCATACATGTATTTTAAGTATTCCGTGTGACCTCCTTGGTAAGACGTCATTGCAATCGCTTGGGCGTCTTCCTGAATTGCACAATTCACTACTTCCTCTACTGAGCGGTCGTGACCTAAATGAATTACTTCACATCCAGTCGCTTGAATAATTCTACGCATAATATTGATAGCAGCATCGTGTCCATCAAATAGTGAAGCTGCGGTAACGATTCGAACGTTATTGATTGGTTTGTATGGTTCTATTTTGTCCATTTAGAGAAATTGAAGAACAAAAGTATAAAAATCAAGAGAGATAGAAGTAAAATAGAAACAATTCAGTTAAAAAATCTTTTGTAATTTTATGCCAAAAAGAAACAAAAACATGGAAATTCTTGTAGAATATACTTTTTCGGTTTGTTGGATAACTTTAAATAGACCAGAAGTTTTTAATGCTTTTAATAAAAAAATGTCTTTATCCTTGCAAAACGCACTAAAAGAAGCAGAGCAAAGAGAAGATGTGAGAGTTATTTCAATAACTGGATCTGGAAAGGCCTTTTCCTCAGGTCAAGATTTAGCAGAAGCTAGTGATCCGAATGGACCGTCGTTAGAAGAAATATTAGATAAACATTATAATCCAATCATCAAACAGATAGCGAATTGCGAAAAACCAGTAATTGCATTAATAAATGGAGTTGCAGCAGGAGCAGGAGCAAATATTGCTTTAGCTTGCGACATTTGTATAGCAAAAAAGAGTACTAACTTTATTCAAGCGTTTTCTAAGATAGGATTAATTCCAGATTCTGGGGGAACGTTTTTTCTTCCTAAATTAATTGGTTATCAAAAAGCATTAGCGTTAATGTTAACTGGCGAAAAAGTAAGTGCTGAAGAAGCAGAAAAATTAAATATGATTTATAAGAGTGTGGAAGATGAACACTTTGATGAATATTGTGAAAAATTTGTAAAAAATTTAGCTCAAATGCCTACTAAAGCTTTAGTTTTGACAAAAAAAGCACTTTTAAAATCATTTGAAAACACTTTAGATCAACAATTAGAGCTGGAAAAAAAATATCAAATTGAATGTGGAAATTCCTTTGATTTTAAAGAAGGAGTTACTGCTTTTTTAGAAAAAAGAAAACCCGAGTTTAAAGGAGAATAATATGATTATAGTAGTACTAGGAGCAGGAACAATGGGAAGTGGAATTGCTCAGTTTTTTGCTCAAAAAAATCAGAAAGTTATTTTAGTAGATAGTAACAAAGAAAGTTTAATCAAAGCTAAAAATAATATAGATTTTTCTGTTCAACAACTTGTCAATAAACAAAAAATTACAACTCAGGAGGCAGGAATGATAATGAAAAATTTAAGTTTTTCAAACGAAATTTCTTCTTTAGCAAATAGTGAGTTGGTTGTTGAAGCAATAATTGAAAACTTAGAAATTAAGCAACAAGTGTTTAAAGAAGTAGAAAATATTGTGTCTGAAAAATGTGTTTTATGTACAAACACTTCTTCCTTGTCAATAGCCTCCATTAGCTCTTGTTTGGGAAGACCAGAAAGATTTTTTGGAATGCATTTTTTTAATCCAGCCACAATAATGCCTTTGGTAGAGCTTGTACCATCAATTAGAACTGATATTGAGCAGGTTAAAAAAATCAAAACAATTTTAGAAGATTGGGGGAAATCACCTGTTATTTGCAAGGATACACCTGGATTTATTGTTAATAGAATAGCTCGACCATTTTATGGTGAAGCATTAAGAATTTATGAAGAAGGAATTGCTAATTTTGAAACAATTGATTTTGCCATGACTCATTTAGGGGAATTTAAAATGGGTCCTTTCCAATTGATGGATTACATAGGAAACGATATAAATTATACAGTTAGTGAAACTGTTTTTTCTTCATTTTATTTTGACCCTAGATTTAAACCTTCTTTTACTCAAAAAAGATACGTTGAAGCAGGTTTGTTAGGGAGAAAAACACAACATGGATTTTATAATTATAAAGAAGAAGTTTCTGAACTAGAAATAAATAAAGACCAAAAACTTCTTGATGAAATCTTTTTTAGAATATTAGCGATGTTAATAAACGAAGCGTACGATGCTTATTATTTAAAAATTGCAAGTAGAGAAGACATTGAATTGGCTATGACAAAAGGAGTAAATTATCCTAAAGGGCTTATACAGTGGTCAGAAGAAATTGGAGTAAAAAAAATATACTCAACCCTTAGCCAATTGTTTTCTGATTATGGTGAAGATAGGTATAGACCTAATGTGATGTTGAAAAGATTAGTAAATAAATAAAATTGTAGAAAAAAATTTATTATCACCGAAATTTAAGCAATTTTGTAAAAAAATTTTTATGTTGCCTTTTTCTCCTCCTCATATTAGACAAGATGTTATCGATGAAGTTTGTAAAGTACTTCTATCTGGTTGGATAACTACAGGACCAAGAACCAAAGCTTTTGAAAAAGAGTTGACCTCATATTGTGGTAACAAAAACACATTATGTTTGAATAGTGCCACGGCTGGTTTAGAATTGATTTTACGTTGGTTTGGTGTAAAAGAGGGCGATGAAGTAATTCTCCCCGCTTATACTTATTCAGCAACAGCAAATGTGGTGTCTCATTGTGGAGCTAAAGTGGTTTTTGTTGATGTTCACCCTGACACCTTTAATATTTTACCTGAAGCAATAGAAAAAGCAATAACTTCAAAAACGAAAGTAATAATGCCAGTAGATTTTGCTGGTTTTCCATGTGAATATAAAAAGATTAATGACTTAACAAAAAAATATACCTTGACTTTTAATCCAGAAAATGACATTCAAAAAAAGTTAGGAAGAATTTTAATTTTGTCCGATTCCGCTCATTCTATAGGAGCAAAACAGAATGGTTTACGTGCTGGCTCCTTAACAGATGTTTCTGTCTTTTCTTTTCATGCAGTTAAAAATCTTACAACCGCAGAGGGTGGAGCAATAGCCCTTAATTTACCAGACCCCTTTGATAATCAAGAAATTTATAACGCATTATGCATCAAATCTTTACATGGTCAAAACAAAGATGCTTTAGCAAAAACACAAAAAGGGAATTGGAAATACGACATCGTTGAAGCGGGTTATAAATGTAACATGACGGATATTCAAGCCGCGATTGGGCAAATTGAATTAGCAAGATACGATAACGAAACTCTACCAAAAAGAAAAAATATTTGTACTTTTTATTCCGACAATCTTAAACAATTTGATTGGGCTCAATTACCCGTGTTTAAAAACGAAGAATCAGAATCTTGTTACCATTTATACCCTTTAAGGATAAAAAATTGTACTGAAGAACAAAGAGATTTAATTATACAGGAAATTTTTGATCAAGAGGTTTCTGTTAACGTCCATTTTATTCCTGTTCCTAAAATGAGTTTTTACTCATCTCAAGGATACGATATTAATAACTATCCCAATACTCTTGATAATTATTCTAGGGAAATTACTTTGCCCGTTTATACTTTATTAAATGATGAACAATTAAATCAAGTTTTGAACGCTCTTATCTCTGCTGTAAATAAAATATTATTTCAATCTTGAAATTATTTACAGTAACATTGTATTGGTTGAGAAAAATATTAATTTCTCCAGTAATTTTAGGGGTAAAAATCTATCAATGGGTTATTAGCCCTATTTTTCCTGCTAATTGTCGTTTTCAACCAACTTGTTCTCATTATACTATCGAAGCACTAAAAGAATGGGGATTAATTAAAGGTTTGTTTTATTCGACAAAAAGAATTTCTAGATGCCATCCATGGGGAGGATTTGGTGACGACCCCGTTCCTAAAAAACCAAAATAATGGGAATTTATTTTCATATCCCTTTTTGTAAAAAAAAATGCACTTATTGTGATTTCCACTTTAGTACAAACTATCGACCTTATTACCATGAAATGATTACTTCGATGACCCAAGAATTGGAAATGAAAAAAGATAGAATCAATTCAAATATTGAAAGTGTTTATTTTGGAGGTGGTACACCTGGATTATTAAAGTCAGAAGACATTAAGGGTTTTATTGATTTATGCAGAAAAAATTTTCCTTTGATTGAAGCCGAAATCACCTTAGAAGTAAATCCAGAAAATGTTACAAAAAAAAATTTAAAAGATTGGAAAGAAGCTGGAATTAACAGATTAAGCATAGGAGTACAGAGTTTTGACAATGAGGTTTTAAAGTGGATGAATCGTTCACATAATAGCAAACAGTCCATGGATGCTATTTATTTTGCAAGTGAAGAAGGATTTGAACAAATCAACATTGACATCATTTTTGCTTTACCACAAAAAGATTCTTTTTATTGGAAAAAGCAGCTTAAACACATCGAGTCTTTGCCTATTTCTCACCTTTCAGCTTATCAGCTTACTTTCGAAAAAAAAACCTTACTTTTTCATCAATATAAAGAAAAATTAGTTTATCCTTTAGAGGATGAAGAAACGAGGAATCAATTTTTATTTACCCATGAATTTTTAGAAAATATTGGGTTTGAACAGTATGAAATTTCCAATTATGCGAAAAATAATTCATATTCTAAACACAATTCTTCTTATTGGATGGGAAAAGAATATCTTGGAATAGGACCTTCCGCTCATTCTTTTCATTTTCCATATAGATTTTGGAATATAAAAAATAACAGAACATACATTAACTCTATTAAAAACAGAAGTATTCCTGAAGAAGCAGAAAAATTAAGTGTTTCAGAAACGTTTAATGAAAATATTATGTTGGGATTAAGAACGAAATGGGGCGTCGATATAAACGAGTTAAAAAAAATAAAACCATTATCTTTTTCATTTTTAGAAACCATTGATTGTTATCAAAAACAAAAACTTTTAAAAATTGAAAATGAAAAAATTATTCTAACATTAGAAGGATGGTTGTTAACGGACAAAATTTCTTCTGATTTATTTTGTGACTAAACTTTATATTTTTCAAAGAAACCGTATTTTTGTAAAAAAAATAAATGGCACGTATTCTAACCGGAATTCAAAGTACAGGAACACCGCATTTGGGTAATATATTAGGGGCTATAGTTCCAGCTATTGAAATGGCAAAAAAAATAGAAAACGAGTCTTTTTTGTTTATTGCAGATTTGCATTCTTTAACACAAATTAAAAATCCAGAAATTTTAAAAAAGAACACCTATCAAACGGCCGCTACATGGCTTGCTTTTGGTTTAGACACCGAAAAAACAGTTTTTTACAGACAAAGTGATGTGCCTCAAGTCTGTGAATTGGCATGGCATTTAATGTGTTTTTTTCCCTTTCAACGATTAACTTTAGCACATAGTTTTAAAGACAAATCAGACAGATTAGAAGACGTAAATGCGGGCTTGTTTTCTTATCCAATTTTAATGGCCGCTGATATTTTAATGTACGATGCCGAGATTGTTCCTGTTGGTAAAGACCAATTACAGCATTTAGAAATTACAAGAGATGTCGCTTCTAGATTTCACGCACAAATGGGCAAAGAAGTATTTGTTTTGCCTAAACCGTTAATACAAGAAAACACTCAATTAATCCCTGGAACAGACGGAGAAAAGATGAGTAAATCTCGAAACAACATCATTGATATTTTTCTCCCCGAAAAAGAACTCAAAAAACAAATCATGTCCATTCAGACGGACAGTAAAACTTTAGAAGAACCCAAAAATCCTGTAGAATGTAATGTGTTTAATCTTTATAAATTATTAGCATCACCAGAACAAGTATTGTCTATGAAAACAAAATATGAAGCCGGTGGTTACGGTTATGGACATGCAAAAAACGAATTGTTTGGTTTTATTTTGGAACATTTTTCAAAAGAACGTAATTTATTTACGGACTTAATTTCAAACCCCAATGAAATTGAAATAAAACTAAAAAAAGGAGCTGAAAAGGCAAATTTTGTTTCTAAACAAGTATTATTAAGGGTTAGGCAAGCACTTGGATTAAGTTTTCTATAGAGTTACAGAAAATATATTCAATTCAAATAATATTGTTTTTAACCTCCTAAATGTCTGATTTCAAAATCTCCATTGGCATCTGTTGTTACCGTTTCTACTGGTTTATAACCAGTTGAAAACTCAAAAGTAGTTTTCTTTTGTAAAGCTATTTCTACATTAGTGGGGTGGTACGACAATCAATTTGGTTATTCTTCTCGTTTATTAGATGTAATAAGATTGATGTAATTGAAGTTCGATTTTAAAATTTGTAAACAAAGTTTTTTTGTAATTTTCTTCTAAGAAGTTAAACAAGATGAAGTAAAAATGTGCTTTTCTGAAAAAACATCCTTACGAAAATTAATTATTAAGTTGGTATAAAAAGTTTTTAATTATTCATTTTTTGCATAGAAATGCTGGCTGAAATACAAGCTAAAATAGGAGAAAAGGAAGCCAGTAACCACAAAAATAAATGAAGTGTAAAGTATAATAATTGTTGCAAAAAGGGGGTGCTTCCTTCGGTGTTTAAAAATAAATAGGACAAATTAACAGGAACAAAAATCATTAAAGAATAAATTACTCCTATGCCCAATGTTAATCCAAAATGTTTCCTAACAAAAAAAACACTTTCTACAACAGATAATTTTTTTCTTTCATTTATATAATCTAAAAAGCTAAACCCGTAATAATAGGCAGCTAAAATGAAAAAAATAAACATAATTGGACTGTTTTTAGGATTTTCCCAAAATATTGAGGAAATCAAATAAATTATTGCAAAAAATAAATAATACCAAAATAAATTACGTAAAACTAATTTTACTGCTCTAACAATGTCATTTTTAAATTGTTTCAATGTAAAAGGATATTTTTTTCCTGTCAATAATTTTTCCGTTTTTGCAGATAAATAGGTCAACAATGGAGACAATAGTCCTACCATCAGATATTTAGAAAAGTTCATAAACATCAATGAAATACCCATTTCTACAAAAAGTAGTATTAAATACCAATTGATGTCGTTCATAGTTTGAATAGTGTGGACAATTTTATGGTGTTGTAATAAAAATCCAAAATGATAGATGCCCAACATTAAAATTGCAGGTAACAAAACCATCCACCACAATTTGTATTTCTTAACAAACAATAAAGCAAACCAATAGGAAGACAAACCTAAATAAAATTCTTTAAAAAACCTCATTATTAGGGCTTTATCATTTTTAAGGCCTTATCGATAGGAATTCGTTCGTTATTATGAAACGCAATTACAAAAGCATGTAAAAAACCTTTTTCCCTCAACTCATTTTTATAAGCATTTGCCGAATTAAAATTATTTTCAAATTGTCCTACCGCGTATTTATACAAATTGTCTTGTGTGTATTCAAAAACCTCCAAACCCTTAAATTTTGTGTCTGTCAATGAAATTCTTTTGTCAGAAGTTTCTATTTGAACTCTAAAAATAATATCATTATTTGGAACTGTATTACTATTGTCATTAGAATTTTTAATTTCTTCTTGATTTGTATTGTTTTCCTCTATAACACTATTTGATAACCCTTCCATTTCAGATTTATATTTTTTAAATGCAAAAAACATTGCATCAGACATTTTATTTTGAAATTCTTTATTTGCTAGAAGCACTTCCTCTTGAGGATTGGTTAAAAACCCTGTTTCAATTAATACAGAGGGCATGGTTGTTTGCCATAAAACTAAAAATCCAGCTTGTTTAACTCCTCTATCGTATCTTCCTATTTTTTTAAACTCTTGTTGTAATTTGTCGGCAAAATTTAAGGATTGTTTTAATACTACTGAAAGTTGAAGTTGTCTTGCAATTATTGCATCAGGAGTCATTCCTAAGCGTTTATATCTTTCTCCTTTATCGTCTTCCATCAAAATAGTTGAGTTTTCTCTTTCAGCTACTTTTTGTTGTGCTTCTGTTTTATGTAAACCTAAGGCGTATGTTTCAGAGCCATAAGCAGAGGTTGAACCAGCGTTTGCATGAATACAGATAAAAAGATCGGCATTGTTTTTATTTGCAAAATTTGCTCTATCTTCTAATTCGACAAAAACATCAGTTTCTCTTGTATAAATAACTTTTATATTAGGGAAATTTTCTTTTATTTTGGCACCCAATTGAAGAGCCATACTTAAACAGACGGTTTTTTCATTTGCAGAAGAACCATGACAGCCAGGATCTTTGCCTCCATGCCCAGCGTCAATACAAACGGTTTTTATGGTTTGTAGCACGGTTTTTGATTGTGGAATTACCCAAAACTCCAACACAATTAAAAAAGAGAGTAATAGATACTTCATTTTCATTGAACAAAAAGGGTGTTAAAACAAGGATATTTTATAGTTTTGCAATGATGTTTTTTCTATTTTAAGTTTTCAAAGTTACTTTATATTTAGTGTACAAAAATTATTCCATACAATTATTTTTCTTCTTTTATTTGTTAATAAATACTTTTTTTACTTCTATTTTCGCTCAGAAAGACACTATTTATACAAAAGACCAAGAATTTAACACCTTGATAAAAGCATTTGCTAAAGATTCAATGGTTCATGATCAGACTACAGAGTGTTTACATCTGTATGGAGAGGCAAAAGTTAACTATGATCTTATACAACTTGAAGCAAGCTATTTGATGATAGATTTTAGAAAAGATGAAATTTTAGCTACTTATACCCTTGATAAAGACAGTAATAAAGTTGGAATTCCAAAATTCAAAGATGGGTCGGATGAAATTTTCGCAGAAAAAATTAGATATAATTTTGAAACAGAAAAAGGATTTATAACTCAAGCAAAAATTCAACAAGATGAGACTTTTATGTATATGGAAACAGCAAAAAGGCACCCTAACGAACATGTACATTTTAAAAATGGAAGATTAACCAGTTGTAGTTTAGAAGACCCGCATTTTCATTTTTTTTTAACTAAAGCTATTTTAATTCCAGATAAACGGATTGTTTCTGGACCAATGAACCTTTGGATTCAAGGAGTTCCAACTCCTTTGGGTTTACCTTTTGTTTTTATTCCACAAAAAGAAATTCATGAAAAAAAGAGTGGTTTTTTGTTTCCACAATATACGTTACAATCCTCTTATGGCATGGGAATTCAAAATTTAGGATATTATATACCTATTAACGATAGTTTACAAACGACAATCTATGCAGATATTTATACTAAAGGAAGTTGGGGAATCAACACTACTACAGATTATGAAATCAAATACCGTTTTAACGGTTCATTACAATTAGGTGTTCAACATTTTAATACAGGGTTTCCATATTATCAAAAATCCAACAAAATTTCTGTGCAATGGCAACACAAACAAGATGCAAAAGCTAACCCATACTGGAATTTTACTAGTAATGTCAATTTTATGTCTGACAACTCGCCTAAAACCAATTTAGACCCTATCAACCCAAATTATTTTCAAAACAGCTTAAATTCAGACATTAACATCAATAGAAATTTTCCGGGAAAACCCATTACAAGTGGATTAAAACTGTCGGTGCGTCAAAATTCAAAAAGTAATCAGTTTGCTGTTACGAGTCCCTCTTTTACCTTTAATGTTACTCGTTTTTCTCCATTTGCTTGGTTGAGAAAAGAAAAAGCTGGGAGTAAAAAATGGTTTGAACAAATTGGAATGACCTATAATATAGATGCTCAAAACAGATCTACTTTTCATGATTCATTATTTACACAAAGCAGATATGATTTAATAGGAAAAAGTTTTTTAAATGGTATTCAACAAGGATCAACAATTCAAACAACCGTTGGGGTTTTTAAAAACACCTGGAAAATCAATCCAAGTGTCAACTACACAAATAAAATTAACTTCCAACAGACAAGAAAATATTATATCGATTCAACAAATTCAACTGGAATTGATACCCTTCCAAAAGCTGGGATGAGCCATTCACTAAGTTTTCAAATTCAAGCTACCTCAGTAATTTATTCATACTATAGATTTATCGGAAAAAACAAAACCTTATTAAGGCATTTATTTACTCCAAGTTTTGGCTTTCGTTATTCTCCAAAAATTAATAAAGAACGTGAGGAACTAGTCGGAAGTAATCAATCGATGCTTACCTATTCTCCTTTTGAAAGAAGTTTATATCCCGAAGGAATACAAAGTAGTGCAGGATTACTAACTTTTTCAATAAACAACACTTTTGAATTAAAACATAAATCGAAAAACGATTCTACTGGCTTCAAAAAAATACGTTTGATTGAAGCGTTAAGTTTTGCTGGAAATTATGATTTGTTAAAAGATTCTATGCGACTTTCAAATATTTCCGGAAGTTTAAGAATTAGCCCATTAGAATGGATTGGGATAGTTTCAAATGCCAATTTTAGCCCTTATGATTGGGACAACACTACACAAATTGCAAATAAAAATTACGCCATAAATCAAAGAGGTGTTTTATTGCGTTTATTAAACATTAGTTTTAATACTTCGCTTCAAATTACTGATAAAAAAAGTAGAAAAAAAGTAAAAGAAAATCAAGATAAATTAAGTGAAAATTGGAATAGTGATTTGGTTTATTATTCATTACATCCTTTCGAAATTATTGATTTTCAAATTCCTTGGAAAATGTCTTTTACACACGTATTGGATTTAAACAGAAAAACTGGCGTTCCTTTGCCCACAGACGATGGAAGGTCTTTTAATCGGACACATACACTTAGAATTAATGGTGATGTTTCTATAACAAAAAGATGGAAAGTCGTAATGGAAATGCATTATGATGTAGGAAATAGAAAAGTTAATAATACAAGGTTTACAATTACACGTGATATGCATTGTTGGAATATGGCATTGTATTGGACTCCAATTGGAGGCAATCAAAGTTTCTTGTTAAGAATTAGTGCTAATGCCTCACTTTTACAAAGTGCTAAAATCGAATTAAGAAAGCCACCAACTTTGACATTTTGACGATTTTTTTTAGTAGTTTTAAAAATTATTGTAATTTTAAATTGTAAACATTAAATATAATTCAAATGAAAATTTATAAATTAATTGTATCATTTTTAATAACACTTTCCATTTTTTCTCAAACAGCAGAAGAGTTTTATGCAACTGCAATCACAAAAGCCAATACTCGTGATAACAAAGGAGCGATAGAAAATTACGATAAAGCAATACAGTTAAAGCCAGATTTTTACAATGCTTATAACAATAGAGGTTTAATAAAACACGATTTAGAAGACTTAGAAGGTGCAAAAAAAGATTTTGATAAAGCAATAGAAT
This sequence comes from Flavobacteriia bacterium, assembly GCA_016183815.1. Classification (GTDB taxonomy): domain Bacteria; phylum Bacteroidota; class Bacteroidia; order Flavobacteriales_D; family Crocinitomicaceae; genus M2408. Next base: position 32,173 of record JACPDW010000007.1, read on the forward strand.
TAAATCCTAAATATGCTGTCGCCTTATTTAATAGAGGAAATGTTTTAGCTGAATTAGAACAATACAGTAAAGCATTACTTGATTTCGATTTATCAATATCAATTGATTCAAGTAATTTGAATACTTTTGCAAATAGAGGAGCGGTTAAAAGAAATTTAAAGGACTATAAAGGATCATTAAAAGATTTTGAAAAAGCCCTTCAACTAAATCCAAAAAATATAGATGTTTATTTTAGCATGGCTTTGGTTAAAAGTGACATGCAAGACTATCAAGGTGCAATAGATGATTTTACAAAAATTATAGATTTTGAACCGAATGAATTCAACGCCTATTATAATAGAGGTATAATGTATCTTAAAATAAACAAAAAAGAAAACGCTTGTAATGACTTTAAAAAAGCATTTGAATTAGGGAATGAAGATGCAAATGAAAAATTAAGTAAACATTGTAAATAGCAAATAAATTAAAGTTTACAGCTTGACTTTTTCCTATTTAACGTTTCACCTAACAAATTGATTTATAATAAAGATTAATTCTTTTTTCTTTATATAAAATAGTAAAAATAAATATAAGATTGAACTTACTAGAACTCCTAAAACGGGGTTTAAAAATAAATCTAACAAGTAAAATAAAACAAAGCTAAAGAATAATATAAAAAAGTATTGCAAATAGTTTTGAAAATATTTTTTATTAAGAAAGCAACGTTGAACTTTAATAATTTGTAAAAAAGCTAATACACTCTGTGTAATTAATGCAGAAAAAGCTGCTCCATATGCTCCGTATTTTTTTATTAAAAAAAAATTTAAACCTAGATTTATTATTATCCCAAAAAAAGACATAGTATTTAAAAATTTTAAATGTGAAGACGCTGTAAGCAATGTTCCTTGAATTAAAGTAAAACTTATAGGAATCAATCCAAGCATTAATATCGATAAAACTTTAATAGAACTGATTTTGTCATGAACATACAATACTTCAATAATCTCAGTGTCGTAAAAAAAGCAAATATTAGCAATTAATACAGAAAAAGAAAATAAAACAAATTGAGAAGATTGTAATAGTGGTAAAATATTTTCTTTTAAATGAATCATTTTTGAAAATAATGGAAACAACAAGCTTGAGAAAAGTCCTGCAAACATAAAACAAGCGTCTAAAAGTCGAAAAGATTGAGCATAAATACCAGCTTCATTTGACCCACTTATTCTCTCTAAAAGAACTCCATCAATTCTATTATAAATCATCATTAAAAATACAAGTAGTGCATAAGGATAGCTTTTTTTAAGAATTTGAAAAGACCATTTCCAATTCCATTTTAATTTTGGAAGTCCAATTTTTTTTATCAAAACAATAAAAGCAATAAAAAAAACTATAAAATAACTTACTGTTTGAACTGCAACAAACCCATGAATAGACAACTCTTTTTTTGGCAGGAAATAAATCCAGTATCCTAAAATAATAATCCAAAATATTTTATCTAAAACAGACAATATAATCTCCATTTTAAACCACAACAATCCAGTATAAAAACTTCTTAAAAAAGCTATGGTACTGATTAAAAATTGATTAAAAAAAATCCAAAATAGAAGCAATTTATATTCATTTGGATAAGACAATACAAATGATAGAAAACCTAAAACAATTGCACAAACAATAAGTAAAAACAAACGAAATAAAATGGAAGAACCTAAATAAAAAGACAAAGAACTGGTGTTTTTTGTTATTTTTTTAACACTGTAATTTGATAGTCCAAAATCTAAAAAAACACTAAATACATAAGAAATGCTTAATAAAGAAAAATATAATCCATATTGATTAGACCCCACTTTATTTTGAACCTGAGCATCTATCAAAAAAATAGAAACTGGTTTGATTATTAAATTGGTTAATATTAACCAGAAAAGGTTTTTATAAAAAAGTTTCTGCACGAATTATTGTGTGAATATCAGTCAAAAATAAAAATTATATTTATTAAGACTCTAAATTCTTTGTAATTGGAATAAAAATAAAATTTTGGGTCTGATGCACTTTTGGATCAAAAGGAATTAAATTTTTTTTTACAAAGCAATAAATGTCGTACTTTAGTTCTTTCATTAAATTAAAACAATCCACTCTATTTTCATTTTCCCATAATTCACAATAAATCATAGGTTGGTGTGTGCTTAAAACACTTTTTGCTCCTTTTAACACTTCAAACTCATAATTCTCTACGTCAATTTTAATAGCTAATATTTTGTCTTCAAAGTCGAATGAATCTAATTTTTTCATTTGTACTTCATAAGTGATTCCCTTACAATTTAATTTGTTTTCTTCACTTAAAACATGACTTAATCCTTGAAAAAACACTTGATTAACTTGAGGTAAGACCATTTTCACCTTTTTTTCTGAATTACCCAAAGCACATTCTAATAATTTTACATTGTTTAGTTTATAAAACCTAATGATTTTTTTAAAAATTTCAATATTTGAAGGGATTGGTTCAAAAGCTACTAAAGTACAATTTTTTTTACTTTTAGAAAGATGAACACTCATTACGCCAATATTTGCTCCAATATCTAGCAATATTCCTTTTTGCCCTTTTATCAAAGAAATAAAAGAAAAAAAATCATTTTCCTTTTTATCCCACTTGATTGTATTTATTTTAAAAATAGAAAATAGATACAAATATCTTCGATAGCCAAAGAGTTTTTGCAGGAGATATTTAATAAATGTTTTCAAAAAAATGAGTGCAAAGATACAATAGATTAATAAATTTATAAAATGTTATTTCAAATCTTAAAAATAGACAAGGTTAAGTTCAATAAAAATATGAAGTTTATGAAAGTTTAATTTTTATCTTTGTGTTTTGAAGTATGAAAAAAATAGAAGTTTTAGGAAATAAAGATACAAGATCTGGTTTTGGCGAAGGTCTTCATGAAGTTGGAAAATCAAATGAAGAGGTTGTTGCTCTTTGTGCGGATTTGATTGGATCTTTAAAAATGGATGCTTTTAAAGAAGCTTTTCCCAATCGTTTTTTTCAAGTTGGAATTGCTGAAGCAAACATGATTGGTATTGCTGCGGGCATGACAATAGGTGGTAAAATTCCTTACACAGGAACTTTTGCAAATTTTTCTACTGGCAGGGTGTATGACCAGATTCGTCAATCGGTGGCTTATTCAAATAAGAATGTTAAAATTTGTGCTTCTCACGCAGGAATAACTTTAGGCGAAGATGGAGCTACCCATCAGATTTTAGAAGACATTGGTATGATGAAGATGCTTCCAAACATGACCGTTGTTGTTCCTTGTGATTTTAATCAAACTAAACAAGCAACAATTGCTATAGCTGATTATCAAGGACCCATTTATCTTAGATTTGGAAGACCAGTAATGCCGATTTTTACTCCTGAAAATCAGAAATTTCAAATTGGTAAAGCTGATATTTTAATCGAAGGAACGGATGTTACAATCGTTGCATGCGGACATTTGGTTTGGAAAAGCATAGAAGCTGCTTATATATTATTTGAAAAAGGAATTCGTGCAGAAGTAATCAACATGCACACGATTAAACCTTTTGATGAAAAAACTTTATTACAATCTATACAAAAAACAAAATGTGTAGTTAGTGCTGAAGAACACATGATTAATGGCGGTTTAGGAGATTCTATAGCTCAAGTGCTTACACAAAAACTTCTTGTACCACAAGAATATGTTGGCGTAAACGATCGTTTTGGAGAAAGTGGCACCCCTATGGAGTTAATGACAAAATTTGGAATAGACACAAGCAATGTTGTTGATGCGTGTTTAAAAGTTATTCAACGTAAAGCGTAAAAAATCATTATTAATGAAAATTCAAGGTGTAATAAATAGTAACTTGAGTTCTTTGTACCTTTAATCTTTGTATTGTCGAACCAATTCAACTCAGATTTTTAATCATTGAATATAATATCCTTGAAAGCTCATCAGCAACTTTTAACATCTTTTCAAAATCAGAATTCGACATTTTATTTTCGTCTTTAAGAATATCAAGAATTGCAACACATTCAAACACTGATGCTCGTGCAGTAGTAAAATAATTTTTTCTATCTGCTTTTGAAAATTTACCACTACCCTCTGCAACATTCAAAGGAACACTAAAGGATGCTCGCCCAAGTTGATCTATGACATATTTGTCCAACTTTAATTCAAGAATTTAGGTTTTACAACTCATGTGAAAAATTTTAGCTTTTTTGTAAATATCTAACTTTTGAAATTCGAACATATTCTTAGAATTTATAAACACTTAATTTTTGCAATTTTTTAGAGCCAGAAACAGAATGAGAATGATGAAAAAAACCAGAATTCGTAACACCGCTCTCGCCTTGTTTCTCATTCTGGTTCTAGTACCCGGGGCGGGAATCGAACCCGCACTCTGTTGCCAGAACTGGATTTTGAATCCAGCGCGTCTACCAGTTCCGCCACCCGGGCTTTATTTGGAAGTGCAAATTTAATGATTTTTTAAATATATTTCATTTCTTATTTACAAATTCTTCAAATGTCTTTATTTTGGGCAGGGTTATATTGCTTTTTGTACAGTTATTCAAGTATGTTTGAACAGATTTATTTTCTTTAAAAGAGAGTATTTCTTTTTGTAAAATTTCGTCTAAGTCTTTTAAATTTTGAATTTGATACGCCCCAGGTGCTCCTGAGTATGCATTAATTGTACTGTAAATATCACTTAATTTTTCTCTTAATTGTTTTTCTCCTTGTCCGACGTAATTATCCCCTTTTGTTATTACTAAATTACTTTTAATGTTTGCTAATTTTAAAGATAATTCAATTGCCTGTTTTTTTAATTTTGGATTTGATTTTTGATTATTTACGTGTTTTTCTAATTCATCAATTTGATAGACTAAGTAAGCCAACGATTCAATCATTCTAACACACTCATTTACACTTTCTTCCTTTTGTTTTCTTTCTTCTAAAGTAAAAACACTGTTTTTAGGATAGTCAACATCAATCCACTTTTCAAAGATTTCTTTTCCTTTGTTTAATACTATCCTATATTTACCAGCTGAAACCTTAGGTGCTTGCATAGACGCTCCGTCAAAAGTTTTACCTATTGCTGAAATTGGTGCTTTTTTAAAAAAATTCCACTCCACAACATTTATTCCTTTTTGTTTACCTGGGGTAAGTTCACAAACAAATTGACCTTTTTCATCAAAAATTTCCATTGTCATTTTACCTATTGAATGTCTTTTTGATAAATAATAATAAATCAACGCGTTTTTATTTGAATTTTCTCCAACAAATTGATTTTCTGTGGAAGTTCCACCAAAATTTGACTCTTCATTAATGTAAAAATGAGCTTTATTAAAAAAATACATTGGCTCGTTTACTGTTTTATTATTGACTTCTCTCATAAAAGAAATATCATCTAAAATAATAAGACCCCTTCCGTGAGTGGCACAAACAAGGTCATTTGTATTTTTTTGTAAATCAATATAATGAACAGAAGCAGAAGGAAATCCATTGGTAAATTTAGCCCATGATAGTCCACCGTCAAAACTGATGTAAAGACCGATTTCGGTGCCCAAAAACAACAAATTTGGATTTTGAAAATCTTCTTGAATACAACGAGCAAAACTTTCAATCTCTTTACTGGCAATATTTTTCCAAGTTTCTCCAGCATCGATTGTCTTATAAACATAAGCATTTTTATTATTTTGTGTGTGTCCGTCAAAAACTGCATAAGCAACCTTTTTATCAAAACTACTTGCTTCAATATGAGCACACCAAGTATTTGAGGGTAAACCAGGAAAATTTTTACTTATATTTATCCACTCTTTTCCTCCGTTTTTTGTCAGATGTACCATTCCGTCGTCTGTTCCAGTCCAAATCCATTGTTCATCAAGAGGAGATTCAGCCACAGTAAAAATAGTGCAATGATTTTCAGCTCCTGAATTATCTGCAGATAGACCTCCTGACTCTGATTGATTCATCTTCAAAGGATTATTACTTGTCAAATCAGGAGAAATTTTTTTCCAATTATTTCCTTGATCATCAGACATAAAAAGAAATTGACTTCCTATATAAATTCTATCTGGTTTATTTGGACTAGTGCAAAGTGAAGTATTCCAGTTAAATCGTAATTTAACCTCTTCTTTCTCAGGAAAAGGTTTAATGTTTTTAATCGTTTTATTCTTTTTATCATATCTCCAAATACCTTCACCACTCTGCATTTCTGAATAAATCAAATCAGAATTATTTAGATTAGGATAAACTCTAAATCCATCTCCATAGCCAACAGAAACCCAATCTCCCGCCTCTATTCCTCCTGGACTGTCTGACGGACCTACCCACGATCCGTTATCTTGAAGCCCACCATAAACATTATAAGGGCTTGATAAATCCGTACTGACATGATAAAATTGTGAAAGAGGTAAATTTTCAACTCTTTCGTTGTTTGCTCCTGAATTGTTCGAACGATAAACGCCTCCATCTGTTGCAAAAATCATTTTTTCTGAATCAGAAACATCAAACCAAATATCATGAATATCTGAATGCATAGAACCAAAATTTTTGAAGGTTTTTCCTCCATCTCGACTTATTGAGCCAAACAAACCAGCTTTAGCTACGATGTCATTATTTTTAGGGTCAACAACTATTCTTGAAAAATAAAATGGTCGCACTGTTAGTTCAAAATTCGAGTTAATTTGTTTCCAATTTAAACCAGCATCTTCTGATTTATACAAACCTTTTAGTTCATTTTTTTCAGCTTCGACTACCGCATATAAAATCGAGGAATTTGATGGTGATAAAGCCAATGCCATCCTGCCTATTTTGCCTGATGGAAGACCTTGATGTATTTTATTCCAAGTTTTTCCACCATCAATTGATTTATAAATTGCACTATTTGACCCGCCTGATGAAAAAGACCAAGCTGTTCTTCTAAATTCCCAAAATGTACAATAGAGTATATCAGGATTGTTTTTATCTATTACCAATTCACTGCACCCAGTTTTTTCATCAATATATAAAATCTTATCCCAAGTTTTTCCTCCATCTTTCGTTTGATACACCCCTCTGTTTTCACTATCTCCCCACAATGCCCCCAAAACTCCAACATAAATGATGTTTTTGTTTTTGGGATGGATTTGAATAGAAGAAATTCTTTCAGATAATTCAAGACCCATCTTTTTCCAGTTTTTACCTCCATCTTCTGAATGATAAATGCCATCGCCTATTGAAACGCTATTTCTAGTCCAACATTCTCCTGTTCCAACCCATATTGAATTGTCTGGGTCATTGGGATCAATACTGACACAACCAATAGACTGATTGTATTGGTCAAAAACAGAAAAAAAATTCATTCCTCCATCCATAGATTTCCAAACACCACCACCTGCTGAACCAATGTAAATGGTTTTATTATTATTTGGATGTCCTTCAATATCTGTAACTCTTCCACTCATTAATGCTGGACCAATTTGTCTTGCTTTATAATCTCCAAAAAATTCTTTCGAATTAATTTTAACGGTATCTTGAGAAAAAGAATAAGACAGAAATAAAAGGCAGATATTTAATATATTTCCTATTTTTTTCATATATTGATTTTGTTGATGGTAAATTTATTAGGCAAAGAATTAATTTTAGTTTTATACTATAAAACAGAGTTAAAAAACAAAAATAAGAGAGATACTTTTATTGTTCTGGAAAAGAAAACATTTTTTCGTCTAAAGTAATGTTTGTTTCAATTTTATCAAATTGTATTGTTTGTCCTCCGACATCTTTGATTCTGCTAGTCATGGAAAAAGGAAATAAAACACCATTAATTTCTTGATAATCACTAAAAACACTTTGTTCCATCTTGCCTTTCATTTCTCCAGAGGTTATTTCACTTTCTTGAAGAATTAACAAGTAATTTTCTTTGTCGATATAAAAATAATCAATGTTTTGAACTTCAGCTGAATTGTCTAACAATGTCCCTTTACTTACTTTTAATTTAAAACAAGAAACACCTTCAACAGTTTCATCAGACATTTTTTCAATCTGATATCCCTTTTCCTTATAATTAAATAAAGGACTCATAAAATCTTTTGAATTTCTTTTCATATTTTCTGATTCTTCAGAACTGCTTTTCTCAGGTTTCATAGTCATAAAATTTGTACCCCAAGACTCTTTTCCATCAAAGGCCATCTGAACAAATTCCATTCCTTGAACTACCACTTTAATAAGCATTTTACCCTCACTTGTAGTGTATATGTCCACGGGTATCGTCATCCCCATTTGTTCAACCTTTGCAGAAGAATGAAAATTTTTGATGTTATTCACTTTATTTATTCCGCCAGACACTTCAACGTATTTACGAATAATTTCTTCGGCTGTTTGACTAAAAGTAAAAGAGAAAATAGATAAACAAAACAGGGTTAACATTTTTTTCATAAAATTGATTTTAAAATAAGACAAATAAATTTCTAATAAGTTACATATTTTCTAAAATTTTAAAAAACATATCTCTTTTGTTTGGACTAAGAGGCACTTCTGAACCATCTTTCATCACAACGGAGCCACCATGAGCTTTGTCATAGCGATCAACATAATCTAAATTAATCAAATGGGATTGTTGAACTCTAATAAAATTGTAGCCACTCAACAGCGTTTCATAATCTTTTAATGTTTTTGAAACCAGAATTTTTTTGTGATCAACCAAATAAAAAGAAGTATAATTTCTGTCTGCTTCGCAACGGATTATTTTATCTAATTCAACAACATGAACACTTTCCTGAGTTTTTAAAACCAAGCGTCTTTTTTGAGTTGGTTGCATATTCAATTGAAGTGCTTCAAACTGAGTTTCTTCCTTTTTATGATCAATGCTTTCAACGGCTTTTTGAATGGATTTTTTTAACTCCTCTGGATCAATAGGCTTTAAAATGTAGTCTAAAGCACTGAATTTAATGGCTTTAATCGCAAACTCTTCATGAGCTGTTATGAATATCACTTCAAAGGATTTTTGAGGAATCATTTTCAATAAATCAAATCCTGTTCCATCAGGCATTTGTATGTCCAAAAAGACTATATCGGGTTCAATATCTTCAATAGCTTTTAGACCTGAACTCACGTTTTCACCTATTGGAAAGGTTTGAATTCCTAGGTCAAACGAGTCGATTAATTTGGCGATTAACTCTCTCGTTCTTTTTTCGTCATCGATAATTACTGCTTTCATAGGCATAAATTTACAATTAATTTTGATTCACCACTCTATATGGAATAGAAATTAATATTTTTGTTCCAGTTTGTGCTTTTTTATCAAAATCTTCTATTTTTAAAAACCCATCTGAACGATATTTTTTATTTAAGTTGTCAATTCTATCTTTGGTAATTTTCATCGCCATACTTTTATGGTCTTTACTTTTTTTATTCATTTCCGCTCCTTTTCTGCCAATTCCATTATCTTCAACTGAAATTTGAAGCATATTTTTATTTTTTTTGAATTTAATTCGAATAAAACCATCTTCCTTTAAGTGTAAACGTCCGTGTTCAATGGCATTTTCAATAAATGGTTGAGTAATCATTGGTGGTATAGACGCTTCTTCTTCTACTAGTTGTTCATCAACTTCTATGTGATATTCAAAGCGTTCTTCAAACCTCATTTTTTGCACATGTAAATATTTGTCTAAAATATCGTATTCAATTTGAATTGGAATTTCTTCTTTTGAAGAGTTTTCTAATATTAATCGCATTAATTTAGAAAAATTTAATAAGAATTTTGCAGAGTTTTGTGTGTCATTATCAAATATATAACTTTGAATTACAGACATTGCATTAAATACAAAATGTGGATTCATTTGTGCTCTTAAGAGGGTTTGCTTCATCTCGGCTTGTTGTTGTTGTTGCTTAATTTTAGTTTGATTCCATCGATAAAAACCAATGATTCCTGCTAAAATCATAAATAATACAAATCCTATTATAATATACGTTTGTAAATTTGTTTTTAACTGAATGTTTTCAATTTTTGCAGAAGTTAAGGCCTTTTCTTGATTTTGCCTTTCTAATGAATCTGCTTGTAAAGTAATCAATTTTTGACGTTCTTCTGAACGATATAATTCACTTAGTTCTGCAATTTTTGTTGTAGATTCAAGCGTTTTTGCACTGTCGGAATATATCATATAGAGTTTTAAAAATTTATATGCTTTAGGTATGTTTCCTAATTTTAAATATACTTCCGAAATGGTTTTATATGTATCAAAAATAATCCCCTTAAATCCAAATTGTGAACGTATTTCAGCTGAACGATTTAAATAGTTTAATGCATTTTTGTACTTCCCCTGTTTTTCAAAAACAGTCCCTACATTATGATATACTGTTGCACTTTTTTCCCTGTTTCCAGTGGATTCAAATAAAACTAAGGCTTTGTTATAATACCTTAATGCCATTATAAATTCTTTTCTTTCTCTATACACATCTCCTAAAGCATTATGAACCTCCCCTAGCCCATCGTTGTCATTAAATGTTTGTAAACTTCGTAATGATTTACGCATATATTCAATTGCTTTTAGATAATTTTTTTTCTCTTTTTCCAAAACACCTAAAAACAACTGTGATAATGCAATAATTCTTTTATTTTGAATGTATGTAGCAGATAATAAAGCATTATTAAAATAAAAACTTGCATCAGCATAATTTTTAATCAATAACTCTGATTCTCCAATTTTTAAAGAAATTCTTGCTATTCTTTCGTTATCAGACGCTTGATTGGCAAACTCTAAAGCGTTTAAGTTTTTAGACACACTTAATTCTATCTGACCAAAATATGCAAAAGCAGTACCTTGGTTAAATAAAGCGTCAGATTTAACAATGTTTTCTCCAGACCGACGCGAGAATTGTAAAGCCAAATCCACAAAATAATAACAAGAATCTTTATCGTTTTTTAACATGTGTACTTGTGATAACAACCTATATGTTTCTGAGATTTCTCTATTATTTCTAATTTTTTTACTTATTTTTTCACATTCAGATAAATAAATTTTAGCTTGATCCAACTCCCTTAAATATAAATGGTAATCTCCCATTCTTTGGTATAAGTCCAATTTAATTTCTTTGTTGGGAATTTTGGCATTAAAAGATTGTAAACTTAGAATCTTAGAAAAATACACCTCCTTGTTTCCATTTATTAAATCCCTTTCAGCATCATAAATTTGAGCTAAATATTTTGCGGAATCGTTTGCACTATAACTTAAAACCAACAATGATTCTCTTATAGAATCAGCTTTGATATAATTTTTTTCGTTATAATACTTTGCTATTTTATATAAGTTCCAAAATCTTTTTTGTGGATTGTTTTCTTTTTTATATTCTTCAATTATTTTTTTCTCATAAACGGATTGTCCAGCAACTCCCATTAAAACATTTAGAAAACAAATTAAAACAAAATACTTTTTTATGTGGTTAAAACACTTAATCATTAGTCAAAAATAAAAATAATTTGTTGAAGTAAAACTTACTTTTCAAATAATATTGTTTGAAATCTTTCAAAACTTCGTTTTTAAACTAAATTTGTATTTTTGTGCTTTTAGACTTATTTAACATTATGGAATATCAATTCCAAGAAATTGAAAAAAAATGGCGAAAATTTTGGTCAGAAAATCAAACTTTTAAAGCAGAAGATTTTTCTGAAAAACCAAAATATTATGTTTTAGATATGTTTCCTTACCCGTCAGGTGCTGGATTACATGTGGGTCATCCTTTAGGGTATATTGCTTCTGATATTTTTGCTCGTTTTAAACGATTACAAGGGTTTAATGTTTTGCACCCTATGGGCTATGATTCCTTTGGATTACCAGCAGAACAATACGCTATTCAAACAGGTCAACATCCTGAAAAAACAACTGAAGAAAATATTTTACGTTACCGTGATCAATTAGACCAAATTGGCTTTTCTTTTGATTGGTCTAGAGAAGTTCGTACATCTGACCCTTCCTATTATAAATGGACACAATGGATTTTTATTCAATTGTTTCATTCTTGGTATAATCCAAAATTGGATAAAGCAGAAAAAATTGAAACTTTAATTAAACTTTTTGAAAAACAAGGATTTGAAGGTAATTTCAACAGTCCTTTTACTGGAGGAGTCGAAGTTGACATAAAAGCTTTTACAGCTGAAGAGTGGAATTCCTTTGACGAAAGTATTAAACGTAATATTTTAATGAATTTCAGATTGGCCTACTTGGATAATACCTGGGTAAACTGGTGTCCCGCCTTAGGTACAGTATTAGCAAACGATGAAATTGTTGGTGGCGTTTCTGAACGTGGTGGTCACCCGGTAGAAAGAAAAAAAATGCAACAATGGAGTTTGCGTATTACTGCCTATGCAGAAAGATTATTGTCGTCTTTAGACAATTTGGATTGGAATGATTCTATCAAAGATATGCAACGAAACTGGATTGGAAAATCAAAAGGATGTTCAATAAAATTTTCTTCTGTATCAAATGAAGCTGTTTTCATTGAAGTTTTCACCACTCGTCCAGACACAATTTTTGGCGTGAGTTATGTTACTTTAGCTCCTGAACACGAATTGGTTAAACAATTTACCACACTTGAAAATAAAGAAAAAATTGAAGCATACATTACTTATTCAAAAAACAGAAGTGAACGTGAACGTCAAGCCGATGTGAAAACCATTACTGGCGAATTTACTGGCAGTTATGTTTACCACCCTTTTACAATGGAAAAAATTCCAGTTTGGATTGGTGATTATGTTTTAGCGGGTTATGGTTCTGGTGCTGTAATGGCGGTTCCTGCTCACGACGAAAGGGATTTTCGCTTTGCCAAACATTTTGATTTACCAATTCCTATTGTTGTTCAAGCCAATCAAAAATGGGATTATGAAATAGAAGCTTACACAGAAAAACAGGGAAAACTTATTCACTCCAATTTTTTAAATGGTTTAGAGGTTAAAGAAGCTATTATCAAAGCGATAGAAGAAATTGAAAAGATTGGGAAAGGTCAAGGAAAAGTAAATTATCGTTTACGTGATGCCGTTTTTGGAAGACAAAGATATTGGGGAGAACCAATTCCTATTTATTATAAAAACGGACAACCTTATACAATTGATGAGTGCGATTTGCCCTTAAATCTTCCAAGTGTAGATAAATATTTACCAACAGAAGATGGAGAACCACCGTTGGCAAGAGCAAAAGAATGGAAATATAAAGGACAATTCGAATACGAAACAACCACAATGCCAGGTTGGGCTGGAAGTTCATGGTACTTTTTGCGTTATATGGATGCAAAAAATGAAAAAGAATTTGTCTCAAAACAAAAAGTTGAGTATTGGAAAAATGTAGATTTATATATAGGTGGAGCTGAACATGCAACTGGACATTTATTGTACGCTCGATTTTGGACAAAATTCCTATACGACCAAGGCTTTATTTCCTTTGATGAACCTTTCAAAAAAATGATTAATCAAGGAATGATTTTAGGAAGAAGTAGTTTTGTTTATAAAGTATTTTGGGAAGTAAGTTATAAAACAACTTTAGTCAATCAAATTTTTGAAATTGAAAAATATTTGGATTTACCAACAACTTTTCTCTCAAAATCTAAAACTGATATAAAAAATCAAATGTTTAATAATGAAATTATTGAATTTAAAAATAAAATTATTATTAAAAATACAAAACAATTAAATGAAATATATCAAACAAATCCAGAAATTGAAAAAAATAGTATTTATTTAAATGTTAAATTAATAATTCCAATCCACGTTGATATTTATCTTGTTGACAACGACAAACTAAACATTGAAGCTTTTAAAAATTCTCGTCCAGAATATAAAGAAGCTGTGTTTATTTGTGAAGACAATGGAGATTACATTTGTGGTTACGAAATTGAAAAAATGTCTAAATCTAAGTTCAATGTGCAAACACCAGATGAATTAGTTTCAAAATTTGGAGCGGATACTTTGCGAATGTACGAAATGTTTTTAGGACCTTTAGAACAAACAAAACCATGGGACACTAAAAGTATTAATGGCGTTTCAAATTTTTTAAGAAAATTATGGCGATTGTTCAACTTTGATGAACATTATGTGGCTCAGTTAACAAATGAAGAACCAACTAAAGACAATTTAAAAACTTTACACAAAACCATACAAAAAGTAACAGATGATTTAAATCGTTTTTCATTTAATACAGGCGTTTCTAACTTTATGATTTGTGTGAACGAATTGACTGAACAAAAATGTAATAATAAAAGTATTTTACAAGAGTTAGTGATATTACTTTCGCCTTATGCTCCACATATTTGTGAAGAATTGTGGGTTAAATTAGGTAATGTTGCTGGGACACTTTCAAATGCTAAATTTCCTGAGTTCAATAAAGAATATTTAATCTCTGAAACCATCAATTACCCCATTTCTTTTAATGGTAAAGCTCGTTTTAATATTGAGTTTCCTGTTGGAATGGACAGCAAAGAAATAGAAGCTCAAGTTTTAGCCCATGCCAATACAGCGAAATATTTAGAAGGAAAAACACCAAAAAAAATAATTGTTGTAGTAGGTAGAATTGTGAATGTCGTGATTTGATTTTGACAAGCTCTTTTTAACTCAAGTTCATTGGATTTGTTGTAAAAATTTAAATTTTCACTTAAACTTTTTTCTCCAAATGATTTTTTGACATTCTTTTTTAAGGATTTCCCATTTTAAACTTTCAATAAAATCTACGTTTAAAAATATTTTTTTCAATACTTTATCCTCAATATCAACTCTGTTTAATACTTGCATCAAACTTTGTTGATTGTTTGATAAAACAAATTCTATACTTTTTTGTGTAAATTCAACTATTTCCAACGAATTGTAATCAAAAGTTAAAAAATTTTCAGGAAAACAACTGATAAAAGGAGAAAAATCTTTGAACAACTGTTTTTTTAGTAGAAGCAAGTCTTCACTAGTTTCAGGAAATATAAAATATGGATTAATATGACCCATTTAAACAGAAAATTGTAATCCATCATAAGCCGGAAAAACATTTTTTGGTAATTTTTTAATTATATCTTGATGTTTTCCAAAATAATGCGAGATGTGTGTTAAATAAACAATTTCTACTTCAATTTTTTTAATAAACTCTAAGACTTCTTCTAAATTAAAATGTGAAATATGTGCTTTTTCATGCAAACAATTAATAATTAACACTTTTGAACCATTAATTTTTTCATATTCTTTTTTATCAATAGTCTTTGCATCAGTTATATAGGTAAAATCTTTAATTCTAAACCCAAAAACAGGCATTTGATAATGATAAACTAAAATGGGCAAACAAGAAAGGTTTTTATTTAAAAAAAAAGACTCGTTTTTTATGTTGATTAAATTTAATTTGGGTATTCCTGGATATGTTTCGTTGGAAAAAACATAATGAAATTCTCTTTTTATCGCTTTTTCTACTTGTGATGAACAAAAAATGTCCATTGGTTCATTGTTTTTTTTATGATTAAACGCTCTTACGTCATCTAATCCTGCAATATGGTCTTTGTGTTCATGAGTAAAAAGTATTCCATGTAATTCCTTTACTTGATGAGTTAACATTTGTTGTCTAAAATCAGGACCACTATCTATAACGTATTGAAAGCCATTATCTGTACTTAACAAAATTGATGCACGTAGTCTTTTGTCTTTTAAATCTGAAGAGGTGCAAACAGAACAATTACAAGCAATTACTGGGACACCTTGTGAAGTGCCAGATCCAAGAACAGTGATATTTAAAGTTGAATTAATTTTTATTTTTAATTTTTAAAACCTCTATAAAAAACAATAACCATGCAAAAAGTAAAAAAAGTCCACCTATCGGAGTAAAAAGAGCAAAAATTTTTGGGATTGGAAATGAAAACAAATCTTTTAAACTAAGAATATAAATAGAAAAAGAAAAACAAAATACTCCTAAAGTCATGAATATAGACACCCACTTGGTTTTCAAACTAAACATTACGTTGAAACATACTACAATCAGCAAGCCTAAACCGTGATAAATTTGATACCTTACTCCTGTTTCAAATGAATTAAATTTTTCTGCAGAGAGGTATTCTTTTAAAACATGGGCACCAAAAGCCCCCAATAATATTCCTAAAAAAATAAAAAGTAAACCGGTAAAAATTAATCTTTTTTGCTCTTTTGTAGGAATATGTAACATCAATTATTTAAATTAAAAAATTAGTTTTTGGTATTGAGTTTTTCAAGATATTTTTTCAATTCTTGTTCGTTTTTTTTGGTTAAAATCAATAATTTATCCTCAGAATCAACTATAATATAATCGTTTAAACCTTCAACGATGGCTGTTTTGGTTTTAGGTAATAATACTAAATTTCCAGAAGAATTAAATGAAAAAACATTTCCAGAAATAGTTGCATTATTTTGATTGTCACCAACAATATGCTCTGCAACACTACCCCAAGTTCCTAAATCAGACCAATCAAAGTCAGCTAAAATTATGCTCACATTTTTTGCTTGTTCCATTACTGCATAATCAATTGAAATATCTTGACATTGATCAAAACAATTTTCCATTTCCTGTTTTTCATTCGGACTTTGATAATGAATTGAAGCAAACAATGAATATAATTTTGGTGAATATAATTTTAAAGCATCAATTATAGTTTGAGCTTTCCAAATAAATATTCCTGCATTCCAATAAAAATTGCCAGACTGTACAAAACTTTCAGCAACTTCTAAATTTGGTTTTTCTCTAAATTGAATTACTTTTCTATAAGGTGAACTGGCTTTTTGATCAAATTCTATGTATCCATAACCTGTATCAGGTCTGCTTGGTTTTATTCCTAATGTAACAATTTCTCCTAAAAGTGCTCTTTCAAATGCTAAATTAATATTTTTATTAAATGCCAGATCATTTACTATTAAATGGTCTGATGGAGCAATTAACAAATTTGCATCTTTGTTTTTTGAATAAATTTTCATTGAAGCATAAGCAATACATGGTGCTGTGTTTTTTCTTTGTGGTTCTAATATTATTTGTTCTAAATCAATTGAAGGTAATTGTGTTTTTACTAAGTCTTTATAATTGGAATTAGTTAAAATATAAATGTTTTCTGGGGGTATTATTTCACTCAAACGATCAAAAGTCATTTGTAATAAACTTTTGCCTAATCCAAGAATATCTAAAAACTGTTTTGGTTTTTCGCTGGTAGAAAGAGGCCAAAATCTACTTCCTATTCCTCCCGCCATAATTAATCCGTAATTATTTTTTTTCATGAGGTTTTATTTCTGCTAATTGATGAACTAAATATTTTTTATTTGTGTTAATTTCGTCACAAAGATACCTTTTTCTTCTTAATTGACCTTTTATCATTAATTTGCCTGACAACCAAAAAGATGTTCCGAAAGCGATTTCTTCTAACAAAATGGCTTTGTTTTTTGTTAAATTATAATTTTTTAATGCACGATTTAATTGAATGTCAGAACAAGAAGAAGCTTTTGTGTTAATTAAAGAGTTCATTAGTGCAATTTCAATGTCTTTTGGTAATTTTTTTTTGTTTATAAGCTGTAAAATTAAACTTCGATATTCATTTTTCCATTCAGATCCATGTGGTTGAATTTTTAAACCGTGATTTCTAAAAACAAAATAATGTGCAAATTCATGTACCGTAGTAATTAAAAAGGAATATTTATTTAAATTACCATTAACGGTGATTTGAGATTTTTTTCCGTTTAAACCAGGTCGAAAATCACCTAATTTTGTGCTTCTTGGATTAACAATTTTGAAATGTATAGGATGTTCAAACAACCAATTACAAATCATATCTTCATAACCATCTGGTAAATACTTTCTTAATAACTCAATAACTTTTTCTCTTTGCATTGGTTCTACAAACGTATTTCAAATATATTCATAATTTATTCTTATATTAAATTTTTTTGAATAATGTTGTGTTAATTATTTTTATTTGTATCTTTATAAAAAAATCCAACTATGGAAACAAAAGAAAAAATCGTTTTACCAATTAACCTTAGTATGAACCCTTATACTGGACCTTGGACCTTTTCTGAAGCAGGTCATTTGTTGAGAAGGTGTTTGTTTGGCCCATCATTTTCTCAAGTGAGTTTAGCGGTTTCAAACGGACTTGATTCTACTGTAAACTCCCTATTGTCAACACCCTCTTTTTCCGATCCTATTACTTTTTCAAGTAATGAAAGTGTTGCTCCATTTGGCACAAGTTGGGTAAATAGTGTTTATCCTTCATCTGGAACAGCTCAAACTAATACACAAAACGCTAGAAACGAATCTTTGGCTGCATGGACAATGAATAGAATTCATCACCAATCGTTTTCTATTCATGAAAAAATGTGTTTGTTTTGGCATAATCACTTTGCAAATGAAGCTACTTCTGATGCCCGTGCAACATTCGATTATTTTCGTTTAATTCAAACGTTTGCACTTGGAAATTTTAAACAATTTGCAAAGGAAATGACTATAAATCCATGTATGTTGGTTTTTCTTAACGGTACTTTAAATAATAAATACAGTCCAAACGAAAATTTTTCAAGAGAATTGTTAGAGTTATTTACTATTGGAAAGGGTCCACAAATTGGAGAAGGTGATTATACAAATTACACTGAACACGATATCGCACAAGGTGCAAAAATATTAACGGGTTGGGTTGTACAAGATTTTTTAAGTACAAGTGTTTCGAACACCTCGTCTGTTTTTATGCCCGAACTACACGACACAACAGATAAAACATTAAGCACAAAATTTGGAAATGCCAGCATACCTAACGCTAATGAAAATGAATATTCAAATTATATTGACGTAGTTTTTGAACAATTGGAAACGGCTAAATTTATTTGTAGAAAAATATATCGTTGGTTAGTGAATTATGAATTAACAGATATCGTTGAATCAACCGTAATTGCAGAAATGGCAGATACTTTATTTAGCAATAATTATGAGATTTTACCCGTTTTAGATCAGCTATTAAAAAGTGAACATTTTTATGATATAAGCGTAAGGGGTTCAATTATTAAAAATCCTATTGAATTTATTTATTCCGTTTTCAATTCTACATTATCCGATTTTAATTATGATTTAGAAACAAATAGCACCATTTATTTACAATGTTATTGGTTAAATATGGCTCTAGGAATGAATTATTTAGCCCCTCCTAGTGTTGGTGGTTGGACTGCATATTATCAAGAACCCACTTTTAGTAAACTATGGGCTAATTCAAGTTATATAAAGTTAAGATTTGATTTTGTAAGTTATGTAACCCTTTGGGGTGGTATTAATGTAAATGGAAATCAATTTCAAGTCAATCATTTAACTTTCTTAAATCAACTTTCAAACCCTTCAGATGCTACTCAAATCATAGAAGACATGGCACTTTTATTTTGTCCTAAAGGATTAGATGAAACTAAAAAAATCGTTTTGAAAACTCTTTTACTCAATGGACTTCCTGATTTTGAATGGACATTACAATACAATGAATATTTAGCTGACCCAAATAATCCTACTTTTTCTGACCCAATTAAACAACGTATTGCATTGGTGTTAGATCAACTATTTAAACAACCAGAATTTCAAACTATCTAATTATGAAAAGAAGAACTTTTGTCAAAAACGTATCATTTTCCTCTATTACTATCCCTTTTATGTTTAATAATTTAAAATGGGAAGCGGTTCAAAATAAATTATTTGATTATTCTAGGTCTGCAGAAGATAGAGTGTTGATATTAATTCGTCTAAATGGTGGTAATGATGGCTTAAACACATTAATTCCTTTAGACCAGTACGATAATCTTATGATTCAAAGACCAAACGTACTTATCCCACAGGGATTTATAATTCCAATAACTGACACGAATGGCTTACACCCTTCAATGACAGGTGTTGCTTCAATGTTTAACGACGGCAAAGTGTCAGTTATTCAAAACGTTGGTTATCCTGAACAAAACAGATCTCATTTTAGGTCATTAGATATTTGGTCGTACGGAAGTACAAATCAAGAAATTTCTACGGGCTGGATGGGAAGATATTTAGACTCTGTTTATCCTGGTTATCCTGAAAATTATCCAAATGAGGAAAATCCAGACCCTTTTGCTATTAGTATGGGTTACGAAGTGTCCACTACTTGTCAAGGTGTGATGTCAAATTTTTCACATACAGTTCCTAATCCACATGATGACATCAATGTTGGTAATGGCACAGCGTTAAACGATGGAACATATTATGGTAGTCACATGGAATATTTATCCACGATAATTGCACAAACTAACGCTTATGGAACTCGTGTCAAACAAGCAGCCGACCAAGGCAATTCTACCTCTTCTTTGTATGATATGAACAATCCTCTCTCTGTTCACATGAGTTATATTGCTAAAATGATTTCAGGTGGTTTAAAAACAAAGATTTATGTAGTAAATATTAACGGATTTGACACTCACGCTGAACAAGTTGATTCTAGCGATACAACCGTTGGGAATCATGCCAAGTTGCTGAAAACATTATCAGACGCAGTTAAATCATTCCAAGACGACATTAAACTTCAAGGATTAGAGCACAGAGTAGTTGGAATGACTTTTTCAGAATTTGGGCGTCAGATAGCTTCTAATGCAAGTTTTGGGACAGATCATGGTGATGCAGCTCCTTTGTTTTTATTTGGAACATGTATTAGTTCACAGATAATTGGACCAAATCCAGTAATTTCAGACCAAATTCAAAATCAAGCAGGTTTAAATATGCAAATTGATTTTAGAGATGTGTACGCCTCTGTAATTAAAGATTGGTTTGGTGTAGATGAAAATGCAGTTCAGTCATTGTTTGATTATCCTGTAAATTTTTATACAGTATTACAAGGGTGTTCAGCTGGCATCAATGAGGAAATTAAAAAGAAATCGTTAGCTGCAATAGTCTATCCTAATCCATGTGTAAATACAGCTCATTTAAAATTTTCTTGTTTAAATGAAAAAGTTCAAATTATTCTAAATGACTCTTACGGAAAAACAATTAAAGAATTATTTAGTAAAGAGTTGAAAGCTGGTGTGCATCATGTAGAGTTGGAGACCAAAAGTCTTTCAGAAGGTACTTATTTCGTTATAATCAATAAAAAAAGTAAAAACGAAGAAATTAAAATAATAAAACGCAATCATTAATGATAAATAGGATGGTCGTTTTCAATTTGCTGTTTAGTAACATTTTTAATAGCTTTTAACCTCCATTCTAGAATAGTTTTTGCGTTTAAAATGTCTAACATCGGTTTGTCATCAATTAATACAACGCCATCCATAAATGGTTTATTGACTTCAACAAATGGTTCTTGTATTAATTCTTGAACAATACCTAGATATGGATAAGAAGAGCTTAATTGACTAATTGATATATTTTTTAAATCTTGTTTCATCATTGATGCTACTGTAATTATATCAGCTAATTTATCTTCAGATTTATGGTATTGTATAGTAAATCCTAATTCTAACAATGTATTACATATTGAATGATGTGCAGAAATTTTGTAACCTTTTTGAAACTCTTGAAAATTTAAAATAATTAAACCATCCCTTTTTAGTAATTTTTTTATTTTACCAAATCCTTCAATAGTAAATAAGTTGGAGGGTTGATTTTCACCATTTGCAACATCTAAAATTACTAAATCATATTTTTTCTGATTGATGTTAACAAAATGTCTAGCATCATCATAGTAAAACTTTGAAATACTGTCGTTAAAATAAAAATAATCTTTGCTGATTTCAAACATTCTTTTATCAATATCAACTAAATCTGATTTAATTTTTAGTTTGTTTAATTCAGAAGCAATACTTCCACCTCCCAATCCTAACAAAAGCGCATTACCACCTCTTTTTTTTGAACAAATTCTTGATATTCGATGAACATAATTCCAAGTGGAAACATTCACATTATTATTTACAATAATAGTTTGATGTATTCCGTTAATTAATAAAAACCTATATTCTAATTGTTCTAACGGAAAGTATTCATCATAAATTTTTAGCTGACCCATTAAACCTTCAGACATATATTGAAGTTTAAAATTTCTTTTCTCCCAAACTAAATTATGATGTAAGGAATAAACAACTAATTCTAAGAATATTGCTGATACAAAAATAATGTATTGTAAAGAGTTTCGAAAAATAAAAAGTGAAATTATTGATAACAGTATAGAAAAAAGCATAATACTTTTTACTATTCCCCAAAATTCAAGAAGAAAAAATCCTAATATTAAAGTCATTAAAATACCACCAAAAGATGAAATAGCATATACTTTTCCTGCAATTTCGCCTGAGGATTCAACCTCTTTTGTTAAAAGTTGGATAATAATTGGTGATGTTATTCCTAAACAAATTAA
Source organism: Flavobacteriia bacterium (assembly GCA_016183815.1). Lineage (GTDB taxonomy): Bacteria > Bacteroidota > Bacteroidia > Flavobacteriales_D > Crocinitomicaceae > M2408. The sequence goes on from JACPDW010000007.1 coordinate 54,492, forward strand.
TGCCGGACCAATTAATAGAGAAGTCATTAAAATCCCATTTAATAAAATTGAATCATTTAAAAAAACATCAAACAATTTAAAAGTAAGTATAGGCATTAAAATAATAAAGAAGGTAGCTAAAGATAATACAATAGCTAGTTTTGGAATTAAATTTTCTTTTTTAGAATAAATGCCTCCTAAATAATAGCCAATTGTTAAAAAAATTATAGTTGTTCCAATTACAACGGTCCAAATAAATAAAGAATTTCCAATAAAAGGTTGAATCATTTTTGAACCAAGTATTTCTACGGCAATGACAATAGCTCCTTCGATAAATGCTATAAAATAAAGCCAATTTTTGGATTTTAATTTTTCAGTTGATTCGATTATTGATTTTTTATCACTTTTAATACCACCTTCATTAGTAGCAATTTTGTTATTGCTTAAAAGAAGTATTACACAAAGTCCACACCCCAAAAGGATTAAAACACAAATAATTGAGATTGAATTTATTATTCCAAAATTGGGTATAAAATATAACCCTATTAAAAAAGTTAGAATTACTCCACCTAAAGTTGAGATGGTATAAATATTACTACTTGCTTTACCAACATTTTTTATAGAACTTGTTGAATATCGTATAAGAATAGGTGAAATTGCTCCAAAACAAATTACAATTGGTAAAATAAGAATTAAAGAAAATAAAAGAACACCACTTTTAACAGAAAAACTTTTGAAAGATTCAAAAAATAGAATCGAAATATTGGGTAGAATATACAACCATATACATGCAAAAATAAAAAATAGAATCACACTTCTAATAGGTGGAAATTTTTTAGAAAGTTTGCCCCCTATAAAATAACCTAAAGTTAAACCTCCAATAGTCATTGTAAACACACTTGACCAAACTAAGAGTGAATTGCCAAAAAAAGGAGAAATTATTTTTGCAGATATTATTTCTACACCCATTAATGAAGCGCCTTCAATAAAAGCGATCAAGAAAACTAAATTCAAATTGTTATTTTTCATAAATAAAAATAATGTAAAAATAAAAAACCTCAGATACTCTGAGGTTTTTTTAAATTTTTTATTCCTTATTGTTTAACAAACCTACTAGTAGAACTTATTCCATTTTGATTTAGAACAATGTTATAAATCCCATCAGAATAATTTTTAAGATCTAAAGTTAAAGTGTTAACACCTTTTTTGCTATTTTTTGATATATTTTCAATTAATTTACCTTTAGAATCATATATCTTTATAGTAGATTCTGTATTATTACTAACATTATAAACAATATCTATATAAGAATTTGCAGGATTTGGAAGTGCTTTTAAGTCGATTTCAGAAACTTTATTTTCTAATAAAATGATATCAGATGTTTTAAAGTCACCGTTTAAATCAACCATTTTTAATCTATAATAGTTTTTCCCTTCTAATCTGTTTTTATCGACATAATCATATTCTTTTAATTGAATAGAATTTCCGGCAGCATCAAAAGACGCAATAGACACAAAGTTTGCTGCATCACTTGCCCGTTCTAAATTAACATAGTCAGAATTGGTCTCAGAGGCAGTTTTCCAATACAAATAATTGTACCTATCTCCCACATCACCATAAAAGCTAAGCAGTTCTATAGGTAAATTTATTGGGCAGACGACATTAATGCCCGCCGAACCAGTACAGCCAGTGGCATCCGTTACGGTAACGGTGTAATTCGAATTAAACGCTCCTCCTGTAGTTGGAGGTGTAAACACTGGGTTGGAGATATTGGTTGCAGACAAACTACCACCAACAGGACCACCACTCCAAGCATAGGTTGGAGGTTGACTGACCCCAAAAGTTATAGTGAAATTTGATATGCTAGCTGTACCAGAACCACAACCTAAAATTAACTGGTCAACAACATATAGAGTCCAAGTACTACCCAAAGCAGCCGCCTCTCCTACAAAAGCATTTGATAACCCCCCCCCATCAGCGACATAAGTGCCGCTCACAGCCATATAACTGGGACCTGCTGGATTGGGGTAAGTACCACTAGAAATATCATCAAAACAATAGTCAGATGTCCCTGTGCCACCATTATCTGCTTTACTGCATTTTGCTCTACCACTAAATAGAGTGAAAGTTGTACCAGCTGGTGAGGTTAATAAAAACTTAAGTTGAGCACCACACCAAGCACCATTACCACTAATAGTAAAACATACTTTTTGTATCGATGTGTTAATCAATGGGTTATTTACTCCCGCTGGAGTTGAAACGGTTAAAGCCCCTGAATTGGCTGCGGTACAATCTGGTCCAGTACAAGGCAACAACACATTGTCATTTATAGTTTCACTACCTGCATTTGTAACAGGAACACTTGCAACATCCGTATTGCCTGTAACAGAAGCACTAAAGTTTGCTGTGTTTGTAGGACAAATAGGATTATATACTGAAGCTGTGGTGGTAACATTCAAAGCATCAGTGCTTATTGTAACTGGAACTCTAGTAGAGATACAGCCTGCAGCAACATAGTTTTCTACATAATAGGTTATAGGTCCCGTTACTGTTTCTGAGTAAGTGCCTCCTGTTGCAATAGCAGCCCCGCCAGAAGAAGCGGTGTACCATCTACAAGTTGGACCACAATCTGCCATTAATGTAGCCAATTGACCAGGACATTTTGAGTCATCTGTAACTACTGGATCTGTTAAAGGTCCCCAAGTGATGGTAAAAGTAGTTAAAGTACTAACACATGGGGCGGTAACTTTAACTGAATATGTTTGAGTTGTTCCATTAACGGCTGCGTAACTAGCAGTAATAGGGTCTGTATTGTCTGTGCTTTTCAAAACTGTTCCTGCTGCATCACTATACCAAGTGTAAGTATATCCTGCTTGAAAATTGCTTACTTGAGGAACTGCTGCTAATCCATTACATACATCAATGTCTGATACAACAGGCGGAATAGAATTACCAACTGTATAGGTTAATACTTTAGAATCACACATTGTCCCAGCTGGAGCTGGACATGCAGTGTTACATACTTGAACGGTTATGGTATATGTTCCTGGAACTACACCAGAATTCCATGTTACAGCAGGAGAAAATGTTCCTGTTGTAGAGGTTGTACCTGATGTTGCTGACAAAGCTCCTCCAGTACATGAAGCTGTCCATGAATAAGTCCCCCCCATTTGATCGGTACAGTTTGCAGTTGATAATCCGTTTGGAACACCATACCTTGTAGTAAGGGTTAAAGGTACGGTTGTATTAGGACAAACATTTGCTCCCGAAGCAGGTGCTCCCGCTAAGGTTATTAATATTTTTTCTGCAGTAACATCTACTCTAAAATTGGTTATACCAGCTTCAACATAATTAGTCCCATTTACAGCTGATGTTTGAGCACAAGTACCCGCTGGCTGAGCAAAACAACGTGTTTGATAACAAATGTAAAAAGTTATAGTTCTATCAGCACATAATGGTGGAGTTGCTGTTACACAAGGTTCACCATCGCCATCAAATAAACATCTAGAAGCGACACCATTTATGTCAAATCCAGCTCCAGGTGCCCCGCAATCCACATTAGTTAAGTTAGTATTGCAAAAATAATAAAATCCTGCTTCTCTTGGGTATCTACCACAAGGACCCACAAATTTCATCCATGTACTACTCGCTGCACAACCTCTAGTTTTATATCCAGCACGAACGTTTGAAGGCGTACCAGAAAGAAGCATATATCCGGCAGGTAAGACAGTGGTTGTTCCATAACAACCAACGGGAACAGCACCTATAGGCAAAGGAGGAAAATTATCATCAGGCATTGATCCAGAAACCCTTCTAGCACAAAGACCTGCAATGTTTAATGTAGTACCAGTAAAAGTTGTTGGGTCAATTACAATTGGGTAAGATCTTTCATCAGATAACAGCCAATCTACTTTAACTATAACAGAAACCTTATAATTAAATTCATCAATTTTTTCAACTCTATAGGAAGACCATGAAAATGAATCTGAATTTACTCCAGGATCTTCTGTGCCTTCTGATGGGTTGCCAAAAGTAGCAGAAGGAGTATTAACTAAAGCGTTTGTGTAATGATCGTCGTAAATAAAAGGAGCCATGTAATGAAAAACATCAACACCATTGCCGTCTCTAATAACCAATTCGCCCTCCCAATCTTCAAGAATACCATTGTTTATGCCTTTTTCAGAATCAAATTCAAAATGTAATCCTCTTGGAAGTGTTATAATGTCTTCAAAAACCATGTATTCAGCATCTTGAGGTATTATGTTTTTGTCGTTTAATATATAATTTGTTTTAACATGTCCTTTTTCCATTAAAATTGTTTGCATATCGACAGAAGGAAATGCATTTTTAATGAATAAACCATTAGAACCAATACTATTATCAGAAACATCTAAGACATGAATACTTCCAATCTCATCAAATCCTTTATAATATCTTAGTTTTGTTCTCTGATTAATTTTAATATTTCCAATTGGAGTTTCAAATAGTGTACTACCTTCTTCTGTATTAATTACTTTTGGAATAGGTTGATTTCCTGCACGATAATTTTTCCCATGAGGATTAGACTCTAACTCATATCTAATTTCTCTAAAATCACCGTTTTGATCTTTATAGTTCAGCGGGTCTTTAGAAGAACTAAAAATGTATTTTCCATCAGGAAGTATGTAAGCTGATTGATAAAAATCTCTTTTGTCAATCAACTCAATCGCCTCTTTGTTGTTAGGATGAACCGAAAAACCAATATCAGGATGAGAATGATATTTTTCATCAATCACATTAAGAACATCAAGTCCAACTGGATATTTGTGTTTTTCTTTAAATTCAGACAGGTCGTAAGTGTTCTTGTCAAACAATCGGACATTTTTATTTCCATAATGACTTTTTACTAAATCTTGTGAAAAGAAAAAAGTACAAGATAAACTTAAAACAAGAAACAAAAAATTTAGTTTCTTAATTAAGTTAGACGTGTAGATAACATTTTTTTTCATAGTTAAATTTTTTAACAGTTTAGGGACAGGGGTGTTAATTATATAATTGTTAAATTTTTACTAACAAGCATATTAACATACTATTTTACAATTTTTTAACTAAAGAAAAACGTTAAATGAGTATTTCTTGTATTTGAATGAATATTTATAACTTTTAAATGAACAAAAAAAAATCTTTTATTATAAAAACTATAATAAAAATTCTTTTATTTTAAAAAGAGTTAATGTTAATTTTTCATCAATTTAACACATTTATCTTCAAAAGATGAACTAATTAAATAAACAAAATAAATTCCATTTTCAAAATTTGAAATATCTAAAGATTCTATGGTATAATTTACTTCTTTTTTAAGTAACGTTTTTCCGTTTACGTCCAATAACACAATTGATTTTATATCTTTGTTGATGTTTAAATTTACAATTGAATTACTAGGATTTGGATACATTATTTGATTTGATAAATCCTCTATTATTTCATATGTTGTCACATATTGTATAGAATAACAAGAAGAATAAACATCACAATTGTCCAATTGAACTTTCACTTTGTATTCACCTGTTTGAGTTGGTGTAAACAATTCATTGTTAGCTCCTGAAATTTCTTCATTGGTATTACAATTAATCCATTGGTAGGCGTTTCCAGATGTTAAGCACAATAATTGAGTTAAATTTGATTGTACTACCGCTTCAGTAATTACATTCATCACTATAATATTGCTTAAATCACTTGGATCTGAAGAACAAGCTGAATTACTGTTTACATTGCAATAAACATAATCCCCATTATTAAATAATGCGTAAGTAAATTGAGTGTTATTAGTCCCAGCTACCTCTCCATTAACATACCATTGAATAATTTGATTTATTCCACCATTTTGAACAGATGCATCAAATAAAACTGATTCGCCAGCACAAATTTCTGTGTCAGACGCTGAGATTGTAACGATTGGATTACTGCTTGAATTTACTTGAATTGATATAGAATTACTTAAAATATTATTTGTCATTAAACAACTCTCACTACTTACCAATTCACAAACGATGGCTTGTCCATTGGATAAAGTTGAACTAGAAAAATAAGGAGTGTTTTGTCCTACCGGCAATCCATTAACCGTCCAATTATATGTTGGGCTTGATCCAGCATTTGTTGTGCTAGCGTTAAAAACAACATTATCACCCTCACAAATAACTGTTTGTGAAGATGTAATTTCAATAGTTGGTGTAACACCAGATGTATTTATAGTAATGCTGTTACTAGTTGCAGTACTAGGGTTTGCACAAGCATCGCTACTTGTTAAAACACAGCTAACATTTTGACCATCTAAAAGTGTAGTTGTACTATAAGAAGCACTATTGCTTCCAACATTACTTCCATCAACTTGCCATTGATAAGAAGGGCTTGAACCTCCATTTTGAATTGAAGCATCAAAAGTAACATTGTCTCCCACACAAATAGTTGTTTGACTAGCCGTTATAGAAACAGTTGGAACAACAGAGGTAACTGTAATAACTATTTGATTACTATTCACCGAATTTGGATTGGCACAAGCGTCGTTACTCGTTAATTCACATGACACGACATCCCCATTTGATAAACTGGAAGAGGTAAATAGTTCATTGTTTGTGCCTACATTGTTACCATTAACTAACCATTGATAGGAAGGGTTTGATCCTCCTCCTGTTATACTTGAAGAAAAATTCACGGTTTGACCGTTGCAGATGCTTTGAACATCAGATATAATTGAGATTGTCGGAACAAATGAAGTGCTCACAACAATTGTTATAGGGTTACTCAATACTGGAGTTAAATTTGCACAAGATTCAGAGCTTATAATACTACAAGTCACAATTTGACCATCTGTTAAACTTGAAGTGGAATATGAATTTGAATTTGTCCCTACATTAACTCCATCAATCATCCATTGAAAAGTAGGGTTGATTCCACCAAAAGTTGTTGATGTTGTAAAAGTTACTAAAGTTCCAGGACAAATTGTTGAATTATCCGAACTAATAGATATTGTAGGCACAACCTCACTTACTATTGAAACTGTTATACTATTACTATTAGCGGAAGGATTACTCATGCAAGGGTCATTACTTGTTAAATCACAAGTTACAATCTGTCCATCGCTTAAAGTACTTGAAGAATAGGTCGAAGCGTTTGTTCCCACTACAGTTCCATCAACTTTCCATGTAAATATAGGGCTTGTACCTTCATCTTCAAAACTTGCAGTGAAGATAAATTCAGTCCCTACACACCCAAAGCTTGTATTTGAAGTAATTGAAATTGTTGGTGAAGCTGCAAAACAAATTGGATCAGGACATTCTTCAACTGCAGAGTAAATAGCGATTCTTTTTGTGTCAGTTATGTCGCTTGCTTGAGTAAAATGACCACCAACATAAAGGTTATTATTGATGACATTTAAACAAAGCCCTTCTGCATTAATTCCAATGGTTGATACACCATCACCTAGTGCTTTCCAACGACAGTCATTCCAACGAGCAATATTGTTGACTGTTTCATCCGTAACAAAAAGGGTTGCGAAACTACCTGTTGCATACAATTGATTTTGGTAAACGGCTAAACTTTTTACTCCTCCAAAAGCAGAATTTGGACCAGCATTATCACTTGCCATTGCAACCCAATCACTTCCACTCCATTTTGCAACAGAAGCAAAAGGAAGATTGTCTGAAAAAGCACCAACTCTACTAAAAGCACCACCAATATATAAAAATCCATTATATTCTTCTAAAGCATAAGCGGCTTGATTGGGTTGATAAGAAGATAGAGCTTCCCAGTCGTTGTTAGTATTGTTCCATTTTGCAACATATTTTCTCATACCACCACCTTCAAAAGTGCCAGCACAATATAATTCATTATTGAATTTTTTTACAGCATATACCCCTGGAAAAGAGCTTGTGCCAGCAGTTAAATTCCCTAAACCTTGCCATGTAGTTCCATTTAACTTAGCAATATATATTCCAGGACTTGTAAATAAACCACCAGCGTAAAAAGTATTGTCACTTGGATCAACATATAAAGTTAAGATTGGATCCGTAAATGGTCCAACTCCTTCCCATTGGTTACCATTCCATTTTTGAAGGGTGTTTGAACCTATATTATCTAGACCAGCATATAATTCATTATTATAAATAGCTAAGCATTTTGGAACAGCAGGCAGACCTGTTCCCATTGTTTCCCATGATGTTCCATTCCATTTTGCTACAAATGCAGCAGCGAGCCCTGAAACACTAGAAAATTCACCTGCAACAATTATATCGCCTTCGTACTCTTCAACATCTGAAACATAAACGATTGGATTGTCATCTACTCCTTGACCTAAGGATGGCAACCAAGTTTGTGAAAAACTTAAGAATGATAAACTAAAAACAAATAGTATAAATATCTTTTTCATAGTTAAAATTTTAATAACAAAGGTATATAAAATTAATTAATATAAAAACAAAAATCCTTAGCTTTGCAAAAACAATAACAAAAATGTCAAAAGAATTTCATACTTTAAAAATAAATCAAATTGTTAGGGAAACCGAAGACAGTGTTTCTGTTCAATTTGAAATACCCAATGATTTAAAAGATAAATTTCAATTTACTTCAGGACAATACCTTACTTTTAAGTCGGAAATCAATGGAAATGAGATTAGAAGGTCTTATTCTTTATGTACTGCACCATTTGAAGAAAAGTGGAAGGTTACAGTAAAAAAAATTCAAAATGGTCTTTTTTCAACTTATGCAAATGAAAAATTAAAAATTGGTGATGTGCTTGAAGTTTCAACTCCTAATGGAAATTTTAAACACAACACACAAAACAATCCTAAAAATTATTTATTATTCGCAGCGGGTAGTGGGATTACACCTATTATCTCCATTTTAAAAAACATTTTAAAGACAGAAACAAACAGTACCGTTTCCTTGTTTTATGGAAATCAACATTCCTCATCAGTTATTTTTAAAGAAGAATTAGAAGGGTTAAAAAATTTGTACCTAACTCGTTTTTCATTACAACATTTTTTTTCGAAAGAAGATTTAGGGAATAGTTTACAAAACGGTCGAATTGACAAAAACAAGTGCAAAGAGATTTGTAAAAAACTTATTTCCTTTGACAAAAAAGACAATATAGAAGTTTTTGTTTGTGGTTCCGAAGAAATGGTACATGACATCAAAGATTGTATGTTAGAATGGGGAGTTGATGAAAAAGCTATACATTTTGAATTGTTTGGTGTAAAAAAACAAAACAAACAAATCCCACAAGAAATTAAAAAAATCCATTCAAAAGTAAAAATCATACAAGATGGCTATTCTTATGATATTGAATTGGATTCAGATGCCGATACTATTTTAGAAGCAGGGATAAATGCTGGTGCTGACTTGCCCTATTCTTGTAAAGGAGGTGTCTGCTGTACTTGTAAAGCCAAAGTAATTGAAGGAAAAGTAAAAATGGACTTAAACTACTCTTTAGAGCCAGAAGAAACGGAAGAAGGATATATTTTAACATGCCAAGCACATCCAATTAGTGAAAACGTTGTCATTTCTTTTGACGAATAAACAATGGCAAAAAAAAATGAGATTAAGTGGATTGGTGAGAGGATTAGCTTTCTTGATGATGAATATAAAACAACCATTGTCATAAGACCTAATTTATCTCCCTGGATTAAAGCTGTTTATGGTGCATGGATATCTATGTGGATAACAATAGGGATTGTCGTTTTTTATTTTGTTTTTTCACAAACTTTGACTAATAAAGAACAGATAATATTATTCGTATTTTTATCTTTCTGGAGTTATTATGCTTATCGAGTAGGCAAACAGTTTTTATGGATTATGTGGGGACAAGAAAGATTTAAAATTAACGAAAGTGCTTTTTCTATTAAAAAAAGTTATTTTAATTATGGTAAAGCACAATCCTATTTATTACAAAACATTAACAAACTAAGGGGAGTTGATATAAAAGAAAATTCTTTACAATCTGTTTGGGAGTCCTCTCCTTGGATAGGAGGTGGCGAACGTTTTGAATTTGATTATTTAGGAAAAGTAGTTCGTTTTGGTAGAAAATTAAATTCTAAGGAACAACATTTACTATTTCAAGTCATAACTAAAAGAATCCAAGATAATTTAAGAAAAAACAGCAAATAATCTAAAAAAATTTATCTTTTATTTTTTCCACAATTCTTTCAGAAATAAATTTTCATTTCCAGAAACAATAGCTTGATAATTAATTTCTTTTTCAATATCCACCATTAATGCTTTAATAGACTGATTGTCAGACTGATTAAGAATGTTTCTTAATTCATTATGTTTCTTTTTCAACTCAATCGCTTTTTTCATTCTTTCTGAATATTCAGATTGACAAGATTGGATTCCTAATGTTATTAGAGCGAGTCCTATGAATAATAATCTTTTCATATTACAAAGTAACGGCGGAAATTTTGTTTACACAAATTATTTGTTTTTTATAAACATTGATTTGTTCATTTGTAGCACGTAAATAATCAATGAATGTTAAAAACTTAGATTTTTTTAGTGTTTCTAGTGCTTTTTGAAGATAATTTTTGTTAATAAGTCGCATTGTTTCATTTTGAATAGTAACTTTAACATCTTAAATTTTAGCTAAAATGATATTAGTAACAGGTGCTACTGGTTTGCTTGGAAGTAATTTATGTTTAGAATTAGTTTTAACAAACAACAACATATTAGCAACTTATCATAGTGAAGCTAAAATTGACAAAGTAAAAAAACTATTCAAATGGCGATTTGAAGAAGAATGGGAACATTATTTTAACAAGTTAAATTGGGAAAAACTAGATGTTTTAGACATATATAATGTCGAAAAAACGATAAAAAAAGTCGATTATGTCTATCATTGTGCGGCTTTAGTTTCTTTTCATAAAAGAGATTTTTCAGCTTTAATGAAGGTTAATGCTCAAGGAACTTCTAATATTGTAAATGCTTGTTTAAAATTTAATGTAAAAAAATTGCTTCATGTTTCCTCTACTTCTGCAGTTGGTAAAGTTTTAAATCATACTGTTTCTTATGTAGCAGAGAAAAATAAATGGGAAAACAGTAAAAACGTAAGTGGATATGGAATTTCTAAATACACAGCTGAAAAAGAAGTATGGAGATCTATAGAAGAGGGTTTAAATGCAGTAATAATTAACCCAAGTATTATTTTTGGACCTGGTTCGTGGGAGGAAAGTTCATTGAGTATTTTTAGACAAATAGAAAAAGGATTGTCCTTTTATACAGAAGGAGAAAATGCTTTTGTCTCAGTAAAAGATGTAGTTGACGCTATGATTTTTTTAATGGAAAATGATTTTAAAAGTGAACGTTATTTATGTACAGGTAATAATGTGTCTTTTAAAGAACTGTTTTCACTTATAGCAAAAAAATTAAACAAAAAAGAACCAAGATGGAAAGCCAGCAGATGGATGATTGAATTGGCATGGAAAATTGCTTATTTAAAAGTGTTATTTGGGGAAAAACCAAACATTACTAAAGAAACTGCACATTCATCATACGAAAAAACTATTTATTCTTCAGAAAAGTTAAAATCCATTTATGGAAAAGAATTCCTTTCATTAGAAGAAACGATAGATTATACAGTAACTGGCAGAATTGTTTAATTTAAAATAAAAATGTTAATTGAAATTACAGTTTTGAACATTGAATTATGAGTTTTATTCATTTACTTTAAATTGAATTTAAAACAATACTACCTTTATTTTATAGATTTAGAAGTTTTGCATTTGACATTAGACTATGAAAAATATTAGATTTGAAAAAATCTAGTTTATTTAACAATTTTTAAACCTCTTTTATAGAGGTTTATTTTTTTGTCACAACTTTCACTATTGTTATTAATTTTGCATAAAAATTTTAACATGATTTTACCAATCATAGCTTTTGGTGATCCTATTTTAAAAAAAAAGGCAGAAAAAATTGAAGCGTCCTATCCAAAAATAAAGGAATTAATCAATAACATGTATGAAACGATGTATAATGCCTCTGGAGTAGGATTAGCTGCACCTCAAATAGGATTATCTATTCGATTGTTTATAACCGATGGTTCGCCGTTTGCAGAAGTAGAAGAAGGTGAAGTAATTGACCCAAAAGCAATTGGAATGGAAAATTTTAAAAAAGTTTTTATTAATCCTGAAATTCTAAAAGAAGAGGGTGAGGAATGGTCTTTTGCTGAGGGTTGTTTAAGTATTCCTAAAATTAGAGAGGAAGTTTTAAGAAAAGAAAAAATCCTTATTAGATATTACAATGAGGAGTTTGCCTTGTGTGAAGAAGAATTTGACGGCTATTCAGCTCGAATTATTCAACATGAATATGATCATTTAAATGGTGTGTTATTTACAGACTATTTATCTGGTTTAAAAAGAAAATTATTATCGAAAAAATTGTTGTCTATTTCAAAAGGTGATATTAAAGTAGATTATAAGATGAAATTTCCTATATTAAAAAAGAAATAATGAAAAATCAATTTGTTCTCAACTGCTTAACCTTCACAGGACTACTCTTATTATTTTCATGTAATAATGATAATAAATTGGACAAAAAGAAAGTAAAAATAATCACGCCATCTTCTATAAAAACAGACATAAAAAGTACCGACGACACTTTGCAACATTATTATAAATTGTTGATGGAGAACAAAATTGAGCAGATACATCCAAATCATTTTATAAATGCTACTCAAAATTATCTTCTTTTTTATAGGAAATATCCAAATGATAGTTTTGCTCCAGTTTGTTTAGATAAAGCACAACAACTTTATACACAACAAAAAAAATACGCTTTGGCACTTAAATATACGGACACTTTACTTAAACATTATCCTAATTATAAAGACAATCCAACATTGTTAGTTAATGCCGGTTCAATTTGTGATGCCATTTTAAACGATAGAAAAAAGACACAATATTATTATCAAAAACTTATCACTCAATATCCTTCCATTGATAAAGAAACAAAGGAAATGGTCGAATTTAGATTAAAACACATTGATTTGAGTTTTGATGAGATGATTAAGCTTCAAAGTAAAAAATAATTTTATTTCTGTTAGTATTCAAAATGGAACATAAAATAACTCTTAGACCTTGGAGAAAAAGCGATTTCTCTACTCTTGCAGACTTAGCAAACAATCCATCAATTGCAAAAAATTTGACCGACAAATTTCCTCAACCCTATACAGAAAAAGATGCAAAAGATTTTATTAAAAAAGCATCTATCATTGTTCCTTGTACTCGTTTTGCAATTTTTTATAATGAAACTCTGGCTGGAAGTATAGGCGTTTACCCATTAGAAGATATAAACAGATTAAATGCTGAACTTGGTTATTGGATTGGAGAAGCATTTTGGGGTAAGGGGATTATTACCAAAGCAATTGCTTATATGCTCGATTATGTTTTTGAAATTTTACCTATCGATCGGGTTTTTGCTAGACCTTTTCCTCATAATACAGCTTCTATTAAAGCATTAGAAAAAAATGGGTTTGTTTTGGAAGCAACTATTAAAGAAGGTTTGGTAAAGAATAATAAAAAAATGGATGAACTAATTTATAGTATAAATAAATCGAAAAGAGCAATAAAGAAGATTTGAAATACTATTTATTAACCTGAGTTCGATTATTACCTCAGCAAATTGACATGACCAACAAATACTTTTTCTTCAAGTGAAGGAATAACATAACGAATTCTATATGTATAGGTTCCATCTGGACAGGGTTTTTCATTAAAATTGCCATCCCAAGAAAAACGATTTTGATTTTCAACATGAAAAATTAATTCACCCCAACGATTAAAAAGTTCAAATTCTCTTACATCAATATTAGTTAAATATCCAAAAAACTCATTGTTAAATCTGTTTCCATCTGGTGTAAAGGTATTGGGAAAATACATTAAATAACCAACATTAATAGGTTTTGTGACGGTGTCTTTACAACCTAACTCGTCCTCAATTATTAAAGTGACATTATAAGTGCCTACTTCATTAAATTGAATAATAGGATTTTTTTCTTCCGAACTTATTCCGTTATCAAAATTCCAAAAATAAGATATTGCATTGTTAGAATTGTCAAAAAAATGAATGTTTTGATTAATATCTAAAGACGCTGTATTATAACTAAAATCTGCAAGAGGTTTAAAAACAGTTACCGTGCTTCCGATAGGAACAAAATAACTTTGGCATTCATCAGAAATTTCAACTATAAAAGTTGTAGTATAAGGTGGAGCAACGACAACTGTGGGGCTTGTATCACCAGAATGAGGCCAAAAATATGAGTATTCACCAAGCCCTAGAGTTGCTGAAGCGGTAATTGAGGTTGTATCATAAGGACATATTGGTGAAGGTGTTGTAATAGAGGGAATTAACATTGGTGTTTCCACAATAAATTCAAAATCTAAACTGGTTTGTAAACCACACATATCGTTTACAATTAAAGTATAAGTGCTTGTTTGTAATGGACTTAAAGTGATAGTATCTCCATTTCCAATTGGAGCATTATTATATCGCCAAAAAAATGTATAGGGTGGTGTTCCTCCAATCGCGTTTGCTGTAAAAAAATGAGGAGTATTAGGACACAACACCGAAACCACATCAAAGGGTATAATTTCAAGAGGTGGAATGTCGGCCACAAAAATTTCTGCATCATCATCGTCTGTAGAATTCAGACAAGCATCCGTAACAGAAACAGAAAATACTTGTGTACTCGGTGGGCTTACAAAAATCGAAGAAGTGCTCTGTCCTGTACTCCAAGAATAAACATAAGGTTCAAGACCCCCTGTTACAATTGGAACTAACTCTTTAGTTTCTCCAGGGCCACAAAGAAGCGAATCAGGAGGTAAAATTACATTAACAGGATTAACATTTCTTATTGTTAAAGAAATGGTTTCTGGAGCGGGTTCAAGACATTCATTGATTAACATTAAAATAATTTGAATGGTTTCATCTCCTTCATTTAATCCATCAGCAAAAATATCAAAGGAAAAATCAAAAGAATTCTGTCCAGGATTAAATGTTATCTGATTAGGTATATCACCATAATCAATTCCTTCTGAAGCAGAGCCACTTATTTGAATAGGAAAACTAATAGATGAAGAAACATCTTCTCTTTCAACATGAACATTTACAGATGTACATCCTTCAGCTACGATATCGTTTGATCCAAAATGTATTGGATTTATGCTATATGAACTGGTATATGGAGCGTTTGATTCAAGACTTTGAGCTTCTAAAAATATTCCTGAGTCTAAAATTCCATCACCTACATCAGCAATAGCAATCTTTAAGTGATACGTTTTTCCACATTGAACAGTAGAAGAGGCAGTTAAAACTTTTGTAAAACCATCATACTGAATATAATTTGTGCTAGAATTATAAGGTGCTTGACTTCCATCACCATTGTCCACATAATAGAAACTATTTGATGTGGTATTAACGTTGTTAATTGAAACGACTGTTCCATTTGGCAATTTAGCGATATTTTGTGAACCAGTTATTCCTGGACCACTAATATATAACGCAAACACATCATTAAATTCAGTACCAACGTATTCAAGATATTCTTCAGAGGCAAAAACATATTTAAAAGAGACAAAATCACCAACTGAAACAAAATCAAATTCTAATACTGAGGCATCAAAAGTACTTGTTCCAACTAAATTTGTCAATTGAGTATTTCCTGCTAATCCATTGTCAACACCAGATCCAGCACTATTATTTGGACCTAAAGGTCCATTTGGGTTTCCTAAAATTGTACCAGTTGTAATTACAATTCCTTCATTTATACCAAGATTAGTTCCATAAGCAGTAAAATGACCAATTGCTTGAGAAGAACCAGTAAAATTAACATTACTTATTTCAACGCCTTCACCTAAGAGCACATTTTGTACCATTGCTTGAGGTGACGAAACTGTGGTTACCAATTGAGCATTTGAGAAAAAACAAATAAAAAAAGATATGTAAAAAACGACTTTCACTCCACTAATATAACGAAAAAAAAGAATTAAAGTTGTTTTTTCAATAAAATTTAACTATTTTTTAGTTTTTCCATGATTCATATAATGAAAAATAGTGTTTTTTTAACTCTAATAATTCGCTATGAGTTCCAATTTCTATAACTTTTCCTTGATGTAACACAACAATTAAATCTGCATTGATAATTGTTGACAAACGATGAGCAATTACAATTGAAGTTCTGTTTTTCATTAATTCATCTAGAGCCCCTTGTACAATTTTTTCACTTTCATTGTCTAATGAGGATGTTGCTTCATCTAAAAGCAGGATAGATGGATTTCTCAAAACAGCTCGTGCAATACTAATTCTTTGTTTTTGTCCACCTGAAAGTTTATTCCCTCTTTCACCTATATTAGTATCGTAACCTTCTTCTAATTGAACGATAAAATCATGAGCGTGCGCTATTTTTGCAGCTTCAATAACACTTTGTTCAGAGCAATTTTCCATTCCAAAACAAATGTTATTTCTTATAGTATCATTAAACAATATTGATTCTTGATGAACCACTGCAATTTCTCTTCTTAAATCTTTAGTTCTAATTTGCTCTATTGGAATGTCATCAAATAAAATTTTCCCTTCATTTACTGAATAAAAGTGTAAAATTAAGTCTGCTATGGTTGATTTTCCAGCACCCGATTCACCAACTAAAGCAATAGTTTTACCTTTTGGAAATTGTAAATTAAAATCTTTTAAAACCCAGTCTTCTTTGTATTTAAAAGAGACATCAACAAACTGAATATTTCTTTTAAGTCCGTCAAAAGGAATATTATCTTTTGAAATAGTTTCGTTTTTATTGATATTTAATATTTCAAGGAATCGAGTATAAGAAACCGAAGCTTTTTGAATGGTAGAAAATGACGTAGCAATGCCTTGAATTGGCCTTAATAATTGAGAAAAAACAATAATAAAAGCAATAAATTCTTCACCTGACATCGATGAATTTCCTTTTGCTGATAAAATCATAGAACCCCCAAACCATACCAAAGCAATCATTACACAAGCTCCTAAAAACTCATTTAAAGGGGAGGATAAATCTTTTTTTCTATACATTTTAGACAATAAAAGTTGGTGTTTCAGATTGATTTTTTTAAAATTATTCATGACAAAAATTCGAGCTCCAAAAGCTGCAATAACTCTTATTCCTCCAAGACTTTCTTCTACAAATGAAACTAATAAACCTAATTGCTCTTGTCCTTGTTTGGCCGTTTTTTTTAAACTTTTCCCAATTATTGAAATAATAAATGCAGAAATAGGTAAAAGTATTAAAGAAACCAGCGTTAAAGTTGGGCTCCAATAAATTAAAGTAGCCAAACTTAATAAAATAGCAATGGGTTCTCTGAAAATAAGTTCGAGCATGGAAGTAGAGGCAAATTCTATTTCCCCCAAATCGTTATTTATTCGGGTTAATAGGTCTCCTTTTTTTTCTTCTGTGTAATAAGACATTGGTAAATGTAAATATTTTTCAAACAATTGATTTCTCAAATCTCTAACGATAGCTACTTTCATGAAAGAGTGATGATATACAGCCAAATAACGAAAAAAACTTTTAAAGAAAAAAGCCATTAACACAACTAAACAGACCAATAATAGTGCTTTTGAAGGATCATTTGTTGCTAAGGCGTTCATTTCATATTGATATTTTTGTTGGACATAATCGAAAAAAGACAGATCTAAACCCTCTGGATTTTCAATGATTTTTTTATTTTTTGTGTCTTGAAAAATAATTTGTAAAAAAGGAACAAATAATACCAATGAAAGCAAATTAAAAACAACAAACAGAAAATTATAGAATACTATAAGAAACGCTTGACCTTTATAAAAAACTGATAAACGATAAATTTCCCAAAATCCTTTCATTGTACAAAGTTATACCAAATGTATATACTTTATCATTCTATATCAAAATTAGTTTTAAAATTCAAAAAAAAGTTACAAAAATGAATAATCGCTTATTAATTAACTTTTGATTTTTAAAGTTCAGCTTTATTACATTTAAATACTTTGTCTTATATCTTTAATATTCAGTTGAAGAGTAACTTTATCCAACCATTCATTTTTTTCTAAAGTATAAATAACGTCAATCGGTTTGCTATGAATACAAAATTCGCTTTTATCAACACTTTTAAAAGCAATTGCCGAGAAAACTATGCCTGAGCTTGATTCTCTTAACTGAAGTTTTAGGTGTTCTTCTTTAAGTATTTTTATATCTTCGACATATAGATTTTTTGTTAAGAAAACAGGTTTATCGTTTCCTGGACCAAAAGGTTCCATTTTTTCTATTATTTTAAATGCTTTTGGGATACTCCATCTGTTTTCGTTTTGTTCAAAAAAATCAGAAAAACTTACTTCTAAATCGACAATTTCTTGAGGAGTTAAATCTGCAATGTTTAATTTTGAAGAAACCACTTGTTCAAATTTATTTTTGAAAGGAGTAAAATTCTCTTTTTGAATTGTTAAACCAGCAGCAAAAGCATGTCCTCCAAACTGATCTATAAATTCCTCACATTCTTCTATACATTGATGAATGTTTAGTCCTGAAATGCTTCTTGCCGAGCCAGTTAATTTCCCTTCGGATTCTGTAAAAACAATGGTGGGTTTATAATAATTTTCAATTAAACGAGAAGCAACAATACCAATCACACCTTTCGACCAAGATTCATGAAAAACAACTGTGCTGAAGTGGTTTTCATAATTTGTTTCATTTTGAATTATATTTAAAGCATGACTTGTAGTTTGTTGATCTAATTTTTTTCTTTCATTATTGTTGTCCTCAATACTAATAGCAATTTCATTTAATACTACATCATCCGAA
This sequence comes from Flavobacteriia bacterium, assembly GCA_016183815.1. Taxonomy (GTDB): domain Bacteria; phylum Bacteroidota; class Bacteroidia; order Flavobacteriales_D; family Crocinitomicaceae; genus M2408. The sequence continues at coordinate 73,306 of JACPDW010000007.1, forward strand.
CTTAAAAGCAAATCAACCGCTTTTTTTCCATGATGAATTCTTCCTGCAGCATTAATTCTTGGAGAGAGAATAAAAACAATGTTTGTAAAACTAATCTCTTTAGATTTTTTTGCATTTGATAAAAGCGACAAAATACTTTTCCTTGTATTTTGATTTAATAAAACCAAACCATAATAAGCTAAAATTCTATTTTCTCCAGTAACTGGGACAATATCAGCCGCTATACTTATGGCAACTAAATCGAGTAAAGAAAATAAATGTTGTAAATCCCAAGAGTTTTCAATAAACAAACCTTGCATTAGTTTAAAACCAACGCCACAACCAGTTAATTCCTTGTAAGGGTAAAAGCAGTTTTTTTGTTTGGGATTTAAAATTAATGCTTTAGGCAACCTTTCTCCTGGTTCGTGGTGGTCACAAACCAACACATCAATTCCATATTTTTTTGCTAAATTGACAGAATCAATCGCTTTTATACCACAATCTAATGTGATTATTAATGCGATTTCATTGTTTTTTGCAAATTCTATCCCTTGCAAACTAACTCCATAACCTTCTTTATATCTATCTGGTATATAATACTCTACATTGGGATAATATTTCGTTAATGACAAAAAAGCAACACTTACAGCTGTAGTACCATCTACATCGTAATCACCGTATAAAAGAATTTTTTTGTTTGCTTTTATATGTTTATTCACAAGTTTAACAGCTAAATCCATGTTCAATAAACTAAAAGGAGAATGTAAATCTTCAATTTTCGGATGAAAAAAAGCTTTTGTTTCCTCTAAAGAGTGGATTCCTCTTTGCAATAATAAAGAGCCGGTGATTTGATCTAATTGAGTTTCTTTTTGAAAAGCAAAAACTTCCTTTTCGTCAGGAATATTCTTTAAAAACCATTTTTTCATTTGTAAAAGTTTGTTTTAAAATTGTGCAATTTTTGTGTGTAATAATAAGATGTTTACTAAAATTAAGTATTTTTTTTCTAATTTGCAAAAGAATTTACTAAAATGAACTAATTTTAACCTTAAATGTATTTTATAGACATGAAGTATTTTCTAATCATTTTAACAATAAAAATAACAAATATTTGTGTATTTGCACAAAGTTCTTTTTTATTTAAAGAAACATTGCCTGTAGAAGTTAAAGAAAACTCTTTTTTTGATGAAGAATATTTTGGTAAATATCAAGGCGATAAACAAGAAGTATATTATGAAATTAATAAAGAGGGTATTTGTACAGTAAGTACGATGTACACTTTTATTTCAAAAGAACAAGTTAGAGAAACTTCACGATATAAGGTAAAAGGAGATTATTTATTTGGAGTGGTAAACAACGACTCTGTTCTTTGCCATTTTGAAGACGATAAATATTATTTTAAAATAGAAATCAAAAAGTATTTAAGTAAAGAAGAAGTCTCAATAAAAAAATGGAAAAAAAACAAATTTATTGTCAATTTTATTGAAGACGGGGGTTTTTCTCCTAGTATTTTTGAATTTTCAAATAAACAACTAATCGTTCAACACTTTAATTATAGTGAAAATGAAAAGTTTTCTTTTATCAACAATAAGGAAACTATTACAAAAGAAGGTTCTTTAACCATCTATTTGAATCCAACTAAACAAGAAAGTAAAATTATTTTAGATAAAAACTATTTTGATAAAAGTTTGGTTTACAATAGACTGTAGACATTGGCTGTCTGATTGAGGGTTTGTTCTCTAAAAAACATCCTAAATAGATTCTAAATGGTGATTAAATTTTACAAATTATAAAAAAAATCAATTGGATTCTCTCGCCATAAATTTACAAGAAAATTCTACTTTTTTGCCTGGTATTTGATCTTCTTTTAATCTACTTAATAATTGATGTGCTGATTCTTTTCCAATATCTTTAATTGGCTGTTGAAGTGCTGAAATAGAGGGTTTTATGTATAGAAAGGTTTCCGAATCATCAAAAGAAATAAAACGAACATCTTTTGGAATAATTATTTTATATTGGTTCAAAAAAGAAATAATCTCTAGAGACACTTTATTGTTTAAACAAACCACACTGTCAACTCCATTTTTTTTCATCTCTTTGACATAAACATGTAAATTGTCATTTTGATAAGTATTAATCAAATCCAACTGTATATCTTCTTTTTTACAAATACTTTGTATCCCTTCTATTCTTAAATGAATTGTGGTTATAATATCTTTTTCATAGTAAAAAACTGCTAATTTTTTTGGTTTAATTGAAAATCTTTTAATTAATTGAACGGCTTCTTGATAATTATTTATACCGACGAAATCAGCAAAATTATCGCCAAAACGATCAACAAAAACAACAGGTATTGGAGTGCTGTTTAATGTTTCTTTTAAATTTTCAATTGGGTTACATGCAGCTAATATCAAACCATCAATGGAACGATTTAACAAATCTCTAAACAATTTTATTTCAAATTGTTCATCATCGTTTGTGTTAACAATGAATAGATTATAGCCGTTTTTATGTAATTCTTCTTGAATAGCTTTACTTAATTCGGCATAAAACACATTGGCTATATCTGGAATTAGTAAACCAATAGTTTTTGTCTTACCCTCTCTTAAAGTTTTTGCAAAAAAATTTGGAACAAAATTCATTTCTTTTGCCTTTTCCAAAATGAGTTTTTGTGTTTCTTTATTGATATTAAATTGATCACCTTTTCCATTTAACACAAAGGAAACGGTAGATTTTGACAAGCCAGTAGCTAATGCTATGTCTTGCAAGGAAACTTTTTTATTTTTCATTCATTTTATTATTAAAAGATTTACTTAAAAAGTTAACGGTTAAAAAAGAAGCTAAAATAGAGAAAATTATTACAAATCCAAAAATAATAGCAATATCAACTGTTTTTAATAAAACAGGAAATGCTTGATAGTTACTATTAGGTAAGACTATAAAACTTCCCATTTTTTGTGCAAAAACCAATCCAAAACCAAGCACAAACCCAAAAATTATTCCCTTTAAAGAGATAAAAATCCCTTGAAAAAAAAATACTTTTTTAATATTAACATAAGATAAACCCATAACATTCAACCACTTCATGTTTTGTTTTTTTTCAATAAAAAGCATCGTTAATGAAGAAATTAAATTAAACAATGCTAATATAAAAACAAATAAAAGTATATAAAAAACAATTAGTTTTTCACTTTTACTTGTCTGAAAAATTAATTTATTTTTTTCAAGGTATGTAGTAACGTAAAATTTATTACCTAAAATCTGTTGTATTTCCTCTTTAGTATTATTTAAATATTTTTTTTCTTTTATAGATAAAAAAATTGAATTGGAATAATTTTCTAAATCCAAAAGTTGTTGAACATAATTAAAAGGCAATAAAATTGCTTCATCATTCACCTCCTTATTGTAATTAATTCTCCCACTCACTAAAATATTGTCTGTTTTAAATGGTGAAGACATTGAATGTAATTTTGCATTTCTTTTGGGAATATAAAGTATAAGTGATTCAAAAGAACTGTCTGAGTGAATATAACCTTGTAATTTATCTAAAAGACCTGCACCGATTAGTCCTATTGATTTCTTTGGACTTTTTACACGTTCTCCATCAACGATGTGTTGTTTAATGTTTGCCATTTTATAAAAGTTGTCATCAACTCCATAAATCTTTGCATTTACCCATTTTTTCTCATGTTTTACTATTACAATTTCTTCGATGGCTTTACTTAAAAATTCCACATTGTTTACTTTTTTAATTTTCTCTAAAGGAAAAGTGCTTAAGTCTATAGTTTTACCCTTTTTTGGATAGATGATTATTGGTGCATCAAATTCAGAATAGAGCCGCTCCACCATTTGTTCAATACCATTAAAAGCAGCAATCAAAATAATAAGAGCCGCTGATGTAATGGCAATTCCATATACAGCAATTCTTGTTATCCATTGAACAATAGAGTTCTTTTTGGAAAAAAAATATTTCTTTGCTATGTAAAAAGCTACCTTAATAACTATTTTTTAGATAGTAATTGATCGATTTTTTCAGCATAATCAATAGAATCGTCAATAAAAAAATTCAGACTTGGGATTTTTCTAAGATTTTTCAATCTTTTTCCTAATGTACCTTTTATTTTACTAGCATGTTGCTGAATGTTTTCTAAAACTTTTTCTTTATCCTTGTGCCCAAAAATACTTAAATATATTTTAGAGTATGACATATCGGGACTAACTCGAACAATCGTTACACTTACCATAGCGCCCAAACATAAATCTCTACTATGAACCAATAAAAAAGAAGCCACCTCTTCTTGAATTACACTTTCTAATTTGTTTTGTCGAATACTAGACATAGTGCAAAGTTACAAAATGAAATTAAAAAATGTTTAGTAAAATTGTAATTTTTATTTAAAATACAACAAACTAAATAAAAATTTAACAAGCTTATATTAAATTAAACAGTAATTATATTCAGTTTAACATATAAAATTAGGTATTCATTAAATAATTGTTCAAAAAAAGTGTTTACTAACACCATTTAGTACATTTTTTTAACATTTTTTTGACGAAATGCTTTTTTATTTCGATAAATACACTAACTTTGTGCCCGCAAAACTATATTATCATGAAAAAAATCTATTTAAGTGTAGTGTGTGGCTTACTTTTTATTAGTCACCTTTCCTTAGCACAACGAAATTGTGCTGTGATGGATCACCATCAAAAACTGGTTGAACAAGATCCTCAAATCCAATTTAATTTGGATCAAATCAACCAATTTACAGAACAATTTATTGCCAACGGAGGTGGCGTAACCAACAAAGTTGCTGTAACCATTCCAGTGGTTGTTCATGTATTGTATAATACCAGCACACAAAATATTAGTGATGCTCAGATACAATCACAACTAACTGTTTTAAACGCTGACTTTAAAAAACAAAATACCGATTGGAGTAATACTCCATCTGTTTACTCTTCTTTAGTCGCAAATTGTGAATTGACTTTTTGTTTGGCTAATCGTGATGCAAGCGGCAATGCTCATACAGGTATTATTAGAAAATCAACTACTAAAACTGTTTTTGATGCTGAGCTTGATGATGCTAAATACAATTCTACAGGCGGATCTGACGCATGGTCTTCCTCTTCTTACTTAAATATTTGGGTAGTTCCAAGTATCAAATCGGGCTCAAACACTGGTATTTTAGGTTATGCTCAATTCCCAGGAGGACCAGCAGCAACAGACGGTTTGGTGATTTGTCATAATTATTTTGGCACAACAGGGTCTGTTTCAGCTCCTTTTAATAAAGGTAGAACAGCAACACATGAAATAGGTCATTGGTTAAACTGTTACCATATTTGGGGAGATGACGATGGAGCTTGTACTGGCTCAGATCAATGTTCTGATACACCAAATCAAGCCGACGAAAATTATGGAACACCAACTTTCCCGCAAACATCTTGTTCAAATTCAGGTGATATGCATATGAATTACATGGATTACGTGGACGACGCGGCTATGTATATGTTTACAACTGGACAAAAAGCAAGAATGCAAGCTTTATTTACTACAGGGGGTGCTCGCGCTAGTTTAATTAACTCATTAGGTTGTAGCGGTGGTACTTCTACACCAGCATATTGTACAGCAAATGGGACAAATGTACAATATGAGTGGATTAACAATGTTACTGTTGGAACAATTAATAATACTACTTCATCCAATGCTGGATATGGAAATTTTACAAACTTGTCAACAAATTTAACAATTGGAACTAGTAATTCCATTTCTCTTAAACCAGGATTTGCCAGTTCAACATACACAGAGTATTTTAATGTGTATATCGATTATAACAAAGATTTAGATTTTGCTGATGCTGGTGAATTAGTTTATAGCGGATCTGGGACTTCAACTATTTCTGGAACATTTACAATTCCATCAACAACCACAACTGGCACAAGTAGAATGAGAGTGATTATGAAAGACGGTGCTATTTCAAGCTCTTGTGGAAGTTATACTTACGGTGAAGTAGAAGATTATACTGTTAATTTTGTTTCTGCAACAGTAACTTGTAATGCTCCATCATCATTAACGAGTTCCTCCATCACTTCCTCCTCTGCATCCTTAACTTGGGCAGCTGTAACAGGTGCTTCAAATTATACAGTACAAGTTAAACAATCTACTTCTTCTACATGGACAAGTTATACTGCTTCAAGTAATTCTTTATCTTTGACAGGACTTACAGCTAGCAAAATTTATAACTGGCAAGTAAAAACGAACTGTGTTTCAGGAAGTAGTGCTTTTGTTGCTGGAACTAATTTCACAACTTTGGCTTCCACAACTGGTTGTACAGATAATTATGAAACAAACAATACCAAAAGTGCTGCTAAAAGTATCGCTGTAAACACCAATATTTCAGCAAAAATTGGCACTTCAACTGATCAAGATTGGTTTTATTTCTCCAATACAAGCACTTATAAAAACATAAAAGTTACTTTAAGCAATCTACCAGCAGACTACGATTTATATTTGTACAATAGTGCGGGTACACTTCTTTACAGTTCTGAAAATGGAAGCACAAGTTCTGAAACCATCAAATACAACAATGCCCCTGTTGCTACATATTATGTATTGGTTAAAGGATACAATTCTGCTTACAGTTCCTCTCTTTGTTATACTTTAAACGCTAGTAGAAGTAGTACTGCTTATAAAGAAATGGAAAATGAAGAAGAAAATCTTGTTGTTAAAAAAACAGAAGAGCATATTTTAACTATGTTGCCAAACCCAACACAAGATGGTAAATTTACTGTTCGTTTATATAATGAACAAAAAGGTGAAATCAATTTAGAAATTTTAGATTTTTCAGGTAGAATTATTGAAAAACAATCATTTATGAAAAATGAAGATTGGATTCAAAATGCAATTGATTTACAAGAAAAGAATGCGGGAGTGTATTTTGTAAGAATGTACAATGATTCTTTTAATATTACAGAAAAATTGCTTTATGTAAAATAATTTTTTTTAACCACTATTTAAAAAAGGGCGAAATTTTCGCCCTTTTTTTGTGGTATTATTTTTTCAAAGTATGTGCTAAAGAAAGGAAAATCTATCTCAATTTTAAAAAAAGACAACGTAACTCAATTATTTTCTGCATAAATTTCAATGCACTCTTCTTCTTCATCCTCTTTTTGAGTTTCTCTTATTTTTTGATTAATAATTAACTTTTTGTTTTTTGGCACTTCAATGATCCATTTGAGTTTTTGATTTCTAAATTTATCCTCCACTGGAAAAGTGTAATAAGGTTTTATTTTAAGTGTATTTTGTTCTATTTGAAAGTTGTTTTTGATTTGTAACGCTTTTGTTTTTGCTTCTTCAAAGGTCTTTCCATTAGATGACACTTCTTGAAAAACATGAAATAAACTGTCTTTAGATTCTTTTATTTTAAAAGGAATATAATAAAATGTAGCTGTTTGTTTATCAATCTTCAACATTTGGTCTAATCCTCCCCTTTTAACATTATAACCACTAATTGTGTCTTTTTGTTTACAAATAATTTCTAATTTCTCCCCTGAAAAGGTATTCACTTTTTTTTCCAGTTTTGCATAAGAAGTAAAGTTAGTGCTAATTTGGACAGCACTATAAATACATAAAACAACTCCAACAATGTTTAAAAAGCTTAAAAGAAAATTGATGGCTTTTTTCCATGAATTTTTAATATTCCAAAATAAATAAATACCGTTTGTTAAAAACAACAAAACAAGTGAAAAGCCGAACAAAAAAAGTCCACTAAAAATCCAAAAAGACTCAAAATGGTTATTGAAAAAGAAAACATTTAAATCGGAGAGTTGAATGTAATCCATATTACTTTGAATAGGAATAATTCCCATAAAACCTAAAAACAATATCAGAAAAATTGCAAGAAAAAGCAAACCAAATAAAATTAAAAAGATAGAGATTAACTTTCGAAAAACATTTCCGATTGAAAAAAATCTTTTTTTAAACTTTACGTCCTTTTTAATTTCATTAACAAAACTTTCTGATTGCTTTTTAACTCTATCCGCCGCTGATTCAAATTCCTCTTTTAAATTGTCTAAAGTAATTGGTTTTCCATACATTTTTAGACGATCTATTTTTGAATTTGCTTTTGGGATAACTATCCATAAAATAAGATAGAGAGGAATCCCAAATCCACCAAAAAGAAATATAAAAAAGAAAATGATTCGTATTATAATTACATCTATTACAAAATAATTTGAAATTCCTGCACATACCCCAGCAATTTTAGCCTCTTCCATGTCTCGATAAAGCCTTTTTTCAGAAAAAACTTGTTCGTCAGCTTTATCAAATGAATCATTTTGTTCACCAAATTCACTAAAATCTTCTGGCTTACCTAAAGTTTCAAGTATTGAATTTACATCGTTTAAATCAACAACCTGTTTATTGTCTTTGATTAAAGCTTGACAAAGTTCAGCTATGCGAAACTCGATGTCAGATACGATTTCTTTCACATCGGGATTGTTTTTTAAATAAAACTCTATACTATCTAAGTATTTTTTTAATGTATTAAAAGCATCTTCTTCCATAATAAATGGAAAACCTTTTATGTGTATTGAGATTGTTTTTTTCATTTTATTTATTATTTAAGTGAGTAATGTTTTGAACAGCATTATTTAATTCATTCCATGTTTTTTTTAATTCATTGAGAAAATCATTCCCTTTATCTGTCATGGCGTAATATTTTCTAGGAGGCCCTGAATTTGACTCTTCCCATCTATAAGATAATAATTCCATGTTTTTTAAACGTGTTAGCAAAGGATAAAGGGTACCTTCAACTACAATTAATTGTGCAGATTTTAAATGTTCAATGATTTCTGAAGGATAGGCCTCTTTTTTTTGATGAAGAATGGCTAGAATACAAAATTCTAATATACCTTTTCTCATTTGTGCTTGTGTATTTTCTACATTCATTGATGAGTTAATTTTATGCAAAGATATATACATCACATTGTATTATGCAATACATAGTACTATAATTTAACATTTATTAACATATTGGTGGTATTGTTTTTTTGCTTAAGTTTGTTATTTAAATACTCATTATATGGAAGATATAAATAAACAAATAAGAAAATCAAAGCTATTTTATACTTTATTTGATTCATTAAGTTTATTAGCTTTACTATTAATAATGCAAAATTTTAAAAGTGCTGACCCAGGTGAATTTATCTTCCTATTTGCTTACGAAAGTCAATTTATTTTAATTTCATTTTTCATTGTTTTGTTTGTTTTATTACCAATTCAAAAATCAATACTTAAAAAAAAAGGAAACCTTGTTTCATCACACAACATAATACCAAATAATGAAGAGTTAAAGAAACATTTATTTTATTTCATTGGTTTTATAGCACTATTTTTTGTGCTTTATCTAATTTTTCTTTTTTTAAATCAGTTGAGTATTGAAATGATAATTTCCTATACTAAAGATAATGGATATATCTTTAATAGTTTAGAAATTTTAAATCAAAACACTGTATTTGTTGAACTTTCTGATCAATTGGGTGATTATTTAAATCTAAACATCAATTATCTTGTGGCCTTTTTTGTTTTAAAACATATCGTTTTATTTCTTATACAAATTCTATTTAATCCTTATTTTAAAAAAGACGCTTCAATGCTTTATAAACAATTTTATACTGTCGGTACTTCAGCTATATTAAGTCCGCTTTCAATGTTTTTTGCTATGCTTTTTTTAGTTATTTGTTCGTCAATTTTTGGTGCACAAAAATGGATACCATTACTTTCTATTGTAGTTTTTCAACTTATTTTTCGTTTTTCAACGAATCGAATTTCTTCTTTATTAAAGGGTATTTAGGTAGTTTTTAAAAATATTTGTAATTTGGCACAAGTTATGACAGCAAAAGATTTAATTACAGACGAAATTCCACCTCTAAAACACACCGATTCTGGAACTACTGCTTTACGTTGGATGGACGAATTTAAAGTTTCACATTTACCCGTTTTAAAAAACAACAACTTTGTCGGAATTGTTTCTGAATCCGCAATTTTTGATAAAGAAAATTTAGACGACTCTTTGGATAAATTGTTTGATCATTTGCCTCGACCTTATGTGTTTGATAACGCACATGTTTATGAAGTACTTTATAAAATTGCCGAGCATAAAATCTCAATTATTCCTGTTTTAAGAGAAGACGAATCGTATTTAGGGTGTACAAGTATTCATCAGTTAATGAAATTAATAGCCAATACTGGTTCCATTAAAGAAACTGGAGGAATAATTGTGCTTGAATTAAATCAAGTTGATTATTCACTTGCTCAAATTGCTCAAATTGTTGAAAGCAACAACGCAAAAATTTTAAGTTCGTATATTTTAACTTCACCTGATTCAACAAAAATGGAGGTAACTTTAAAAATTAATCAGGTTGATTTAACTCGAATTATAAGAACCTTTGAACGTTATGATTATACAATAAGTGCTACCTATCAGAAAAGTGATTACAACGACGATTTAAAGATAAGATATGACGCTTTAATGAATTATCTTAAATTCTAAACCATATGAAAAACATTGCTGTTTATGGAAAAAAAGTTAATAAATCAACCGCTCCGTATTTTCTGCAAATTCTACAAACAATTGAAAAATTTTCATGGAAAGTTGTATTAGAAAAGGAACTTAAAGAACAATTAGAAAAAAAACTTGGTCAACTTCCTTTTTGCGACACTTTTAACCATTTTTCTGATTTTACTACTGGGATTGATTTAGTTTTAAGTGTAGGAGGGGACGGAACTTTTTTAAAAACCGTTAAATATATACGAAATAGTGGCGTTCCAATTGTAGGTGTAAATACAGGACGGTTAGGATTTTTAGCAAGTGTAAATACAGAAAACTTAGAAAGTGTATTTCAACAAATAAAAAATAAAAACTTTGATTATCAACACCGTTCAATGTTAAAAATAGACACCAATCAACAACTTTTTGGTGAAGATAATTATGCAATGAATGAAGTAACCCTTCATAAAAAAGATACCGCATCAATGATTACCGTTCATGTAAAATTGGACGACAATTATTTAAATTCTTATTGGGCAGATGGATTGATTGTCTCAACCCCCACCGGATCAACAGCTTACAATTTAAGTTGTGGCGGACCAATTGTTACCCCTGGTTGTCAAATTCATATTTTAACACCAATAGCACCACACAATCTTAATGTGCGACCAATGGTTGTTCCCGATAAATTCCCTATAAAATTAAGTGTTGAAGGTCGAGAAAGAAAATGTTTAATTAGTATTGACTCCATTTCAAAAAACATCAATCAAGGAGAAGAAGTAATCGTTACAAAAGCTTCTTTTTTAATTAACGTAGTGAAATTTTATGATTCTAACTTTTTAGATACAATCAGAAAAAAAATGTCGTGGGGAATGGACCAAAGAAATTAATCCTCTAAAATAAAGATAATTTCAACTCTCCTATTGATACTTTCGGTATATTCATCAATTTCTTTTACTAAGGGTTGTCTGTTACTCATTCCTTCATAAGTCAATCTATTTTTATTAATTCCTTTGTCAATTAAATAATTATATACTGACAACGCCCTGTTTTTAGACAATAACCTTTCGTCACTACAACACACATGACCAACAATTTTTGCTTTTACATTTGGCGTTTTTTTCATAAATTCAGCCACCAAAATCAAATCAGCATCTGATTCAGGTAAAAGATTAAATTTGCCAGCTTTAAATTGAACGGTTAAACGAATTGGTTTGTTAAGTTCACTAAACTTTTCATATTTAGCTTCTGTTTCAATACGAGTAATAACCTTTTTGGGAACATAAGGACTAAAAACCTTTAATTTTACTATTCTATATTGTTCATTTTGTTTAGCATTTTGCGATAATTTTTCTCCAATTATTGACACTTCTGCAATTTTCATTTGGTTTGTATCTTTGATTAAAGATCTTACAAAAGAAATTCTTTTCGCAGCCAAGTTTTGATTGGCTTTTTCACTACCAATTTTATCTGTATAACCTTCTATTTTTATTCCACAAGTTTTACATAAATAAAACGGCGCAATAAATTTTTCAAACTTTTTTATGGAGTCTTCAATCTGAGTATTTTCCCCAAATTTGAAGTAAAACACATAAATACTGTCATTTTGTTGTGAAAAAAACGAAACAGTTAACAACAAATAAAAATATAAAAAAATGCTTTTCATAGCTCTAAGATTGTTTGCTTTTACGATAAAGAACTAAAAAAGTTATATTATTCATTAAAAATGATTTATTTAAAACTATTCTAAATTGTAAATCATGACAAAATCATGACAAAACTCTATTTTCTACTCTGCAATTTTGTAACGAAAATCTATACTTTTAAAGGGATTTTATAAATATAATGTTAGATACATTTTATACACTTGCTTTTACCCACCACAATTTAGATGTTTCTGAAGTTGGAAAACTTCATGTTGAAAAAGAAAAACAAAAAGAGGTTCTTTCTGAACTTAAAAAAATTTGTTGTATTGATGAATTGATGTTTTTGTCAACGTGTAATAGAGTTGAATTTTTTATTTGCACTAAAAATGAAATCAATTCTTCTTATCTAACAACTTTTTTTAAAACGCTTTACCCAAACTTTACTACATTTGATATTGATTCTTTTGTTGAAAGAGTGAGTATTTTTTCAGGAATTGGTGCGGTTGAACATTTATTACAAGTCGCTTCTTCTATAGATTCAATGATAATAGGTGAAAGAGAAATTATTACACAAGTCAGAAATGCTTTCGAAGAGTCTAGGAAAAACGAATTAACAGGAGATTTTATACGTTTATTGATCCGTCACACCATTGAAACAGCAAAAAAAGTTTATACAGAAACATCTATTGCACAAAAACCCGTGTCTGTTGTTGCCTTAGCCTATCACACCTTGCGTGATTTAAACATTCCTCTTTCTTCAAGGGTTTTAATTGTAGGTGCAGGCGTTACAAACACCAATATGGCTAGGTTTTTAAAAAAACATGGGTTTAAATCTTTTGTTGTCTTTAATCGTACATTGTCAAAAGCTAAAGCTTTAGCTGAAGACATACATGGTGAATATTACTCTTTAGAAAAATTACTCTCTTACGAAAAAGGTTTTGATATATTAATAAGCTGTACAGCTTCAAAAGAACCTATTATTACACCAAAAATTTTTCATCGACTATTAAATGGTGAAAAAAACAAAAAAGTAATAATAGATTTAGCAATTCCACACGATATTGATGATCAAATTGTTATGGAAGAGAATGTTGTGCCAATTTCGGTGGATACTTTGCAAAAAATATCAGATAAAAATTTGCGTGAACGCTCAAAAGAGATTACTCACGTCGATGCAATTCTAAAAGACGCATTAATTGAATTTCAACATATTCAAAAAATACGTAAAGTTGAAATCGCAATGAGAACCGTACCTGAATTGGTAAAAGAGATCAAACAAATCACTATGAATGAGGTGTTTAAAAAGGAAATCGAGCAACTAGATTCTTCTTCAAAAGAAGTTTTAGACAAAGTCATTTCCTATATGGAAAAAAAATACATTAGCATGCCAATGAAAATGGCAAAGGAAATTCTTTTAAGTAGTGAAATTTAAGATTTCTTTCAATATTAAACCATTATGCAAGAAATAATTATTGGCTCAAGAGGAAGTGACTTAGCTTTATGGCAAGCTCATCACGTTAAAACTCTTTTAGAAAATCTTCATTGTAAGGTAAGTATAAAAATAATTCAAACACAAGGAGATAAAATTCAAAATTTAAGTTTTGACAAACTAGAAGGGAAAGGTTTTTTCACAAAAGAAATAGAACTAGAATTGATCGAAAAAAAAATTGATTTAGCTGTTCATTCCCATAAAGATTTAGAAACCACTACTCCTAAAGGTTTAATAGTAGCTGCCGTTTCTGATAGAGAAGACCCTAGTGAGTTGCTTCTTATCAATAAAACAAGTGTTGATTCGCAAAAGAAGTGGGATTTAAAAGAGAAAGCCATTATAGGAACCTCCTCTGCCCGAAGAAAATCTTTAATTAAAGCATTTAGAGCCGATCTTCAGATTGAAGAACTTAGAGGAAACGTTCCCACTAGAATTCAAAAATTAAGAGAACAAAAATACGACGCTATACTTTTAGCAAAAGCTGGAGTTTCTCGTTTAAATTTAGATTTATCTTCCTTTCATGTTCTTACTTTAAATCCACGGGAATTTGTTCCTGCACCTGCTCAAGGGGTTTTAGCACTTCAAATAAGACAAGGAGAAACAGCTCTTTTTGAATTATTGCAAAAACTTAACAACTCTAAAGTTGCACAAACAATAGCAATTGAAAGAGGGGTTTTAAATCAGATGCAAGGAGGATGTCAACTTCCTTTAGGAGTATATTGTGAAGACAATCAGGTGTTTGTTTCTTATTCTAAATCTTCACAAAACGCCGCTCTTTTCTTTTCATTTCCTGTTGAAAAAGAAATTATAAAAAAAATTGTAGCCAAGCTAAACTCATTATAATTGAAACCTTCAACAGTTTTCATTACAAAAAACATGGAAGATTTAGAAGATTTTTCTAAATTTTGTATGGATCAGAACATTAAGTTATTTGGCAAATCTTTCATTGAATTTTCTCCGACTTCAAATCGACTTAGAACTCCTTGCGACGTTTATTTTTTTAGCAGTAAAAAAGGGTTTGATTATTTTATTCAAAATCAAGTTATAGAAAGAAACAAAAAAATCGCCTGTTTAGGAAAAGAAACAAAAAATCACATAGAAAGTTTTGGTTACTGTGTAGATTTTTATTCTGTTTCAGCAGGAAATCCAGTAAAAGTATCTATTGAGTTTAAAGAATGGTTAAATGATAGAAGAGTAGCTTTTATTTTATCTCAAATCAGTTTAAAAAGCATATCAAAAGAAATCCCATCAACTCAAAAAGAAGAGTTGATTTTATACCATACTCAAATACAAAATCACAAAATAGAGGAAAAATTTGAAATGTATGTCTTTACCAGTCCAAGCAATGTACGAGGATTTTTGTTAAGTAATGAATTACCTGCAAGTGCCAAAATTATAGCGTGGGGTAAATCTACTGAAAAAACATTACAAGCTACTACAAATAACAAGATAATCACGCTAAAAGAATCAACGTTTGACGAATTAAAAAAAGTTATACTCTTCGATTTTTATCTCGACATTTAAAATTATTATTTTGAATGGAAATTAGAGATAAGAGTTTATTTTCTCTATCAAAAAATTACAATTTTATAGATAAACCACCCAAAACTTGAATTCCCATAGTTGGATAATTGTACCACCTTTGAAATCGTTGTGCTATGAAGTTGTTGACTTGTAAAAAGACAGAAACGTTTTTATAAAATTGATATTGAGTTTCAAAGTTAA
Source organism: Flavobacteriia bacterium (assembly GCA_016183815.1). Classification (GTDB taxonomy): domain Bacteria; phylum Bacteroidota; class Bacteroidia; order Flavobacteriales_D; family Crocinitomicaceae; genus M2408. The sequence goes on from JACPDW010000007.1 coordinate 88,689, forward strand.
AATCAACAATTATTGGCAATTTTAAGTAGTATGTTCCAGATTTATTTCCATCACTATGTAAAGAATCAGTAGCTAAAGCTGTTCTGCCATTTTCAACTACACCTTCCATTTGAAGTGTTAAATTTTTAATCCCAACATATTTTATTCTTAAACTGCCTGTCAAATCAGGCAAATTCCAAGCAAAAGGTAATGTTTTTGTTTGATTGTTAAAATAGCAAACATTTAATTCGGTTTTTAAATTATTTTCTATTTCATAACTTAAAGCAATTTCTCCTCCAATTTGTGTTAATTGATCATAAACTAAACTAAATTCATTACCAAAAGACTGTAATGTGTCGTTAATAAAAAATGCAGCGTTTTTACTTTGATTAAATAAAAAAGATAAATGAAAAGAGATTTTATCTGAAAATGTTCCTTTGAATCCAACTTTAGAATTAATTATCTGATTTTCATTTAAATACAAATTATTACTTGCAATAAATGGATTTAAAACTGACGATTGATACGCAGAAATTTGTTTTAAACCACCCTTTATAATAAGATAAGGAATGAATAAATCGTTGAATAGAGAATATTTAATCTCTATATCAGGATAAATGTATGCTTTTGTATTTTGAACATAATTCCATACGTTGTAATCAAGTGCAAATAATAATCCAATTTTATATTTTAATTTTAAATCTTTAGAAAAGGATTTTATAAATGGATTTAAAGTGAGTAAAATATTATCTTTTGATTGATTTATTAGTTGATTTCCTCTGTAATTTAAAATACTATCTTTTCCCTTCAATACAGAAAATCGATTATAAATTAACTGTGAATTTAAGTTTATACTTTCTTTTCCAAAACGATATAACAAATAGGAATTTAATTTCAAATTATTTTCAACGATTTTTAAATTTTTAATTGAATCGCTCTCAGGGGATTTTTCTCTAAAATGTCTGTACCCTAAAACAAGTCTATGTTGCAAAGCCATTGTGTCTTTTTTCTTTAGACGGATACTAGCTTCAGCATCTATAGTATTCCATCTTTGTTTTATTGAATCTCTTTTTATAGTTGTATTTTTTAAGCCGTATTGATGAATTAAAAAGTCGGAAAAATAGAGTTTTGTTTGAAAGTCTTTTTTCGATTCTATCCATTTGTTTTCAATAAACAAATCGGTTTTTGCAAGTGTTGAAGGGGCATAATTGGGAATAGAACCAAAAAAACCACGATGCGAAATCTGAGCTGTAAACAAATTTTTTCTTGAACGTAAAGAGCCATAATAAGCATCAAAAAGCGTACTAATGCCATTTCCTAAACCTGCCTTTAGATATATTGGTTTTAGTGGTTCTAATTTCTCTACTAACTTAACTTTTGCTATTTTGATTGAATCTAATTCAAATGATGTTTTGTACTTTAATGATAATAATGGATATTGAATGTTTGAAATAGGAATTACAGAATCAATTGTTTTGGCGGGTTTTAAAATTCTATAAAAAGATTCAATCTGTCTTTTTCCAGCTACTTCGAGATTTACCTCCTGTGCACGATGTTCATGAAAAAATAGTATAAAAAAAAGAAAAAATAGTATTCTTTGTGAAAGTCTATTAAAAAATAATAATTCAAAGTAAAATTTAGAAATCAATAAGTTATTTTTTTTCATTTTCTTTTATTTCTATAACTGGACTACTTACTTCATTTACGGTTTTCCCTTTGTTTTTTATTTGCATGATTTCGTCCCACAAATGATTGGCTTCTGAAAGAATACCATCGTCTTTGTTTGGATAATGATCTACAACAGATTTAACTGTGTATTCAGCTTGAAAATAATCTTTTTTCTGAACGTAACATTTGGCTTGTAACATTAGACCTTTTGCTATCCAAAAATCATAAGAAGGTTTCAATTTCATCAAAGATTTTATTTCAGTATCGCATTTGGAAAAATCTTTTATTTGAAAATAAATGGAGGCCAATAAATAACTCGATTCTGAAGCAAAAGCCATGGTCGTGTTGCTTTTTACCCATTCTAAGGAGGGCTGAGCATTTTCAAAAACACCTAATTGAAAAGCGGATTTCCCTTTCGCAAATTCTGCTTCAACCCTAATACTGGTTGGCAATTGAGTATAAAAAAGTATTTTTTTAGAATAATCCAATGCCTCTTGCCATTTTTCCATCAAAGTATAACAACGCATTGCTCCCAATTTAGCATGATAAAGCACATCGGGTTTTGAAGATATTTTTTCCACCAATATGTACTTTTTTACTGCTTCTTGATAATTGTTTTTTGAGTAATAATATTTTGAACAACGAACAGCAGATAATTCTGAAAAATCATTTAATGAATTAGACAAAATATCTTCATAAAGTTGAATCGCTTTTTCCTCTTGTTTGGTATGAAAATAACTATTGGCAAGATAAGATTTGATTTCAATCGTATATTTTCCATTTACAAATTTTTTAATGTATTTTTCTAATTCGGGAATAGATTCAGCATAAGAGCTATCCAAATAGGGTTCTATTGCAGAGTTATAATAGATTTCTTCTTGTTCATCAACTGATAAATTTGCACAAGAATAAAGTTTGATTAAATCTTCCACTTTTTCTGGAGTATGTTGTTGTTTATAAATTTCAACTATTCCTTTGACCGCTTTGTTGCAAATGCTTTTATTATTGGAGTTTTCATTTAATATTTTTTTATAGGTTTTTTCCGACAATTCATAATTCTTTGTTTTAAAATAAACATCGGCAATTTCAATTTCTGCTTCTTTAACTAAAGGCGATTGAGGATAATCTTTAATTAATTGTTCAAAATATTTTTTTGCTTTGTCTTCCTCATTTTTAAAACGGTAACTTAAACCAACTTCATAGATGGCTAAAATCATAAACCGAGATTTCTGAAAATTGTTAATCAAATCCAATAAGTTTTTGATTTTAAGATCCATTTCACTTTTATATCCATAAGTCTTAGCCAAATAAAACAACGCTTGATCTTGATTTTTAAAATCTAAGTCTAAACACTCTTGATAATATTTAATAGCTAATTCATTTTGCTTGCTTGCATAATAACAATCTCCCAAACGAACTAAAACATCGGCTTTTTGAGTAATGTCGGTTAACTCATCTTGTTGCAAATAGAATCTAAAGTTTTCAATAGCATCAACAAAATTTCCTTTGGACAAATAACAATAAGCCAATGAATATATAGCATCTTTTCGTCTTTGTAAAGTACTCGTTCCCGGAGATTGAATGTACTTTTTAAAAGATGAAATGGCTTTATCGTATTTTTTTTGTTGGTGATACGACTCGGCTGTCCAGTAATCGGCTTCATCACTTACCTGCTCATTGATTGAGAAAGTATGAACCTTTTCAAAAGATTTTATTGCAAGCTCATATTGTGCTTTTTGAAAATAGGTAATTCCTTGATTAAAAGCAATTATTTGATAAGCTACTTTTAATCTGAAATTTTTATCCTTAATTTTCTCTAAAGATTTTAAAGCCAAATCATAATTACTTGTCGAAGTATATACATTTATCAAATAATCATAAACTTCATTTTTTCTATCTGAATTTGGGTATTTTTCTAAATACAATTCTAAGGCCTCAATTGCTTCATCATAGGGATTTAAACCGATTTTATAAGACAATACAGCATATTGATACAACGCATCTTCTTGAATTTTAGCATTATAGGACAATACAGATGCTTGTTCAAAGGCACTTCTTGCATTTTCAAAAACATTTTGTTTCATGTAACATTCCCCAATATGATAATAAACAATTTGTGCCAATGAATCTTTTGTTCTAGTTATTTTGTCAAAAAGTAATATGGCTTTTTCAAAAAAATTACTTTTCATATAACTATATGCCAATTCATAATCGTCTTGCCTTTTTGTTTTTATATTAAAATTATAATTTTCTAAATAAGGTATTGCCTCATCGTATTTACCTAAAATAAAATATGCATCTCCAATTAAATGATTCATTTCAAGTAAAGTGGAACCAGTTACACTATCTAAATATTTAGGTCCGTAATTAATTACGTCCTGATATTTTCCAAGTCTATAATAAATTTGAATTATATAATTTTTAGCTATTTGGGCAAAAGAAACATCATTAACTAATTTTTCAAAACCATCTAATGCACTTTGATAATTTTTCTCATCGTAAGCTATATGAGAATAATAATATAAACTGGGCATTGCATAGGAACTTGCCCCATCTTTTATTTCATAAAACAAAGATTTTGCTTCTTTTATTTTATTTTCTTGAAAATAACTATAGGCAAGTTTAAAAATAAATTCTTCTTTTTGATTTTCTTTTAATTGAAATTTATTCAACTTAGAAAGCCATTTTATACAAGTTGCATATTCTTTTTTATGATAATAAAATCTTCCTAATTTGAAGTAAACATCAAATTTATAAATGTTTTCTGGATAGTTTGAATTAAAGTCTTCCAATAAATTTATTGCATCATTATGATACAATTCTAATGCCGATAATCCTTCAAAGTAATATGCTTTAACAAGGTATAAATCATTAAGTTCTTTACTTTGATTAATAAATTCTCTAAAACGAATCCTTGAATTGGCATATTGTTTTTTCTCAAATAATTCTTCTGCCTCTAAAAAAATCTGAAGTATATTATTGTGTTTTTGTGTAAGTTGAGCAAAAGAAAACAACGAAAATGAAAAAAAGAAAAGAAAAAGTAAGATTATTTTTACTTTTTTTAGAAATGATTCACAACCAAAATATAGTATTTCTCTATTTTTCAAACGAAAAAGAATGTTTATATAATATAAAAGTGAATAAAATTACATGAAGAACTCTAATACATTTATGAACAAATCAAAAAGTTATACACGTTCTTATGTTAAGATAAAATGAATATACCGAGTAAAAGACTCGATAAATTTTAAGAATTTTACACTATTAATTTTTTTAAATAATGTGTTTCATTTTATTGTAAAAAATTTAAAATAAAATGATCGATTTTTAGACAAAAATAATTCGATTTTTAAACTGTTAAAATGAATAATGAAGTCATCCATTATCAAAATGTAAGTCTTTATCAAGGAGATAATATGATATTAAAGGGCATTGATTTAAATGTCTTATCAAATGAAATAATTTATCTAATAGGTAAAACTGGAAGTGGAAAAAGTAGTTTATTGAAAAGTTTGTTTGGAGAACTTCCCATATATGATGGAGAAGCAAAAGCCTGTGGATTTCACCTCAACGCATTAAGAAAAAAAGAAATCCCTTTATTAAGGCGAAAAATTGGTATTGTTTTTCAAGATTTTCAACTTTTAAACGATCGGACGATAGAAAAAAACTTACTTTTTGTTCTAAAAGCAACGGGTTGGAAAGATAAAAAACTCATGAACGACAGAATCCACGATGTCCTTTCAATGGTAGGTTTAGAAGACAAATTGAAAAACAAACCACACACTTTGTCGGGGGGAGAGCAACAGCGTGTCTCAATTGCAAGGGCTTTATTAAACAAACCTGAACTAATTTTAGCTGACGAGCCTACTGGAAATCTAGACCCAGAAACCTCTGAAGAAATAATGAAAGTTTTAATTGCTTCGGCAAAAGACGCAAAAGCAGCAGTAATTATGGCCACCCACGACATGTCAGTCGTAGAAAAATTTCCAGGAAAAATTTATCGCGTTGAACAAACCACAATTAAAGAAGTTACACCAATTAATCGTTTTAATCCTTTTAAACAGTTGGATTTATAGTTTTTTTATTCATTTAAACTCAGAATAATTTGTTTGGAAGAATGAAAAACAAGTAATGCCTTTTCGCTCTTTTTTTATATCTTTGCACTCAATTTAAAAAAGTGAAAGGATTATTTATATTACTTATTTTGTTTTTGCATTTAAACATGTTTGCTCAATTGAGTTCAGTGTATGGAAAAGCAGATTATCCTTTTTGGCAATACTTACCTCATGACTCTATCCTACAAAACAAAGCTCCATTAATCATTTTTTTGCATGGTAAAAGTCTTTCAGGAACAGACCTGAATAGGGTTAAAAAGTATGGTGTAATTCACGAAATAGAAAAAGGCAGAAATGTTCCTGCCATTGTTTTAGCTCCACAGGTTTCTTCAGGTTCTTGGGTGCCCGACAAAGTTCTTTCTGTTTTAGAATATGCAAAAAAAAACCTCCCAATAGACACAAATAGAATCTATGTTGTGGGCATGAGTTTAGGAGCTTATGGAACTTTACACTTTGCTGGTAAATATCCAAACAAAATCAGTGCGGCCGTAGCATTATGTGGAGGGGGAAATCCTAAAGACGCTTGTAATTTATCCTCAATTCCTCTTTGGATTCAACATGGTGACAAAGATTATGCAGTCCCTATTCAACAATCTGAAATTATGGTAGAGGCAATAAAATCATGTAACGGTGATAAATTAATTTACACAGTTGTTAAAGGAGCAAATCATGGTGATTTAGAAAAGGTGTTCCGTACTGATGAATTATACGATTGGTTGTTAAAACAAAAAAAATAAAGAGAATGAAAACTTTAAAAACAATAGATTTTAAAAACAAAAGAGCATTGATTAGAGTGGACTTTAATGTCCCGCTCGACAAAACAACTTATGAAATTAACGACGACACTAGAATGCGTGCTGCAATTCCAAGCATTCAATACGTTATAGACCAAGGAGGTAGTGTTGTTTTAATGTCACACTTAGGAAGACCAAAAGAGGGTCCAGATGAAAAATATTCTTTAAACCACATTGTAGATCATTTATCTAAATTAATGAACAAAAAAGTTTTATTTGTAGAGGATTGTATTAGTCAAAAAGCATTTGATTTAAGTTCAAGTCTTCCAAATGGAGAAATTCTTTTATTAGAAAATTTAAGGTTTTATAAAGAAGAGGAGAAAGGTGATTTGTCTTTTGCAGAAAAACTATCAAAACACGGTGATATTTATGTAAATGATGCTTTTGGCACGGCACATAGAGCTCACGCTAGTACTGCAATAATTGCGAATTATTTTCCAAACAATAAATGTTTTGGGTTTTTAATGGAAGCAGAAATTGAAAATATTGAAAAAGTGTTAAATAATGGAGAGAAGCCAATTTGTGCTATAATTGGAGGGGCAAAAGTGTCCTCAAAAATTTCAATAATTGAACATTTAATGGACAAAGTCAATAGCATTATAATTGGTGGAGGTATGGCTTTCACTTTTATAAAAGCAAAAGGAGGTGAAGTCGGTGCTTCTTTGATTGAAGAAGATCAACTCCACAAAGCATTACAAATCCTCGAAATAGCAAAAGAAAAAAACGTCAAGATTCTACTTCCTATTGATTGTGTTATTGCCGATCGTTTTGATAATAACGCCAGTAAAAAAACTGTTGATATCAATCAAATCCCGAACTCTTGGATGGGTTTAGATATTTCTGAAAAAACAATTAAACTTTTTAACGAAGAAATTATGAAGTCAAAAACCATTTTATGGAATGGACCAATGGGTGTTTTTGAGATGGATTCCTTTTCTTTTGGAACAAAAAGTATCGCTCTAAGTTTGGTTGAAGCCACAAAAAAAGAAGCATTTACGCTTGTGGGTGGTGGAGATTCAGTTTCAGCTATTAATCAATATAATCTTGCTGATCAAATCAGTTATATATCAACTGGTGGTGGAGCAATGTTAGAATATTTAGAAGGCATTGAACTGCCAGGAATTAAAGCAATAAATCAAAAATAATGAAAGTAACAGAACATATCGCAAAATCAAAAGGAACTTTATTTTCCTTTGAAATTTTACCTCCATTAAAAGGAACGAACATACAATCCATTTATGATGGAATAGACCCTTTGATGGAGTTTAAACCAAAATTTATTAATGTAACTTATCATCGAGAGGAGTATATTTATAAAGAGCGAGAAAACGGTTTACTTGAAAAAATAGCTATTCGAAAAAGACCTGGAACTGTGGGCATTTGTGCAGCAATTATGAACAAATACCGAGTTGATGCTGTACCACATTTAATTTGTGGAGGATTTAGTAAAGAAGAAACAGAAAACGCATTAATTGATTTACATTTTTTAGGGATTGATAATGTATTAGCATTAAGAGGTGATTCAATAAAAACTGAGAATGTTTTTAAACCACATATTGAAGGTCATGCATACGCAGTAAACTTAATCGAACAAATTTCAAAAATGAATAAAGGAAAATACATGTCAGAAGATTATAACTTGGACCCTACTGATATCTGCATTGGAACGGCCGGTTATCCTGAAAAACATTTTGAAGCTATGAATTTAAGTACAGATTTAATGTATTTAAAACAAAAAGTTGATGCTGGTGCAGATTATATTGTAACACAAATGTTCTTTGACAATCAAAAATATTTTCATTTTGTAAAGGAATGTCGTAATATGGGAATTAATGTTCCCATTATTCCGGGTCTAAAACCCATCAAATCACTCCAACACATTACTTTTTTACCAAAATTTTTTCATGTTGATTTTCCTGAAGAGCTTTCGAAAGAATTAGTAAAATGTAAAGACAATGCTTCTGTTACAAAAGTAGGAATTGAATGGGGAATTCATCAGTCAAAAGAGCTCAAACAAAACAATGTGCCTTGCATACATTATTATACAATGTCCACATCATCTTCTGTTAAAGCTATTGCGAGTCAAGTATTTTAAAATATTTATATGAAAAAACTATGTTTTTTATTTATCCTTTTTGTTTTTGTAAGCAAAATAAATGCTCAATATCAACCTCTTAATTTAACAAATTGTTTAGTTGCTGCACAACTTGAATTTCAAGAAGATCGTTTCACTTTAGAAGTTAACTTAAGCGAAATATTTGCTAATACAGGCATAAAAGCCATCCCTTCTTTAAATATTTTAAAAAGAGGAGCAAATATGGATTTATTAGCTTCAGATAGTTTAGTTCAAATCATGAAAAGTAAAGGGATTGATACTTATGTTTTAGTGTCTGTTAGAGGATACGACAACACATTTAAAATCAATCCAAAAGAAGAAAATATTATAAATGAAATTGAAGCGGGGCACATGTTTCCACTTTATCGAGATAATATAAGTTCGGTTACTTTAGAATTTAATTTCTATAGAAATGGGAAATTTATCGGAAATGATTTGCTAAAACTTGGTGGAATCGGTGAACGTGATGAAGTGATTAAAAAACTGAGGAAAAAACTCCCAAAAAAAATTAAAAATAATTGGAAATAATATTATTAATTTTATTTTTTTAATTTTAAAACATGAAAATACTATTTACCATTGCAATTGGAGTGCTAGGTTTGTCCTCTTTGAATGCACAAACATTAAAAGTTCCTGTAAAAAGTCCACTTTGTACAATTAAACAAGCCGTCGCTTTGTCTGAAATCAGTATAGATTACAGTCGTCCTAATAAAAATGGACGAACGATTTTTGGAGAATTAGTTCCGTATAACACACTTTGGAGAACTGGTGCAAACGCTCCTACAAAAATTACTTTTGGAGAAGATATTCTTTTAGAAAATAAGGAAGTAAAAGCAGGTACATACTCCTTGTTTACAATTCCTGGAGAAACAGAATGGACATTGATTTTAAATAAAAATCTACAAATGTGGGGCACAGACGGTTATGATGAAAAAGAGGATATTCTTAGACTGCAACTTCCTGTAAAAAAAGTGTCAGAAATTACAGAAAGTTTTACTATTCAATTTACTGATGTGAAACCAACTACATGCAACTTAGAATTAGTTTGGGAAAATGTGAAAGTTTCTGCAAAAATTTCTATAGTAATTGATGACAAAGTAATGAAAAATATTGAATCAGTTATGACGCAAGACAAACGACCTTATCATCAAGCGGCTCAATATTATTACGACAATAAAAAAGACCTGAACAAAGCTTTGGAATGGGCAACAAAAGCATTTGAACTTAATCCTAAAGCGTATTGGTCTTCTTTGTTAAAATCAAAAATACAATTAGATCTCAAAGATAAAAAAGGAGCAATTTCTTCTGCAGAAATTACAAAAAAATTAGCAGAGGAAGATAAAGATTCAGGTTATGTAAAACAAGCCGATGAAATTATAGAAAAAGCAAAAAAATAATAAATAAGTTATAATTTAAACTAGAAAAGATGAAGAAACAATTTTTTTTATTTTTATTTTTCATCCCAGGGATGTTTTATTCACAAACGATTCACAAGTGCTATTCAAAAGAAGCGATTGATTATCAAAACAGTTTGATTCCGAATTATGAACAACACGTGAACGAACAATTTGAAATTGCTAAACAATGGTCTAATAATCATACACCTACTCGAAGTTTATATACAATTCCTGTGGTGTTCCACATTGTTTATAACAACTCTGAGCAAAACATCTCTGATGACATTATTCAGAATCAAATTGACATTCTAAATCAGGATTATGCCCGACTAAACCCCGACACAGTTAATACACGATTAGAATTTCAAAATTTGGTTGGTTCGACAAATGTACGTTTTGTATTGGCTCAAGTAGATCCTGATGGAAATCCAACATCTGGAATCACAAGAACTCAGACAAATATGTCAACTTTTGGCACATGGGATTTGGATTTTAATGAATTAGAAAAAGTTAAATCAACTGTAGATGGTGGTAAAGATCCATGGGATCAAGAACATTATTTGAACATTTGGGTTTGTGATATGTCAGTAGATTTTCTAGGCACTCCTTATGTTATGTTATTAGGTTACGCAACACCTCCTTTAGGATTACCAAATTGGCCACCGGATTCAGGAACTGAAGATTTAGGTGATGGAGTTGTTTTACAGTATCATGCAGTAGGTGATTTTTTGCATAATACTAATGATATTTTACCAGAATCCAAAGGTAGAACAGCAGTGCATGAGGTAGGACATTATTTAGGTTTAAGACACATTTGGGGTGATGGTGACTGTACGATGGATGACGGTATAGAGGATACTCCAGATGCAACTGATGCATCAATGCAAGATTGTAATTTTAATATAAATTCATGCAATGCAGATGTAATGGGTTTGGGTGATTTGAACGATATGGTTGAAAATTTCATGGATTATTCTTCAGAACTTTGTCAAAATTCATTTACTCAAAATCAAATAGCACTTATGCACGGTGTACTCGAAAACCAACGTCAAGAATTGGCTTTAATCAATTTTGGCGTAGGTATTGATGAAATAGAAAATTTAGACTTTAATGTGTTTCCTAACCCGACATACACTAATTTAAATTTTAGTTCTGTTAAAGAAATGAAAAACATAAGTATTTACAATTTAAATGGAACTTTACTTTTTGAAAAAGAAGGAAATTTTCTAAGTACTTCTTTAAATGTAAATGATTTATCTTCTGGTATTTATGTTGTAAATGTCAACTTTATGAATGGTCAGAGTTTTCATAAAAAAATATCAAAGAAATAAATTTAATAGAATTATGGAAGTTAAAGTAATCAATCGTTCAAAACACAATTTACCAAAATATGAAACCAATGGAGCTGCTGGCTTAGACTTAAAAGCCAATCTTCAAGAAACAGTTGTATTAAAACCATTGACAAGAGTTCTCGTGAAAACTGGTTTATTTCTTGAAATTCCTCAAGGTTATGAAGCACAAGTTCGTCCAAGAAGTGGTTTAGCTTTCAAAAACGGAATTACTGTACTAAACAGTCCGGGAACGATTGATGCTGATTATCGTGGAGAAGTTGGAGTGATTTTGATAAACCTTTCAGACAAACCATTTGAAATTGTTGATGGTGAACGTATTGCCCAACTGATTTTTGCAAAAGTTGAACAAGCACATTTGATTCCCGAGTTAAATTTAAGTGAAACAGATCGTGGAGCAGGAGGATTTGGAAGTACTGGAAAAAAATAAATTTTCAACAACGTAAATTATTTACGTTTCATTTATTGGAAATTTGTACTAACTTTAGTATGATTTTGATTTGAAATTATGAAAGAATTACAAGATTTGTTAAAAAAAATAGGTTTTCTACCAAAGGAAAATACTGATGGTATATATGAAAAAACATATTCTGGTTCTTATGTAATTTCAGTCGATTTTAAACAACAAAAAATTATTTACGGAAATAAAATAGTATCCGAAAGCAAAACAACTCAAAATTTTTCTCAAGCAGAAAACTTCGTCGTTTTAGAATGTGTGGATAGACTCTTACAAAAAGGTTATCTTCCTGAAAATATAATTCTTGAAAAAACATGGGCGGCAGGGCATGGAACTTCTGGCAGACTTGACATCTGTGTTACACGTGAAGATGGTTCTGAATACTTATTGATTGAATGTAAAACATTTGGAAAAGAGTTCGAAAAGGAATTCACCCGAATGAAAAAAGATGGTGGACAATTATTTACTTATTTTAAATTTAGTAATAAACCTGACATTATCATGCTTTATGCTTCTGAATTAAGAGCTAATGAAATCATTTATCGAAATGAAATTGTAAAAATCGAAAATGATTATCGAATAGGAGATAAAGACGATTTTTACGAAAAATGGAACAAACTGACTAAAGACAATGGCGTTTTTGAAAACTGGGTAAATCCTTATAGTTTTGAAAGTAAAGCATTGACAATAAATGATTTAGAAGAAATTAGACAAGAAGACAGTAGTTTCATTTTCAATCGTTTCCTTGAAATTCTTCGCCATAATGTTGTTTCAGATAAAGGAAATGCCTTTAATCGTATTTTCACTTTATTTCTTTGTAAAATCTACGATGAAAAAATAAATGAAGGTACTGATAATGAGTTGGGGTTTCAATGGTTGGAAGGAATTGATGATCACAGAAGTTTTCAACTCCGATTAACCGACCTCTACAAAAGTGGAATGCATGAATTTTTAGAAAAAGTCGCTACTGATTTTTCAGAAACAGAGTTTAAAAATAGATTCCCGTTTTTATCTGAAGAGCAAAGAAATCCAATTTTAGAAGAGTTTAGAAAAATTAGATTAGAAAAAAATAATGAGTTCGCGATTAAAGATGTGTATGACGAACAATCATTTAACGAAAATGCTGTTGTTGTAAAAGAGATTGTTGAACTTTTACAAAAATTTAAACTGCGTTATACCAAAAAACAACAATATTTATCTGACTTTTTTGAATTATTACTTACAACGGGTTTAAAACAAGAATCAGGACAATTTTTCACTCCTGTTCCTGTAGCACAATTCGTGATAAAAAGTTTACCAATTGATACTATTTTAGAAGAAAAATTATCTACCGCTAAAATAGATAATGACACGCTTTTACCGTACGTAATGGATTATGCAGCGGGGAGTGGTCATTTTTTGACAGAAACCATGCATGAAATGCAACGCCTAATTAAACAAAAAGACGATAAAAAATATAATCCTAGCGTTGCTAAAAAAATAAGAAACTGGCAAGATGATCATTTTGCTTGGGCCATCCAATATGTTTATGGAATTGAAAAAGATTATCGTCTTGTTAAAGTAGGAAAAGTAGGTTGTTATTTACACGGTGATGGTTTGGCAAATGTGATTCATTCAGATGGTTTAGCTAGATTTACTCATCCTGACTATAAAGGAAAATTATTACAAACCGACAAAGACTTTCCGACAGAAAACAAACAGTTTGACATCATTGTTTCCAACCCTCCATATTCGGTTTCTGCATTTAAAAATAATGCAAGGTCATTTTATAAAGAAGATCAGTTTGAACTTTACGATAAACTCACAGATAACAGTTCTGAAATTGAATGTTTGTTTATAGAGCGAACAAAACAATTGCTAAAAGACAGAGGTGTTGCCGGGATAATACTGCCAAGTTCAATATTAAATGGAACATCCGTAATTTATGAGAAGACACGAGAACTTATCTTAAATTTTTTTGAAGTTATAGCAATCACAGAATTGGGCGGAGGAACATTTATGGCAACAAATACAAAAACTGTTACCTTATTTTTGAGAAGACGAAATAATTATGACAGTATTAATTTAAAAATTGCTATTGAGAAGTTATTTGCTTCTTTGCAAGATGTTACCTTGAATGGAATTGAGAAACCAATAGCTAAATATCTGAATCATGTTTGGGAAGGTGTTTCTTTTGAAAATTATCTTACTTTGCTCAAAAAAGAACCAAACAAAGCAATAACAGAACACGAAATTTATACCGAATACCGAAAAAAGCTAAATGTAAAGAATGACAAAGAATTTTGGGCTATAGTATTTGAGCGAGAAGCAGAAAAGATTTTTTATTTCATTTTAGCATATCCACAAAAAGTAGTTTTAGTGAAAAGTGGTGAAAAAGATGCAGAAAAGCGCTTTTTAGGCTATGAATTTTCGAATAGCCGAAGAAATGAAGGGATTCATCCTATAAAAGGTAACAGTATTGAAGATTGTACAAGATTATTTGATTCGGAAAGATTTGATAATCCTAAAAAAGCAAGTACTTATATTTATAAAGCCTTTCAAGGAGATTTTGATTTTTCAATTGATGAATCTTTGTTGGAGAATGTTTCAAGGCATAATTTGGTAGACTTTTTTACTTTTGATAGAGTGAATTTCAATAAAAATTTCACTTTATCAGCAAGGAAAAAAATTAAAATTGAAAGTAAATGGCCTATTTTTAAACTAAATCAACTCATCAATATTGTTAGGGGTGCTTCACCGAGACCTATTAGAAACTACATAACGGATAATGCTGATGGAATAAATTGGATTAAAATAGGAGATGTTAAACCTGATTCGAAATTTATTACTGAAACAAAAGAAAAAATAACAATCCAAGGAGCGGAAAAATCACGTTTTGTTAGAAAAGGAGATTTTATTCTTTCTAATTCAATGAGTTTTGGTCGACCATATATTTTAGATATCGAAGGTTGTATTCATGATGGGTGGCTATTATTAAATAATTTTTCAAAAAATTTGAATAAAGATTATCTTTATTATATGCTTTCAAGTACCATGATTCAAGATCAATTTACAAGCGCTGCAAGTGGAGGTACATCTGTTGACAACTTAAATATAGAAAAAGTTGCTTATACACAAATTCCTCTTCCAACCATTGAAATTCAGGAAAAATTAGTTCAAGAAATTATTGATTTAGAAAAAAAATCAAAAACAATTGTCATTAGAGATTTAGATATCCAAATTGAAAAAATAATTAAAAAATATCTTTTATGAACCTCGTTCAATCTAAAATATTAAATGCTATTGAAACTAATAAACTCAACCCTCAAATTTTAGGAGAACGAAATTGGTACAGTTATTTCATAAGAGTTAAAGAATTAGTTTGGTCTAGAAACTTACGTGATGGTTATTTAATAGAGGTATATGACGAAAAACATGGAAATCATTTAGCTACAATCACACTTTAGGTTTTAAATCTCCATCATACCTCAACAAAAAGAATTAATTTTGAAGAAATATTTATAAATGAAAGTTATTATCCCGATGGCTGGACGTGGTAGCCGACTTAGACCACATACTTTAACCCTTCCAAAACCCTTGATTCTGGTTGGAGGAAAAGCAATTGTTCATCGCTTGGTGGAAGATATTGCCTCCGTTTGTTCCGATCCAATAACTGAAATTGGTTTTGTGATTGGAGATTTTGGAAAAGAAGTTGAAGAAGAATTAATCCAAGTTGCAGCAAATTTAGGGGCAAAAGGGAAAATTTATTATCAACAGGTGCCACTTGGTACAGCTCATGCCGTTATATGCGCAGAAGAATTATTAGAAGGACCAGTAGTTGTAGCTTTCGCAGATACGTTGTTTAAGGCTGACTTTAAAATTGATGTTAAAGTAGATGGTATTTTATGGGTAAAACAAATTGAAGACCCTTCGGCTTTCGGTGTTGTTAAAATGAATGAAGCTGGTGATATCATCGATTTCGTTGAAAAACCTCAGACCTTTGTTTCCGATTTAGCTATGATTGGAGTTTATTACTTCAAATCTGGAGAAGAATTAAAAAGAGAAATCAATTATTTGATTGATAAAAATATCATCAAAGGTGGTGAATACCAGTTACCAGATGCTTTGCGACGATTGACAGAAAAAGGTAAAAAATTCAAACCTGGTAAAGTGGACGAATGGTTAGATTGTGGAAATAAAGAAGTTACCGTTTTTACCAATCAAAGAGTGTTGGCTTATGACCAAGAAAAACAACTTGACCTCATCAAAACAAGTGCTCAAATAAAAAATTCTACGATTATTCCCCCCTGTTTTATAGGAGACAACGTGAAAATAAATAATTCAATAATAGGCCCTTATGTTTCTCTTGGGAAAAACTCAATAGTTAATAAATCTATCATTGAAAACTCAATAATTCAAGATCAAAGTACCATTCAATATGCCCTATTAAAAAATTCTATGGTAGGTCATCACACAAAAGTTATTGGCAAAGAATCCGATCTTAGTATAGGAGATTTTAGTATAATTAAAATATGACAAAAACACTACTTCTTTTTTCTATTATATTTTTGTTGTTTTCTTGTTCGACAAGTAAAGGAACAAAGCCAACCACTAGTTCTACTCCAATACAACAGAAATCAGATTTTTCTTACATAGAAAAGACACATAAAGCAATGCGTCATAGGTTATTAGGTCAATTACAAGAATCTATTAAAGCGTACGAAGAATGTTTGTCAATTAACCCAAAAGACGATGCTGTTTATTACGCATTATCTGGATTATATTTACAAAATCAACAATTACAAAAATCTTCATTTGCAATTGAACAAGCGACAAAACTAGACCCAAAAAACAAATGGTATTTACAAGAATTGGCTTATATGCAATACGATAGAGGGTTGTATAAAGAGGCAACAAAAAGTTTTAAAAAATTAATTGACTTAGACGATAGAAATGTGGAATGGTTGTTTTCCTATACCGATTGTTTGATTAAACAAAATGACATTAGCTCTGCACTAAAAATTCTTGATAAATTGGAAAACGAGTTGGGAAAAACTCCCGAATTGAGTATAGAAAAATTTAAAATGTATCGTTCAATTCGTCAAGATGAAAAAGCAGTAAATGAATTGACTACTGCTCTTTTAGAGTTTCCAAACGACATACAACTTTTAGCCAATTTAGTGGATTATTATTTTGAAAAAAAGCAAGATCAAAATGCTTTTGACTACCTCATTTTATTAGCTCAAAACGATCCTGAGAATGGAAATGCACATTTGGCTTTAGCACAATATTACGATAGAAAAGGCAATAAATCCAATTCTTATTCGGAACTTAAAAAAGCATTTGTTTGTGAAGACATAGCAATCGACACCAAATTAAAAATTATTTTAAGCATGTACGATTTACAGTTTAAACTTGATGCAGAAATGTTTGATCTCATTAATATTTTAGTAGATAAAAACCCTAACAACTCAAAAGTGTTTACAATTAGAGGTGATTTTTATATGAAAGAACAAAAAAATGAGGAAGCATTGTCTGATTATAAAAAAGCACTTGATTTTGATCAAAGTAAATACATAATTTGGGAGCAAGTTTTAATCATGCTTTATCAAAAACAAGATTATACTTCTTTGTATGAAACAAGTAAAAACGCCTTGATATATTTTCCTGTAATGCCAAAAATTTATTACTTTTATTCTGTTGCTTCCAATCAATTAAAATTCTATCAAGAAACCGTTGATAAAATTGATGCAGGAATTGAATTGTTAGCCAATGATCCTTCTTTAAAAGCGGAAATGCTTGCTCTTAAAGGAGATGCTTACTTTGGCTTAAAAAACATTAAAGACGCAAAAAGTTCTTATGAAGAAGCACTTATTATTGAAAACCAAAATATATTATTAAAAAACAATTACGCTTATCGTTTAGCACTTGCTAATGAAGACTTAGAAAAAGCAGAAAATCTAATTAAAAGTGTGTTAAATAAAAACCCAAATGAATCACATTTTATAGATACTTATGGATGGGTTTTGTTTCAACAAAAAAAATATCAAGACGCTCAAATCCAATTTGAAAAAGCTTTAGAATTAAAGGCAAATGATAAACATTTAATTGAACATTATGGTGACGTACTTTTTAAATTAGGAAAAACGTCAGAAGCAGTTCAACAGTGGATTAAAGCAAAAGAAATGGGCTCAACTAATTTAAAATTAGAAGAAAAAATTAAAAACAAAACCTATTATGATCCGATTTATTAGTCTATTATTTATAGGTTTAGTTTTATTCCTTTTTTCCTGTTCAAAAAAGATATTGGGAGAAAATTTAACAAAAATTGATCGAAAAAAAACCCATGAACTTGTCAATGCTTTAGACAGCATGTATGTAAAACAACCTTCCTCTTTTTATACAAAAATATCAACCAAATATAAAGACACCTCTATGCAAATTAGTTTTAAAACTTCTGTTAGAGTTAAGAACGATAGTGCTACAAGTGCTTTAATAACTTATTTAGGATTACCTATTTATCAGTCAATTGTTACAAAAGACTCCCTTACCATTGTTGACAAACGTTCCAAATGTTATATTAAAACTAAACTTCACTTTATAAAAGAGAATTTTGGTGTCAATTTTGATTATAAAAATATTGAAGAATTATTGTTAGGACTGCCGATTGGCTATGACATTAATCAAAAATATTTTCAAATTCATAATCCCTATCAGTATATCGTCTCTTCTCATCGAAAAAGAGAGATAAAAAAATCAGACAAAAAAGAAAAAATGCAAGATGACATCATTATTAAATATTATTTAAATAGTGACTTACAAACGTTACAAAAAACAGAAATTGAAAGTAAAGAAGATTCAACTTCAATTGTTATACATTATTTAAATAGACAAAACATTGAAAATATTAACGTTCCAGAAGAAGTAAAAATTGAAATAATTGCCCCACGAAATACTATTTTGGTTGAAATGAATTATGACAAAGTAGAAATCAATCAAATACAAGAGTTTATCCTAAATATTCCCGAAAAATATGGTGAATGTAAATAGAATACTGTTTTTAATTTTCTTCTTTTATTCTGTTGGAGTGATGGCTCAAAAATCAACTGAAAAATTAAGAAAAGAGCAAGAAAGAATTGAAAAAAAAATAAATACCACTAAGTCTTTACTTGAAAAAACTAAAACTAGCTCACAAACTACTATTAATGAATTAAAACTGTTAGAAAAACAAATCTCTCTTCGAGAAAATTTAATTCAAAACTATGACAATCAAATTAAAAGTAACGAATTAAAAATCAAAGAGAAACATATCCACATTCAATTTCTTGAAAACGAACTAAAAACACTTAAAAATGAATATAAAAAATTGTTGCTTTACGCTTATAAAAAAAGAAATAAGTCTGGTCAATTAATGTATTTGTTTTCTTCTTCCTCCTATAATCAAGCGCTAAATAGAAAAAAATATTTAGATAAACTCGTTATTTTTCAACAAAATCAAAAAAAAATAATACTTCAACATCAAAAGTTATTAAACGATGAAATTAAAGAATTAGAAAAGGGTAAAAAACAAATTGTTTCTTTGTCTCAAGTTAAAAAACAAGAAAAAGAGTTAATTGTAACAGATAAAAGCAAACAAGAACAAACTTTAAGTAAGTTAAAAAATGAAGAACAATTTTTGCTGACTAAATTAAGAGAAGACGAAAAACAAAGAGATCAGATAAAAAGGCAAATCGATGAAGCAATACAAAAAGAACTAACATCAAATAAAAACAAGTCTTCCTCTACAACAAAAACAGTTAAAAAAACAAAAACTAAAGAAACATTCGTTGAACCACAAGAGTATGAATTGAACAATTCTTTCGAAAGCAACAAAGGACGCTTGCCTTGGCCTGTAAGTGGTGGTGCAATAACAGAGCGATATGGTAAAAATTTACACCCAACAATCCCCAATGTTTATACAAGTAATAATGGCGTAGATTTTAGTGTGTCTAAAGGGGCCAATGTTAGAGCTGTTTTTGAGGGAGAGGTAAGTAGTGTTTTTACAATCCCTGGTGCTGGAAAAGTGGTTATTTTAAAACATGGAAATTATCGCACAGTTTATAGCAACTTGCAAGAAGTGTATGTTTCCTTAGGATCAAAGGTAAATACTAAACAATCTATTGGTTCATTATTAACACAAGAAAATGAAAATATTTCCGTTTCTCATTTTGAAATTCACCAAGTAATTGGTTCTAATGTTAATCGGATGAACCCTGAATTATGGATCGCTAGATAAAATATTATGAAATTTAACTCAAAATTATTAGCAGAAATTTGTAAAACTCCAGGAGCTCCTGGGTTTGAACAAAAAATTCGTGAACTTGTTATTAAAGAAGTAAAATCATTGGCAGATCATGTGGAAACAGATAATTTAGGCAATGTTTATTGCTATAAAAAAGGTCAAAAAAGTAAAAAAGTGATGGTGGCTGCCCACATGGATGAAATTGGATTTATCGTTACTCATATTGATGATCGAGGATTTATTCGATTTCACACTTTAGGTGGTTTTGACCCAAAAACGCTTACCGCACAGAGAGTTATTATACATGGTAAAAAAGATGTAATTGGTGTTATGGCATCTAAACCAATTCATGTTATGACAGACGAAGAAAGAAACAAAGTAGCTAAATTAAAAGACTATTTTATTGATACAGGTTTAAGTAAAAAAGAAGTTGAGAAATACATTACAATTGGAAATCCTATAACAAGAGAACGAGAATATATTGAATTAGGAGATTGTGTAAACTCCAAATCTCTTGACAATAGATTAGCTGTGTTTATTTTAATAGAAACGCTTAAAAAATTAAAAAACACCACTTTACCTTATGATTTGTATGCTGTTTTTACTGTTCAAGAAGAAGTAGGTATTAGAGGTGCAAATGTCTCTGCTTTGAAAATTAATCCTGATTTTGGCTTTGGTCTTGATACAACCATTGCTTTTGACCTGCCTGGGGCTTCAAATCATGAAATGATAACCAAACTAAATGAAGGTGTAGCTATTAAAATTATGGATGCTTCAACTATTTGTGATTACAGAATGGTTGACTATATGAAAAAAACAGCCGACAAGCATAAAATAAAATGGCAACCAGAAATATTAACAGCGGGAGGCACAGATACTGCTGGTGTACAAAGAATGACTAAAGGTGGATCTATTGCTGGGGCAGTATCAATCCCCACAAGACATTTACATCAAGTAATTGAAATGGCACATAAAAATGACATTTTAGCAGCAGTTGAGTTACTCACAGTTAGCTTGTCTGAATTAGATACTTACGATTGGTCATTTGTTTAATAGTATGTCAGGTTCTAGTTTTGGAAAAATATTTAAATTAACGTCGTTTGGTGAATCCCACGGTCCTGCAATTGGTGGTATAATTGAAGGTTTTCCTCCAAACATTTCTATTGATTTTGAATTTATTCAAAATGAATTAAATCGACGAAAAACTGGATTTACCAATTTTAGCAGTTCAAGAAAAGAAAACGATAAAGTACAATTTTTATCGGGCATTTTTGAAGGAAAAAGTATTGGAACTCCAATTGCCTTTGTTGTCTTTAACGAAGACCATAAACCAAAAGACTACGATTTTTTAAAAAATGCTTACAGACCCTCACATGCTGATTTTACCTATGAAAAAAAATATGGAATAAGAGATTACAGGGGTGGAGGTAGAGCAAGTGCGAGAGAAACCCTTTCAAGAGTTGTTGGAGGTGCTTTTTCAAAAATTATTCTTAAAAAAGAAAATATACTCGTAAGGTCTTACGTTGATCAAATTGGGCATATTAAACATACAAATAAAGAAAGTCTTGACTGGGATTTTGTAGAACAGAATTCAGTACGTTCATCTAATCAAGAGATTTCCAAAGAAATGGAAAAACTTCTATTAGTGATTAAAAAAAACGGGGACACAATTGGTGGGAGTATCTATTGCGAAATATTGGGCGTTCCCGCAGGATTGGGAGAACCTGTCTTTGATAAATTTCAAGCTGAATTGGCTAAAGCCATGTTGTCTATTCCTTCGGTAAAAGGTTTTGAATATGGGTCGGGGTTTAATTCTTTAGAAAAAAGAGGATCTGAGTTAAACGACGAATGGAATGCTGATTTTACAACAAAAACTAATAATAGTGGCGGAATTCAAGGTGGTATTAGCAATGGAATGCCAATTTATTTTAGAGTTGCTTTTAAACCTGTGGCTACAATTTTTAAAGATCAAAACAGTGTTGATAAAAACAGAAATGCCATTATTTTAAAATCTAAAGGAAGGCACGATTCCTGTGTTGTTCCTCGTGCAGTGCCAATTGTAGAAGCTATGGCAGCAATGCTTACTTTAGATTTTTTACTAAGACAAAAAGTAAATCTTTAAAGTAAAATCAACTTTTGTAAAAAATTTTATGCTCTTAATTTTTTTTAGATCGAAAAGTTGTATTACAACTGATTTCTGTTAATAAATTAAAAATTTATTACCTTTGCAAAAACATCTTACATTGATTCAAATTCACGATAAAAATTTTATTCCATTTATAGATAAGCCACAGATACAAAACAAAATTTGTGAAATTGGTAGAGAATTGTCTAATAATTATCAAGGACATGAGTTGGTTTTCATATCCATTCTAAATGGGTCATTTATGTTTGCTTCCGATTTAATGAAACAAATTACTATCCCCTGTGAAATCTCTTTTGTTAAAGTGAAATCCTATCAAGGAACAAGCTCCACAGAAAGAGTAGATGAATTAATTGGCTTAAATACAAACATTGAAAAAAAATCTGTCGTTATTTTGGAAGATATTGTTGATACTGGAATTACAATGAACAAAGTATATTCATATTTAAATTCATTTAATCCTTCAAGTTTAAAAATTTGTTCTTTATTATTTAAACCAGAAGCATTTAAAGGCAAACACAAACCTGATTTTGTTGGATTTACAATTCCAAATAAATTTGTGGTCGGTTTTGGTTTAGATTACAACGAAAAAGGTAGAAATTTAGAAGATATTTATCAATTAAAAGAGTAGGTATGCTTAATATTGTTTTATTTGGCCCTCCTGGTGCAGGAAAAGGAACTCAATCAGAAAAAATGATTGAAAAATATAGTTTAATCCATTTATCTACGGGTGACATATTTAGAAAAAACATCAAAGAAGAAAGTGAGTTAGGAAAATTAGCAAAAAGTTATATCGACAAAGGTCAATTGGTCCCTGACGAAGTAACTATCAACATGTTAAAACAAGAAGTGAACAATCATTCTAACGCTAAAGGGTTTATTTTTGATGGATTTCCTAGAACAAACAAACAAGCAGAAGCATTAGACACTTTATTAAAAGAGTTAAATACCGAGGTTACGCTAATGGTTTCTCTTGAAGTAGAAGAAAATGAGTTAAAACAAAGGTTAATAAAAAGGGCAGAATTAAGCGGAAGAAGTGACGATGCCGATCCAAAAATCATTCAAAACAGAATTGTAGTTTATCAAAAAGAGACTGCACCAGTAAAAGAATATTATCACAATCAGGGAAAACTTAAATCCGTTGATGGAATTGGAAGTATTGACGATATTTCTTCAAACATTTTTAAATCCATTGATAATTTTCTTTAACTTTATATTCTAATTTATTTAGCTTAATGAAGTTTTTTTATGTAATACTATTAATTGTCTGCTCTTTCTTTTTTCTTTTAAAGAAAACAAACTTAAAAGATGATGGCAAATTAAAAGGCGAATGGATAGTAGAAAGTGCTATTGAATCTAATTATGATATCTTAAAAATCGGGAATACTTATAATTTTTATGGGGATAGCATCCGAGTTTTTGACAATGGATATCTATATGGAACTTATGAAGTTATTGAAGATTCTATTTTAGAAATCTACATCAATGGTTACCCTAAAAAAACTTGGGTAATTAGCAAAAAAGCAAATTCTTTTCATTTTTTTGATTCTGAGTCAAATGTACATTATGTGTTAAAACCTTACGATTCATTTGATTTTTTAGTGTTCATTTTGTTGTTTATTATAGGTTTAATTAGTATTGCCGTATTAATGGTTGTGTTTGAAAACTTATATGTTTGGATGGTTTCTGTCTCTTGGCCTTCTGTTAAAGCGAGAGTAGTTGAAGCAAAAGTTAATGTCAGCAAACATGAGACTTACAAAAAACACGCAGAATTAACTGATTATCAGTTTAAAACGGTTAAAAGAGGACTTTTTGGCTTTGGAGATAAAATAATCAGCAAATATTATTCCCCTTATGTAAAATTTGAGTTTATTTACAACAATAAAAAAATTGTAACTGACAATTCTTCTTCCTATAATAAACGTTCGGGAGGATACACAGAAAATGAATCCAACGAATGGATAGCAGAATGGAGAAAAAATGGAGTTCCTGTAAGAATAAACCCAAAGGACGCAAAACAAGTTTTTTTCGGTTGGAAACATTTTCCTTTTGTCTGGACAATACTTTTATTTTTTGTTTTTAATCTTTTATCCATAACTTTTTTTGTTTCTTTAGAAATGATTTTTAAACTTTTTAATTTAGAGTTTGTAAGAATAAATGGAACAACTTCTGTATTGGTTTTTATCATTCCTGTCACCTTTATTCTTTACTTTATATTGAGCATATTTCTTAATTTTTTTCAAAGCAAAAAGGTTATTTCTCAAGAAAAGTTTGAATAACTCAAATTCTTTTGTTTAACCTTCATTCTTAAAGCAATAAAATGAATTCAGCAAAATAGTAGCTATTTTATCATGTTTGCGTCAAAAGAGTTAGAATAAAACCCCGCTTCTTTTTCAAACTTATTATCATAGTAATATTTTGCTCTATTCATTTCAAAATTATACAGTAGTACTTCGGGTAGATATCTAAAGTCGTAATAAATAAATTTATTGAGTTGATATAAAAAGTTGCTTTTAGTGTTGATATACTTTAATGGTTTGTTAAAAAAACTATCGAAAGGAGAAAAATCATTCGCTTGATAAATATGAATAATTTCATGTGAAATTGTTTTAAAATCTGTTTTAATTGGTTCCAAGAGTACTATTGAACCTGGAAAAGTTGTTGCAATTGCACTTGAGTTAAAAAAAGACAATTTATTATTAGAAAAAATTATTTGCCCTGTTTTAATAGAACTTTTGAACTCAAATTTTGACTGACTAGCAATCCAAATAGTGTTAAACAATGCGACGGGCATAATTTTATAATTTATTTTTAACTTTTTTAAATAGGAAAACTCAATCCTACTAAAACCAATATTTATATGTCCTTTTGTCCAAAAATCTTGATTTGATGCTGCATTATCTTTAATTGATGTACCACAAGCATTTAAAATCTTTGAACTCCAAATTAAGGTATAATCCTTTTTTGGCTCTGCATATCTTATAATTCTTTTACTTTCAAAAGAAAGATAACCACCTAAAGCTCCTTGTGAAATGCCTTTCAATAATACTTTTGACCAGTTTTGTTCTGGATTTTTGTTAATTAACGCACCGACTCCTCCAATTAAAGCTCCAATTCCAATATTATACATGGCTTCTTTACCATCATTTGTCTTTGGAGCTTGATTAAAAACAGAAAAAGGTATAATCATTAAAATAAATACTATTCTTTTAGTTATAATCATAATCTGTTTACCAAAATTAAACAAATAATATTTAGAATTTTTAATTTATATAACAATTTAAGAACATTTGTTCATTTATAAAATCATTTATTTTGTTTAACTTTGGTTTTTCTTTAGTAAATGAAAATTGTAAACAGAGGTTTTATTTGGATTAAGCCAAAACAAGAGTATTGGGATTGGGCAAGTAGTATTTCTGATGAACAAATTATTGTAGATACAAACAATTCCGAAGGCAGTATTTATTTAATCGAAGAAGATTTTTTTGATTTAGAACCGATTATAAAAAAACATTTTTCTAGTATTTTAAAAACAGAATGTTCTTCTTTTTGTTCTGCCGAGCATTTTCCCGAATTTACTCTCGAACTTTTTGAAAACTGGTTCGACCTCGATGTTGGTTCTTGTGTTTTTGATTTACTATCTTCAAAACTTGAAAAAGAAAAATAATATGCAGCTGACTTCTCTTTCATTAACTCAATTCAAAAATTATAAACACAAAGAATTTCATTTTTTTGAAGACGTGGTTTGTTTTGTCGGGAAAAATGGTTCTGGAAAAACAAATGTTTTAGACGCCATACATTATTTAAGCACAAGCAAATCTTTCATTCAAACGGTAGACAAAAACAATATTCATTTCGGTGAAAATTTTTTTTTAATTCAAGGCACTTTTGAAGATAATAAGGAAAAAAACGACATCTTATGTGTTGTAAAAATAGGTCAAAAAAAAATTATAAAAAAAAACAAAGCTGCTTTTGAAAAATTATCAGATTTCGTTGGACAATTTCCTAGTGTAATAATTTCACCATACGACAGAGACCTCATTTCAGAAGGAAGTGAAATCAGAAGAAAATGGATGGATAGTATTATTAGTCAGTGTGACAGAAACTATTTAGACAATTTAATACGTTACAACAAAATTTTAGACCAAAGAAATGCTTTATTAAAACAATTTTATGAAAACGGATACTTTGATAAAGAAAGTTTAGCCCTTTGGGACAATCAGTTAATTCAATTTGGTGAAAGTATTTACCAAGAAAGGAAAAAATTTATTGAAGAATTTGTAGAAGTTTTTCATCCCATCTATTCATATATCAGTTCAGGCGAAGATAAAATCGAACTTTCGTATAAATCGCAGTTAGACGATAAATCGTTTTCGGAATTATTGATTGAACATAAAAAAAAAGACACATTAAGTCAGCATTCTACTGTTGGAATTCATAAAGACGATTTGCATTTTTTAATACACGAACATCCTATAAAAAAATATGGTTCTCAAGGACAACAAAAATCGTTTTTAATTTCGCTTCGTTTAGCCCAATATGAATGGCTTTCAGCACATCTTCAAAAAAAACCAATTTTACTATTAGATGACATTTTTGATAAATTAGATTCGACTAGAGTAAATAAACTTTTGCTTTTTGTTTCTCAGCATCAATATGGTCAAATTTTTATTACAGATACAGAAAAAGATAGAGTGAACACCTTATTGAATGGTCTTTCTTTCCGATTCAACATATACGACACCGAAGAAGAATTAATTCCAATTGTTCATGAAGAAAGATGATTTTAGAAATGAAAAAGAATCACATGTAAAAGAGTTGATTCAACAATTGTTTCGTTCCTACAGAATGGAAGATAAATTATTTGAATTAGAAATTTTATCTAAATGGGAAGAATTAATGGGAAAAGCTGTTGCCGTAAGAACAAAAAACATTTATATAAAAAATAAAATTCTTCATTTAACCATTGACTCTTCAGTGATGAGAGAAGAATTGAGCTATGGAAAAACAGTAATAATAGAAAGAATAAATTCTTTTGCAGGTAAAGAGTTTATTAATGATGTTTGGTTTAAATAGGGTCTGACCTTAACACTTATTTAATTACCTGAAATGGGAAAGCAGGAAGACCAACTCCTTTTAGAGTTAGGTAATAAGTTCCATTTGCAATTGTTTTTAAGTCAATTTTTACTTCATTTGAAAAATTTATTTCAATTGAAACAACAACTCTTCCTACTTGATCTATTACTTCAATTTGTTCATATGAACTTAAATTATCTGCTTTTAGAGTTATCCAAGAACTTGTAGGATTTGGAAATAATTGAATATTTGTTAGTTGTCCCTCGTTTAATCCAACACAATCAATAACAAAAACAGTTGCTTCATCTGAAGCAGAACAAGCATTTAAAATTCCTGTTACAGTATAAGTTAGAGTTAAGATATTTGTGTCAGGAACGACAAACGGCACTCCATTTGAAATTCCTCCAGTCCATTGAAAAAACTCAGCCCCAGTTGCAGTTAATACAGTTTCTTGACCAACACAAACAGTCACATCATCGCCAGCATCAACAATAGGAATTGGATTTACTGTGATTACAACTTGATCTGAACTTATACATCCATTTTCATCTGTTCCTGTTACATTATAAGTTGTTGTATTAATTGGATAAACATCATGATTGTTACCAGCACCTAATCCGTTGTCCCAATTGTAGGTAGTTGCTCCAGTTGAAGAAATGTTTGTTGAATCTCCTAAACAAATAAAGTCATCATCACTTGCTATTACGATAGGATTTGGATTGACCGTTAATGAAAATGTAATGGGTTGACCAATACAATCCCCAATGTAGGCATAAGCAGTTATTATTGAAATAGACGCCTGACCGTTAGGAGCTTGACCGTTAAAACTTGGTATATCGGCATATCCTGTATCGGCTAATCCTATATTTTCGTTTGTATTTACCCAAACAAGATTTGTATTGTCAGTAAAAGTAAAATCAATTGGGTCAAAATCTTGACCTTCACAAACCGTTTGAGATAGAACAGGATCTACAACAGGAAAATCTGTTACATGAAGAGTTATAGTAGTATCATAAACACAACCATAATTGTCTATTACTTGATAGATATAAAAATGATCTCCAAAAGTATTAGGTTGTACCACTATCATTGTATCGGTTAATCCTGAAATTATAGTAGGGTTAGGCAACCAATATTCGTCAACTAAATGATTCACATAAGTTTCCATTTCTAAATTTGATGAAGAATTAAAATACAAACCCCATTCAAAAATATATCCATCATCAACGCCCAAATTATCTCTAACATGAATTGTCCAATCACCGTTTAAAGGACAACCAATTAAATCTTGGAAATTTCCATCAGGTAAATATACTCCATCTGGGTTCATAGCAGATCCAACTGAAATTGTTGTAGGAAGTGTATTGCCAGCAGCAAGTTCATCTCCCATTGTGCCAAAAGTGTTGTTTACTGCAGAAAAACAATATTCCCAACCAATACCTGGAGTACCATTCCCATTATCATCAGCATCACCTAAAAAAGTACCACCACCAGCAAAACCGCCAGGAATAGCACCTGTGTCGGCAGGAGATAATCCTACATCATATGAATTAATTAATGAAACAGATGTCCCATTAGGGCAAGTTATCCATACTTCAAGATCTCCAAGATAACTGTGTTCCATTGTTAAACAAATATCTTTGATATCACTCATGTTTTGAACTGTTAAATTGCTGTCAAAATCAGACATATTTATAGTAGTTGAATATTCTTGTCCTGATCCGTCTGGTAAATAAGTTAATCCTGCAACGGATTCACCAAGAAAAAATGTACCCGTTGGATTTTCAATTTCAAGAGTATCTTGAGGCAATGTGCCTCCTATAATTGTAAGTTGTTGGTTTATACAAACAATTGTATCTTGTATAGCAGTAATTTGGAATATGGGTTGTTGACTGACACGAATCTTAAAAGGCATTTCTTTAGTGTATGAAAATGAATCAGTAATTTTTAAAGACATATAATAACCTTTTCTTTGAGGAGGTACAAACCAAATACTATCGTTGTTAGGTCCAATCCAATTGTTGCTGGTTTCCCAATGATAATTGACATTGTCAATGTTTTGTGGGTAACCAAAGCCATTATTTTCAAAAGAATAGGGAAAAACAGGTTTAGCAATTAATAAAATTGAATCTCCAAAACAAATATCCACATATCCAGTATCTAATGGGTTTAAAGCATTATTGCCAAAGCCGTTAATATACGCCTCTACTTGAATATCAAATGGTTGAGGAGGATTTCCACATGAAATATTTGCAGCCCATCCAGTTCCCTCGTTGCTACCATCTGATAGAAAACGAACAGTTAAACAACCAGTTGGATTATTGTTAAAGGTAGAGAACAAATTGCCGCCATTTGGTGTGATTCCATTATTAAATTTTCCAAGTAATGGGGCGTTAATGTCTATACCATCATAAACAAATATTGTATCACTATTATGAATATCAAAAGAAAAACCAATATTTGTACTAAATGTGATTGAAATTTTAGGTCCATTCGGCAAGTCAGGACAAAAAGTTATGACATCCTCTCTGTTTGGTCCATAATTGCTTGTTCCTCCATCGTCTTCAAAATTTAACACAGAAGTATCATTAAAATTATTACAATTTAATGGAATCTGATCAGCATCAGTAACGTTAATAACCTGAGAATTCAAAGAATTAAAAACGAAAACTAAAACAAGTGTAATTAAATTTTTCATTTTATAAAGTATTAAGTTTATTTGTTTAAGAAAATTTTACAAGTAAATAACATTCAATTATATTAATACAAATATTATAACGTCGAAGATATTAAAAAGTTGTCTAAATCAAAGTTAAGTAAAGAATTTCTAATAAACTATAAATTTAACAATTAGTATTATTTAAGTACTTTAGAATATCATATTCTTAAAAAAGATATTGTTTAACTGTTGATTTGTGAATTACTAAATTTTTGTACCTTTCCTCTATAAATTTTATTAAATTTTTATCTAATTGTTTGAAATTGTCCTATTTTATTTACATTTGAAAACTGTAGCAATTATTATTAATAAGTAAAAAATAGATTTGAAGATAATTATTATTCACATATAATTTAAAATGAACAAGTTACATTATATTGTTTTTTTATTTATATCCTTAACATCTTGCAAAAAAGACCTGTATTTTCAAATTGAAGGTCAGGTGTTTGATGGCTCATTGAATACTGTTCTTAATGCTGCAGACATTCAAATCGTACAAGTAAATAATGATGGAAGTGTCAACAATACCGCAGTTTATAATACTATCACTGATAATAATGGAAAATTTTCTCTAAATATTAAAAGAGAGAAAGCAATTAAATACTTGATTAATATTAGTAAAGATAATTATTTTGATGAAGAAAAAAGTATAAATTTTTCTGATTTATCTACCGAAACACCAAACATAGTATTATATCAGTTATTTGCTAAATCTTGGATTAAATTTAGAATTAACAATGTCTTTCCTGCCAACTCAAGCGACGTTTTTACCTTAAATTTCAACGACAAACTCACTGTATGTAATGAGTGTTGTATCGATAGTAAATATTATTATAATGGAAACATACACGATAGTTTAATTTGTCTATTTAAAGGTAATCAGAGCTACTTTTTTAATTATATTGTGTCAAGTCCTTTTGAACAAAAAGACATTGAGATTAAAACAATTTCTTTTGATACAGTTACTTATGACTTCAATTATTGAAAATGTTGATGAATTTGAAGTCAACATTACATAAAAAATTTTTTTTGGTTAAATAAACCAACTGTCATATAAAATGGGTTTACTATTTTTGTAAAAAATAAAACATGGGAAGAGCGTTTGAATACCGAAGAGCAGCTAAAGAAAAGCGTTGGGACAAAATGTCTAAATTGTTTCCGAAATTAGGAAAAGCCATTACAATGGCCGCAAAAGAAAGTGGCACCGACCCAACAACAAACGCAAAACTTCGAACAGCTATTCAAAATGCTAAGGCAGAAAACATGCCTAAAGACAATATTGAAAATGCAATTAAAAGAGCCAATCAAAAAGATATTGCTTCTTTTTCGGAGATTATTTATGAAGGTAAGGGTCCTCATGGTGTGTTAGTCATTGTAGAATGTGCCACAGACAATCCAACACGAACAGTAGCAAATGTTAAGTCTTATTTCAACAAAGCGGGTGGACAAGTTGTTCCAAATGGTTCATTAGAATTTATGTTTAATAGAAAATCCGTTTTTGAATTAGAACTTTCAAACATCAACGATTTAGAAGAGTTGGAATTTTCTTTAATTGATGCTGGTTGTGATGAAATTGAAGTAAATGAAAACACTGTTTACGTTTATGGTGATTACACTTCATTTGGTGCAATAGCTCAAAAATTAGAAGAGTTAAATATTGATGTGAAAAAATCCAGTTTGCAAAGAATAGCAACTTCTCCAATCGAATTATCAGAAGATCAAATGAATGACGTTGAAAAAATGTTAGACAAAATAGAAGACGATGATGATATTCAACAAGTATTCACAAATATAGCTTAATTTTTTCATTTTGTTGGGTTGTTAATTTTATAAAATGATAGCAACAATAACTTTTTAAACTAAGAATAATTTTCTAAAATTGTAATTTTGGAAATAATTATATTTCACTTTCAAATTGAATTTTTAATACTGTACTAAGATTAAATGAGCAACATACTAATTAAAAATATCCAAGCATTATTTCAATGTGGAGAAAATTTTCCAGCATTTTTGAAAGGAAAAGAAATGGACAATGTGCCTCAAATTCAAAACGCTTTTGTTCTCATTGAAAATGGTTTAATAAAAGATTATGGGTCAATGAAAGATGCACCAAGCATGTTTCATGAGACCAACATCTTTGAAACAATTGATGCTAATGGAAAATTTGTGTTGCCTTGTTTTATTGATTCGCACACACATATAGTTTTTGCAAAATATAGAGAAGAAGAATTTGTGGACAGAATTAACGGATTATCGTATGAAGATATTGCAAAAAAGGGAGGTGGAATTTTGAATTCTGCTCAAAAACTTGCTTCTTCATCTGAAGAATTTTTGTTTAACTTTTCAATGGAAAGAATAAATTTAATTAAAAAGTATGGAACAGGTGCAGTTGAAATAAAGTCTGGTTATGGTTTAAGTCCTGACGCTGAAATTAAAATGTTGAGAGTTATCAAAAAAATCAAAGAGAAGTCAACTTTAGATGTTAAAGCTACTTTTTTAGGTGCACATGCCATACCTTTAGAATACAAAAATAACACGGAAAAATATGTTGATTTAATTATCGAAAAGATGTTGCCAATTGTTGCTGAAGAGCAATTAGCAGACTTTGTAGATGTTTTTTGTGAAAGAAATTATTTCAGTGTTAAACAAATGGAAAAGATTTTAATAGCGACAGATAAAGTGGGCTTGAGATCAAAGGTTCACGTCAATCAATTTTCTTCTCTGGGTGGAATTCAAAAAGCGGTCGAATTAAAGAGTTTAAGTGTAGATCATTTAGAGGTGATGGAAAATGAGGATTATCAAGCTTTAAAACGGTCGAATACAATTGCCACTCTACTTCCTGCTTGTTCTTATTTTATTAATATTCCTTATGCAAATGCTAAAAAATTCTTAAAAAAAGATATTCCATTTTGTTTGGCAAGTGATTTTAATCCTGGCTCAACACCAACCGGAAACATGCAGTTTGTTATGAGTTTGGCATGCACCCAAATGAAATTAACACCAGAACAAGCTTTAAACGCTATGACAATCAATGCAGCTTATTCGATGGGACTTCAAAACGAACTAGGCACGATAAGTAAAGGAAAAAAAGCAAAACTTATTTTAACCAATTCTATCCCTTCTTTAGCTTACATTCCTTATGCCTTTGGTCAAAATCACATAGAAAATACAATTGGTTTTTAATGGGAAAAAAGCTAACAAATAAGGTTTATGTTTGTGTAAGCAATGATTTGTCGAGTGACCAACGGGTACACAAAATTTCTACTTTCATCAAAAATCAGAATTATGAAGTTCATGTAATAGGCAGAAAACTGAAAAATAGTTTGCCCATAAATAGAGAGTATAACACAAAACGCATAAAATTAATGTTTAATAAAGGTCCATTGTTTTATGCTTGTCTAAATATTCGTTTGTTTTTTTATCTTTTAACGAAAAGAATTAATATTTTAGTGTCTAACGACTTAGACACATTGTTGTCATGTTATTTAATTTCTAAAATAAAAAGAGTAAAATTAATTTACGATAGCCATGAATATTTTACCGAAACACCAGAATTAATAAATAGACCGATGGTTAAGAGGATTTGGTTATTAATCGAAGAAAGTATTTTTCCAAAACTTAAATATATCTATACTGTAAATCAATCAATTCAAGAAATATATCAAAAAAAATATAATAAAGTAATTAAGGTAATTAGAAATGTTTCACCCATTTGGAATCCTCAAAACATTAAATCTAAAAAGGAACTAGGACTTCCAGAAGATAAACCTATTTTAATTTTACAAGGTGCAGGAATAAATATAGACCGTGGTGCTGAAGAATTGGTAGAAAGCATGATAAATTTGCCTCAGTATTTTTTGCTTATAATAGGATCAGGAGACGTTTTTAAACACATTAAAAATATAGTTAAAACTAATAATTTAAACAATGTTTTAATCATTGACCGTTTGCCCTATTTAGAAATGATGAATTATACTTTTCATGCTGACTTAGGTATAAGTTTAGATAAAAAAACAAATTTAAATTATCTTTATTCATTACCAAATAAAGTTTTTGATTATATTCAGGCGGGAACTCCTATTTTGTCTTCAAATGTTATTGAAGTTAGCAATATTATAAATAAATATTCTATTGGAACTCTTATTGAAGAGGTAAGTGTTGAAAATATTACAAAACAATTAAAAATGATATTAGAAAATATAGATTTACTTCTGTTGTGGAAACGAAATGTTGAAAAGGTAAAATTGATTGAGAATTGGGAAAATGAACAAAAGTATTTGGAAGAATTTTATGTAAAAATGCAATAAATTTTATTTAACTATCACTAGTTGAAGGTTTTGAACAAATTAATATTGTTTCAGCTTCACAAAAACCTTTAGAATTTATTTTATTTTCAAAAAAATCTCTTTTCTCAACATTGAACCCTACTGATTCTAAACGTGAAATTAACCCATTAACTGAATAAATTCTTACATGATCGGATTGACCGAAATGTTTCTCTCTTTCTTTTTCTGTTTTTATGCTCTCATTTTCATAAATTACACCCGTTTTAAAAGGTGTTTGAATAATACAAAAACCATTTGGGTTTAGCACTCTAATTAATTCATGCATTGCTTTAATGTCCTTTTCTATATGTTCTAAAACATGGTAGCAAATTATTAAATCAAAAGAATTATCAATAATTGGTATGTTGGTTATATCATATTTCTCGTCAGATAAAAAATTTCCAGAAAGGTCAGAGGCAATATAGTTTTCATTTTTCTTTTTAAATGCCCTATAAATATGTCTTGATGGTGAGATGTCAAGAATTTTATTATTTTCTTTTAAAAATTCCTTTTCTATTATATCCCACAACCTTCTAGTTCTTCCAATACTTCCACATTTTGGACAAAATAGTTCTTTTTTATTATCAATAAATTGTCTTAAATTGGCTTTACACACAACACAATGAAAACCTCTTCCAATAAATAATAGATAATAAAAAAATCTAAAAAAAAGTTCATATCTATAAATTGATTTTATAGGGAATATAGAAAATAATATTTTTTTAAAAAACGTGTACATATTTAATCTTCAAAGTTAGTGTTAAAAAGAATTTTTCTTTTTTAAAGAAGAAATTAATTCTCCTAATTTATAAAAATCAAAGAAAATTAGTAAAAAATAACCTTTTTTTAAAGAAAATAGTAAAAATGGTTTGATGATTCTAAAAATAAACAGTAGAGCGACATCATAATTTTTATATTTAAAATAAAATTTTATTAATGAAATGTTTTCTAATAAGTCTTTAGAAAGAGTTTGATTTTGCATGATTTGACACAAACTTGTTATACTTTCTTTGGTTTTTTTAATATACAATTGATTGTCTTCGATTTCTCCATTTTCTATTGGATTGTTTATGTGA
This sequence comes from Flavobacteriia bacterium, assembly GCA_016183815.1. GTDB lineage: Bacteria > Bacteroidota > Bacteroidia > Flavobacteriales_D > Crocinitomicaceae > M2408. Next base: position 124,163 of record JACPDW010000007.1, read on the forward strand.
AGTACTGAAATGTTGTTTTTTAATAACTCTAAACCAAACAAAGTGTCTTCATGTCCATATTGTTTAATTCTTTCATCAAAAGGATATTTTTGAAGAATGTTTTTTTTTACAAGAAAATTATTAGTCATAAAAGATAAATATGGAGATTTCCCTCTCTCTAAAACATCTTTACTTTCTCTTTGAATTCCATATTTCCATCGCAACAATTTATTTCTTTTTGGTTTAATTGGATTATAGTTTCTTCCTCCACATACTACATTTGTTTGCTGATTAATATTGTCAATATAAAGTTTTAAAAAAAGAGAAGAAATAATTTTGGAATCACAATCCAAAAAAAGTAGATAATCATATAAAGCATATTTTAGAAAAAGATTTCTAATTTTTGCTCGACCAATATTTTTAGTTAGTTCGATATAATTGTGCTTTTGGCAAATTATCTGATTTGTTTCTTTAAAAAATTCAGAGCCATCGTCAATAATAATAATTTCAATATTAGTCTCTAAAGTCTTAATTTGTTTGTTTAACTCTTCTATCAAAGAAGTTATATCGAAATTAAAAACAGGAATACAAATTGAAAGCATTATTTAACTCTTAACTTTTGACCTACTCTTATTTTATCAGGGTTAACCCCTGGGTTGAGTTTTTGAAGTTCTGCTTGACTCATTTGATGTTTTTGTGCAACTCTATTGAATAAATCTCCTGAGCGAACGCTGTAATATTTGGGTTTATTTGTGTTAACTTTTGTTTCGTTTTCTTTTTTTGGTAACTCTTTTTTACTGTTTTTAGAGACAAGAATTTCTTTGCTTAATTGAATTTTAGTATATATCTGAAGTTTTTGGTCAACGTTTATAACAGAGGAATTTAAATTGTTCCATAACAACAAATCAGCGGTTTTTACTTTATATAAATTTGCTATGTTTTCAATTGTTTCATTTCTTTGTACAACATGATAAATAATAACTAAAGTGTCATAAGTAATGATTTGAATAACTGAATCACTTTTAGACATGTTTTTGGGCACTGAAGAGTTTTTGTTTAGTTCTTTTTCATTCAAAATAATTTTTAAATTTTTCCCATAACTTAGCTTATTTGAACGTAAACGATTCCATTTTTTAATATCATTAGTACTAACTTTATATTTATAAGCAATTTTACTAATTGTTTCACCTTTTTTTACTTTATGATAAATTACAGATTGATCAATCAAATTGTCTTCTTCAAGAATTTTAGTGCTATCGTTTAATTGTGGTAATACTATTAAGGGAAGCGAAGGTGTGTTATACATTCTATTTTCAATAGCATATATAGAATCTTCTAAATCAATAAATTTTGAAATTTTGTTTCTAGGCAATAAAATACATTGTTTCGGATTACTTTCAGGAATTATTGTCTTTTTAAAAATAGGATTCAATTTTTTTATCTCTTCTAACTCGATTTGTAAAACAGAAGATATGCTTTCCATGTGTAATGTATTATTTATACAAACAGAATCTAGTTGGTTTTGATAATAAGGAATCTCCACTGGAAATAGTTTGTTTTCTTTATAATAAGTCATTAAATATGTTGCAGCAACAAAATTCGGCACATATCCTTGTGTTTCTCTTGGCAAAAACGGCCTAACCTCCCAATAGGTTTTTTTTCCTCCAGATCTTCTAATAGCTTTGTTCACATTTCCAGGCCCAGCATTATACGCAGCCAACGCCAAATTCCAATCCCCATAAATGTCAAATAATTTTTTTAAATACTTACATGCTGCTTCTGTTGATTTTATAGGATCCATCCTCTCATCAATATATGAATTTTCTGCTAGTCCATACATTTTTCCAGTACCGTACATAAATTGCCACAAACCCAAAGCACCAGCGGGGGATTTGACTTGCGGTCGTAATCCACTCTCTATAACAGATAAAAAGCGAAGTTCTTTTGGTAAATCATATTTGTTTAGGTATTCTTCATACAAATCAAAATATAATTTTGACCTTGACAAACAAATTCGAATAAAACTTCTTCTATTCTTTTGAAAAAAACGTATGGTCGTTAAATTAATAGGATTACAATCTAACTTATAACTACTTAGTAAGTTTAATTGATGGATTTGCTTACATATTTCTTCATCTGATAATTCAGGAATGATGGGGTCTTTTTCTAACTCATCTAAAATTTTTTGTTGTTCAGTTTTTTCTGAAAATTCTGCATAAAAATCTTCTATGCTTTTTTCCACCATTTGAATAAATGCTTGTGCACTCATTGTATCTTTAGCTCCAGATTTTGGTTTGCGAACTTGATTAAAGAGAACAGGTGAAATAAAAAGAAAAAAAAGACAAAAGTAAGTTTTCATAGTTTAGTCATTTCTAAACTTAACTAAATAGTTCGAAAAGGAAAACAATTCTTTTTCAAAAAAATTGTTAGCAACAACCTGAAGCCCAAAAGGAAAACCATCTTTATCTTTAAATAGAGGTAATGAAATTGCTGGATTCCCTGATAAATTCGCATGAACTGTAAAAATATCTTGTAAATACATTTGAATAGGATCTTTTACAGAGTTTATTTCAAATGCACTATTTGGAGTTGTTGGTGATAAAATAAAATCATTATTTGAAAAGATTTCTTTGGTTTTTTCTTTTATTATTCTTCTAACTTGTTGTGCTTTTGTATAATAAGCATCATAAAATCCATGAGACAAAACAAAAGTTCCAGACATAATTCTTCTTTTTACTTCAATTCCAAAGCCCTCAGAACGTGATTTTTTATACGTTTCTTCCACGCCAACAGCGTCTTTTGAACGATATCCATAATGAACTCCATCAAAACGCGAAAGGTTGGAAGATGCTTCCGCTGTTGTTAAAACATAATAAGTTGGAACTAACACATCTAAATAGGGAAAGGATATTTCATTGATTTCATGTCCCTCGTTTTTTAAATTATTTAAAAGGGAGGAAAAACTATTTTTTACATCCTCTGTCAGATGTTCGTTATGTAAAACTTCTTTAAAAACAGCTATTTTTTTCTTTTCAGTTTTTTCAAAAACAGAATATTTTTCAACTTGTTTTGATGAACAAGTACTATCAAGGCTGTCTTTTCCTGACATGATTTCTGTAACAAGAGCAGTGTCTTCCAATGTGTTGGCAAAGACACCAATTTGATCAAAGGAAGAGGCGTATGCAATTAATCCAAAACGGCTAACTCTACCATAAGTAGGTTTAACACCAAATGTGCCTGTAAAAGAAGCGGGTTGTCGCACAGAACCTCCTGTGTCGCTACCCAAAGACACTGTACAAGTATTTGCTATAACTGCTGCTGCCGACCCCCCAGAAGAACCACCTGGAACTTTATTTAAGTTTAATGGGTTTTTTACATGTCCATAAGCGGAATTTTCATTCGAACTTCCCATCGCAAATTCATCACAATTTGTTCTGCCTATGACAATTGCATCTTCATCAAGCAGTCTTTGAAGAGCCGTTGAAGTATATAAAGAACAAAAATTTTTAAGTATTTTGGAAGATGCAGATACCCGATGATCTTTATAACAAATATTGTCTTTTATTGCAATAACAAGCCCCGCCAATCGACCAGCTTGTTTGTTTTTAATCTTTTGATCCACTAATTTTGCTTGGGTTAAAATAGAATCTGAAAAGACTTCTAAAAAAATGTTACACTCTTTGTTTTTTTCAATATTTTGAAGATAATAGTGAACAATCTCCAATACAGAAACACCAGAAGTAATGGCATTTTTTACCTCAGCAAAATTTTTATACATAACGAAAAACTATTCTTTGGTTTCGGGTTTTTCTTCTCCTTTTGTAGCGTCTTTAAACTCTTTAACACCTTTTCCTAACCCTCGCATTAATTCTGGGATTTTTTTACCTCCAAATAACAAAACAACAATAGCAATAATCAATATTATTTGAGGCCATCCAATAACTCCTAAAATCATAATTTATGTTTTAAAAAAGCAAAGTTAAGCAAAAAAGTTGTATTGTCTTTTGTTTTTGTAAATAGTCTTTACAAGAAACTCCCAAAACACTTCGTTGTTCTTGTTTTTGAATCTTTTAATTTCTACAGTAAACATCTTAATTTCAAAAATTTAGAACATCTCGTCTTTGTGATTTTCTTACCAAAGAATAAAAAAGTATGTGTTTTCTTTTAGATACAAAATTAACATTTGTTCAGATTTACAAACTGTTTCAAAATACTTTTAAATAGTGAGATACAAACAGTTTTCCAAACTTTTCTCTATTCTATAATAACTAAATATTATAACTCCAAAGATTTAAAACACAACAAAACTTTTAAAAAGCAATACTAAATTTTGCACTAAAAATCTAAATTAATTTCAAGACCTCTGCTTATTTTATAACATTCATTAAATTTGTAGTTTATTTAGTTGATGGAGAAAATCCTAAAGGTAAAAAATATAAACATGAATGAACAAGCGTCTAAAGATGTTTTGGAAAAAACATTTTTCAATATTTCTTTGGCTAGAGCTATTTCAGATATTTTAGAAGAGAATAAGGAAGTTACTTCAAAATACGTTCATGCAACATCAAGAGGACATGAAATTATTCAGTTGGCAGTAGGAATGAATCTTAAACCTCAAGATTGGGTTGCTCCATATTACCGTGATGATAGTATTTTATTAGGGATTGGAATTAAACCTTTTGAGTTGTTTTTACAGGTTTTTGCAAAAAAAGAAGATCCTTTTTCTGGTGGAAGAACCTATTATTGTCATCCTTCTTTGAAAAGAGACGATTTACCAAAAATTCCCCATCAATCCTCTGCCACTGGAATGCAGGCAATTCCAACTACAGGAGTAGCTATGGGAATTCAATATAAAGAGAAAAGAGGTCTATCTGATGATTACAAGGGTGAAAATCCAATCGTTGTTTGTTCTTTAGGTGATGCATCTTGTACTGAAGGAGAGGTTTCCGAAGCATTACAAATGGCAGCTTTAAAACAGTTTCCAATTATTTATTTAGTTCAAGATAATGGTTGGGACATCTCTGCTAATGCTAAAGAAACAAGAGCTCAAGACATTAGTTATTATGCAAAAGGATTTAATGGGATTGAAGTAAGAACAATTGATGGAACAAATTTTTACGAGTCTTTTTCTACCATCGATGAAGTTTTTCAAATAGTAAGAAAAGAAAGAAGGCCTTTTATCATTCATGCAAAAGTGCCTTTGTTGGGTCATCATACCTCAGGTGTTAGAAAAGAATGGTATAGAGACGACTTAGAGGAGGCCATGGAGAGAGATCCTTTACCAAAATTAAAAAAATTAATGCTTGAAAATGGTTTTGATACTACTGAGGTAAAAAAAATCGAGATACAAGCAAAAAAAATAGTTGAAGCTGATTTTCTCAAGGCACTAAATGCTGAAGAGCCAGATATACAATCACTTAAAGATTTTATTTTTGCACCAGCTTCAATAACAGAAGAAAAAGGGCTAAGAGAACCATCTGGTAAAAAGAAAACGGTTATGGTTGACAATGCTCTTTTTGCAATGAGGGAAATATTAGAAAAACATCCAGAAGCTCTTTTTTATGGTCAAGATGTTGGTGGTCGTTTAGGTGGAGTTTTTCGTGAAGCGGCCACTTTAGCACAACGTTTTGGTGATGATCGAGTGTTTAATACACCAATTCAAGAAGCGTTTATAATCGGATCAACAGTAGGATTATCAGCGGTTGGATTAAAACCAATTGTAGAGGTTCAATTCGCTGATTATATCTGGCCTGGTCTAAATCAATTGTTTACAGAGGTTAGCCGCTCCTATTATTTATCTAATGGAAAATGGCCTATTAGTTGTGTAATTCGTGTTCCAATTGGAACATACGGATCTGGAGGACCATATCATTCTTCAAGTGTAGAGTCAATTTTAACCAATATACGAGGAATTAAAGTAGTTTATCCTTCTAATGGAGCAGATCTTAAGGGTTTGCTGAAAAGTGCCTATTATGACCCAAATCCTGTAGTTGTTTTGGAACACAAAGGGTTGTATTGGTCTAAAATTTCAGGTACTGAACAAGCCATGACTTTAATTCCAGACGAAGAATACGTTTTTCCAATTGGAAAAGCTAAAACTATTTTAAAAGCAGAAAAAGAAAAAATTGTAGATGGAAAAACTTGTTTAATTGTCTGTTACGGTCGTGGGGTTTATTGGGCTTTAGAAGCAGCAACACATTTTGTTGGAAAAATAGAAATCATTGATTTATGTTCCTTAAATCCAATTGACAATGATTATATTAACGAAAGAGTAAAAATTCATGGTAAAGTATTATTAATTACTGAAGAATCAATCGAAAATACATTTACTTTATCGCTTGCTGGAAAAATACAAAGGGATAATTTTGAGTTTTTAGATGCAGCTATACAAATTGTTGGTTCTATTGATACACCTGCCATTCCATTAAACTCTTCGTTGGAAAAAGCTTTGCTTCCAAATGCTGATAAGGTTAGAATTGAAATAGAAAAATTATTATCATTTTAACAAAGATTTTCCAACAATAAAAATACAAGGGTTTTTTGTCAATACAAGGGTAGTTTTTTTCCATTCTTGAACAGATTTTCTTGTTATTCTTTCATTATTACAAGTTAAATTAACTGCCAAACACAATTGAGTATCGTTTTGTAAATTTTTAATGATGTCATCAAACAAATGTTGATTTCTAAAGGGTGTTTCTATAAACAAGTGCGAACTATTATCAAGTTGTGTAATTTTTTCAATTTCTTTCAATTTTGCAATTCTTTTGTACTGTTCTTTAGGCAAATAGCCATGAAAAGTGAAATTCTGACCATTTAATCCACTCGCCATTAAAGACAAAATAATGGAAGAAGGACCTATGAGTGGTTTTACTTTTATTTCATTTTCATGAGCTTTTTCAACCAAAACAGCTCCAGGATCAGCAACACATGGAGTGCCAGCCTCAGAGAGTACACCAACATCATTACCTTTCATCAGTTGACAAATTATATCTTCAATATTTTCTTGTTTGTTGTGCTTGTCTAATTGAAAAAATATACAATCATCAATTGGAAAATCTTTGTCAGCTTTTTTTAGAAGTCTTCTTGCAGATTTTATTTCTTCTATAGCAAAAACCCGAATAGACAAAATCTTATTAATGATTTCTAAAGGTAAAAAACCCTCTATACTCTCTTGCCCTAAAGTGTTTGGAATTAAATAAAGTACACCTTTTTTCATTTCAAATATTTTTCAATTAATAAATTAGTTGCATCATCTAAAATTTGATAGCAATTGTCGAAGTCTATTTTTGTGCCATAAAAAGGATCTGGAACTTCTTTCAAAGTTGGGTGTTTTATGTCTTCTAATAAAAGTTTAACTTTATTATTCTCCACTTTACTTGATGATAATTTCAACACATTTAAATAATTATTTTTATCCATAACAAAAATTAAATCAAACAATTGAAAATCGTTTTTATTAAATTGACGGGCTCTAAGAAAGCTGATGTCTGTTCCTTTTTCAATAGCAGTGTCAATCATTCGATAATCAGGTGCTTCTCCTACATGATAATTAGCTGTTCCCGCTGAATCAATTTCTATATGAAGGTCTAATTCTTTGGCTTTTTTTCTTAATAAACCATCAGCCATAGGTGATCTACAAATATTTCCCAAACAGACAAATAATATTTTTTTCATAAAATTGTTGGATTTTTATTTACAATCGCACATAACATCCTATATTTTCCTTGTAAGTCTTTTTTTAACTCTATTGAATCAAATAAAAGATTTTCTAATAGATTTTTACAATCTAAAGCAAAATTTTCATGAACCTCAAAAAACAATTGTCCTTCATGTTTTAAATATTTTTTAGCCAATAAACCAATGTGTTCATAAAACTTCAAAGGATTATTATCAGGGACAAATAATGCAATTTCTGGTTCAAAGTTTACAACTGTTGTGTCGAGTAAATGTTTTTCATTCATTGGTATATAGGGAGGATTGCTTATCCATACATCAAAACTATTTTCTTGAAATGGGTAAGTTGAACTTAAAACATCTTGTTCTAAAAAAGTAATGTTAAGACCTAATTTTTCGGCGTTTTCTTTTGCTAAATTAAGAGTGTTCTTGTTAATATCTATTGCTGAAACTAAAGAATTAGGAAGTAAATATTTTAAAGAGAGTGCAATACAAGCTGAACCTGTTCCTAAATCTAATATACTTAATATTTGGGCGGATTCCTTTTGTTTATCAACAACCCATTTAACTAATTCTTCTGTTTCTGGTCTTGGGATTAATGCTCGAGAATCAATGTTTAATTCTAAATCTAAAAAATAACATTTTCCAATTATATATTGAAATGGTTCTTTATCTTTAAGTCGATGTAGTATTTCATGAAAATAAAGAATATCTGATTCGGAAAATAATAAAGTGGTTTTTTCTAATAAATAATTTGTTTTGTCAATTTGTAAGCGATGAATAACAATTTCCTTTAAAAAATATTCGATTTCTCTTAAAGAATAAATGTTTTCAAGACTATTATGAAAATAGTTTTTTATAGCTTGAAAGGAATTGGAGGAGAGGAACATATAGTATATAAAAAATCCCAAACTTTTTTAAGGCCTGGGATTAACAATGGTTTATAAAGAGTTTTATTCTTCAGAATCGTCTTTATCCGCATCTTTAGAAGCTCCACGAGACATTCTAACAGCTACAACTACAGCATTTGCTGGTTCAAGAAATTGAAGACCATTTGCTTCTATACCACCAACTCTTATCGATTGACCGATTCTTAAATTAGTGATGTCAATAGTGATAGCGTCTGGAAGATCTTTTGGCAAACCAACAACGGTTAATCTTCTAAAAACTTGTGCTAATTTACCTCCAGCCATCACACCTCTAGAATTTCCAGTAACTCTAACAGGCAAGCCAACTTTTACAGGTTTTGCATCGTTTAATTCATAAAAATCTACGTGACGAATGGTGTCTTTTATTGGATCTTGTTGCAAATCTTGAATAATGGCTTTTGATTTTTTACCTTCGATATCTAATTCAATCTGATATACTTCAGGAGTAAAAATTAATTTTTCCATTGCCACACTTTTCACTGAAAAGTGTGTTTGACTTCCTTGACCATATAATACACAAGGGATTCTCCCCTCTGCTCTTAAGGCCTTCGCATCTTTTTTCCCTACGTTCGTGCGTAACGAACCGCTCAATTGTGCTACTTTCATTTATATTTATTTTATTGTTTACGAAATTATAAAATGTGAACTAATGGACTCATTATTCATCAAGTGAGTTATCACTTCTGCAAATAGTTCATGGGTTTGTAAAATTGTTATTTTTGAACAGGCTTTTTTTAATGGTATGGTATCTGTTACGTATAGTTGGTTTAAAGCAGATTTTTCAATACGATCAATCGCAGGACCCGATAAAACCGCATGAGTACAAAACGCACGAACGCTTTTAGCCCCTTTTTCCATAAATAAATTTGCAGCAGAGGTTAACGTTCCAGCTGTATCACACATGTCATCAACCAGGATAACGTCTTTACCCTCAACTTCACCAATTACTGTCATTTCAGCTACTTCATTTGGTCTTTTTCTATGTTTGTGACAAATTGCCAACCCTGTGTTTAGTTTTTTGGCATAAGAATTGGCTCTTTTAGTTCCACCTGCATCAGGAGCTGCCATTACTAAATTCCCATTATTTAACTTTGAAATAACTGGATAAAAAATAGTTGATGCATATAAGTGGTCAACGGGTACTTCAAAAAAACCTTGGATTTGGTCAGCATGTAAATCCATTGTGATGATTCTATTAACACCAGCAGCCGTTAACATATTTGCAACCAATTTTGCACCAATTGCTACTCTGGGCTTGTCTTTTCTATCTTGTCGTGCATAACCTAGATATGGAATAACAGCAATGATTTTTCGTGCAGATGCTCTTTTCGCCGCATCTATCATTAATAATAATTCCATAAGATTATCGCTAGGTGCAATAGTTGATTGAATAATAAAAACATCTTGACCCCTAACCGTTTCTTCTAAAGAAGGCTCAAACTCACCATCACTAAACTCCACAACATTTGAAACTCCAAGATTTGTACCAAATGACTTAGCAATACGTAATGCGATGTCTATTGAAGCACGACCAGAAAAAATTTTTATGCCTTGAGCCATGAGGAAAATTTGAGGTTGCAAAGATAAGTAAATTATAAAAATATAACAAGTAAAAAAAGAAAAATTGACACTGAATTATTTATTCTAAAACCAAAATGTAAAATTTCATTAATTTTATCTCATGTTAATGTTCAAAAACAAGGTTTGTTGGGTAACGGGTGCTTCTTCTGGAATTGGAAAAGAATTGTGTATTCAATTATCTAAAGCCGGAGCAAAAGTAATTCTTTCTTCAAGAAATGAGGAAGGTTTGTTAAATGTTCTTTCCGAAATGCAATCTCCATCCGAGCATTATGTTTTGCCATTAAATTTAGAAAAAAATGAAGAGTTTGATGAAAAAACGAAGAAGATTATAAATAAATATGGCGAACTGCATTTTCTTTTTAATAACGGAGGAATAAGTCAACGTGCAAGTGCTTTTGATACAGAAGAACAAGTTATAAGAAAAATAATGGAAGTTAATTTTTTTGGGCAAGTTTTATTATCAAAAGCCGTTTTACCATTTTTTAGGCAACAAAAAATGGGTCATTTTGTTATTTTGTCTTCTATTTCTGGAAAATTCGGTTTTTTTCTGCGTTCGACATATAGTGCGAGCAAACACGCTTTACATGGTTATTTTGAAAGTCTTGCATTGGAAGAAAATCACAATAACATAAAAGTTACTTTGGTTTGTCCTGGAAAAATCAACACTCCAATCTCATTAAATGCTTTAAAATCAGACGGAAAATTTCACGGAGAAATGGACGATAATCAAAGTGGTGGAATGGATGTAACACATTGCGTAAATAAAATATTACTTGCTGTTCAAAAACAAAAAAAAGAGGATTTAATTGGAGGAAAAGAAATCTGGGCAGTATATATCAAAAGATTTTTACCTGCTTTGTTTTGGAAAATTATAAGAAAACAGAAAGCCGTTTAATCCTGCTAAAATAAATAGTCTAAACTCCATTTTCTTTCTTTCATTACAACATCAAAAACATAAAACTCTCTCGCGTTTTTAATACTTTTAAATGGCTGAAAAATTTGAATTATGTTTTTTTCTACTTTAATTTCAAGTGGATAGGGAATAAAAGTGGATTTTATTGATTCTTTATTTAAAGCTAAATCTAACAAGTACAGACGAAATAAATTAACTGATTCATTACAACTAATTGGAAAATCATTTGGATTTACACTGGTATATAAATAAATTTGCTCTTTTGCTCTTGTAAACAACACGTTCAATCTTTTAGCACCAGACAGATGATTTAAAGGGCCAAAATGTTGATAAAATTTTCCGTTTTCATCTTTTCCATAAGCAAAACTTATCAAAAGCACATCACACTCTTCGCCTTGTACTTGTTCCAATGATTTAAAAAACAAAGTGTTTTTTTTCATTTTTAGCAGTAAAACGTTTTGTTCTTCAGCTGATAAAAGGGAAAAAACACAAGACAATTGTTGTTCAGAAAAACAAACGACACCAATTTTTTTTTCGCTAAACAAAAACCCTTTAAGGCGAGTGGACAATTCTTTGGCTTCATTTATATTTTGTCTATTTTCATAAACCCCATCTTGACAAAAAGTCCATTGAATTGCTTGTTTTTCAATTGGAAAAGAGGGATATACTAACAATTCATTTTGATAAAAATGTTGATTTGAAAACTGAATTAACGAGGGATTTTTACTTCTATAATGATGTCTTAAGCGAATTTTTTTTAAATAATAAGAGGATTGATGTAACAAATCAATTGAAGATGTTTTGCCTTTAAAATAAGAAGATGGAGACATTTGATGTTCATCTCCAGCAACTACGACTTTTTTTGATCGAAATAGTGCTCCGATTGCCCTTGGTAAAAGCATTTGGGAAGACTCATCAATCAATAAATACTCAAAAAAAGAAGTTTGAAGAGGGAAATTTTTAGAAACCATTGAAGAGGTAGATAAAAAAATAGGACATAAAATTTCAATCCACAATTTAGCATCACTTTGCAATAACTCTTTTATTCCTTTATGTGCTTTTTGTTTTGAAAATTCTTTAACTAATATTTTTTTCCCATCTTTTAGTTTTTGTTTTAACTCTTTTTCCGTTGGTGACAATTGTGCAGAAGGTTTTCTTAAAACAGAATGAAATTCATTCATTTTTTGCACTTTTTTCTGAATTATTTCATTGATTAAGTGGTTTTTTTCATTTTCTGTTTCTGTTGAAATTGCATCAAATTGTTTTCTCAAACTTTCAGAATTTATAGAAGTAAATTGTGGAAAAAGAACTTGTAAATTCAACCATTCTTTTTTAATCACCATATTATCAATTTCTTCAATAGAAAAATTTTTTCTTATACAAGCTAAAACAGAGGAATGAATAGATTGAAAGGTTGATGAATGTTCAAATAAAATAGAAAAATGTTGTATAAAATTTTCGAGTACCTCTTTTATTTCTGTATTTGGTTCTAAGTAAAACAATAAAGAAAGATTTTGCTCTAAATTTTTGATTTTTTGACTGTTTTCACTAATTTTTTTCCTTTTTATTGGATCCATATCAATAATCGTACTCCAAAGATTACTTGGAAAACAATCTATTTGCTTACAAACTTGAAGAACAAAAAATCCTTCTTTCTTTGGCTCGGTGATTCCTAAAGAAAATAGTTTTTGTTCCATTTTTAGAACTTTTTCATGTATTTTTAAATATTGAAGAGTATTTTTACATAAAAGAGTTAAATCTATTTGAGTATCTTTTAAATATTTTTTATATTTTCTTTTAACAAAAAAAAGATTTAATGGGTTTTTGTTTTTTAAATCTGAAGATATTGATTCTAGCAAACTAATACTCGGTGTGTTTTTCCAATGTTTAATTTCTTCTTTCCATAACTCTAATTCTTTGTCAACCTTTTGCCATTTTAGTAATTCATTTATAAGATTGTTACGCTTTGTTTCTGTTAACAATAGCTGAAAATAAGCTTTTTTATGCTCATTTTGATAAAGTTGAGTATAAATAGAGTTTTTAACTAAGCTTTTAACGTCTTCAATTTTATCAATTGGTATATGTTCATTGATTTCACAAAAATTTGTATAAATTGTTTGAAGTTGATGAAACACTTCTGTTGAGTTTTCTTTGTGTAATTTTATTTTAATAAAAGAAAATAAAGGAAAAAGAGAAGGATTATTTTTATGAATTTGTAAGGCTTCCTTCATATATTTCCAATTTGAATAGGAAGGCAAATCGTTTAAAAAAGGAGCTTTAATATAAGCGGTAGTTTTTTCTAATTCTACTAAATATTTAATAGTATAATGTTTAAAAAGGTCTTGTTGTTGATACCAGTCGAAAAAAAGTTGTAATTGATGAAGTTTGGTGGGAATTTGTGAGTAATAAACGTTTATTGAAGTAGTCTGTTGTTTTTCTAAAAACTTCCAATTGCTTTTAAGTTTTTCAATAAATTCTGAATTTTTTGTATTATAATGGGAGATAAAAACAAAACGGTCTAAAGAAAAATCTTTCATTTTATTATAAATAACCTCTAAAGCAGTCTTTTTTTCAGCTAACATTAATTGTTTACCACCACAATGTAAAAGTTTTCCAAGTATTGAACACAATAAATGGGATTTTCCTGTCCCCGGAGGACCTTGAACAATGACAGAGTTATTTTCAATTTGATTTAACACTTCAAGTTGATCGGGGTCAATTCTAGCTAAATTTTTAGCATCAAATTTTGTATAAATTTTTTCATTTTTTTCTTCATTTCCTAAAATGACCTCTAATATTGAAGACTTTTTTTCACTACTGGAAATTTCTTCTAACTCTTTCAAAATTTCATATCTATGGTAATGGAAATTTCCAATTGATGTCGAAGATTCGGTATAAAAAGGAAATTGTTGCTCTTTTAAAAAATTTAAAAATCTATTCAACTCCTCTTCCGCTTCGTTTTTGGATTGCGAAAGGAATTCTAAGGAAAATTCTTTTTTTAAAGTTGCTAATAGAAAGGGGTTTAAGAAAAATTGATTTTGATTAAATGAACATTTAAACGTCTCATTAAATTTTTGATAACTAAAACGTAATGGATATAAAACAATTGGACTTTTAAACTCGTTTTTCTCTACTGTCCAAATTAAATGATGTGAAGCGATACACAAAGGGTGGATGTCGTAATTTTTTTTTTGTTTAATGGCATAATGAAATATTTTTTTCACTAATGCGTTGCTTTGTATTTCAAAATCAGAAGTTTCAGGCAATTTATTTAAAGAAAAGACCTCTTTCGTGTTACTTTTTAAATTGATAAGAATATCATTTGATGATACAGACATTAATTCTTCAATAAAACCATTGATAGTTAAACATGAGGTGTTATTAATTGAAGAATTATTCATTTGAAGGAAAAAGCCCTAAAAAAAGAATTATATGTTTTTATTGTTTTGGAGGACTTGTTTAGTTTGATTTTCCCTAAAAGCGATTAAATTATTTTGTATCGTTTTGTCTTGGACACTTAAAATCTGTACAGCTAATAAACCGGCATTTTTAGCAGCATTTAAAGCTACTGTTGCGACAGGAATTCCATTAGGCATTTGCAAAATCGATAAAATGCTGTCCCAACCATCAATAGAATTTGAAGATTTAATTGGTACGCCAATCACGGGTAAAACCGTGAGGGAAGCGGTCATTCCTGGTAAATGTGCAGCTCCACCTGCTCCTGCAATAATGACTTTGACTCCTCTATCAATGGCCGTTTTGGCATATTCAACCATCCACTCTGGAGTACGATGTGCTGAAACGATTTGTACTTCGTAAGGAATAGAAAAACTTTTTAACACCTCAACGGCTTCTTGCATAATTGGCAAATCGGATTTACTGCCCATAATCACTCCAACTTTCATCCCTATCTTCTTTTTGAATGATTACTTAAATCTATACCCCCAAACATACAAGTACCTTTTAAAATAAGGATTTTTTTTGAAATTTCTTCACTGTTTCGAAGCATTCTTTTGTCTTCCACTCCACCAAAAATTGAACTCACTTCAGATTTAATCTCCCATTCTGGGGGTAAAACAATGGTAACACCTGAAAAAAAACAACCGATATCTAAACTGGCACTTTCTTCAATATTTGCTTGAGTAAAATCAATTTCAATACCAGCAAAAATAGCAGAAACAGAACCTGTTACAAAATTTTTAGAATAAATTTTTTTGTTTATGCTTCCAAAAATGGAAGAACTTTCAAAAATGGAATCTTTCCAATCAGCTGTAGGATTATGTATATCTTTCTTTTTCGAGAATTGAAATGTTTTAAGAACAATGTAAACCCCTACTAAAATAATCAGCGAAGGCCATATAATTCGAGGTTTAATTAAATCAGGATAATAATCTCTTAATAAAAATACGCATCCAATAAGTATTAAAACATACGCACTAAAACTTTTCATTGAATGTTTGACCAAAAGCACTATTCCAGAAAAAATTAATATCAATTCCCAAGAACGAAAAATTTTAGGGATTTCAATGTCTAACTGATCAAGCAACAAAACTGTTCCAAAAAAGATTATAAACAATCCTGTTAATAATTTGGCGAAAGTATATTTTCCTTCTACTCTCGTCAATCTTTTTTCGTTTTCATATTTATTCATAATTTAAAATTTAAGTCCTACAATGAAGAAATTATTTGGGTAAAGGTCAAATTTAATACTTTTTTCTGTAAAAGTTTTGAGAAGTATTAATTGTTCATTTATTGAACTGTTTTTATTTTCTTTAAAAAAACTGATTAATTTTGGCATATCAACTTTTTTATTTTCTTTAAAATTTTGACCATTAAAAAATCCTCCTGAAATTAAAATCATATATTCTGTTTTATGAAATTTCAACTCATAGGTGTGGTACTTTGAAAAAGTAGCGTGTGGAAGCTCAAAAAGTCTTTTTGTTTCGCCTTTCTGTACAATGATATCACCACTTCTATTACTTAAAAATTGTCCTCCGGCAGTTGAATATTTAATGTTTTTATTTTTTTTATCAAATTGAATGATTTGAATTTCTAGTTCCAATTTGTTTTTCAAAATATAATCAAGGGTTAAATAATGAATACATTTTTTTTCCAATTCAATTAAAATATTTCCAGAATCTTCTACTTTTTCAGTTTGTATAATTTGATTTAAAAAACCACAAATCAATGCTGAAACAAAACTCGATTGAATAGGTGAATTTACAAAACTACAAATTGACATATAAACCGTTGAAAAAGTTTTTTCTATGTGATAAAAATCAGACATTATTTCACTCTGATTAAAAAGAATTTTTTCAAATTGTTCAAATTCTGCTTGATAAACTTCTTCATTATTTTTGTGAACAGTAATTAACTCTTTTAAACTGTTTTGTAAAATGTTATATTTTTTTTGCAACTGATTGTTTCTTTCCAACAAATAAAAATCTGAACTTAAATCTTTTGCTCTACATAAAAACTTTTTTATATGTTTTGTGTTTTCTTCTTCAAAAATCAAATGACTATTTAACTCAATTAACTTTTTTTCGCCATTTTTATCAATACAAAAAACCTCTTTAGTTGTTTCTAAAGTCTTCTCTTTAAATTGTTTTTCATAAAAAGACTTGATAGATTCTTTTTCGTTTGGCATTAATAACATAAATGAGCTTATTTTGTTCGTTTGTTCATTAAATCCAAAGAATTTTTTAAAAAAAGAGTTGCTATTTATTATATTTCCATAAATATCGACTTCAAAAACAAGTTCATTTTTACTTTCATATAATAAAGTGTTTTGTTTTTCTGCAATTATTTGTTTACTAATGTTTTGTCCTAATAACACATGTTGATTTTTATTAATTCTATAAATTGTCCACTCAATCCATATCAGTTTGTTTAGTTTTGTTTGAAAAGCGACTATAATTTTTTTATTTTCAATTATATTTTGATTAAAGATCTGCGACTCATTGCTTTTTTTATCAATAAATTGATTCAATTCTGAGATGGATGAATTAAATAAATTGATGGATTTATTTCCTAATAAAGCAATAAAACTTTCACTCAAAAATTTGATTTTAAATCTATCATCAAATGAAAAAGCAAAAAACTTACCTTTATTAATTAAAAAAGTCACAAATAAAAGTTTGTGTAATGATTCATTTCTTATATATGTGCTAAAAATTGATATACAAAGTGATACAATAACTGCAAGTAAAAATAGTATTTTATCATAAAAAGTATTCTCCAAAAGATAAACAAAACTGCAACTTATGATGATTTGCAAAGAACTAAAAATTATTAATTCGCTCAAATTTTTTATTGCTAATGGAATTATTGCAGAACAAAGACAAAGTATAATTAAATAATAGGGGTGTATGTTTGATATATATAAACATAAATAAGCATGAATAATCACTAAATACACCGCTATTTTTAAACTATTATTTTTTATGTTTTTCCATGGGTGGTGGACAAAAGACAAACCACATAAAAGTAACAACAAAAAGGATAAAAAAGCATTAAGTGTATAATTGTTAATAATCGTTTTATCCAAATTTGAACTAAAATAATAAATAAATGTGGTTGAAATCCAACCGAATAATAAAAATAAAGTACGGGTTAGGTTTGATATTTCAACATCATAAACTTCAACGTTTTTTAAAAAAGTAAAAGATTTTGTTTTGTCTAAAAAATATAAATTTACAAAGGCCACCACCAAAATAATTAGAATTAAAAACCAATTACTTTTCCAAAAAGGCAAGTTGTTTTTAATAATTAATGAAGATATTTCGCTAAAATGAACGCCATCATAACTAGATTTTACTTCAAAAATATAATCTTTGTCATTTAAATTAGTTAAAAATATTTCGTTTTCTTTGGATAAAGAAGTCCAATTTTCAACTTTACCTTTTAAACGATAAGAATATTTTACTCCTTTAAATTTGGGATTTACGGAAACAAAATGGAGTTGAATCAACTCTTCCTCTCCTTTTGAATCTTTGGCATTTTTTAATTTATTAATTGAAATTAAAGGTGGAGGTGGGACAAAAGACAATGAAAATATTTTTGGATTTATCATATATAACCCTTCAATAGTTCCAATAAAGATTAAATCATTACTTTGAAAAGAGGACCGCATGTGTGTTTCATAACCATCAAATCCATTTTCTTTTGAGTATTGAACAGAGTATTCAATTTCACCCAAATTATTAATTTTTATTCTATTTAATCCTTTGTTTGTTCCTAACCAAAGGTGGCCCGTTTTATCTGAATTTAATGTATAAAAAAGATTTGAATTAAATAAATTATTGTCTTTATAAAATTTATATTTCTCTTCTTTTGAAATAAAAATCAAACTTTTACCAGAACTAAACCAATAGTTGTTAAACTTGTCTTTTACAGAAACCCCAGAATAACCTCTTGGATATTTTGTGATTTTTTTTAATTGAATAATACTATTGTCATTTATAGAGTAAACAAACAATCCAATGTTAGAGCCAAAATATATTTTATTTTTAAAGGGGTTGAATTGAGCAGTATAAAAATGGGAAGCAATTCCAGATTCAACTATGTGTTTAGTTTTATTTTTGCTAAACTCGTAAAGTCCTTTTCCATCAATACAATAAAAAAGTTTGTCATTTACAGAAAATATAAATATGACTTTTTCTTTGATGTTTAAAAAAGGTTTAAAAACGCCTTTTTCATAAAAAACAAGACCATGATTGCTAGCAAATATAATTTTGTTTTGATAAGTACATTGGCCATAAATTCTTAATGAAAAAGTTGTAAAACTTTTATTTCTAAAAGTTCCTGTATAAGTTTTTCCATTAAAATCACTAATAAACACCTCATTTTTTTCATTCCTATAAATAAAAGAAATTAAAGGATTTTGATAAACAGAATGAAGTTGAATTTTTGAAATTGGTTCTTGTGATATTTTTATTAAACCCAAATTTGAACTACACGCCCAAAAATCATCATTTTTATCAATAAAAACAGAATTAATATTCAGATTTTTTTCTTTATAATTTATTGGTATTTGTGTTAATTTTTGTTCTTTAATGTAAAAAAAATGATTTAATGAATCAACAAGAATCAATTTGTCATTTTTAATAAAAACGGATTTAATGCTTTCCATTTTTGGGTGTAAAAAATTAGACACCCGAATTTGACTTTTTTCTTTGTATTTATCTATTTTAATAGAATATTTTTTGTTTGTTTTTGGGTCGTAAAAATGTAAAGCTTCATTATCTTTAGAAATAAAAGAAAAACGCACCTTTTTATCAACCTCCAACCAAGTATTTAATGTGTGAATTTTATTGTTAAAAACAACAAGTGCTTCTTGATCAAACAAAATAAAAAGATGAGATTGATGTTCAACAATTTGAATTGGAGCTTTTGAAATTGAATTTTTGAAATTGTATGTTGAAATGATTTTGTCTTGATTACATAATCTAATTCCTAAATTTCCTATTAAAACATAATTATTTTCAAACGGAATAATGGAATAAAACTCTCCTAAATAATCAACAGGAAATTCAATTCTTTGATACTTGTTTTTTGAAAACTTGTAATATCCAGCATATCTAGATGAAAAATAAATATCATTTTTTTTAATTGAAATGTTACTTACATGATGTTCGTCTTGACCTCCAATATTTTTTGGTGTAATAAATTGAATGCCATCAAATTTTTGTATTCCAGCTCCTTCTGTTCCAACCCATAAATATCCATTTTCATCTTGTTCTATTGAACTGATATCAGACAAATTGAGACCTTGTTTGTGATTAAAATTTTGAAATGTAAATAATTGGGAAAACAAATAGGTATTTAAACCAAAATAAAAAAACAAAAATATTAAAAGATATTTCAACATTTAATCAAATATTAAGCACTAAAATAATTAATTTTTATTTAATTATGGTAAAAATAATAATTCTATAGAATTTCAAAAATTAAAATTTTATATATAATACAGTTGTCTTTTGTATTTTTCGTTGCCGGTTCAGGTAATTTTTACACATATTATTTGTAATTTTGACAAAAATTTTATAAAAAATGGAATTTATTCACAGACACATCGGAAACAACGAAAGCGAACAGCAACAAATGTTAGACAAACTCTCTTGTAATCAAATAAGTGATTTAATTGAAAAAACCGTTCCTTCGGATATTTTTTTAAAAAATGAATTGAAAATAAACAAAGCAATGACTGAAGATGAGTATTTAATTCATATTCAAAAAATTGCAAGTAAAAATAAAGTTTTTAAATCAATGATTGGATTGGGATATAATGAAACCATTGTGCCTTCTGTAATATTGAGAAATGTATTAGAAAATCCAGGATGGTACACAGCTTATACCCCATATCAAGCTGAAATTTCACAAGGTCGATTAGAGGCCTTGTTGAATTTTCAAACCATGATTTTGGATTTAACAAAAATGGACATTGCCAACGCTTCTCTTTTAGATGAAGGAACTGCCGCTGCTGAAGCAATGATAATGATGTTTAATTCAAGAACAAGACAACAACAAAAAGAAAACATAAATAAGTTTTTTGTATCAGAAAATATTTTCCCTCAAAACATTGAAGTTTTGAAAGGAAGAGCAAAAAACTTAAAAATCGAATTAATTATTGATGATGAACAAAAGATTCAACTTGACGAGTCTTATTTTGGTGCAATTATACAATATCCAGACGCTTTTGGGAAATTGTATTCTCCAAAATCATTGATTCAAAACTGGAAAGAAAAAGAAATTCAAGTTGCTTTAATTGCTGATATTATGGCACTTGTTCTGCTAAAAGCTCCCGGCGAAATGAATGCTGATGTAGTGTTGGGCTCTACTCAACGCTTCGGTGTTCCTATGGGTTTTGGTGGGCCTCACGCCGCTTTTTTTGCTTGTAAAGAAGAGTATAAAAGAAACATTCCCGGTAGAATTATTGGGGTTTCTAAAGATGCTGATGATCAATTGGCTTTAAGAATGGCTTTACAGACTAGAGAACAACATATCAAAAGAGATAAAGCAACTTCAAACATTTGTACGGCACAAGCTTTGTTAGCAGTAATGGCAAGTATGTACGCAGTTTATCATGGACCAAAAGAATTGAAAAATATCGCTAACTCTATTCATAATATTGCTGCAAATACAGCCAATGTATTAACTCTTTTAGGTTATCAACTTCAGAACAAAGACTTTTTTGACACTTTGCATGTTATTGTTCCTCAAGGAAAAACAACTTCTGAATTAAAAAAAATCTCTGAAAATAAAGGGTATAATTTTAGATATATCAACGAAAAAGAATTCACGCTTTCATTTGCAGAAGGTTTTGATGAAAAAGATTTTAGAACTCTATCTGAAATTTTTTCAAATTTTGTGGGAATGGAAATTGATAAACTCGATTTTAATTTTTCTTATTCTATTGAAAAACAATTTTTAAGAAACGACGAAATTTTGACTCATCCAACTTTTAATTCTTATCATACAGAATCTAAAATGATGAGGTATTTAAAAAGACTAGAAAACAAAGATTTATCTCTTGTACATAGTATGATTTCTTTAGGGTCTTGTACTATGAAATTGAATGCTGCAAGTGAGATGATGCCCATTAGTCTTCCTGCTTTTGCAAACATTCATCCTTTTGCACCCAAAGATCAAGTACAAGGATATATACAGATGATTGAAGAATTAGAAAAAGACCTTTGTGAGATAACTGGATTTCATTCTGTTTCTTTACAACCAAATTCAGGAGCTCAAGGAGAATACGCAGGATTGATGGTAATTAAAGCTTTTCATGAATCTCGTGGTGATTTTGATAGAGTTCATTTTATAATCCCTTCATCTGCACACGGTACAAATCCAGCTTCTGCTGTTATGGCAGGTTTTGAAGTAGTAATTACTCCTTGCGATGAAAATGGGAACATTAACATCTCCGAATTAAAGAAAAAAGCTGAGGAATATAGTACAACTTTAGCGGGTATTATGATTACTTATCCTTCAACTCATGGAGTATATGAAGAAGGAATTAAAGAAATAACTTCCATTGTTCACCAATTTGGCGGTCAAGTGTATATGGATGGAGCAAACATGAATGCACAAGTTGGTTTAACTAATCCCGGAAATATTGGTGCAGATGTATGCCATTTAAATCTTCATAAAACTTTTGCCATTCCTCATGGTGGTGGAGGCCCCGGCATGGGACCAATAGGTGTTGCTCAACATTTGTCTCCTTTTTTACCAGGAAATCCATTTGTGAATTGTGGGGGAGAAAAACCCATATATGCTGTTTCTTCGGCTCCATATGGCAGTGCCTCAATTCTTTTAATTTCTTATGGATATATCAAAATGTTAGGTGCTAATGGATTAAAAAAAGCAACTGAAAACGCAATTTTAAATGCAAATTATCTAAAAGAATGTTTGAAAAATTATTATCCAATTTTATATACAGGGAAAAACGACACCGTTGCACATGAGTTAATTTTAGATTGTAGAGAGTTTAAAAAAACAGCAGATGTAGAAGTGGCTGATATTGCCAAACGTTTAATTGATTATGGTTTTCATGCTCCTACAGTATCTTTTCCTGTTGCTGGCACTCTAATGATTGAGCCAACAGAAAGTGAAGATAAGGCAGAATTAGATCGTTTTGTTTTGGCTATGATTCAAATTCGTCAAGAAATTAAAGAAATTGAAGATGGAATTTATAATACAACAAATAATGTGTTAAAAAATTCGCCTCACAATGCCCAATGTATTATAAAAAATGAATGGAATTATCCATATAGTCCACAAAAAGCCGCTTATCCTGTTGAATATTTAACAGAAAGTAAATATTGGGTACCAGTAAGAAGAGTGGACAACGCTTTTGGGGATAGAAACTTAATTTGTTCTTGTCCAAGTGTTGACAGCTATCTTATTTCTAATTAATTTTAAATGTCTTCAGATAATTTCGTTGATTACGTAAAAATCCATTGTACTTCTGGAAATGGAGGGGCAGGTTCTACTCATTTTAGAAGAGAAAAATACATTCCAAAAGGAGGTCCTGACGGTGGTGATGGTGGTCGAGGAGGTCATGTGATTTTGAGAGGAAACAAACAACTATGGACACTTTTACATCTTAAATACACCAAACACATTAAAGCCAGTCATGGAATTAGAGGGAGTGGTAATTTGAAAACAGGTGCTCAAGGAACTGATGTATATATTGAAGTTCCAATTGGAACAGTTGTTAGAGATTCAGAAAGCAATGAAATTTTATTTGAAATTAATGAGGATAAAGAAGAAAAAATTCTCTTGAAAGGAGGCAAAGGTGGTTTGGGCAATAACCATTTTAAATCACCAACCAACCAAAGTCCAAAATATGCTCAACCGGGTGAACAAGGTTTAGAAGAATGGAAAATTTTAGAATTAAAAATTTTAGCAGACATTGGATTAGTAGGATTTCCCAACGCTGGTAAAAGCACTTTGCTTTCCGTTATTACCGATGCAAAACCCGAAATAGCAGATTATCCTTTTACTACTTTGAGACCAAATCTCGGCATTGTTAAATATAGAGATTATCGTTCGTTTGTTGTCGCTGATATACCTGGAATCATAGAGGGTGCTTCTAAAGGTAAGGGGCTTGGCTATAGGTTTTTACGTCATATCGAGAGAAACTCTATTTTACTTTTCCTAATTTCTTCTGAATCAGAAGATTATTTAAAAGAATATCAGATTTTACTAAAAGAACTAGAAAATTATAATCCTGATTTATTGCTAAAAGACAGAGTTATAGCTATCACAAAAGCAGATTTATTAGAGGATGAAAAACGAAAAGAATGTGCCATTTCTCTTAAAAAATATCCACATTTATTTATATCTTCAGTTACTCAAGAAGGTTTAACTGAATTGAAAGATGCACTTTGGAAAAAATTAAATACTGATGGAGAAATTAATTGACATAGATAGACAGATTGTATTATTCATTAATGGAGCAAATAATCCATTTATTGATGAACTAATGTGGCAAATTTCTGGAAGATTAATTTGGATTCCTCTCTATTTACTTATATTCTTTTTAGCGTATAAAAAATTTGGTTGGAGACTGGCAGTCTTTTATGCAGTATTTACCTTTAGTTGTTTCGCTTTTTCTGATTTATTAAGTAACCAAATAAAATATGTTTTTGAACGATTAAGACCTTCACATAATGAGTTTTTTAACGGCAAATTACATTTGTATCAAATTTCAAGAAAAGAATTTTATACAGGTGGGTCTTTTGGTTTTGTTTCCTCTCATGCAAGCAATTTTTTTACATTATCTTTCAGTTTTTTTCTAATATTAGGTAAAACTTATCCAAAAATGAAATATATTCTTTTTATTATTTCAGCACTTGTCTGTTATTCAAGAATATATTTAGGGGTTCATTATTTATCTGACATTATTGGAGGAGCAATTGTGGGGACTTTTATTGCCTTTATTTTTCATCGTTTTGTTTGGAAAAAAATGTTTAAAAATATTTAAGTCTGCTAAAAAAGTCATAAAAATTCAGATTAGAATAGTTTAATTTGATCGAGTTTCAAATAGATGTGCTCCATTTACTGAAAATTCTAATAATTCTACAACTGTAAATAAAGATAATACGAAAACCTATTCCTTCACCACTTTTACCATTTCAGTTCCCAAATCCGTTTTTACTTCCATAAAATACAAGCCATTTGGTACATCTGAAAGATTTACTTTAATTTCTTTTCCGTATAAATTAGCTTTTTCTAAAACGATTTGACCTGAAATGTTTAATAAATTGTAAGAAATTTGTTTTTGATAAGTTGAAAATGAAAGCGTTGTTTCTTGTTTTGTTGGATTTGGATAAACTTTGATTCCTGTTTTGGTTTTGCTTAGTTGCGTTAATGAATTTGTTGGTTCAAAAGTTCGTCTTTGCACTTTATGTGAAGTTTCATTTGTGATGATTGGTTCATTAAAATCAAAGTAAATATCTGCATCATTGCTTAATAAAGTTCCATTTGGTAAATTTGGTTTTTGTTTCACACGATAAGATAAGAATCCATGACTTGCAACTTCATTGGTAGTACTATCTGGCAATAAAATATTTGGAAATGTCCATTCCATAACTCTTGGACCATACATTCTGAAATTATAATCGTGACTCGCACTTCCTGGTATAACAGAGAAAATATCAAAATCCAAATCTAAGGTATCTCTCACCACAATATTAAATGCTGTATCTGTTCCTGTATTTTGAAAACGAATCAAATATTCAATGTCTTGATTGGGTAAGACTTCGTGTTCAGTTCCTAAACCATAAGGTGTTCCTTTTTTGTCGTTGGGGTCATAACTTCCAGTTACTACTCCACAATAAATATCTTTCACAGGATCGGCATCATCTTGTGGAAAAACATTCACCAATTCTGGAGTCCAGTTACCTGGATTACAATTCTCTACATGTGCATTTGGATGTGAATTCCCAGGATGTAAGGGATGTTGATCGGCTTCTAAAATCCAAGTTTGACCTGTTCCTAAAAATACGTAAGTATAGGTTTCTTCTCCTAACAATTTAATGGAATCCAATAAATAAGGTACTCCATCAATGTAAATGCGAACTGGACTGTAACATTCCATATCGCCACCGTCTAATTCACCAGAATTCGTAATCGTAAAATAAATGGAATCATTGGCACACCAACCTTCTACGCTCAAACTAGAATGATCCCAAGGTAAGGTACAAGGCATAATTTCTCCAGATGGAGGTGTTGGAATCGTATCTAAAACACAATCTGCCACTGGATATAAATTGGTTTCCAAACACAAAGTTAAACCTAATGGTGCATCGCAATTTACTTGCGTGGAAATGGTATAATTCACACATTCTCCCGGGTACAAAGTGTCATGTTGAAAGCGATATTGGTTATTTCCTAAATTCGTGTAAGGCAAACTTGCGTTTTCGAAAATCAAATTAGGATCCAGTTCCACGATGGAATAAGCGTTTGGTAAAATACCTGTAGCATCGTATTCGTTGCAAGCTTGCACAAAAATTTGTTGATTGGTAAAACATGGTCGCATGAATGGCATATTGACTGAAATTGTAGGAGCAGGACAAGGATTATTGGCAACCATCCCAAAACTTGGGGCAATAGTTAAAGAATCAGGGTGAACAACCGTAAAACTTTGTGTTATAGGGCAAGTAGGAGTCCAGTTGGTGTTGGAAGTATCGATGGTGATGGTGTAGTTGCCAGCTGGGAGGGAATCGAGATACCAAAAACCACTATTGTTGGTTTGTAAAACAATATTGCCTTGAGTTATAAGCAAATGTCTGTTTGGTATACCTTGTTCACCTATATCTTTCACACAGTTTTCATTGAAATCTAAAAACATATAGCCTTTAATCCCTTTAATTCCAGTAGGTTGTTGAACTTCACATAATTGAATGGTTTGAACGGGGATATTTCTATCTGTATTAGTACCATCGCCTAATTGACCTCGTGAATTCCTTCCACAAGACCAAAGTGTAGCTTCATCTTTCAAGGCAATGGTATGATATCCTCCTCCCGAAATAGCAGTAATTCCTGTTAGATTGCTTATTTGTACAGGTATATTTCTATTAGTGTTAGTACCATCGCCTAATTGTCCATAGGCATTAAAACCCCAAGACCAAACTGTACCATCATTTTTCAAGGCTAATGTATGATTCGACCCCGCTGTGACAGCAATAATTTCAGTTAGATTGCTAACTAGTAAAGGTATGTTACTACCCCAATTGTTAAGCCCATCGCCTATCTGACCAAAATCATCCGATCCCCAAGACCAAACTGTACCATCATTTTTCAAGGCTACGGTATGTTTGTCTCCTCCAGCAATTGCAATAACTCCTATTAGGTTGCTAACTTGTACAGGAGTATTTCTATCAATATAAGTTCCATCGCCTAATTGACCATACCAATTATGTCCCCATGCCCAAATCGTACCATCATCCTTCAGAGCCAAGGAATGATCATCTCCTCCGGCTATTGCTATAACTCCTGTTAAATTGTTTACCTGTACTGGTGTAGCACTATTAATGTTAGTCCCATCACCTAATTGACCATACCAATTATATCCCCAAGACCATACCGTTCCGTCATTTTTTAGTACTATGGTATGGTTCAAAGCCCCAGCAATAGCAACAACTCCAGTCAAGTTAATTACTTGAACAGGGGTGTTACTTTGATTAGTAGTACCATTCCCTAATTGACCTTGCGAATTATATCCCCAAGCCCATACCGTACCGTCGTTTTTCAAAGCAATTGTGTGATCCAATCCCCTTGTAATTGCTACAACCATAGTTAGATCACTTACTACTATTGGTGTACTTCTATCAATGTTAGTTCCATCACCTAATTGACCATGCCAATTATTTCCCCACGCTAGTACTGTTCCATCTGTGCAAATTGACATGGAATGCTCCCCTCCTGCCGAAATTGTTTGTGCAAAAGAATGGGAAGCTATTACACAAAAAACACCAAAGAAAATGCTTTTAAAGAGTAAAATTTGGTTTTTCATATGATATTACTTTTTAATTAAGACTCTTTTTTTTCAAAAGACCCCTAAAAGAATTTAAAATATAAACGTAAATAATTACAAATTAGTTGCATTTACCTTAAAATGAATTTTCAAAAAATATGCGTATTATTTTCAAAACAATGGCAAAAATCATTTTATAGCTCTTTCACCTCTTCCCAACCCACCAAATTCATTACCTTCTCAAAACTTAAATTTTCAGTTCCTGCGTTCACTAACAATCCTCCATCTTGTCTAAAAACTTTTTGAAACCATTTCAAGTTTCTTAGTTGTTCTTTGTTAAATTTGGATGTTGCTTTTATTTCTACTGGTAGATAAGAAACTTCCTTTTCAATAACTAAATCCACCTCATTTCCGATACTGTCTCTAAAGAAATACAAATTCCCATCTTGTTGTTTGTTTTTTCTGTTTTTAGTAACTTCAGCTAAAATAAAATTTTCAAATATTGCACCATAATTGTTGCTTTTTTCTAAGCTTTCAATGGATTTTATACCCAATAAAGAGCAAAGTACACCTGTATCATAAAAATACAACTTTGGTGATTTTATTACCCGTTTGTTAAAATTTGGATGCAAAGGTGCTAAACGAAAAACAATATAACTACTTTCCAACACTCCTAACCATGCTTCAATCGTTTTAACATCTACTCCAATATCTTTGGAAATCGAACTCACATTTAACAATTGCCCCGCTCGACCAGCACAAATTTTTAAAAACTTATGAAAAACTAAAATGTTTCCAATGTTTCTTATTTGTCGAACATCTCTTTCGATGTAAGTTTTTATGTAGTTTTCAGTCCAGCGTTTATAACTCGATTTTTTCGTAACAATTGCAGGATAAAATCCTTCCAGAATGTGTTGCAAAAGGGAACGGTTTAAATTGTTATCTTTTATTTCTTGTAAAGTAAATGGAAGTAATTCAATATATCCCACTCGTCCAGCTAAAGATTGAGAAATAGAGGTTTGCATCAAAAAATTATTGCTGCCAGACAATACAAATTGGTTGTTTTCACTTTTATTGTCAACAATTCCCTGCAAATAATTAAATAATATTGGTACATTTTGTACTTCATCTAAAATTGCACCTTTTTTATATTGATTTAAGAATGCTCGTGGGTTTTCTATTACTTTTATTAAAACATCAGGGTCTTCCAAAGAAACATACGATTTTTCTGGGAATGCTAATTTACAAAGTGTTGTTTTTCCTGCTTGCCGAGGTCCTGTAACACATACAATTTTAAATTCATCGGCTACTTGTTTAGCTTCTTCTATTAATGCACGAAATAAAGTAGTATTTTCCATAATTCCAAATATACAATTTATTGCAAATGTAGGAATAAATTCTAAAAATACAAAATATTGTAAAAATGGTAATCAACTCCATATATGTAAATAATTGCAAATTAGGGGATTGTTAGACTTATAATTCCCATTATTTGGCTGTATTTCAGCACATAATGTTTTCTATTTCGTGATTTTTAGGTTTAAAAGATATCTTTAAAGTTTAAATTAAAAAGCTCATCTATTTTAGATTTCGAAAAATAATTATGAAAAATCACAAAGCAATATCTTCACAATACTCTTCAATTGCTTCCAGATTTTTATAACATTCGTTTGCAATTTCTTTTGAGCAAATGTAAGTACTATATCTTGCAGTCCAACATAATTCTTTTAAAGAAGTAAAACCATCAATAACGTTATTATCTTCAATGTGTTCTTCAACTAAAGATAAAAGTAAACCATGTTTTGTATAATCTCTTGTATCATGAAAATATTTATCGAAGTTGTCGTATTTTTTCATTTTACCTGTTTGTGGATTTTCATAGGTTTCAGGGAACAAATAACTTTGCATAAAGTGTAGTGCAGAATAATACGCAGTAGTAATTACCCAATCATTAAATAGACCAAAATCTTTAATAAATTTACAAGCTTCTTTGTTATGTTTAGCGTGAATTCGGCTCATAAGAAAAAGTATATCCTTCGCTTAAAATTAGATTAAAGTTTGTCTCACCAATTTCTGGCATTATCAAGCATTCAAATTGAAAATCATTTGAATTTACCGCTTTTTTTTCTTCCCTAATTAGCTTGTAAACATCTTTTCTCACAGCACTAAGATATGTTTCTTCACTAACTATAAATAATAACTCAAAAGTTTTTAAATCTCTTGGTTTTAAAAACAATTTACTACTTTTAAAATTTAGCTTAGAAAATTCATTAAAAAGACGCTCTGCAATTTTAGTAACTTTATCTACATTTGAGATAAAAAAAGTTTTAATTGCTGTTTCCTTTGCATCCATTCCTTTTTTAAATCCCTCATGATAAGCTTTTTTTCTTTCTACTTCAAAAGATTCATTCTTCCAATTTGGATTTACAATTTCATTTAAAAGTTGGTCTTGAAACACTTGGATATTATGCATAATTAATATGCTAAATTACAATAATTTTTTCTAAAACAAAAATTAATTACAAATTTTTTCAAATAAGTGGAATACCATTTTTGCAAAAAAACCTTTTTGTTTTCACAACAAAGGGCATATTTTAGATGATTAATCCTTAAATTGCTTTGAGTAAACTTTGTGTTTAAATCCTACCCACTGCACATTTCACATGAATCTGGATTATCAAGTGAGCAAGAAACTTCTGCCTGTATTTGTTCTATACTTTTTACATTTAAAGGAGAATCAATTTCTGTTGAAACTTGATTAATATTTTTATCAACGGTGAATTTAATCGCATCTGTAGCTGCTTTGGTGCGCAAGTAGTACATTCCTGTTTTTAAACCTTTTTTCCAACCGTAGAAGTGCATTGAAGTCAATTTCGCGAAGTTGGCATTTTCCATGAAAATATTCAAAGATTGGGATTGACAGATGTATGCTCCACGATCTGCTGCTTGTTCAATAATGGCTTTTTGAGAGATTTCCCACGCCGTTTTGTACAGTTCTTTGATGTATGCAGGAATTTCTGGTATGTTTTGCACAGAACCATTTGAAACCATCAATTTTTGACGCATCTCTTTGTTCCACAAACCTTCTTTCACTAAGTCTTTTAATAAATGTTTGTTCACAATGATAAATTCCCCAGAAAGCACTCTTCTTGTATAAACATTAGAGGTATAAGGTTCAAAACATTCATTGTTTCCTAAAATTTGTGCTGTTGAAGCAGTAGGCATTGGTGCCAATAAAAGTGAATTACGTACACCATATTGTTTCACTTCCTCTTTTAAAATATCCCATTCCCATCTCGGACTTGGTGTAACACCCCACATATCGAATTGAAAAATTCCTTTAGATGTTGGAGAACCTTCGAAAGATTCGTATGTCCCTTCTACTTTCGCTAAATCTTTAGAAGCGGTCATTGCTGCATAATAGATAGTCTCAAATATATCTCGATTTAATGTTTTGGCCTCTTCTGATTCAAAAGGATAACGCATTAAAATAAAAGCATCTGCTAATCCTTGAACGCCTAATCCTATTGGTCGATGGCGCAAATTGGAATTTTTTGCCTCTTCTACTGGGTAATAATTATTATCGATGATTCTATTTAAATTTATGGTGGCTTGGTAGGTAACTTCAAACAATTTATCAAAATCAAAGCTTGCATTTTCATTGACAAATTTTGGTAATGCAAGTGATGCTAAATTACACACAGCAATTTCATCTGGAGCTGTATATTCTATTATCTCTGTACATAAATTAGACGATTTAATTGTGCCTAAATTTTGTTGATTTGATTTCGCATTTGCCGCATCTTTGTATAGCATATAAGGCGTCCCTGTTTCAATTTGTGATTCTAAAATTTTGAACCATAAATCCTGTGCTTTAATTGTTTTTCTTCCTTTTCCTTCTTCTTCGTATTTTAGATACAATTGTTCAAACGCTTCACTATGTGTATCAGACAATCCTGGGCACTCGTGAGGACACATTAATGTCCAATCGCCATTACTCTCCACTCTTTTCATAAACAAGTCTGGAATCCATAGAGCGTAAAACAAATCTCTTGCCCTTTGTTCTTCTTTCCCGTGATTTTTTTTGAGGTCTAGAAAATCAAAAATATCAGCATGCCACGGTTCAATATACATTGCAAAAGAACCCTTTCTTTTTCCACCACCTTGGTCAACATAACGAGCAGTATCGTTAAACACTCTTAACATAGGTACTATACCATTTGAAGTGCCGTTTGTTCCTTTGATATAGGACCCCGTTGCTCTAATATCATGCATTGCCAATCCAATTCCTCCAGCTGATTGTGAAATTTTTGCACAGGATTTTAAAGTTTCATAAATGCCATCAATACTGTCTTCTTTCATTGTTAATAAAAAACAAGAGGACATCTGTGGTTTTGGAGTTCCAGCGTTAAAAAGTGTTGGTGTCGCGTGAGTAAACCAGCCCTCAGACATAAAATTATATGTTTTAATGGCCGCGTCAATATCGTTTTTATGAATTCCAATAGCCACTCTCATCAACATTTGTTGTGGTCGTTCTGCAATTTTTCCGTTAATTTTTAACAAATAAGAACGTGTTAATGTTTTGAATCCAAAATAATCGTAACGAAAGTCTCTATCATAGATAATACTTGAATCTAAAGTTTCCTTGTTTTTTGAGATTATTTGATGAACATCTTCAGCAATAAGAGAAGCCGCTTGTCCTGTTTTTGGATCAATAAAATGATATAAATCGTCCATTACTTCGGAAAAAGATTTTTTCGTTTCCTTATGTAAATTAGATACAGCAATTCTTGACGCTAAAAGAGCATAATCGGGGTGATCAATAGTTTTTGCGGCGGCAACTTCAGCGGCTAAATTATCTAATTCAGTAGTTAACACACCATCAAAAATCCCTTCTATCACCTTCATAGCTACGGCCTCTGGAGAAACTAAAGAGTCTAATCCATAACACATTTTCATAATTCGAGCAGTGATTTTATCAAATTTCACCACTTCTTTTCTTCCATCTCTTTTAACTACATACATACTCATCTTTTCCTATTTTTAATGTTTATTTTATTTAAAAATCTTCGTCTAAGCTAAAGGATTGATCTTCCTTATTTGACATAACTCCTGATTTTTGGTATTCTGCTACTCTTTTTTCAAAAAAATTTGTTTTTCCTTGGATTGAAATCATATCCATAAAATCGAAAGGGTTGCTGACATTATATACTTTTTCATTGCCCAACTCAATTAATAATCTATCTGCAACAAATTCAATATATTGAGCCATTAAATCACTATTCATTCCAATAAGTTTTACTGGTAAAGCATCAATAATAAACTCTTTTTCAATACTTACAGCGTCTGTAATGATTTTCTGTACTTGCTCTTTAGGCAACTTATTTATTACATGATTATTATACAATAAACAAGCAAAATCACAATGTAAACCTTCGTCACGAGAAATAAGTTCATTTGAAAAAGACAAACCAGGCATTAAACCACGTTTTTTTAACCAAAAAATCGAACAAAAAGAACCAGAAAAAAAGATTCCTTCTACAGCTGCAAAGGCAATTAAACGCTCGGCAAAACTACCTTCTTCAATCCAACGCAAAGCCCAATCAGCTTTTTTCTTCACACAATCTAAATTATCTATTGCATTAAACAAATAATTTTTATCTGCAGTATCTTTAATGTAAGTATCAATTAATAAAGAATAGGTTTCAGAATGGATATTTTCAATAGTAACTTGAAAACCATAGAAAAATTTTGCTTCCGTATATTGAACTTCTGATAAAAAATTTTCAGCCAAATTTTCGTTAACAATACCATCAGATGCAGCAAAAAACGCTAAAATATGTTTGATAAAGTGTCGTTCATTATCGTTCAATTTGTTTTCCCAATCGATTATATCTGGACTTAAATCTATTTCTTCGGCAGTCCAAAAACTTGCTTCAGCTCTTTTATAAAATTGCCAAATGTCATTGTGTTGAATTGGAAATAAAACAAATCTGTTATTGTTTTTCTCTAATATGGGTTCTTCTGCGTTCATTACTCACTCTTTTTTTTACAATATTTTCCCTCTTCAAGACTTTTATCTCTTGATTAAGTTTTAAATCGCTATAAATCTGTCTCTTATACTCTTGTTTCCACGTAAACAAGAACTCAGTTTAAACTTAAACGTTTTTTCTGTTTGGAGAGTACAAAATTTGTAAAAAATTTAAAACCTTACAAGTCTATTTTTGGTGTTTATTCTTTCTTTTTTAGTTTAAATTTGTCGAAATCCTTTGCTTTCAATTGTTTTCTGTTTTATCAACAGAAATAAAAAGATATTCACATAAAAAAAATAGTCTTTTATCGTATGATTAAATGTATTAATCAAAGAATTGAAAACAAAGCGTTTGATAAATTTTTGTTAAATTTACTTTAATAATATAAAGTTTTCAACGTATATTTGAATTGTTTTAAACATTAGATTGTTATTTATATGGCATTTGATTTTAGATTGTTCATAAACAGTACTTTTAAA
Organism: Flavobacteriia bacterium; assembly: GCA_016183815.1. Lineage (GTDB taxonomy): Bacteria > Bacteroidota > Bacteroidia > Flavobacteriales_D > Crocinitomicaceae > M2408. The sequence continues at coordinate 158,233 of JACPDW010000007.1, forward strand.
ACCTATTGGAAAGACCTTGTTCATTTGGTGTATCCTTCACTTTGCATCATTTGTGAAAAGGAATTAAGCATTTATGAAGAGCAATTTTGTTCTTTTTGTTTTGAAGAATTAAAATATTCTGGTTTAGAAAATTATACTAATGAGAGTAAATTGGATAAATTATTTTGGGGAAGAATTCCAATTCAGCATACTTTTTCTCTATTGATTTTCGATAAAAAAGGGAGTACACAAAAAATTGTTCATCCTATTAAATATAAAAACAGAAAAGATTTAGCCGTTTATTTGGGCACCTTAATTGGTGAAAAAATTAAAAACTCTCCAATCTCTTATACTGAATTGGATTTTTTAGTGCCTATTCCTTTACATATAAATAAAAGATTCACTCGTGGTTACAATCAAAGTGAGGAATTAGCAAAAGGAATTTCTGCCCTTTTAAGTGTTCGTGTAGATACTCAATTTTTAATTCGTGTTAAAAATGCAGAAAGCCAAACTAAAAAAAGTAAATTTTTACGTTGGGACAATATCCAAGAGTCTTTTCAAGTGAAAAAAGGAATAAAAACCCCTATTACTCATATTGCATTAGTTGATGATGTCATCACAACGGGTTCTACTTTAGAAACTTGCGTACAAGTTATATTAAAAGAGTATCCTTCCTGTAAAATTAGTTTGTTTTCTTTGGCTTTTGTGAAATAAGTATTTTATTTTCAATCAAAGTTATTTTCAATCTTACTTTCTTTTTTTAAGATAATTTTAGCCTTTTTTGGAAGTTTTTCAACTCCATACCAGTTTTTTTTACATAAATTAGTCAAAACTGCATTGTCTAAACTCAAAGTACTACCTTTTTCTAATATTATTTTACTCATTGCAGGCATTGAAAAAGTTCCATTTTCAAGTTTTAAGGTTTGATTTTTTATTATTTTAATGTTATTTTCAAATGTTTTATTTCCTATAAAAACAGTTTCTTTGTTAATTTCAATAAATGTTTTTTGTTTGCAAATTTCCATTTCATCAACAAGATTTGTTCTCCATATTCCAAAACCAAAAGTGGAACAATACAAATTGTTTTCGCAATAATTAATTTCCAAATCAGTAACAAGACACACTGGCAAATTTTCATTGAAACAAATCCATCCATTTTCTGGATAAATTTCATCATTGGTATAAAAAATTCCCACTTCGGTAGCTAAATAAAGAGCACCTTTAATCCCTTTTTGACTCAAAATTTTATGTACTGCAAAAGGAGGTAAGTTTTTGGAATAATCCTCCCATGTTGTACCATTATCTGTTGATTTAATGATTCTCATTTGACCATTATAAGGATAAACTAAACTGTCTATTTGCATTAGTTGTTCTGTGCCTACATATAGGATTTGGCTATCATTTTTATCTATTTCAACACAAGACAAAGCGAGCCATCTTGGCACAACTGCTGGTAAATTTTGGGTTAAATCTCGCCATTTTTTTTCGCCATTTTTTTTCTCTCCAATGCTAATCAGTAAATAAGTCTTATTTAACTCTTCACTCCATGTTGGTCCAAGATAGGCAACTAAAATTTTATTGGTATCAATATCAGAAATAGCAATATCTTTAATAGGAGTGTTTTTATCCACCGAAAAATCCTCGGAAAAAGAAGATATTTTTCTCCATTTAATTTTTTCTCCTTTGCTTTTCCAAATATCATGGTAGCCAATGATATAACTTCCGTCATCAAATTGTTTAAAAGGTCTTAAACCGTTTCCAATACTCTCTGGTGGAGAAATATTTTCTGTTATTTTCCAATGATTTAGTTTTTTTTGGTATTTTCTAACTTTTAATTGTGATGGATCACAACAAAAGGGTTGAGCATATATTATTTCATTGTTGTTTTTATCTACCAAAGCTTCTGAACCATCATTTGTTAACTGTGGTGAATGCCATTTGCCATCATAAATTGCAATGTCATTGTCCTGAGTACCACCAACAAGTAACTCGTTAGTAGAATTTGCTGTTCCTAATGCAATAAACTGTTTTATGTTTAATCCAACACCATTTTTATTTGACCAAGTTTTCCCACAATTCATTGAAAAAGAGACACCTCCATCATTTCCTGAAAGTAACCAATCCATTGAATCAGATGAATGAATGACTTTAAGAAATCTACAATCAATATGTTGATTTTTGGTGTTTTGAAAAAAAGTTTTGCCACCATCTTTAGAACTATGAACAAAATAAGCTCCTACATAAAGATGATCATATTGTTTAGACAACTCCAATTCTTGTTTATAATATCCTGCACCACTAAAAGTCAATTCATTAATAACGTTCCAATTTTGACCTAAATCATTTGTTGATAAAATAAAATTTTGATTGTTTTTTTTATTTTCTTCATAATAAGTTCCTGAAATATAAAAGGAATTTGGGTATTTGTTGCTTGTTGCTATTCTTATTCTATCGCTTTTATATTTTTCATTTATATTGATTTTAATCCAAGTTTTTCCATTATCTTTTGTTAAAAAAACCAAACTTTGTTCCAGTTCTTTTCTGTTCCCAGAATAATCTGTTGAAATCAGCCAAACTTTAGGATTTTCTAGTGATTGTTCAATATCAACAATGTTTCTGCATTTATCTCCAGGGTGAAAGGGATTTAAACCAATTGAAGAGGGTAAAGTAAATAGTAAAGTCCAGTTTTTTTCTATTTTATTAAATCGGTATAATTGATCGTTTTGAGCAAGCCATAAAAAATCAGGGTTGGAATAATCTTGGCTAAGTTTTAAAGATAAATTGTCTTTTTTTAGTCCGTTTGGCCCAATGTTTGTCCATGTTTTTCCCTCATTTTCCGACATCAAAACGCCACATCCAAATTTACTTCCATATCCAGAATTAAAACCTGTTGCAACAAATAGAGTTTTGGGATTAGAAAAATCAACACAAATGTCGTTTATTCCTAATCCATGCCATTTTAATTGGTCTGTACAACTTTTCCAGACAGGGATTGAGTCAAAAAAATTTGTTGTTTTATAAACACCACCTGTATTACTTCCTATATAAACTATTTGTTGGTTTTTTGGGTGGACAGCAAGAGAAGAAATAAATCCAACATTCGGAGTAGATGAAGGAATATCTTGAAAAGGCCCTAAAGACTCCCAATGAGGAATAGCCAATTGTTGAATCCCACTTGGACAGATTGACACCATTGGAAATGATTGATCTTGAGCTAAATATTTTTGTGAAACAATACAAACTAAAGAAAAAAGTATTACAATAAAAGCACTTTTATTCATGTTCAATTGATAAAATAAATTGTTTTATAACTGAATTATCCTTTAAGACGTCATAAAGCTTAATATCGAATCTGCCTTAGACAAACTTTGTGCATTCACGCAAAGGACAGGTATATGAGCAGAATTTACGATGATGTTTTGTACAAATTTTTCAAAAATTGGAAGTAAGGAATCAGAATAATAAGTAAGAGCGATTAAATCTGCTTTTATTTCTTTTGAATAGTCAATTATACATGTCTCAAATTCACTTTTTGATAGATTTTTTAATACAAATTCATGTTTAACATTATTTTCTATCAAGTGTTTTTTTGCCATAATAATCCCTGTATTTTCTTGATGTTTTTCAAACTCATCTTCATGGACTCTACCTAAAAGGTGAATTTCTGCTTGGTTAATTTTTGATAATTGAGTAATAATTCTTAAAACTTGCATGCTTTTTCTTTCGATGGAATAGGGCATAACAATTTTATTGATTTTAGAAATTTCACATTCTTCTTGCATTACTATAAAAGGCACGGTAGAATTTCTAATAATTTTCACAGAATTACTTCCAAACATTTTTTGTAGAAAATCCACTCCATGAGTACCCATTACTACCAAATCAACACCGTGATATCCTGCTATTTTTCCAATATCATTTAAAAAATCCCCTACTACAACGTGAGCTGAAATGAGTACGTTTTTTGGTAATATTAGCCCTTTAACGAATGTTCGTAAATGGAGCTCTTTTTCTTGAATTTGTTCTTTTTCTTGAACAAAATGTAAAATAAAAATTTCCGCTCCATCGGGTATTGATAAGTTTAATGCTTGTTGAATAGCGTTTTTGCTTACTGGAGAAAAATCAAAAGGTATTAAAAGTTTCATGCTACTAAAGTAAACAAATTACTTTAAATTGGATTTGATTTTATGCAAAAAAGTGTTAAAATCCATTCCACCACTCTGTCTCCACAACATTTCTCCATTTTGAAATAATACAAAAGTCGGAACACCTTTTACTTTAAATTGATTTGCTACGGCTTGATTTTTATCTACATCAACTTTTAAAATCCTAATTTGCTCTCCCATATCCTTTTTTACTTTGTCCAATATCGGCATCATGGTTTGACAAGGCCCGCACCACGTTGCAAAAAAATCAACTAAAGTAGGGGTTGGGGAAGAAATAATGTCTTTAAACTTGCTCATGTGTTTGTTTATTAAATTGTTTATGCTTTGTAAAAAAATTCATCCAAATTAATCGACCTTTTCTAAAAGTAATTGGTACCATTAAAAGTAAAACCAATACTATAGAAAGAATACTTATCCAAACATTTAAATTTGAAAAAAAAACATGTAAAAAAATATAGGTAAACAATGAGAAAAAAACAGAAAGTGCGTAATTAACATACATAGCTCCGTACCAAAACCCTGGCTCTAATTCATATTTATGTCCACAGTTTGAACACTTGTCGTGCATTTTATCAAAGGTCTTAAGATTATAAATCTTTTTATTTAGAAACACATCTCCACTCAAACAAGCGGGACATTTTTCTTTAAATACACTTTTAATAAAAGAAGATTTCATTTTTACTACAAAGTTACTGCTCTTTAACAAAAAAATATGTAACTTAATTTACAAAGAACAACATTAACCTGAGTTCGATGGTAAAATTGAAATTCAGATTAATATAAAGAACTGTTAAACAAAGAGTTTAATCGAAAATTTGACGTACTAAATGAGAGTAAGAAACGAAGTATAACTGGTTTTTATAAAAAGTTAAAATAAAATTTGTAATGAATTTGTGCATTATTTATCAAAATAATACCCTAAAGCGGAAACGACTTCAACTATTACAACAAAAGTCATTTGTAAATAGAACAAATTACTACAGAAAAATCACAAATAATTATGAAAACCCATAATAAATACTCGTGGCATAGCAAAGCTCTTGTCAACACTGGCTTATCTCGCTACTCAACTTCGTTTCACGCGATTAGGCCTTATATGTTAGCTGTAGGTTTTCTTCTGTCGAGTTGTTCTAAATTTTTCTAATGCAAGTCTGTTTTATAGAAATAAATATATAAATTTGTCAACGATGAGCAAAGATAAAATAGACGGGAATGACTTTAAAATAAAGTTTGATGGTCAACAGCACCAAGTTGATGCAAACGTGCTTGTTGGCAGTCTAATACATACTACAACAATTGTCCAAGAAGTTAATAAATACTTGAATAGTGGTAAGAAGATTGAAATAAAAGTCAAAGCACTTGAAAAGGGTAGTTTCCTTTGTCATATTGAACTTGTTGAAACTACCCTAGATACTTTAAAGAATTTACTTACAAAGGATAATATTGATGTCGGGGCCGCAATTGTTGGAACAGTTGTCGAACTGATTGATTTAAAGAAATTTTTAAAAGGCAAGAAAGCAAAAGAAGTTCAACAACAAGGAGATAAAACTAAAATTGTCAACAAGGATGGCAATGTTATAATTATCGAAAATGCAACCTTTAATATTTATGAGCATAGTCCGGTTGTAAAAGATGCCTTAGCTCAAAATTTTGATGTTTTAAATAATGACCCTGCAATTACTGGGTTTGAGATTACTGATAAAAATGAAAAAGCACTTGTAAGGGTTGATAAAAGTGAGTTTATTGATTTATCTCAGAAGTCAGAGGAAGTTGAAGAGGGAGAGAGGAAAATTGTCGAGGCGGCAACAGTAAATGTTGTCCGTGTATCTTTTGAGGAAAATCTAAAGTGGGATTTTTATTACAGAGGAATTAAAATATCTGCAAAAATAGCAGACCCATCATTTTATGAGTTAATTGATAAAGGTGAAGCATTTGCAAAAGGTGATGTTTTAGAAGTCGAACTACAAATAAATCAAAAGTTCGATGAAAGCGTTAATACTTTTGTAACTAAATCATATCAGGTTAATAAAATTGTTAGACACCTGTCAAGAAACGAACAGCAAAAAATAAACTTTAAGTCTGAAGAGTAGTTGTTGCCGTGTCGTCCGAAACTTACAGCTAACGGCAGTTCCCCAATTTGTCGGGATAAACTGTCTAAAAACCTCCATTTATTATTTAATTCAACTCAAAAATAAGCAAATATTTACATTTTAACCCACTTTTTTAAAATAATTTTGTGTATTCATGAATATTATTTTGTCAAAAAAAATTGTTCTAAATGTATTAAAATCGTTTTTCAGAACTAAAAAATAAAAACCAAAATCTTTTAGGTAGTTTTTTGAACATATTTTGAGCAAGAATAATGAAAATGTAATCGGTTTTAGAAAATGAGCTACAAATTCCCTAAGATAAAAAAGGTGCTAACTTCAGCCAATTTCCTTGAACACCGAGTAAATCGACAAAAGCTGTAAGAGCCAAACAGTAATGCAAGAAAAAAGCGATGAAGAATCATCAACTTCATCGCTTTTTTTTATAGCTTTTGTCGACTACTCGGATAAATGTTACCAGCAGTTATTATTTTTTCATTAATAGTCCAAAAATGAGTCCAATTGCACCTTGTTTACCAATTGTGTTTAAGAGCAATTGAAGGTCACTTGTCATTAAACCTAATTTAGAAGCCATAGAAATATTTGCTCTACCATTAAGAAATTCTTGAAGTGAGCTTGTCATTACTCCAAGTTTTCCTGCTGTCCCGATGTCCGCAATACCTTGAGATAAATTGCGAACATTAGAGGTTAGTAGTCCAGTTTTCATTGCTATTGAAAGTTCGCTCATATTATACTGTTGTTATGTTATTAATGTCTTGAATTATAGCTGCTTCTTTTGGAGTTAGATTTTCGAATTTGTAATCCAAAATTAGCTTACCAAAGTTCCTTCTGAAAATTTGAAAATCAGGAGCCTTGCTTATGGAGTCGTAAAGCTCAAATTTGTTTTCTCTATTTTTCATCGCATTGTTAATTGTGAAATAGATATCTTCTTTTTCAGCAAATTGAGATTTACAAAAGGCCGCTACATATTGGTTAATTTCGCTAATTGATTTTGCTATTGTCATTTGTAGAGTTGCGTTAAAAAAATCGGAAACAGATTTTAAAACATCATTCTTGAAAGCATTGGAAAAATTATCTGGGAGTGATTTAAGAAATTTTGGTTTTATATCAAGGTCCATAAATGAAAGGTCCGAGAAATGTTGGAAAAATAGTGTTAGATAAGCTGAGTAACCATCATCCTTTTCATCTAATTGAAGAAACGCTTCTTTTATTTTTGGGAAATGTTCTTTTTCAAGGTCTCTGCTCGCTAAGTTGCTAAACAAATTATCAATGTCTTCCGGAACAGAAATTAATCTGTCAATCATTTGGTTTGATTCTTCATTTCTAATCAACTTATATAGACCTGTTGTATCCTTCGTAATCTTGTCACCAAGTGCTTCTAAATCTTGCTTAATTTGAATGTTTTTCTGAAGTAACAATTCACTATCCGTTTTCATAGCTTTGACATTTTTTTCAATTCTAGCAACATAAATACTTAAGCCGATACTGAAAATTGCTATAATTATTCCGAATATTCCAATGAAGTTGGAAGAAGCGCTTAGCTCTGCGGAAACACCGTCAAAAGCAGTATCAAGCATACCTGTCTGTCCATTTATTTGTTCACCCTGGTATTGTTGTCGGCTTTTGATTTCTGTGATTTCTTCCTTTAAGTTAGAAACCTCTTTTTCCAAAGAATCGATGCTTGTCTTAGGTTTAGCATCTGAATAATTGCTAATAATTATCAAAATGAAGAATAGAATTAGTTTTTTCATATTTGTGTCCTTTTTTATACTTGCTGCTAACTTAATTATATCCTTACTAAAGGTAATCTTACTTAACTCACGTTTGTTAGCTAACCCAACCTTTTGTAAGGTTTATTTTGACAAATATATTAAAGTTTTACAACATATCAAATGGAGAAATAATATTTCTGATGTTATTTGCTTACATGAGTGTAAATCTCTGTTGTTCTGCTACTTGAGTGCCCTTAAAGCTCTTGAATAAACCGAAAATCTGTACCATTTTCGAATATATGTGAAGAATATAAAACAAGTAAATATTTTGCAGTTTGGATATTTAATAGTTATCAAAGACATTTCAATTTATTCAAAGTTAAGAACATAATTTTAAATAAAAAATAAAAATAGGTTGTTCGATATTGTTTTTGAAGTAATACCGAATACTATTAATTTTAATCAGGAATATTTAATAATTGTATTTGGTATTAATTCAAAAAATTTAAAATTTTAGTTTATTTTTATAAATTATTAAGTATTTGTTTCGTTTTACTAATTTTAAACATTGTTTAAACAGAATAATTAAGCAAATAGTAATCTTTTGAAAAAAAGTAATTTATATTCAAACAAGTTAAGGTGGAAATTAAGTTTTTTAGCTTTTGCCATTATATTAATTGGATTTTCCTTGTTTTTTTCAAACAAAATTGTTTCAAAAGTAAGCGAAAGAGAAAAAGATAGGGTAAAAAACTGGGCAGAATCAATTAAGAAAAAAGTAGAGTTAGTGCGTTTAACAAATTCAACATTTTCTCGACTTAGAGCTAAAGAAAGAAAAGAAATGGAATTGTGGATTGAAGCTACAAAAGAAATTTCTAAACCTGTAACGGATGAGTTTTATCAAGACTATACTTTTCCTTTAAAAATAATCGATCAAAATAAAGATATTCCTGTCATTTTAATGGATCAAAATAAAAGTATTTCAGGTCATATAAATCTTGATTTTGACACCTCTTTTTTCAGACTGAAACATCCTAAATTTACTAAAAAAAGAATATTAACCTTGTTTGAAGATTCTCTTCGTATATTAGCACAAAGCTGGAGGAATAAAAATCCTTCTTTTACAATTGAAGTCTATCCAGGTTTATTTATGAGCTATTTCTATACCGACTCTAAGAACATCTATCGTCTTGAAAAAGAAAGAGATTCCTTGATTCAAGCTTTTAATAAAGAGATAATTAGTGAAGATAAATTAGTACCTGTATTACTTTTAAGTAAAGATTTTGATTCAGTGATTGCAAGTAATCTACCTTTATTTAAAATTAAAACAGACAAAAAAGGAATACAAGAATTTATAAAAAATAAAACTCCACTTCCTATTGAGTTTAGTGAATTGCATAGTAGTTGGTTGTTTTACGATAACAGTTTGGAAATAAAACAATTACAATATTTTCCTTATATTCAATTTCTTTTAATTGGTTTGTTTATTTTAATTGGTTACATTGTTTTTAGTACGTTTAGAAAGGCCGAACAAAATCAAGTTTGGGCTGGTATGGCTAAAGAAACAGCTCATCAACTGGGAACGCCAATTTCTTCTTTGTTAGCTTGGTTAGAATGGTTAAAAAATGAAAATATTAAACCAGAAATTATAGAAGAAATGAAAAAAGATTTAGACCGGTTGGAATTAGTAAGTAGTCGATTTTCGAAAATAGGTAGTGAAGCCATATTAATTGAAAAAGATATTATTGAAAGTATAGAACAAGTCACAGAATATTTGAAAAGCAGAATAAGTTCAAAAATTGATATTTCTATTATAAAAAATGAAAACACAATACTTTTTCCTCATAATAAAGAATTGCTTCAATGGGTTATCGAAAATTTAATTAAAAATGCAGTAGATGCTATACAAAAAAATGGTTTTATAAATATAGTTATAACTAAGCAATTAAAACAACTTACTATTGATGTTATTGATAATGGTAAAGGTATTCCAAAGAAAGAATTAAACAAAGTTTTTTCTCCTGGATTTACAACAAAAAAAAGAGGGTGGGGTCTTGGTTTGTCTCTTGTAAAACGAATAATTGAAGAGTACCATAAAGGAAAAATATTTGTATTAGACAGTCAAGTAGGTAAAGGCACAAGTTTCAGAATTATTTTATATTTTTAAAAAATGAAAAAAAAGATTGTTGTAGTTGGTGCTGGTTTTGCAGGAATTTCTTTTATTCAAAAAATAGACTTTTCTTTGTATGATGTAACTCTTATTGATAAACTAAACCACCATCAATTTCAACCTTTATTTTATCAAGTTGCAAGTTCGCAAATCGAACCTTCAAGTATTTCTTTTCCAATTAGAAATATCTTTAGGAAAATTAAAAATTTACATATAATTATGTCAGAAGTACTACAAGTAAATTCTGAAGAAAATAAATTAATCTGTGATTATGGCACGCTTTCTTACGATATATTAGTGCTGGCTTTAGGTGGTAAAACACAATTTTATAACAACAAATCCATTGAATCACAAGCATTTACACTAAAATCAACTTATGATGCAATACGAATTAGAAATCATATTTTAGAATTATTTGAAGAAATTAATCGCGATAAAAATATCAAAAAAGCCGCTAATTTCAACTTCGTTATAGTAGGTGGAGGCGCAACAGGAGTTGAAACAGCTGGTGCATTTGCAGAAATTAAAAAATTTATTTTACCGAAAGACTTTAAAGAAATACCTTATGATAAAATTAAAATTTATTTAATAGAGGGTGGAAAAAGTTGTCTTGGAAACATGAGTTTAAAAGCTCAAAAATATTCTGAAATATATCTTAAAAAATTAGGGGTTGAAATCATTTATAATGAGCTTGTTACGGATTACAAAGAAGATATTGTTTACTTAAAAAGTGGGTCAAAAATTCCAAGTAAAACATTAATTTGGGCAGCTGGAATAACTGCTAACCAATTGAAAGGGTTCCAAGAAGAGCAGTATTCAGGTGGAAATCGTTTGATCTGCAATCGAAACAATCTTGTTACTGGTGAAACTAATATATATGCATTGGGAGATATGTGTTATATGAAAACGCCAAAATATCCAAAAGGACACCCACAAGTTGCGAATGTCGCAATAAATCAAGCTAAAAATCTTGCTAAAAATTTAAACAAACTGTCTTTAAACAAGCAACTTAAAGATTTTGAATACAAAGATTTAGGTTCTATGGCTACGATAGGGAAAAATAAAGCGGTGGTGGATTTTTCATTTATTCAACTCAAAGGATATATTGCTTGGTTAATCTGGATGTTTCTACATTTAATGTTAATTTTAAGTGTAAGAAATAAATTAGTAATTTTTATCAATTGGGCATGGAATTACTTCAAAAACGACAGTTCGTTACGGTTAATATTAAAAAGTAAAAAGTAAAAAGTAAAAAGTAAAAAGTAAAAAGTAAAAAGTAAAAAGTAAAAAGTAAAAAGTAAAAAAAATTTAATTATTTTTCTTTTTTAAATACATAAATAAGTGATGAATATTCCTTTGATTTTTTGGCTTTCCAATTGGATAAAAAACCTATTTTGAAAGCATTTAATTTGTTTCCTTTTCGATATTTTTCAGAAAGTAAAGAAACATAATAGCTGTCCCATTTCATTGGCAAAGTTTTGATTAAATGTAAACCATGTTTTTTAGCAATATTAATCATATCTTTTTGTTGAAAATGATAAAGATGACGAGGAACATCATAAGCAGCCCAAAAGTTTTGGTAATATTGTGCATCAAAAGAATTCATATTTGGAACCGCAACAATCCAAATTCCATTCTCTTTTAATATTCTTATCAGTTCAACGATAGTTTTATCAAGACTATACACATGTTCTAATACATGCCACATAGTAATAACATCAAATGACTCATTACTGAAATTAAATATATCGTTGGGGGAGCTTAATTCCAGATTAAAATTATTAAGGGCGAATTTTTTTGCTTCTTCATCTGGCTCTATTCCACAAACATTAAATGCTTTTTTTTTACATTCATTTAAAAAATGCCCTGTTCCTGCTCCGTAATCCAAAATGTTTTTATCATTAGTTAGTTTTTGTATTAAACAAACTTTTCTTTTTAAAGTCATTTTTCTAACTATATGATAAATTCTATAGACAATGTTTTTTTTCGTAACAGAATGAGAAATGTATTCATCGCTTTTATAGTATTTATACAATTCATACTCATTTGGTGTTGGATTAGTAAAATGAAAATGGCATGAATTACAACAATCAATACTAAAAGTTTCGTTAGTTAACATAAAATCTTTAACGCTAAATTTAGTTGTAATTTTATCTACTAAACAAATGGGGCATTTTTCTTTATTTTCCATATAATTTTATACTCTCTCAAAATGTTTCACGTGAAACTATTTTCCTAAATAAACTAACAAAACAGAAATATCACTGGGCGAAATTCCACTAATTCTTGATGCTTGTCCAATTGTTTCAGGTTTAATTTTATTTAATTTTTCCTTTGCCTCTATGCTTAAAGAATACATTAAAGTGTAATCTATTTCAATCGGGATTTTAACTTTTTCTAGTCTTTCAATTTTTCCTGCATATTCGGATTCTCGAGATAAATAACCTTGATACTTAACTAAAATTTCTGTTTGTTCGGGGATATCAGGGTGAATTTTTTGATAGTGTTCTTTTTGATTTTTTACCTCAAAATTCATCTCGGCTAAATCGTGTAAAGTAATGTTCGGACGACTTAAAATAAGGTCTGCTTTAATTTGTTGTTTCAACAAACTACTATCCTTTTTATTTAATATAGAATTGGCTTCTAATGGTGAAATTCCTTTTTCCTTCAAAAACTTTAAAAACATGGATGTTCCATTGAGCTTATTTTTAACTTTGTTGCTTTCTTTTTCAGATTGTAAACCTAATTCAAATGCTTTTGGAGTTAGTCTTAAATCGGCATTATCCTGCCTTAATAACAATCTAAATTCCGCACGACTTGTAAACATACGATAAGGTTCTTCAGTCCCTTTTGTTATTAAATCATCTATTAAAACACCAATATATGCATCAGATCTTGACAAAACAAAAGGTGTTTTTTGATGAGCTTTTTGATGGGCATTAATACCAGCCATTAAACCTTGGCAAGCGGCTTCTTCGTAACCCGTTGTACCATTTATTTGACCGGCAAGAAACAAAGAGTTTAAGATTTTTGTTTCTAATGAGGATTTTAATTGGGTTGGGGGGAAATAATCATATTCTATAGCATATCCAGGTCTAAACATTTTTACATTTTCAAAACCAGGCAATGTTTTTAAGGCGTAATATTGAATTTCTTCTGGCAAAGAAGATGAAAATCCATTTAAATAAATTTCGATTGTATTTCTGCCTTCTGGCTCAACAAACAATTGATGTCTGTCTCGTTCAGCAAAACGATTTATTTTATCTTCGATACTCGGACAATAACGTGGTCCAACACTTTTAATTGTTCCATTAAACATTGGCGAACGATCAAATCCCGTTTTTAAAATGTCGTGAGTTTTTGGACTTGTGTAAACAATATGACAAGGTAATTGATTTTCTATTGGCTTAGTTTCAGTAAAACTAAATTTTGAAGGACTTTCGTCTCCCAATTGAATTTCCATTTTAGAATAATCAAGAGACCTACCATCAATGCGAGGTGGTGTTCCTGTTTTCATTCTTCCAGCATCAAATCCAAACTTAATAAGCGCTTCAGTCAAACCAAGTACGTTTTTTTCACCTATTCTACCTCCTCCAAATTGTTTTGTTCCTATATGTATTGTACCATTTAGAAATGTGCCATTTGTTAAAACAACAGTTGTCGAAAAAATTTTTATTCCCATTTGAGTTATTACGCCTAATACAGTAAAGTCTTCAACAATTAAATCTATTACAGTGTCTTGCCAAAAATCAACATTTGGATTTGATTCTAACAACAACATCCATTCTTCTGAAAATCGAAAACGATCATTTTGTGTTCGTGGAGACCACATCGCAGGGCCTTTTGAACGATTTAACATTCTAAACTGAATAGCACTTTTGTCTGATACTATTCCGCTTCCACCTCCTAAAGCATCGATTTCACGGACAATTTGCCCTTTTGCCACCCCTCCCATTGCTGGATTACAACTCATTTGAGCAATAGTATTTCTGTTCATTGTAATCAACAAGACTTTACTACCCAGCTTTGCGGCAGACAATGCGGCTTCGCAACCAGCATGACCAGCTCCAACAACTATAATATCGTATTTAGGTAGCATTTTATAAATGTTTCACGTGAAACAAAATTAAGAAGAAAAAAGTTGTAGGTATTCATTTTCCTTATTTCGCATTATGTGTTGATCAACCTTTGTTTTGTCTTTATATCCACAACAATGCAAAAGTCCGTGTAAACAAACACGATAAAATTCGATTAAAATGGGCACTTTGTATTTTTTTGCGTTTTCAATTATTCTATCTGTACTTATATACATTTCAAGGTTTAAATTGCTATTGTTAGAATAATCAAAAGTTATAATGTCGGTATAATAATCGTGATTTAGATGTTCTTTATTAATTTTTAAAAGTCCCTCATCCGAACACAAATAGATAATCAAATTGGAAATGTTTTTTCCTTCTTTATTTGCTAAGAATCGAAGATTGTTATAAAGTAATTTCTTTTTAAATTTATAAGAAAAATCAGCGTCGAGTTGCTGAACTTTAAGCATAGTTAAAGAATATTTTTGTGGTTTTTCCTTGGTTTTCAAAAATCAACTCATCAGATAAATTTCTTATTAAAAAAATTCCTCTTCCATTTTCCTTTTCAATGTTTTCAGGTGAGGTTGGGTCTGGTATGTTGTTGAAATTAAAACCCTCTCCTTTATCATATACACTAAATCCAATTCTTGATCCGTTATCAGTAACTTCAATTAGTACAGGAGACTCTTTGACAAAACAATTTCCATGAATTATAGCATTATTAACCGCTTCTGTTACTGCTATTAAAATATTTCCATAAATTTCTTCATTGATTTTTAGTTTATCACAAACTCTGTCGATTAAAGACTCAACTAAAGAAATGTTTTTTAATTCTGATGGGATCTCAAGTGTTTCTATTGTATTGGATTCTGCAATCATTCTTAAGCATTTAGTATATCTATTGCATTAGATGAAAATACTCATTGGCTTTATCCTTATAATATTTGTAATAATTTGGATCTACCGAATAAAGTTGTTCAATCTGTTGCAATTTTTTCTGATTATACTCATTTATTCGATTAAGGTTACTAAAATTTTCATTTTTTCCTGATTTTGATTCTCTTTTTTCTTCAAACCCTCTTTCCATAAGTGCTTTTTCACTTTCTAATAAACGCGTTAAAATATCTTTTTGTCTTTTGATTAAATCTTTGTTAAATTGTTTGTTTATTAAGTCTTTTTCTTGCTGTTCTAATTCATTGATAAGCGGATTTAATTGATTTCCTTTGCCTTTTCCTTCTTTATTCAATTCATTTCTAATTTGTTCTAATTTTTGTCTTATTGCGGTTTGTTCTGCTGCCATTTTAGCAATTTCCTTATTTCCTAAACCAAGCATATTCATGCCATTTTCAGAAGGTTTACTCCCTGGCTTTTCACCTGGCTTACTTCCTCCTTCTTTTTGACCTTTTTGCATCTGTTCTAATTGTTTTTTTAACATGCTTTTCATGTCTTGTGAGTCAGAATCCGATGGTTTACTGTTTTTACCCCCTGGTTTGTTACAAGACCCACCGCCAGAAGAGGAAGATTGCATACTTGCTTGCATTTGTTGTAAACTCTCATTTAATAATAAAGCCAAATTATTATAAGATGTCATTACGTATTGAAGGTGGGTACCAATTTGTTTTTTACGATGTTCGTCTATATTTTCTGTGGCTTGTTTAAAATTGATTTTGATTTCGTTTAATTCTTTGTTTATAAAGGATGCTATTTTAGGTTGACGAAAAGCTAAAGCGTTTAAACTGTCTTCAACAATTTTAGTGTCGTCAATTATTTTTCTTTGTTTTTTTGCTAATTTCCGATAAAAAGGATCTTTGGTATTTACTTTTGAAAAAGAATTCATAATGTTTTCTTGTTCAAAACTTAAAATCATAAGAGATTCTAAAATTTGACGAATAGAATTCATATCTTCTTCTTGTTGTTGCTTGTTTGCGTCGTTTTGTAATGTTTCTAATTCATTCGATAACTGTTTTAATTTTTCACTTGCGTTTTTTTGATTTTCGGAGGCCTTTTTATTTTTGTTTTTATCTAAATTATTTTGGCTTTGTTCCATCTCATTGGAAATTTCATTTTTTAAATCCTCTTGATTGCCGAGATTCATAGGCGACTTTAAATCCTCATTTAATTGCTTAATTTCATTTAAATCCTTTTTTAATTCGTCAAATTTTTTATTTAATTCTTCTTGTTTCTTTTTGGCCTCATCAGAAGTTATTTTATTCTGTTCAGTTTGATTTTTTAACTCTTCTTGTTTCTTTTCTAATTCTTTAATTTCTTTAATAGCATCCTCCAGTTTTTCATTGACTTGCAAACGTTTCATCATTTCCATACTTCTGTCTAGTTGCTTCTTAATGTCCTCAGATTTCATTTCTAAAAGCTCATTTTCTTGCTGGTTGATTTGCTGATTATTCTTTAATAATTCTTCCAACTTTTTGAACAAATCCATTAATTCTTGATCCATGATTTGATTGAGTAATTCTTGTAACTCTTCTTGTTTTTCTAATAATTCTAAATCTGTTTTACTCAATTGATTTTTTTCATTGTTACTTTCTTGCCATTGCTGTTGTATCTTATCCAACTCTTTATTCATTTCATTATATTGCTGTTGGATGTTTTGTAAAGCATTTGATTTTTCCCAATTGGACTGTTTATTGTTTAATGCCTCTTTTTTAAACTCTTTAATGTCCTTGTTTAAATTTGCACTTTTTTTGATAAGTTGATCTATCTGATTTTTAATATTTTCTTGTTCATTGTCTCTCTGTTCATTGAGTTCATCTAATGTAGGTAATTCGTATTTGAACATTTCTGATTTGCTTGACTTTGCTCCATTAACCCCATCATTATCTAAAACAACGAAAAAATATTCGATTTTATCTTCTACTTTTAGAGTATCTCGACCAAAATCATAAGCAAAAGAAAATTTTGATGTTGTTCCTTCTTTTGTATCTAATTTAACTTTGTATTGTTTTGATTTTCCGTCTTTTGAAATAATATTATATTTAAAAAACATTGAACTAAAGCCATAATCATCAGAAATTTCTCCTTCAAAAAAACGTAATGTTTTACTTATACTGTCTTTTTCTTCTTTTACAAGTATAGATGGATATTGGTCTTTTTGAACATCAAATTTATAAGAAGAAGTATCTGCTGATTGTATAAACTTATTTTTTAAAATGACTTTTAAGAAATCCGATTCAACAAAACGTTTTGTAAACTGAATGTTCTCCTTTGTAAAAAATTCACTTTTTTGATTTTTAAAGTTAAATAAAACTTCTTTACTGTTTTTTGAATTGACTTTAAAATTTATTTTTGTTCCCTCTGGAATATACAAATCTCCGACATTTTGAATAAGTTCATCTTTTTTCCCTGTATATTGAGGGTAATCCAAAAAAGCTGAAAATATTTGAATTCCTGATTTTGGAATTACTTCAACAGTATATTTCTTAGAAGAATAACCATCTGATTCAAAAGAGATTATAGTATTATTCTTTAATTTTTTTAAAGAAAACGCAAAGGAAAGTCTAGATTTCTTTTTCATCAAATATTTTCCTTTTTCTGTAACTAAATATACTTTATTAGGAATATATTTACCAAAAACACTTACATCAACGGAAAAATCGCTGTCTTCCAATGTAGTTAATTTTGAGTTATTTAATTGAAATTTAAACGGCGACTCAGGAATAAATTCTGTTTGAAAAAAAACTACTCTTTTTGTTCCTTCTTTAATAAATGATGGATAAAAAATAAATAAAAGTAGAAAAAAACAAACTAAAGGCAATAAATATTTAAAATATTTAAAGTGAACTTTATATTGAATTCCATCTAAAAAAGGAATTAATTTTAACTTTTCTGAACGTTGTTGAACACTAGCTGCCAATAATTCAAAATTGCTGTGATTTTTATCATTTACTTCGTGGTATAATTGTAAAGTATTCAACAAAGTATCTGAAACTTCGGGAAAAAATCTTCCAATAATAACAGCTGCTTGATTTCTTGAAATTCCTTTGGAAAATGAAAATAATTTACTTAGAGGAATTATAATCAGTTTGATTAATACAAAACCGTTAGCCGCAATAAATAAGAAAAAAAGAATTGTTCTAAGCCAAATTGAAAAATGAATTAAGTTTTCTAAACTTATCACAAGTAAATAGGAAAAAATAAAAAAAATACTGATTAATAAAACTCCTTTAAATAAAAGATTTTTATAATATTTTTTAATAAAAGAATCTATTTGTTGAATTAAAACCTCATAGGAATTCATAGATGTTCTAGTTGAAAAAGCTAAATTACAAATATTAAGCCAAAGAATGTAGGAATAAATTTTAAAAAATGTTAATTGTCAAATCAATAAAAGAAAAATAATCCAATCTCTACCTCACCACTTGCACCCATCCTTTTTCTTTGATTGGAAAATCGTTTTTAGTTAGTATTCCACTCGAAGGGTTGTCTGGTAGCAATAATTCTTCTTTTAATTCGATAGAAAGAGTGTAATAATAAGTACCTTCAATGGCATCACGACTTCCTCCTTTGGAGCCTTTTCCTCCCCCTTTATCCCCCTCCAAAGGGGGAAATGTTGTGCCATCCCACAAAGCAACAAATCCTTTGCCTGTATTAGTGCCTCGTGCAACCAAATTACCCCAACGGTTGAAAATTTCATAAGAAATCTCTACTTCATTACTCACATTGATACCAAAAATATCATTCTTATTGTCTGAGTTGGGTGTAAAAATATTTGGCACAGAAAAGGAAAAATTATCATACACTTTTATTTTTAAGGAAAAGGAGTCTATACAACTTTCATCGTATTGCCAAGCATAAAGCGTTACGTTGTACAAACCCGAACTATCAAAAGTAAAGGAACTTAAATCTGTATAAACATTTTCATTGATTTTCCATTGGTAGTTGGTGGCATAGGTGCTTTGATTATCAAAGTAAACTTCTATTTCTTCTTTTATAATATTGGGTTGATACACATAATTTGCTTGTGTTAAATTTTGCTCTGGAACAAATATAATAGTGTCTATAAAACAGTTGTACTCATCATACAATTTTAGGGAATGAAACCCTGAAGAAAGTTGAGTAAATTCTCCAACTTGTGTTTGAGAAAAAGTATCTATTGAAAAGGAACTCACATTGTTTACTTGAGAGAATAAAATAGAACCATTGGATGTGCCACAATCACTTGCTGATATTTGAATAGTAGGAGTAAATTTTGGCTCAGGCAGCACATTTATTTTGATGGGACGCACTACCGAACAGCTATCATTGTTCCAAATTTGTACGGTTAACAGTGTACTTTTATCTCCTGTAAAAACAGGATTTGGACAATTTGTACAACTCAACACTTCTGCTGCCTTTGTTGACGAACCATCAGCCAACCAAGTGTAACTCTGACCACCACTAGCAAAGAGAGGCAAAGGGCTGTTGGGGCATATGGTACTGTCTTTGGACACTTGAACATCAAAAGGTTGACAGGGGGTGGAGTAGGTAAGGAAAAATCCAGTATAAACATTTTCATGTACACCAGAGTTTTGCCATTTCATCGACCAATTTAGAGAATTCATATTAATAAGGTATTCAGAAATATCTGCTAGAGCATCAGAGTTGTTCATTAAGTTGTCTGGGGTATCATCATCAAGTCCAAAAAGTTCATTATTTTGATAATAAAAGTGTCCTCTAGACCCAAATTCCCATTGAATATTAACATTGTCTGCTCCTCCAATTAAACCAATATTTGAGTTTTCTACAAAAACATAGCTTCCGTCATTTAAAATTGGAGAATTTATAATATCAGTGTACAATGAAAATCCGAAAGGATAATTAATATTTATTGGATTAAAAGAAATAAAATAATCATTTTGAATTTGATTTAAATTTTGATTATTAAAACACAACACAACGTTTAAATGATTTAAATTTTCATTTTCATATATAATAAATATTCCAAAATTTCTAAAAGAACATATTTGTGAACAATTTGCATTTATTTGTTCAGGAATTGTTATAAAATGTGATTGAATATTTTGATAATATTGTGTAATATCTTTAAAAAAAATAGATCCTTTATACAAATTGGTAAATTGAGTTAAAAAAAAATCTTCACTTATAACATTTTCAGCATTAATTGGTATATTAATATCATCTAAAATAATTTTTATATCATTTGGAGAATTTATGCTTTCATAAAAAAGATATACTTTAGAAATAAAACTGCCTGGTTCAATATATGTATCAAAAGTTCCGCTACCATGACTCAGTCCCGTCGAAAAGCCAGCAAAACAAACTCCACCTTTAATAATATTTTCATAAAATTTTATTTGACTATTAACGTTTATATTAAATATGGTAATTAAAATTAAAATTTTATTTTTTAAAAACATCAACTATACCTTTTAAATATTCAATTTCTTCTTCTTGTTTTTTTATGATTTTTTTGTATAATTCCTCAATTTTGTTGTTTGCATTATTAATTACTTTTCCATTTCCGATTTGAC
The DNA here is from genome assembly GCA_016183815.1 of Flavobacteriia bacterium. Lineage (GTDB taxonomy): Bacteria > Bacteroidota > Bacteroidia > Flavobacteriales_D > Crocinitomicaceae > M2408. The sequence goes on from JACPDW010000007.1 coordinate 178,926, forward strand.
TATAATTAACATTTTCGAAGTGATTATTGTTTGATTCTGGTAATAATTTTTTTGTTTCAACATCCAAAATTTCTGCTATCTGTTGTAATCGATCTACTTTAATTTGAACTTCATTATTTTCAATTTTACTATATGCTCTTTGAGAAATGTTAAGTAAATCAGCGATTTCTTCTTGTTTTATTTTTTTTTCTAAACGAAATTTTCTAATTTTTTCTCCTGTATTCATTTTATTTTTATTTAAAGTTCTATATAGAACAAAATCTATCACAAATTTAAAAAATAATTTTTAAATTGCGTTAAATTTTAATTTAATTTATTATGAAACACATATTTTTATCGTTAAGTTTAATTCTGCTGTGGAGTTTTAAACTATATTGTCAAAATCCAGCTATTATTTTGGCTCCAAATTATTTATTAATTTCAGGAGGAAATACAATTCCCCTCCCCACACCAGAAGGTGGTTATGATGGCTCAACGGCAACGAGGGCACAAAACATTCAATTAGATAAAGACAACAACCTTTTGTTTTTTATAATAGATAATACGATTTACAACAAAAATGGAAATATCATTGATTTTTTACAAGTGCCATTATCTAGTCAGTTTTTTTTAGGATATGAAGAAATAGCCGTGTTTCCAAAGCCAGATGATTGTAATAAGTTTTACATCATTACAACAGGAAAAAATAATGGTATTTACCATTCCGGATATTTTGAATTGGATTTTACAAACGCTGGTGAAGAAATGCTTACTCCAACTTTAAGCTATGGACAACAATTTAAGGATATTTTACCCGAATTTGACCCAACAGAAGATTTTAATTTTAATGCAGGAAAACATGCAGGTACTTTAATGGCAGTTTCTAGAGAAAGAGAAGATAAATCACGCTTTATTTTTATTTCCAATGGTTACACAATTTTTAGATTTAAATCAACTATATCTGGTATAGTTTATGATAATTTTTACTATTCTCTTCCAGAAGCAAGCTTTAATCAATTGAGTTTGAGAGCTGAAATGGAATTAATTTCTTTATCTGATGGCACTTATCGTTTAGCTACTTCTTTTATAGGTGGAGATATTCCTGGGGGATTAGGACTATATACCAGTTTATCAATTCTTGAGTTAAACATTAATGGTGATTTAATTGAAGATCACCTTTTAGGTTTCTCTTTTTCATATACTCCTTATACAGAAATTAGAGGATTAGAATTTTCACCTGATGGTTCAAAATTATATCTAACTACAACAATTACAGATCATTGGAGTTTTGGTTTAAATTATGTAGATATGAACAATATTTCTGCAGGTATTATTGGCTTAGATTACCCCAACCATGAAGACTTTCAACATTCTCATATTGAAACAAATATGAATGGGAACCTGTATTTTGTTAACCAAAACAAAATGGCTTTATTGAGTAATCCTAACACTCCTTCCTCGTTAAATTGGAACAACAATTATTTGAATATTAACTACAATTATACGGCTTATTTTGAAGATGAAAATCCAGAAATTGTATTTTCGGCTTTTATATTACAAGACCAAATAGATGGAATGGATTACAACAGTGCTATTAATTTTGGATATGATAAAACAACTTATACGGCTTTAGCATCGGCTACTTGGCAACCAAATACAGTATCAATTCCAAACAACAATCCTCTTACCACAACAACTAATAACACCGTTTACATTGAAAACGAGTTAATCATTCCAGCGGGAAAAACAATAACAATAAAAAATATGATTCTAAAATTTCACCCTCAAGCTAAATTAACCATTGAAAAAAGTGAAGTTTCAGGCATTAATGGAGGGAAATTAATTTTAGACAATTCTACTCTTACTGTAGATACAAGATGCAAAGATGAAATGTGGCAAGGAGTAACCGTTAATGGAATGGGAAGCAATTATGTGCATAGCTTAACTCAAACCTTACATGCTACTTTAATCATGGAAAACAATTCAGTTATATCCAATGCAAGAATTGGTGCTTATTCTTATTTTGGTGGTATTGTTAGAACGTTGAATTCCAAGTTTATTAATAATCAAGTTAGCTGTTTTCTTTTTGGATTTGTACCACAACCTGAATATCCAAATTTATGTAGATTTGAAAAAACAGAATTTACTTGGAATAATGATATAAAGTTTGATCAAGAAAGTTCTACGCCAATGCATATAGCAATGTCATTCTTTTCAGGAGTGCAAATTATCAATAATAAATTTAAAAATGGTATAACTAACAATACCATACAGCATTTTAATAAAGGAATTGGGGTAAATTCTGTATCTTCATCTTTTAGTTTAAAATCTTCTTGTAATGACAATTCGGACAATAATTGCCCATTAAGTAAAAAAAATACTTTTGAAAATTTTGATTTTGCAGTTCGTGTTGACAATCTTTTTTGGATACAAAGTACATTTATAGCGGACTTTTGTGATATTAAAAATTGCAATTGTGGAATATATGTAAATCTATCAAAAAATGAACAAATTACAAGAAATTTTATAGCTGTAAGAGAAAAACCAATTGATAATCAAGATCTTTTAATCAATCAAACGTATGGCATTGTATTACAAAATACAAGTGGTTTTACAGTTGAAGAAAATTTTATAACAAATTTCAATAATGCAAACATTGATAACGACAATACAAATACTTTTGGAATTGTAATTAGAAATTCAGGGGTAAATAACAATAGGATTTATAAAAATAGTTTTAAAAATCTTCGAGTAGGTACACAAGCGGAGGGTTTGAATGGAAATGTAAGCTACAAAATTCCTACAAGACCAGAATTTAGTGGCTTGCAATGGTTATGTAATTTATTTGTAAATCAAATAACTTTATACGATATTGGAGTATATGAAGGAATTGTCCGAGAAGAACAAGGATCAATGTCAAACCCAACAGGCAATCGTTTTTCACTGAATCAATTAAGTGAACCTTCTGAACACGACATAAGACTAAATCATGCCACAGATATTGATGAGTATCCAGACATGAAGTATTATCATTATAATTCATTTAATCACATTCCTAATAGTTATACTTCTAATTCGTATGATTATGTAGAACCTACTAATAGTTTGTTAACTTATTCTCAAAGTAATTGTCCAAGTAATTTCAATATTCAAGGCCCTAGTCCTCATGGAAAAAGTACAACATTGGGTGTTTTAATACAAGATTTAATGCAAACATGGATAAATGGAGATTCAGAAACACTAGTGAATTTTATTCATACTCAACAAGACAAAGGAATAATTAAAGAAGAATTATTAAAATATTCTCCCTATTTATCTGAAAGAATCATTCATGCTTATTTAGATAAAAATCCAAATAACAATGATGCTAAAGATGTTTTGATTGCAAATTCTGCTTTAACGAATAGTGTTAAAGAACGTATAAATGGAATGACTATTCCTAATGGAATGAAAAAACTTATTTCTGATGCTCAAGTTGGGGTTTCACCAAGGGAAATGTTGTGGTCTGAAATATCTATGTTACAATCTGAAAAAGAATACTTTCAAAACAAATATTTTAATGAACTTGAGTTAAATCCAAATTTTGAAGATTCACTTACTAATGAATTAGAAAATTTAGAAGATCTTAGTAGTAAAAAAGTATTATTAGATTTCTATATCCTTAAAGAAAATACTCAAAAAATTAATCAATTAGAAAGTTTTTTGATAGAAAATGGAGTGTCTCAAGAATACATTCAATTAGCACATTTAAGAAAAAACCTTAAAAACTATTCAAGCGTTAAAGAAGCTTTTGAACAAGATACAACATTAGAAGTTACATTAACTAATTTTTCAACATTTGAAAATGATATTGAAACAAGTAGTATTGCAAAAAATATTTTGAAAATGAAAAATAATAATTTTTACATTGAACCTTTTACCCCAATCGAAATTTTTAGAGGTGGAAATTATAATAAACAAAAAGAAAATGTAAAAATTCAATACAATTCAAACTGTTCTCAAATCTATCCCAACCCGAGTACAGGAAGTTTTATTGTGGATTTAGTCAATGAACCTTTAGGTTCACTAGAAATTGAAATTTTAGATCTTTCTGGAAAATTGGTTTATTCACGTTCATTTGAAAACTCTAATAGTCAAAGCATTCAGCTTAATGGAATTGCAAATGGAATGTATTTAGTAAACATCAAACACAACGAATCCATTTTTGAAACACAAAAATTAGAGATAAGAAATAAATAAACTTATATCTGAAAACCAATCTAAGACCCGAAGAAAGAAAACTTCGGGTTTTAATTTTTAACCTTAGCTGATTTTTTCCCTGATTTCTTTCAAATAAATACAAAATGCGACTATCTTTGCAATAAAATTAAATTTATGTCAACAGTACGTGTGCGTTTTGCACCATCGCCAACTGGTCCATTACATATAGGTGGGGTGAGAACAGCTTTATATAACTATTTATTTGCAAAAAAAAATAAAGGTGTTTTCATTATTCGAATAGAAGATACGGATCAAACACGTTTTGTTGAAGGTACTCAAAACTATATTTTAGATGCATTAAAATGGTGTGGTATCCGTCCTGATGAAGGTCCAAATGTAGGTGGAAACTATGGTCCTTATGTACAATCTGAAAGAAAAGATCTTTATCGTCAATATGTTGAACAATTAGTAAAAGAAGAAAAAGCGTATTATGCTTTCGATACAGAAGATGAATTAAACGATGTAAGAGAGAAAGCCAAACAAATGGGAATGCCTAACTGGCAATACAATAGTGTTACCAGAACTACCTTAAAAAATTCTTTAAGTCTTTCTCAAGACGATGTACAAAAAAAATTGTCATTGGGAGAACCTTATGTAATAAGAATAAAAATTCCTAGAAACAAAGAAATTCGCTTTGAAGACAAAATAAGAGGATGGGTTGTTGTAAATAGCAATAATATAGATGATAAAGTGTTGTTTAAAAGTGATGGAATGCCAACCTATCATTTAGCCAATATTGTTGACGACCATTTAATGGAAATCACTCACGTTATAAGAGGAGAAGAATGGTTACCTTCAGCACCTTTGCATGTATTATTGTATGAAGCTTTTGGTTGGGACAGACCAGAATTTGCTCATTTACCTTTGTTATTAAGACCTGATGGAAATGGAAAATTATCTAAAAGAGATGGAGATCGCTTAGGTTTCCCGGTGTTCCCATGTAATTGGCATACAAAGGAAGGGGAATTGTATTCAGGGTATAGAGAAAATGGATATTTTCCTGAAGCATTTATCAATATGTTAGCGTTTTTAGGTTGGAATCCAGGCACAAAACAAGAGTTGTTTTCTTTGGAAGAATTGGTTGATTCCTTTTCTTTAGAGAGAGTTGGAAAAGCGGGAGCAAAATTCGATGCAGATAAAACAAAATGGTTTCAACAACAATATTTAAGAAAAAAAACGAATGAGGAGTTGGCAGACCTTTTATCGCAATATTTAAATGAAAATATCGAAAAAAGTAAATTAATCTCCATTTGTTCTCTTATTAAAGAACGAGCAACTTTTGTAAAAGATATTTTAACAGAAGGTGATTATTTGTTAAAAAACCCTGTTGTTTTTGATGAACAAGTTATTCAAAAAAAATGGACAGAACAAAGTTCCGTTTTATTGAACGAATGGAAAGACAAACTAAATTCTATCAATGAATTTAATTCAAATGAAATCGAGAAAAATTTTAAATCCTTTCTAGAAGAAAAACAATTGTCTATCGGTCAATTTTTACCTTTGTTTAGATTATTAATTACTGGAAAACCTTCTGGTCCAAGTATGTTTGAGATTTGTACTTTTTTAGGACAAATAGAATGTATAGAAAGAATGGAAAACAATATGAAAACCATTACAACTCTTTTCGCAAATATAAATTAATTTTTACGATTTGAAAAACATTATTTCAGTAAATAAAATTAAGCTTTTTGCATTTCATGGTTGTATGACAGAAGAGCGAAATATTGGTGGACATTACGAAGTCAATGTTAAACTAACGTGTGATTTTATAAAGGCGGCAAAAAATGATGATTTAAATGAAACGATAGATTATGTCGTAGTAAATAAGATTGTAAAAGAAGAGATGAGTATTCCTTCAAAACTTATCGAACATGTGGCTTTTCGAATAATTACACGCTTTAAAAATGAACTTAAAACAATAGAAAGCGTTTTTATTGAAATTGTAAAAATTTGTCCTCCAATACAAGGAGATGTAGAGAGTGTTTCTGTAGTAATAGAGGAAAAATTTTGATTTTTAAAAAAATTTAATTATTTTTGTGCCTGCAAATGGTTTCGTGGCCGAGAGGCTTAGGCAACGGTCTGCAAAACCGTCTACAGCGGTTCGAATCCGCTCGAAACCTCAAAAAACACCTTTCTAACAGATTGGTGTTTTTTTTTGCAAAAATTTATGTGTGTTTTTAATAAACTATTTGTAGATAACTACTTTTTGAAATTGAATCACCGTTTTCATCTTTGGCAGTGAAAAAGTATAAGTATCTTCCTGCTGCGACTTTTGTGTTGTCTAACATAAGTCCATCCCATTTGAAGTCCGCTTGACTACTTTTATAAATCACTTGATTCTGACTGTTTAAAATAGTAATTGAAAAGTCTGAAACTTTTGTTTTCCAATCAAATTCAAAATAGTCGTTATTTCCGTCATTATTTGGTGAAAATATATTTGGAAAATGAGTTAAATTCTCGTTTTTTTGTTGGTGATCATTTTGAGGAACAATTTTATTTGTGTTTTCTTGTTTGATAAGGGATTTATTCTCTTGGATAGGAATTGAACTAGTTATTTCTTTGTTTTTTTCAGTAGTTGAAATATATTCATAATTACTGTTTTCTTGAAGAATTACTTTTTGATCTTCTATAAAATTATCTTTGGACAATTGGATTTTTTCAACATTTGGATTTTCTTTTTCCTTGTTTTCTAATGATTTTATTTCCAAATATTTTATTTCCTCTTTTTTAGTTTGTACAATATTTGATTTAATTTCATTGGATTTAAGCAATTCATTTTTTACTAAAAAAGCTTTTTGTTCTTTTTTATTAAAATAGTTGTAAGTAAAAATTGAAGTTGTTACAATTGCTATGGATGAACTTGTAAAGATAATCCACTTGCTATTAGAAAGAATCCAGTTTTTAAACCAAAAAGTTTTTGTAATAGACGCAGAAATTGATTGAAACAAAAGAGGATCAACAGGAACTTCCTGTTTTTTCATTTGTTCAATTAAATCGTCTAAAAAATCCTTTTCTTTCATTTTATATTAATTAATCAAATCTTTAACGATTCCCATAATTCTATTTTCTTTTTTAAATAAGCTCTAGCCCTAAAAAATTGCGATTTTGATGTTTCTTCACTTATTGAAAGTTTTTCAGCTATTTCTTTATGAGAATACCCTTCGATTGCAAATAAATTAAAAATCAATTGGTATCCTTTTGGCATGGAATGAATCATTTTCAACAAAACATCAGCGTTAATTTTTTCAATTACTGTTTCTTCTTTTGAAAAAACATGAAAAGAATCATTTAGTTCCAAATTAAACAAATCGCTTTTGTTTTTTCTTAAAAAATCCAAGGCAGTATTCACAACAATTTTTCTTATCCATGCTTCAAAAACGCTATCAATATTAAAATCTTTCAAATGAGAAAAAATTTTAATGAACGAGTCTTGTAATACATCTTCCGCATTGTCTTTGTCCTTACAATATCTAAGACAAACGAACATCATTTTAGGGGCAAACTTGTCAAACAACTTTTTTTGAGCTAAGGAATTTCCTTTGATACTTTCTTCTATCAAAGTTTTATCGTCCATATTTGCTCTATTGTTAATAAGACTCATTTTTTGTTAAAAAAGTTGCATTTAAAAATAAAAAATTAATTTAGCTAAAAATTTTTGATGCGAATTTTATTTTTTTTTCTATGTTTTTTTCTGTTTATAAGTTCTAACTCTTCTGCTCAAAAATTGCCCAAAGTTAAAAAAGGAAAATGGAATGCACACTTACAACTTACAGAAAGTGTACTTTTACCAGTTCGATTAGAAATAAATCAGAATAAATCCGAGGTTCAATTTTTTATACATAATGCAAACGAAAAAATCATTTTAAACCAAAACACTTCTTTGGAAAACAATGATAGTCTTCAATTTGAATTTCCAAATTTTTCATCCTATTTAAAAGTCAAAATCAATTCTTCTAAAAATCTTTCTGGTTATTGGTATAATTTAAATAAAAACAATAATTATCGAATTCCCTTTTATGCAAGTTATAGCTCTGTTGATACAATTTGTAATTACAAAGATACATTAGCAATTAGTGGAAAATGGAAAACGCTTTTTAGTCCGAATACTAAAAATGAAGAAAAGGCTGTTGGGCTCTTTTCAAACGAAAAAAACAATAAAATAATAGGTACATTTTTAACTGAAACGGGTGATTATCGTTTTTTAGAAGGTAAAAATTGTCAATCTTCTTTTTATTTAAGTTGTTTTGATGGTTCACACGCTTTTCTTTTTACTGGACAAGTTAAAAACGATGAAATCAGTGGTGTTTTTTATTCTGGAATTCATTATCAATGTAATTGGAAAGCAAGTAAAAATATGTCTTTTGAACTGAGAAATCCAGATTCAATCACCTATATAAAAAAAAGCTTACCTTTTCAATTTGAACTAAAAGATTTAATGGGTCAACCATTTAGTTTTCCAAATGAAAATACACAAAACAAAGTAAACATTATACAAATTATGGGAACCTGGTGTCCGAATTGTGTAGATGAGAGTAAATTTTTTAAAGAATTACAGGAAAAATATAAAAATAAAGGATTACAAATCATCTCTGTGGCTTATGAAACACCAGAAAATTTTGAAAAACAAGTGTCTATGGTACAAAAAATGAAAGAAAAATTAAAATTAGATTTTATTTTTTTAATCGGTGGGCAGGCAAATAAAAATGTTGCTTCTGAGCAATTTTCCATGTTAAATACTATATGTTCATTTCCAACAAGTATAATTGTTAACAAAAAAGGGGAGGTTGTAAAAATTCACACAGGTTTTAATGGTCCAGGTACAGGAGATATTTATCTAAATTTTAAAAAGGAATTTGAGGATTTTATTATAAAACAATTAAATTTGTGATAAATTTGAAACATGAAAACAAAAATCTTTCTTTTATTTTTTTTTATGTCCTTGTTTGTTTTTTCACAAGAAAGAGCATATAAATTAGGTGATGAAGTAGAATATTTTGATGGAATCAATTGGGTTGAATCAAAGGTATTACAAGTTTCACCTGGAAAATGTTTGGTTTATCTAAACAACAATATGTCTCAGACAAAATGGTTTGACAATTCAGATATACAATTACTTTTCCCTGATAAACCTTTTGAGATGGAAAAAGTTGAAACACAAAAAGTTATTCTAACTGCAAAATACAAAGTCGGTGATCTAGTTTTTTTTAATTCTAATGGTAAAATAATAAGCAGTGAAATCATCAATATTAATAGTAATAATTTCACATATTTAGTTTATATAGATGAGAACAAAAGTGTTGTAAAATGGTTGGAAGAAAAAGAACTTTCACAACAAGGAACAACGAAAACAGAAACTGTAATAACAAAAGAAGTAAGTACTTCTAATCAAATTATTATCTATACCATTGGCAATAAAATACTAATCAAAGTTGGAAATGATTGGATTGAATCAGAAATTATTGATATTAGAGACGGTAAATTTCAAGTGTTTTCAGACAAAGAAAAAACGTTGACCAAATGGGTTGAACCGTCGGAAATAAAAAGACTTTAATTTTTAACAAGGAATTTTATCTATTCTAATTTGGTGTCTTCCTCCTTCAAAATTTGTATTCAAAAAAACTTCTATTATTGAATCCGTTTCATTTTCAGATAAAAAACGTGCAGGTAAAGCCAAAACATTTGCGTTGTTATGTAATCGAGCTAATCTTGCTATTTCTGAGTTCCAACATAAGGCCGAACGAATTCCTTGGTGTTTGTTTACCGTCATATTTATTCCATTTCCAGAACCACAGAAAACAAAACCAAAAGAATCTTCATTTTTTTCTACTTCAAGAGCAAGCAGGTGAGCATAATCTGGATAGTCAACACTATCGTTTGAATCACAACCTTTATCTTCTACTAAAAACCCTTTTTTTATTAATGAAGTTTCGACATGTTTTTTTAAATCAAAACCTGCATGATCAGAAGCTAAAAATATTTTTTTCACCATTTTTTTTCAACAAATTTATAAATCTTTCCACAAAACAAAATAATTTAATTTTTAAGTGCTTGAAAATCAAAACGCAAAAAATAGAGTTTTCGACACTAATATGAACAATTTATTAAATTACGGTTAATAAAAAAGAAAAAGTTTCACTTTGAAATGTCATTTAAATATTCATATATACAAAAAATTATATAAATAACGAAAAGTTTGAGCTAATTTTAATTTTTTTATACAAAGGTAATTGACAATATATATTTTAAGATATAACAAAATTAATTTAATATAAATTTTTCATATATAATAAGTTATGTTCATTAGAACTCTTTTAAAAAGAAGAAAAATTTACTTTATTAACATATTAACAAGCATAATAATAGTATTAAAATTTTTCAATTTATTTTTTTCTTAATTATTATATTTATATTTAATGTGAAAAATTTTAATAAAAAAAGAAATAACTAATTTTATTCTTAAATGAAAGGTAAAAAGAATAGAGACCAATTTAGTTCATATTATGAACAAGAAAACGATAATATTAGATTATCTAATTTATTATTGATTTTTTCTTTTTTCTTTTGTCCATTGTTTGCTTATTTTTTTTATTTTATACATTCTCCGACAGTTTATGTATATAGTTTGTTATCAGGTAGTTTTGTTTTACCTTTTTTTATTTTTATCAATCGTTTTATCACATTTTTTAAAGGTAAATTGCCTTGGATGTATTTTCTTTTTTTTATAGCAATTACACAAGCTGTAATTTTTGATTTGTATAAACAAAAGTTTGAAGAACAAGCAATTATATATTTTGTTTGCTTATTTTGTTTATTTAATTTTGCATTACAAAGATTAAATTTTTCTCTTGTTTATTTTATAAGTTCTTTTTTGTCTCTGATTTATTTTTTATTAAAAATTGATGAGGAAAATTTTTTTTCTTATCATTTGTATTTGGTAGTTTTAATTGCTAGTTCTGGAATATTTTTTATGATAATCTATCGAAGTAGAAATTCTATGATTAATACCATAGAAGACAATAATTCTTATTTAAAAAAATTAGTAAATCATCTTGGAAATGGAGTTTTATTATTGCAAAATAGATCTGGAATTTTTCAAGTAGTTGATTTCAATAAAATGAGCACTAAATTTTTTAAAACAGACGATATTTTTGAGTTGTCCAATATCGTTGAAAAATTTGTAACAGAAAAAGAGTTGTACGCTCTTGATGTGCTAAATGAAGATGAATTTTACAAAAAGGAATTTACTTATGATGACAATACAATTTTTGAATTAAAAATGAACAAAATACAGCTTAAAAAAGGTATATATTATATTCTTTTGTTTGAAGATATCAGTCAAATTATTGAAGAAAAAAGAGATTTAGAAATAAACCAAAAGAAATATAAAAATTTATATGTTAGAAATCAAACTGGATTGTTTACTATTAATGAAAGTGCTGAAATTTTAGATTGTAATCCCACTTTTTTAAACATTTTTAAAATCAACGACTTCAAAGAAATAAAATTATTTACTGAAAAGGAATGGAAAAATTTAAAGGAACAACTAGTTTTAAATGGTTTTATTTCAAATTTTCAATACTCATATAAAAAAAGTATAGAAGAAAATTTTTATTTAGTCATCAATTTGTATTATGATAAAGAAAGTGATTTGATTGAAGGAAATTTGGTTAATGTAACTGAATTAACTTTAAGCACTTATGAATTAGAAGAGAAAGAAAAGAAATATCGTTTGATTTATGAAGAAAGTAAAGATGCAATTTTAATTTTAGAAGACGAAATAATTATAGATATAAATCAAAAAGGCCTTGAATTGTATGATTCAGAAAGAGAAAACGTATTAGGAAAAAACATTTGGGACTTCACTTATCATCAAACCCCAGAACTTAAAGAAAGTTTATTCTTAAAATTTGAAGAATTAAGAAATCTAAAAGTAGTAAAATTTTCATGGAATTTTGCCAATAAAAATAATTTTGTTGAAACAAGTGTTACAATCGCACCAATACATATAGGTGAAAAGTTGTTGTTCCAATGTGTAATTCATGATGAAACAGAGAGAAATAAATATTTGAATCAATTAGAAGAAAGTAAAAAATCATTTGAATCTATTATTGAAAATACTCCAGAAGGATTTTTAATAGTAAGAAACAAAAAAGTGGTTTTTGCGAACAAAGAATTTTTTTCAATTTTTCAAATTGAGAAAAATCAAACAATTGAACTAGGTAAAGAGTTGTTTGGTGTAAATTATGAAAAAATTAATTTACTACTCAGACAAGCAGTTGAAGAAAAAAATAAAGTTCAAAAACAATTACAGTTTTTAATTAACAAAAAAGTTGTTGAAATAGACTTAACCATTGCTTCAATTATATTTGAAAAAGAAGACGACATTTTAATGATTTTCAAAGACATTTCGTATCAAAACAAATTATCAAAAGAACAATTAAGAGCAGAATTAGCCGAAGAAACCAATAAAAGACTATCTAAAGAAATAGAAGAAAGAAAACTAGTGGAAAGAAAATTAGAAACAGAATTTTTGCGAACCAAAGCAATTTTTGATAGTTCGGAAAACACTTTTTTAATGACACTAACACCTGATTTGGTCATTTCAAGTTTTAATGTGCACAGTAAACATTTTTTCGATTTTCATACTCAAAAGGATTTGCAAGCCAATACAAATTTTGAAAAATATTTTGAAGAAATCATTTCAGCGGTTAAACTTCGATATTTCAGATTTATTTTAAGTTCAATTAAAAAGGGAAAATCTTATCAACTTCAACTCAAGTTCATCAATAAAAATCTACAAAGAAAATGGCTTGAAGTCTATCTAAATCCAATTATAGATTTAAATGGTGTTGTGTCTGAAATTTCTTTTGTTGCTCATGACATTACAGAAAAGAAAAACAATGAGAGGGAAGTATTACAATCATTAAAAGAGAAAGAAGTTTTATTAAAAGAAGTTCACCATAGAGTAAAAAACAATTTACAAATAATTTCAAGTATATTAAATTTACAAAGTACTTATGTTACTGATGAAAAGACGTTAGAGATTATTGAAGAAAGTAGGCATAGGATTCGGACAATGGCAATTATTCATGAAAATTTATATCAGAACACTAATTTTTCTTCTATTAATTTCAAAAATTATTCAAGAGAGTTATTAAGAAATTTAATTTCTACCTATCATTTTAATCAAAAAATACCTGTTAAAGTTGTAGAAGAAGTGGATTTAGTTGAATTAAGTTTAGACCAAGCAATACCTTGTGGTTTAATTATTAATGAATTAATTACAAATTCCTTGAAATATGCTTTTAAAGAAAATAAAGGTGAAGGAGGAGAAATTTATTTAGAATTAAAAGAAATAGAGGGTCAAATTCAATTAAATATTGGTGATAACGGAATAGGATTACCAAAAAGTTTTACAATAGAAAATGCAGAAACACTTGGTTTACAGTTGGTTATTACTTTAGTTGAACAATTAGATGGAAATATTCGTTTAGAAAAAACGAATGGTATTAAATATTTTATTACTTTTGAAAAACAAAAACTTTGACTTTATGAATCCAGTTAATGTATTAGTCGTTGAAGATGAATCTATAGTATCTAAGGACATACAACATAGTTTAAAAAAGTTAGGATATAATGTTGTAGGAGCAGCAGCAACGGGAGAAAAAGCACTTGAACTAGTAAGATCAGAGGGTCCAGATATCGTTTTGATGGACATTATGCTAAAAGGTAGCATGAATGGTATTGAGGTATCAGAAGTTATCAAAAAAGAATTCAATTTACCTGTTATATTTTTAACTGCTTATGCCGATGAATCTACTTTGAGTAAGGCAAAAGTTACCGAACCGTATGGATATATAATTAAACCGTTTAAAGAAATTGATTTACATACTTCAATTGAAATGGCTTTATATAAACATAAAAAGGTCTTAGAATTAGAAAGAGAGAGGGATTTTTTGTATTCTTTAGTTGATGGAAAAGAGAATTTAGATGGTTTTGTTTTTGTAAAGTCCAATCATAAGTTGGTAAAAATTAATACAAAAGACATCTTTTTCATAGAAGCGTTAAAAGATTATGTAGTTATCAATACAATAGATACAAGATATACAATACATTCAACGATGAAAGAGATTGAACAAAAAATGGGTAGTGTTGAGTTTATTCGTGTTCATCGTTCATTTATTGTTAGAATAGATAAAATTGCTGCAATAGATTTTCCAAATCTTATTTTAGAAAACGACAGAAAAATTATTCCGATAGGTGGATCATATAGAGACGATTTAAACAATCGTTTGAGAATGGTTTAATATTACATCAATAATTTATTCAATCATAATCGCAACTTGGTAGTAATTATTAACTGAACCAATTAGTTTATATTTTACGTAAAAGGATTCAGTATAGATTTTAAAAGCAAAATATTCATGATTTGGAACATTAAACTCATCAAAAATTAAAATATCACCTTTTTTGATATAAAAAGCTAATGTAGTTAAAGTAAAAATTGTTGAAGAAAATAAATCTGCATCCAAATGAATTATTTTTCTTCTTTCTTTATCAATTGTTTTATTTTCTATAAACACTGGTAAAGTGTCTTGAAATAATCCTTTATACAATTTAGATCTATCGTCGTTAATGTCAGGTAATTTTGCTAACATTTCTCCTTTTTCATAAGTTCCCCATTGTTCAGGTAAACCCTCAAAAGTATCAAAACCATAAAATTTATGATTAATATTTTTACATCTATTTAACCACCATTTAAAAGAATTTCCTTCAAAAACACCAAATTCTAAATAATCAAAAGGATTTTCGTCTAATTTATATTTATTAATAATATATTCGTGTAAAACATACTTTTTTGCATAATCACGTTTTGAGGTATAAAAATCGTTTAAAATGTCTTTTTTTTCTTGATTATGAATCCATTTTGATAATTGTACAGTATTATAAATGAACAAAAAATGTTTTGTTAGCCAATTTAAATAAAGATGAGGTCTAACCATTATTATCAAACCCTTAACAAAAACACTAATTTTAATAAGTAATCTTTTCATACAAAAAATAAATTTGTCTAAATTAAAAATTATTGTTTAATTTAGTCTTTTATATTAATCATTTTTCATTGAAAAGTTGTATATGCTAGTTAATAATAGAGTAATGAACATTTATTTATTGTTGAATGAAAAGGTTTAATTATTATTGTTTAAAATTTATTTTCATGAAAAAACTTTCTTTTATCACTTTCATGCTAATTTCTTTAGAATTATTTTCACAATCTACTATTATATTAAAACCAAATGGGTTAGGTGGAAAAGACGCTTTTTATTATGTAGAAATATCAGATGGTTATGAGTTATTAAATACCGCCAACTCTCCAATATTAATTGCTAACGCTTGGACTTTTAATTCAGTTTTTGGTATAATTCGTTCAGCAATAGATTTTAATTGGTCTTTAATACCAGAAAACGCAACTGTTTCAAACGCGACTTTAAAATTATATGCAAATAATGGAGACGGAGGTAGTCAAGAGTTTCACTCTACTTTATCTGGATCAAATGAGTCAATTTTAGAAAGAATAATTTCTCCATGGAGTGAAAACACAATATCAGGAATAAATCAGCCGATAACAACCTCAACAAATAGTGTTAATATTCCTTCAACAACCAGTGAAAATGATGACATTATAATTAATGTTACATCATTAGTCAATGACATCTTGCAAAATCAAAATGAAGGTCATGGATTTTTGTTGAAACTTCTAACAGAACAAAATTATAGACGATTAGGTTTTTGTTCTAGTGACAATTCAGATCCGAACAAATGGCCTGAAATAAGCATTACTTTTGAAGCTCCTGGTGTTACTGGAAAAGTTTATCATGATATTAACTATAATTGTTTAAATGAAGAAAATGAGCTTGGTTTAGCTAATCAAATGATTGAAATTCAACCAGGTAATTTTCTTGTACAAACAAATGATGCTGGTTTGTGGCATATTGATTTACCTCCAGGAAGTTATACGGCTACTTTAATTGAACTCTCAAATAATTGGTCGTCTTCTTGTAATTTAAGCACTACATTTACTGTAAACAGCACAAATGAAGCGGTTTACCCTTCAAATTTTGGTCTTTATTCAAATGTTAATTGTACTCAACCGAATGTTTCTATTTATTCAAATATTATCAGAAGATGTTTTTCTGAACAAGAAATTTATGTTTCTGCTTCAAATACCTTTTTAGCAACGGATACTTTGTTTAATGCTTACACTGAAGTTGAATTAGATCCGTTATTTACTTTAGACAGTGCGAGCATTAGTTTCACTTCAATTGGAAACAGTACGTTTTCTTTTGACTTAGGTTCTTTAGCACCAAGTGAAACAAAAAACTTTACACTTTATGTTACCTTAAGTTGTGATGCTGTTTTGTTAGAAACTTTGTGTCATGAAGCTAATTTATTTCCAGCTGAATCCTGTGTTTTTGATACTATTCCTGCTACACCCACAGGGGAAGTTACCCCATGTACTCTTCCTTGGGATCAATCGAGTTTGAGTGTAGAGGGTTGGTGTGCCAATGATTCGATTTATTTTTCGATTACTAATACAGGAGATTTTGGTGAGGGTGATATGGAGTGTTATAGTCCAGTAAGAATTTATGTTGATGGTCAATTAATTATATTAGATTCTATTTTGTTAGAAGGTGGAGAAACGTTTACTTATGTGTTTTTTGGTACAGGACAAACTTGGGTTTTAGAAGCCGATCAGCACCCTTTACATCCTGGAAATTCTCATCCAAATGCTCACGTTGAATTATGTGGTAATGCGTCAAATTGGACTCCAGAAATTATAAACAATTTCCCACAAGACGATGCTGACCCTGTGAAGGATATTTTTTGTACCGTCACGAATGGATCGTATGATCCAAATGATAAAAGAGGATTTCCAACAGGAATTACTGATAATCATTTTATACAATCAAATCAAGATTTAGAATACATTATACGTTTCCAAAATACTGGAACAGATACGGCTTTTACTGTTGTTGTAAGAGATACACTTGATATTGATTTAGACATTACTTCTGTTATTTTAGGAAATATTAGTCATGATTATTCTTTTAGAATATACGGTCAAAGGATATTAGAATGGACATTTGATAATATTTTACTAGTTGATAGTACAACAAATGAACCAGGAAGTCACGGCTTTATACAATTTCAAGTTAAACAAAATAAAGATTTACCCGAAGGAACAATAATAAATAATGAAGCGGATATTTATTTTGATTTTAATGAACCAGTTATAACCAATTCAACGTCACACATCATCAATTCCGCGGTTTATCACAATCTTTTGGATATAAAAGAGAAAGAAAATAATTTAGACCAAATTTTTGTATATCCTAATCCAGTTTTAAAAGATTTATTTATTAGTTCAAAAGATAATTTGTCCAAAAACTTTGAGATAAAAGATATTACAGGTAAAATTATTTTAAAAGGAAAATTAGCGAATTCTAATCAAATTAATCTAAGTCAATTAAATTCAGGAATATACATTTTAACCATTTTTGATAAAGGAAACAATAAACAATTTAAAATCGTAAAAAATTAAAATCTTACAGTTTGTGCTTTGATATAAAAATTCTTACTTTTGTTTAAATGAAAGAAGAGGAAAGTAGAATTTGCTTAGAATGTTCATCAAAACTCAGGGGTAGAAAAGACCAACGCTTTTGTTCTGATTTTTGTCGAAATGCCTTTAATAATCGTTTAAACGAAGACGCAAATAAATATGTACGAAGAATTAATTCTATTTTGAGAAAAAATAGACGTATTTTAGAAAGTTTAAATCCGACAGGAAAAACAACAATTGATGGATTGATTTTAGCTGAAAGTGGATTTAATTTTCATTATTACACTAACATTTATTCAACTCAAAAAGGAACAGATTATTACTTTTGTTACGATTATGGGTATAGAAAAATAGACAATAATCAATATCTTTTAATCGTGAAGCAGAATTATGTTAAATAAGGATTTAACATTATTTTATAACTACTCTCTTGTTCCTTTTTTTAATAAAAGGATAGAATGTTCCTTTGAATTATAATGATTATAAATTAGAACGTATTCTCTTATGTTCTGTGAAACCTTTTTAATACAAGACAAAGGAAGCTCTTTGTTTTTAAATAGTTTAATTCCCATCCATAAAGCAAAAGAAACTGAAGTAGGATATTCACCTGTTAAATGTTTATAAGCATAAATATTCGAATTCTCAAAAAACAAGGAGAGGGAGTCGTAATTTTGTTGTGTCTCTTGATCACCATTATACCCCAAAATTAAATCTGAAATGGCATTTTTTTCTAAATTTTCTTTATTTAACATGGATTCAATTTCTTCTAATATTTCATCTGCACTAGAATTTTTTTGAATAGTAAAAAAAGAAATTATTTCAGCTTCGTAATTTTGTGAGTGAGGACTAAGGTAAAACATAGCGGCACCTTCGCCACAAATACTACCTTTTGATTTTGTTTTTAATAAATCTAATGAAGAAATAAAAGTATCTTTATATAATCCAGCCAACTGATTTATGTTATAATTATAAGAAGAAATTTCTTCAACGCAGCCAAGTAAACAAGAAGATGTTTTACCTTCATTCATTAGTAATTGGGCATCTAATAGAGCATCTAAAAAAGAGTTGGCTCCATTTACATGTGTTGTGTTGTAAGAAGAATTTTTGGTCAACAAAGCCAAACTACCGGCAATAGCATTTGGGGTAGATTGGACAAAATTTGTCGGGGTTAATGTACCTTCTTCATAAACATAAATTTGATTTAAAAACTTAATACAATCTTCCAAACCGCCAACAGCCGATGAAAAGATGATTGCATTGGGTTGAAGATTGTTTTTAATACACATTTCCATTGCTCCACCAACACCTAATCGAACAGCTCTTCCCATTCTTCTCAATAAATTTAAAGGTATTGCTTCATTGTATTTAGGTTCAATAACCTGTAATTGATTGTTCGTATAATTAATGGCTTGAGAATCTAAAAAACAACTTTCATCATAAGTTTTTTGAGGAGAAATAGCGTATGAAAATTCGATGAACATTATCTTTGTAAAATTATAGAGGTACAATTTCCATTAAAACCAAAAGCATTTGACATAGCATATTTGGCTTCAAAAGGTTGATTAATAAGGTTTGGTGGATAATTAATTTCTTCAATGGCTTGTTGAAAATTTAAGTTAGCATAAATTTCTTTGTTTTTTAAAGCCAATAAACAGGTAACAATTCCAAACGCTCCACTTGCGGCTAAAGTATGACCGACGTAGGTTTTACTGGAATAAAAAGGAAGATGTCGCTTAAAAAGTGTTTTCATTGTTTTAGTTTCTACTAAGTCATTGTTTGGTGTTCCAGTTCCGTGAGCTTGAATAAAATCTATGTTTTCAAATGAAAGTTTTGCTTTTTCTAAAGCGGAAGTAATGGCTAAAGTTATTCCCTTTCCATCATCTGACAAAGCAGAGGGGTGAAAAGAATCGTTGGCATTACCACCACTTATAATTTTCCCGTAATAATTTTTTGTGTTTTTGCTCTCTTTCTCTAAACAGAGATAAACCGCCGACTCACCTAAATTTAATCCGTCTCTATTTTGATCAAATGCCTTACAATATCCTTGTGATAAAATCGAAAGTGAAGAAAACCCATTGATTGTGAACTTGGAAAGCGAATCAACTCCTCCAACAATTGCCCTATCAGCATACCCTTGTTCAATCATACGTTGAGCCAATAATATTGCATTTGAAGAAGAGGAACAGGCAGTATTAATTACAGCGGTTTTACCTTTGATTTCATACCTTTCTACAATTTTTTTTGCATGAGCACTAAACGCATAAGATTGTATAAAGACACTTGGATTGGTCTTATGAATGGCATCATGATAAAGTTCATCTATTTCGCTCATCCCTCCGACAGTACTCGAAGAGATGAAACATGTTTTATTTGATTGAATGCATTCATGACTCCAGCCAGCATCTTGAAAAGCTTGTTGAAAAGCAATTTCTGCTAAAATATCTGTTCTTGTATAATCTTCCGATAATGACAAAGAGTATTTTTTTATTAGTTCTTGATTTGAAAATGGAATTTCACCAAATAAAAAATTTTCTTTGTATTTAGACTTTAAAATTTGAGCTCTTTTTATTCCACAAATTCCGTTTTTTAATGAAAAATGAATTTCTTCTATATTGTTACCAATTGCACTGATTATACCAATACCGCTAACAACAATAGAACCAGACATAATTATTTAACCTTAGAATGTTCTAAAATATAATCTGCCATGTGATTGATGTCAATTAGCACTTTTCTTCCTTCTTGTGGATTTTCTATTTTAATACCATATTCTCTTTCTAAAAGAACAATCATTTCTAACGAATCAATAGAATCTAAGCCCAATTCAGAACCAAAAAAAGGTACATCGTCGGGAAATTTATCTACACTCATGTCCATTAAATTGAGATATTGAATAATTTGTTCTTTTAATTGAGTTTTTAATTCTTCTTTTGTCATGTTATCTTTTTTTAATATATCCTAATCGAACCAATTTAAAGGTTATCAATAGAATAAAACTAATATTCATCAAAAGTAATACTAATATTGGAAAAAACATTTCTTTCCATTCGGCATTTTTTAAAAAGATGACATAAAAATTTTCCATACACCAATATAAAGGAGAAAATTTTCCAATAAATTTGAAATAATCAGGTAAAATATAAAAAGGAACCCAAATCCCTCCTAAAACAGCAAAAATTATGACAGATAATGCCCCAAAACCATTTGCTTGTTCGGTAGTTTTACTGAATGTACCTATTAAAAGAGAATAATTAACTGCGGAAAGTCCACAAAGAAAAACTGCAAAAAACAAAGTATCTAAACGTTGAGGAAAATTTAAGACTGGTAAAGAAAGATAGGGAAACAAAAATTGTGAAACACTAAAAATCACTCCAATTTGTAACATAGAAATTAAACAAAACAAAATTATTTTTGAAGCTAAAACATAAGCAAAACTACTTGGCATAGTTAATAATCGGTCAAAAGAACCATTGTTTCTTTCTCTCACAAAATTACTTGCAACAGAGACTACCATAAAAAACATAGCAAAAATTGACCAAGCTGGTACATTGTGCTGGCTTACGTTGGGAATCTCATTATTGTGATTGTTTTGTCCAGAAATTTGTACGTCTAATTTTAGTTCATTCCATTTAATTTGTGATAACACATCGCTTTTTAATCCTAAAGCTGAATTTAATTCAGACATAAATTGTTTTGTCTGTGTTTTAATGATTAAAGTGTTGATTACTTGTGAAATGGACTCATAAAAATTTTTTTGAACAATAGGATTAAATAAAAGTTTGATATTATTTTGTTTTTCAGCTGATAATTCCTTTGAAATTAATGTACCATTTAATTCCGCCATCAAATTATCAATTTTTTGTTTATTAAATTGAGTTGTTTGATTACCAAACTCTTTAGGAATATACAAACCAAAAGGTACTTCACTTTGATTATGAACTTTAATTTTCAAATCTGAAAATGAATTTTGTTTTAATTTAATAATAGAAAACATACCGCTTTCTTTTACATCTTTTATCAATTGTTTACTTAAAACAGATTGATCTAAATCAACTACGTAAAGAGATATGTTGTTCTCATTTACAATTTTAACTGCACTATTTTGTACAACGGTTATAATAATTACAAGTAAAATAGGTAAAAAAAACATCATTGATAAACCCATTTTATCATTTAATAATAATAAAACCTCTTTGTAAATTGAAATGCCTAATTTTTTCATTATTAAATAGTCAAAAGAAGAGATTCAAGATCGTTCATTTGATTGTCTTTTAAAACTTGTTGAGTTGTTCCAGTACAAATTAAAGAACCATTATTAAATAGTGAAACATGGGAACAAAATTCTTGTGCCTCTTCCATTTGATGTGAAGTGTATAAAATGGTTTTCCCTTCTTTGTTTAAGTTAATTAAATGTTGAAGGATTTCTGTTTTACTTTTAATGTCAATGCCTACCGTAGGTTCGTCTAAAATAATCACTTCTGGATTATGTAACAAACCCAAAGCCAAATTGACTTTTCTTTTCATTCCACCTGAAAAATGTTTAATCTTTTTATCGGCATGTTGTTCAAGTCTTAAAAAAGGTAAAAGTTCTTCGTATCGATTTAAAATAGATTTTTTATCTAAATTATACATTGTTCCAAAAAACAAAAAGTTGTTCCAAATAGTTAAATCCTCATAAAAAGCAAAATCTTGTGGAACATAACCAATGATAGATTTAACGTTTTTTTTTGGCAGGACTTCATTTTTTTTATTTAAAAATAAAACTTCTCCAATACTAGGTTCAATAACATCACAAATGGTTTTAATTAAAGTAGTTTTTCCTGCACCATTAGATCCTAAAATTCCATGTGTTGTTCCAGCTTTAATACAAAAATGAACTCGTTTTAAGCTAAAAGGACTTTTTTTACTGTATTTTTTAGAAAGTTGATTTATTTGAATTTCTTTTAACATCGAGTGTTCAAATAGTTACTTAACAAGATTTCTTAATTTTAAGAATGCTTCTTTTTCAATTTCTTTTATTTGAAACATTCTTTCAGCTACCTCATCAAAATCTTTTTGTTCCGTATTTTTTCCTTTCATAATCGAAGCCATGGCAACTGCACAATTCCTCCAACTATCACCAGATTTTGTGAAGTCTTCAGATACTAAAGAAATTTTGTCGTTTTGCAAATAAGAATGACTCTGTTCTAAAAAAGCAGCATATATATACCTAAAACCACCACCACCAGTACCAATTTCTTCTTGCATACGAATAATTTGACCTAAATATAATCCCGCTCTGCGTGGACCCAATTTGTTTCTCCAGGATTTTATTTTATTTGCAGTATATCCAATTCCTCTCACACCTGTTAATCGACTTGGAATATACAACATATCTCTTGCATTTCTTTTTATACCTTTTAAAATAGCATTTGATATTTGTTCATTAGTGGGATTTTTCTCGATAATTGGATAATATAATCTTCCTTTTGGTGCTAATGCTCCTTTAGCAAAACGCACTCTTGATAAATCTTCTTCTGAAATTAAAGTTGTTTCTTCCATTACAGGGTCGCTGACTTGATATTGATTACCTTGTTTTCCAAAAACAATTAAATTGTGTGCGTTAAAATGAAACCTATATTGTAAAGGAAAATAGGGAAGGTGATAAACACCTACTTGACAACCGACCCAGCTATTTTTTGCAAGTTCTGTATCTAAAGCCAATTGTGCTTTCTGGGGAGATGAAAAAGTTTTTTGATAAACGCCTATACCTAAATTTTTGCAATTTCTTTTAAAAACGGTACCAGGAACAGAACGAAAAGAAATAGCAGGACCATTGTTTATTTTAATAAAAGGAAGGTGGATATAAAACAATCCAGAACCTATTCCAAAAGCAAGCGGTTCAGTAATCTCCTCAAAACCATTATTATAAAAAAGACTGCTGGTTACTCCATTCTCACAATGAGCACTTTGAATGTGTTTAAATTCTTTCAATTCTTTTCTTTTTTTGTGTTTTGGAATTCGATTAATTCTTCAATAGGTATTTTAAATGCAAAAGCGTATTTTTCTAGACGAATTTTTGATAATTTTTTGTAAACCTTTGGATTAAAATGTTTTTTTATAGTAATTTTCCAAAATCCTGTATAACCCGACAAAATAGATAAAGTCATTAAATTTTTAACCATTAAATAATAAATAGGACTTTTAATTCCATTTTCCAATAATTCTTTTGCTTTGTTAATATCTTCTTCAATATCACTCCAAGCTTCATTCAAGGCTTCAGTTTTTATATCCCAGCCAGAGCTTAAAGTACTCTGGTATTCATTGTTGTCATTTTTGGCGTATAAAATTTCTTTAGTGAAATTTTCAAGTGGGGTTTTGTCTTGAGGAACTTCTTTAAGTTTCATATCAACAAACTGTTAACATGGTAAAAGTATAGGAAAAACGAGCACTTTCTGGAACCATTAATAATACTTTCTCACCTTTTTTTAATCGACCTTTTTCAAGTAGTTCTTCTATCATTAGAAAAACAGAAGCAGAGCCAATATTTCCTTTACTTTTTAGATTAGAAAACCATCTATTTAAAGGAATTTCTATATTGTTTTCTACCAACGATTCATATATTTTATCTTGAAAATAATAACTTGAAAGATGGGGTAAAAACCAATTTACATCTTCCACCTTAAAATTCTTTTTCTCTAACAAATCTAACAAAAAGAAAGCACCGTATTTTACAATACTCTCCCCTAGCAATTTCGTATCTTGTTTAATAGAAAAAAGTGAATTGGGCATATATTCGGAAGGTTCATAATTTTTATAGCTAACGAATTTACCATTTACTTTATCCCCACCCATATACATACAAACCTCTTCTTGGTCAGCATAAGATCTATACTCAATCCACTCAATTTTTAAACTTAAACCCTCTTTGTTTGGAGTTTTTTCCAATAAAAAAGCACCTGCACCGTCAGAGAGCATCCATCTTATAAAATCTTTTTCAAAGCCAATAATGGGTTCTTTTTGTAATTTTTCCAATTTAACGGCTTCTTCTTCATAAGATTCAGCTCTTAAATTTCTAGATAAATACTCAGAACCAGTTACAATAGCTTTGTTTTTATCACCACTTCTCAGGGATAAAAAGGCATATTTTAAGGCCTGTAAACTAGTACAACAATTACCTGATGGACTTACCACATCTAAAGAACCTAATTCTGGTAATAAACCATGAACCATTACACCATGTGAAGGCATTAATTGATCAGGAGAAGCGGTTCCACAACACAATAAATCGACATTTTCTAATGCTTTTTTGTCTTGAAGTAAAATATTTTTAACTGCATTAGCGGTCATTTCTGCGTTTGAATGCGTTGCTTTGCCCTTTTTATCAATAGCATAATATCTTTCTTCTATTTTATTGTTTCTTAAAATTAAGCTTTTTGTTTTTGAATTTTGTTCTTTAACTAAACCGAGATATTCTTCGATTTCATCGTTATTCACTGCTTTGTTTGGTAAAAAACTGCTTGCTTTGGTAATGTAAATATCAAACATGAATTAATAAAAATTAAAAATGCAAAATTACATTTTTTTTTTGACTTTCAGATTTCAACATAAAAGGTCTGAAAACTAAAGCATAAATACTAATTACTATGGGTGAAATTGTAAATAATGCAACATACAAATAAATTCGATAAAGAAACAAGAAAAAATTTCTTTTAAAAGGGTTTTTTCCTTTATTTAAAATTAAAGAAGCCCATAATCTAAACATTTTTTTGCCTCTTTTTTCAATAAAAAGCACATCCCATGGTATATTAATTTTGTTTTCGTCTAATATGGCTTTTTGTAGAGAATTTTCTTGTTTGCTAAGTAATTTTTCACAAATTATTTCACCGTACTTTGTAGAAAAAAGGATGTCTTCTTCGCTAATTCCAGGTTTTGGAAAGATTCCCCACATTTTATCTTTTTTCCCAGTAAACACCCAATATTGAATGGTTATTGCACTAATGTAGTTTGCATTTCTATCAACTAAAGGAATGTTTCCGATAATCTTGCATCCATTTTCTTCGATTAATTTTTTGGAGTCTAAAAATGCATTTACCCACATATTTCTTGCTCCAATAACCGTAATAAATTTAGCACCACGTGTTCTTTTTTTAAATTCGTCATCTTGTAAAAGGGAAGAACAAGGTCTGCTTAAAGATAAAAACCAAGACTGAAAACCAAAAATTACTAAGTCATATTTTTCTTCTTGATAATGAATTGGTGAAAGAGGCATTTTTTTCATCAATACTGTTTCTGGCATTGTATCAAAAAAATTCTTTTTTCCCCAAGGAAAAGTGTAAGCGTCATTATCAGTAAACCGAACTTCGTCAATAGTAAAGCATTTTTTTATGGGACTTAAAATTTGTTCCATAATTTGAGTTAACTGTCCAGTTTGTGAATAATGGATAGATAATATTTTCATTTTTTCATTTTTATATGCAGAATTGTATGATAACCTCCTCCAATCAAAGGATATTGTTCAACTAATTCAAAACCCGCTTTATCTATGATATATAAAAAGGAAGAAAGTGAATACATTTTACTATTTCCATTTGCCATAACAGTAAAATACAAAGAAGTAGCGACTAATGAAAATGTAGCTGCTGGAAATGTTTGATTGTCGATAAAAGTTTCCATGATATAAACATCTGCATCGGGCTTCATAGTTTTTTTAATTTTTTTCAAAATCATTTCTATTTCATGTTCACCAAAACAATCTAAAAACTGACTCATCCAATAAGCATCAGCACCAGCTGGTATTTCAGATTCAGGATTTAACATATCAATGGCAAAAAAAGAGACTCGTTCCGCAATTTTCCCTTTGCTATGTATATTTTCTTGAGCAATAGCAATTTGACCAGGCAAATCAAGCAATTTAACTTGAATATCTGTGTTGTAATTGGTTGCTGCAATTGCCCATTTTCCAGTATTACCACCAATATCATACATTAACTTAGGTTGGTATTTAAAAATGATTTTTAATGCATCGTCAAAGGAATGATCTGAATAATAATGGTCAAAATCAAACCATGATTTTTTTTGTTTGTCTGTCAATTTTGAAAGTCCGATATATATCGTTTGCCAATCACCTAACATTTTAAGACCTGCTGGTTTTCCTGTTGTTATTGCTTCTTTTAGATGGTATAATCCTTCATAACAAATGTCGTTTGTAAAATGAAGATTCACTCTTGTCATTTTATCCATCAACAAAAACAATCCCGTTTTAGACAATGTAAGCTGTTTATTTTCATTCTCTTCAAGAATTTCAGCAGAAACAGCCATTTCTACCAAAACTTTAACTCCATATTCGGAAAGATTAAGTTTTTTAGCAATGTCCACAATTGTTACAGGATTAATTCTTTTGTTTTCATTGATAAATTCTAAAATTCCCAATTCAATAAGACAAACTGCTGTTTGAAAAACAAAAGGACTAAATGCTATTTTTTGTGCTTCATTTTTTGCTTCAAGTGCATTCATGATGTAGATATAAAAACACAAAATTACTTTTTTTAAAGTTAAATAACACAAGTTTTTGTCAAATCAAATGAGTTAAAAATAAAGATCTTTGTATTTTTGCATAAATTCAGTTAAAAAGATTTCAATACTGTTTAATAAATGTAGTATTCCTTGATTAAAAAAAAGAACAATACTATTAGCTAGTAAAAAATGGAAAAATTAAAAGTACTTTTTCTAATTCCCACTTACAACAATCAAAAAACACTTAAAAAAGTTTTAGAGGAGGTGCTGTTTTATGCTAAAGGAAGTGAAGTGGTGGTTGTTAATGATGGTTCAACAGACCAAAGCAAAGAAATATTATTTTCTTTTGGTACAACAATAACTTTATTAGAAAATGAGAAAAATTCAGGAAAGGGTGTTGCTTTAAGAAATGGAATTACCTATGCAATAAAAAGAGGAGCAGACTATGTGATAAGTATTGATTCAGATGGTCAACATTTTCCATCAGATATTCCATTGTTTTTGGAAGAAATTGTAAAAAACATGGGTTCAATGATTATGGGATCAAGAAACATGAAACAAGAAGGTGTTCCTGGAAAAAGCTCTTTTGGAAATCGTTTTTCCAATTTTTGGTTTTATATAGAAACAGGAATAAGTTTGCCCGATACTCAAACAGGATTTAGGGCCTATCCAGTTCAGGCAATGAAAAAAATGAGATTTTTTACAAAAAAATTTGAGTTTGAAATTGAAATCATCGTTCGCCTAGCTTGGAAAAAAGTGCCTTTTAAAGCCATTCCTATAAAGGTATTATACGATGAAAAAGAAAGAGTTTCTCATTTCAGACCTTTTAAAGATTTTTTTCGTATAAGTGTTTTAAATAGCATATTAGTATTTTTGGCTCTTCTTTGGTATTATCCACTTAAACTTTTTTCAAGAAATACTTTTAAAACTATAAAAAGTGAGTTTTATAAAAAGGAAGAAAGTAATTTAAAAAAAGCTCTTTCAATTTCATTTGGAGTTTTTATGGGTATATTTCCAATTTGGGGTTTTCAATTGTTGATAGGCATTCCTTTGGCTGTTTTTTTTAGGTTAAACAAAGTGCTTTTCATAGCGGCCGCAAACATTTCTATTCCTCCAATGATACCTTTAATTTTGTTTGTAAGTTATTTTTTTGGAAGTTGGTTTGTTTCTAATCCTTTAGATCTAATGGAAATGAAATTCAATTCACTTGAAAGTATTCATTTACACTTCGTTCAATACTTCATAGGAGCCGTTTTGTTCTCACTCTTTTCTTTTTTTATTGTTTTTTCAATTTCTTACTTTCTTTTAAGATTGTTTAGAAAAAAAAGTGATGTAAGAAGAGGAAATTTTTATTCTTAATTTTTCATAGAAAAAACAAAACCATTAAAATTTGTGAAAAATTTCAATTAAAATTTCAGAATTTGAATATTGTAATTAATTAATAAATTAACAAAAAAATAAATATTTGTAACTTTTTTTCCATGAAAGCGTATATTTTATCGACAATATAATTATATTTGTCCCTAATAAGCTGTTGAATGGAGCTCGGAAACATATACAACCTTTATAAAACCATGGAAAAAGAGAATATATTACTCTCTTTTAAAGGCGTGGTAACTTCAGATTTGCTGACTTCAGTTTTGCAAATTATGGAAACTAAGATGGATTATTTGGAAGAATCTCCAAAAACCAAGAAAAAAGTTTTTAATGTATTGGTAGAATGTTTACAAAATTTATATCATCATATTGATGTAAACGATGATATTGGAGTACAAAGAGAAATCATCGAAGCAAAATCCGCTCTTTTTCTTATTGCAAAAGAAGACACTTATTTTCATATAAGAACAGGAAATTATGTTGAAAAGCAAAACGCACTTGATTTGGCCGAAAAATTAGAAAAAATCAATGGCATGGATAAAGACGAGCTAAAAGCATATTATCAAGAAGTATTAAATAATGGTAGTATGTCAGAAAAAGGCACCGCTGGTTTAGGAATGATAGATATTGCTAGAAAATCCGGAAATAAATTAGAATATCGATTTTTAGATGTTTCTCCTACAACTAGTTTTTTCTGTTTAAATGTAAAAATTGATTAATTTTGTAAAAAGAATTGAAAAAAATATAAAATAACATGGAAAATTTAATTTTAGAGGGCTCTGCAAAAACTCCATCGGTAAAATTTGATGCCGGTGCAGGAAAATTAGAATTAAAAGGTAGATCAATTCCTGAAAATTCCGTGGAGTTTTATAAACCATTAAACGATTGGATTGATCAGTATGGGTCGTCTCCAAAAACTCAAACCTCTGTTGATATAAAATTGGAATATTTTAATACTTCCTCTTCAAAGTGTATTTTAGATTTATTTAAAAAACTGGAGAGCATTAATGGAAAAGGAACTCAAGTGAGCATTAATTGGTTTTTTGAGGAAGATGATGAAGATATGCAAGAAGCAGGTCAGGATTATCAAGCCATCATCTCACTTCCTTTTGAAATTATTGAAGTAGAAGAAATTTAAGAAGTTTATGCTCTCCATTGGCATCACAGGAGGCATCGGTTCTGGAAAAAGTTTGGTTTGTTCTCTTATAGAAAACATGGGTTATCCAGTTTTTTACTCTGATTTAGAAGCCAAAAAAAACATGCTACATAATCTAGATTTAATATCTCAAATCACAAAAAGTTTTGGAAAAGAAAGTTATGTAGAAGGTAAAATAAACACGACTTATTTATCTTCCCTGATTTTTTCAGATCCAAATGCAAAAGAACAATTAAACAAACTGGTTCACCCCTCTGTATATCAATCCTTTGATTTGTGGAAAGAAAAACAACATTCAGCTTTTGTCTTTAATGAATCAGCTCTTTTAATTGAAACTGGCAGTTTTCACCGCTTTGATAAAATTGTTCTTGTTAGTGCACCTACAAATCTAAAGATCAGAAGAATAATGAAAAGAGATACTTGTTCAAAAGAGGAAGCAATAAAAAAAATGAAGGCCCAATGGTCAGACGAACAAAACAGAAAACATTGTTTTTTTGAAATAATAAATGATGAAAAATCAGCACTTTTACCCCAAATATGGAAATTGATAACTTCTCTATAAAGAGATTAAGTTTTTCAATTTCTTTTTTATTGACTCCAATTTCTCTATAATTTCATCTTTTGAAAAATCATCTGTAAGATGACCGTCATTGTTTTTGTCAAGTTCTTTTTTCGCTCCATCAATGGTGTATCCTTTTTCTTTTAACAAAATATATATTTCCGTTAAAACGCCTATTTCACTTACAGTATAAAACCTTTTTCCAGCCTTAGATTTTTTTTCAATTTTAATTTTAAACTCTTTTTCCCAATACCTTAACAAAGAAGTGTTTACATTAAGCAGACTGGCGACTTCTCCTATTGAGTAGTACATTTTTTTTAATTCGTGGAGTTTAAATCTTAACAATCTTTTAAGTTTTTTTTTGCCTAAAAATCAATAACTTTGCCTTCTTATAAAAAGCATGACAAACATACAACTTTTTTTGAAAAACATATTATTAAAAAGAATTGTTGTGTCATTTTTTTTTTCAACTATTATTTTTTTTAATTCCTTTACTCAAGAGAATAGTCTTTTAGATACTTTAAAAAAAGCTAACAATTCTAATCAAGTAGATGTGTTAATAACTTATGCAAAAAAATATTTAGGAACACCCTATCGTTCTGCTGGAACAACTCCATCAGGTTTTGATTGTTCTGGTTTTATCTCTTTTGTTTTTTCAAATTTTGGAATTCCTTTAGTTCATTCAAGTTATGGTATGGCAGAATTTGGAGAAACAGTTAAACTTGCTGATATTAGGCCTGGAGATTTGATGTTTTTTAAAGGTCGAAATGTAAACTCCTCTCGAATCGGTCATGTTGCAATGGTTGTTGATGTTAAAGAAGACGGAATATACTTCATTCATTCGTCTAGTAGTAATGGGGTAATTATCAATAATTTTAAAACTAGTAAATATTATATCGCTCGTTATGTAACCACAAAAAGATTAGATTTTGGTCAAAAATTCCAAAAAAAATAAAATTCAATTACTTTTGTTCAACCTTTTTTAATTTCTATTAATGAAAATTTTAATACTTCGTTTTAGTTCAATCGGTGATATTGTTTTGACAACACCCTTATTAAGAAGCATTAAAAATCAAAAACCAGAAATAGAAATCCATTATCTTCTCAAAAAGAAGTACAAAGAAATACTTCAACTCAACCCAAACATTTCAAAATTATACAGTTTTAGTTCTTCAATAAAAGAAGTTACTGTGGAATTAAAAAAAGAAAATTATGACTTAATTATCGATTTACACCACAATTTAAGAACTTTGATTTTAAAAACAATTCTTAAAAAACCTTCGAATTCTTTTCCCAAATTGAATTTCTATAAATGGTTACTGGTTCGTTTCAAAATCAATAAACTACCTAATATTCATATTATCGATCGTTATTTTTCAACACTTCGTACATTAAATATTTTCCCAGATAATAAAGAATGCGAATATTTTTTACATGATTTTACCGATGAAGTCAAAAATATTCTTTCAGAAAATTATATCGCCGTTTCTATTGGAGCTCAATTTTTTACGAAGCAAATCCCGATAGATAAATTAAAAGAAATTATTCAACTTTTACCTCAATATAACTTTATATTATTAGGAGATAAAAACGATTTTCAAAAAGGTGAAAACTTAATTTCCGAATTAAATTCGCAATATTTAATTAATTTATGCGGAAAAACCTCACTAAATTCAAGTGTACATGTTCTACAAAAAGCAAAAGTTTTACTTACAGGTGATAGTGGATTAATGCACATAGCGACCTGTTTTAAAGTTCCAATTGTTTCTCTTTGGGGAAACACTGTGCCCGATTTCGGAATGTCGCCTTATTATCCTAACAATCAAAACCTATCTTCTATATTTGAAGTAAAAAATCTATCTTGTCGTCCTTGTTCAAAAATAGGATTTAAAGCATGTCCAAAAAAACATTTTTCTTGCATGATGAAACAAGATACTAATAAAATTGCAGAACAGATAAAAAAATATGTTGAAAAGAATTAAAGGAGTTTTGTTTTTATTTATTTTCTTTACTTTTTCTACAAAAGCACAGCAAAAGCAAGTTTTATCAAAAGAATTAAAAGAAATATCAGGATTAGAAATATATTATGATTCGCTTTTACTTTGTCACAATGATAGTGGAAACAAATCGATTTTATATGTAATTAATGTTAAAGGTAAAGTTTTGAAAAGGGTTTTTGTCCCAATTAAAAATACAGATTGGGAAGACCTTTGTAAAGACAATAAAGGCAATTACTTTTTAGCTGATGTGGGTAATAATTTACTCAACAGAGACACCTTACAAATACTTTCATGGAATGAAAAAAATATGATAGGTGATACCTTGTTTGAATTTTCTATACATCGATTTCAATATTGCAATTACAAAGGAGAAGCTCTACGATTGAATTGTGAAAGTTTATTTTATTACGACAATTCCTTGTTTTTATTGACAAAAATTGAAAACAAAAAAGATTCTATACAACTTTTCAAGTTAAAAATTGACCGTAAGTTTCAAAAAGCAGAGTTTATTTGTTCATTTAAAATTCCAAAACAACGTTCCATCTTTTTTGATGCAGTATGTTCAGCTAAATGTTTTTATGAAAAAGTCTATTTTCTTACTTATTCAGCTTTATATGAAATTTCTATAAACGATTTAATTTCAACAAATTCCACAAAAAAAATGAAAAAGATACGTTCATTTCCTTTTCTTTCACAAAAAGAGGCACTTTGTGTACACGAAAACCAACTTTATATAGCAAATGAAAGAAGCACTTTTATTAGAAGGCAAAAATTACATCGAGTCAAATGGAAAAAAACAAAATAAATATAAATGATTATTCTGCGGTCATTTTTGACATGGACGGAGTATTGATTGATTCAGAACCTTTGTGGAAAATTGCTATGGAAGACGTTTTTCAATCCATTGGAGCTAATCTCCATAAAAAAGATTTTGAAAAAACAGTAGGACTTCGAATAGATGAGGTAATTTCGTATTGGTACGAACAGACAAAGTGGGAGGGGGTTTCTCCAAAAGAAGTTTTAAACAGGATATTAGACAACATGTTGATTTTAATTGAAAAACATGGAAAACCATTGATTGGAGTTGTTGAAACTTTGTCTTTTCTACAAAAAAAAGGATTAAAAATTGGTTTATCTACTTCTTCTTACGAAGTATTAATTCAAAAAGTAATAGAAAAACTAGAGATAAAAAATTTTTTTAACGCCACACATTCGGCTGAAAAAGAACGATATGGAAAACCACATCCCGATGTTTATTTACATACTGCAAAATTGCTTAATGTTTCTCCGCTCAAATGTTTAGTTATAGAAGACAGTTTAACAGGAATTATTTCTGGAAAAGCTGCCCGTATGCAAGTTGTCTGTATCCCTGAAAAAACACATCAAATAAACCCAAAAATCCAGTTAGCTGATTTTATTTTTGAAAGTATGAAAGAGTTCTTAATAGCAATTCAATAATCAATATTATTGTAAATTTAAAAATTTATCATTGACTTATTGCTAAAGTTAATTAAATCATTTATAAAGAAGAGTCATCTAATGAGTAAAATGTAAATTACACAAAAATTAACCAAATAAAACACTTGATCCATAAGGGCTTTCAATTGGATTAACTATTAAAGTTGGAATTTGAGCATCGTTTGTGATGATGTATTGTTCGTAATTTGCTGTTATTACCCCAAATAAATTATTTTGATTTAAATTCATGATTGCTATTAAATCCGCATCAACGGCAACAGCATGTTTTACAACTTCTTTATCAAAGCCACTTGAAGGGACAATTTTTGTTGTCATTTCCAAATTTCTTTCATTAAAAAATCTCTGAGCAAACTGTAAACTTGCATTGATTTGATGTTTTAAATACTCATCACTTTCATCAGGTGTAATAACGTGTACTTTTGATTTAAAATATTTTGCAATATTTGCAACATAAGCAAGTTTTTGTTTGGTTTCTTTATTTAAATCAAGAGGCACAACAATATCGTCATATCCTGTAGGTTTGATAACTCTTTCTTGAACTACTATAAAAGGAACACTTGAATTAGTAATTACTTTTAAAGCGTGACTTCCAGTAATATGTTGCCACCCATGTCTTCCATGGGTACCCATAAAAATCAATTCAGCATGATGTTCTGAAGCGACCTCTCCAATGTCTTCAAATATGTTTCCAACTCGAACAATTGGTTCAATTTCAATTGTTGTATCTTTTTGTTTGATTAGTTGATTTAATTTATCTTCTGCTTCTTTAATTTTTTTATCCTTAGCCACTACGTGAAGTAAATATATTTTTGCCGATACAATTTTTGCTGTGGCAAGAGCATGGTCAAAAGCATTATCTGCGACAGATGAAAAATCGTGAGGAACTATAAAGTTTTTATTTTTCATAAATGGTGTTTTAAAATCAATAGTTTAATTTAAAAAACTTGTACAAAATTAGGTATAATTCTTAAATCTTTTATTTAGTTTAATCAGTTAATAAAAATTTCATCTAAGCCATTACAAATAATCTTTGATGCTTCATTCAACTTTTCTACGGTATGAGCTGCTGAAACAAAACCCACTTCATAGGCACTTGGACCAAAGTAAACACCATTGTCTAATAACTTATGATAAAGCAAATTAAATTGACTAGTATCACCAGAAATTTCTTCTGCGGTGTAAATGTGTTTTTTAGTACTGAAATTAAACCAAAAAATAGAGGCAATACTCATCATATTAACAGGATAAGCGTTTTTTTGACAATGAGATTGAATACTTTCAACAAAGTATTTTGTTTTCTTTTCTAACTCCTCATAAAAATTAGGTTTTAAACATTCTTCTAATTGAGCTATTCCTGCCGACATAGCTACAGGATTGCCAGATAGAGTACCCGCTTGATAAACAGGGCCATCAGGAGAAATATTTGACATTATCTCTTCAGAAGCACCATACGCTCCAACAGGCAAACCACCACCAATTATTTTACCATAACAAACAATATCAGGTTTTATATCGTAATATCCTGCAGCACCAGTAAATCCTACTCTAAATCCTGAGATTACTTCATCAAAAATCAGTAAAGAATTTTCTTCTGTACAAAGTGTTCTTAATTCATGTAAATACTCTTTATCTTGAATTAACAAACCGTTATTTGCAGGTATTGGTTCAATGATTATACAGGCAATTTCATCTTTATTTTCCTTAAAAGCTCTTTTAACTGTTTCAATATCATGGAGAGGTAAAACAATAGTTTGATTAGCAAAAGATTCAGGGACTCCAGCACTTGAAGAAGTACCTAAAGTTACTAAACCACTTCCAGCTTTTACAAGTAATGAATCGGAGTGTCCGTGATAACAACCATCAAATTTTATAATTTTATTTCTTTTGGTAAATCCTCTTGCTAATCTGAGTGCAGACATTACAGCTTCTGTTCCAGAACTTACAAAACGTAATTTATCAATAAAAGTGATTTCCTTTAAAATTAATTCAGCCAATTCATTTTCCAAGTAAGTAGGAGCTCCAAAACTAGACCCGCTTTTTAAAGTGTACACAATTTTTTCAAAAACCTTAGGGTGATTGTGTCCTAAAATTAAAGGTCCCCAGCTACAACAAAAATCAATGTATTGATTGTCGTCTTCATCCCATATATGGCAACCCTCTCCACTTTTAATGAATAAAGGGGTTCCACCCACCGATCTAAAAGCCCTAACAGGAGAGTTTACCCCCCCAGGAAAATACTTTTTAGCTTTGATAAATAACTCTTCAGAGTTCTTTTGAATTCTTTTTTCCATATTCTCTGCAAACGTACTATTTTTTTAATATTAAAGCAAAATTAACTGAAAATATACTTAAAACCGAATCTTTGTTTTAATGTCTTTAAACATTTTTTCTAAATGAATATAAGTATTAAATAATCTAAAATTGATAATTTTGTGGTTTTTAAAAAACATGAAAATCGACAAACAAACTTTTGATCACGCAGAGGCAATTTTATTTGATTTAGGTGGAGTGATTTTAAATATTGATTACAACAAAACAGCGGAAGAGTTTAAAAATTTAGGATTAACACAATTCGACGAGTTGTATTCCCAAGCAAAACAAGAAGGTTTGTTTGATGAGTTAGAAATGGGCAAAATTAATGGTCAAACTTTCGTTCAACATATAAAAAAACTTTCACCTTCACAGGTAAATGAATTTCAAATAATTCATGCTTGGAATGCTATGTTGCTTGATTTACCAAAAGAAAATTTAGCGTTTTTATCTCAAATAAATAAGAAAAAAAGATCTTTTTTATTTAGTAATACCAACGAAATTCACTTGCTTGAGTTTAATAAGAAAATAAAAGAAAATCATAGCGTTCCTAACCTTAATTCTTTTTTTGAAAAGACCTATTATTCCCATATTTTTGGTCATCGCAAGCCAAACCCTGATGGTTTTATTGCAATTTGCAAAGAAAACAAACTTGAGTTTGACAAATTAATTTTCATTGATGACAGTATTCAACACATTGAAAGTGCTAAAAAGTTGGGAATAAATGCTTTTTTATTTGAAAAAACAGATAAATTGACTTCTATTATTGAGTTAGATTAACCTGCTTGAGATTGTATTTTTTTCAAAGAAAATTGAAGCATTTTGTCGATTTGTTTGATTATTCCTTTTTTATCAAAACCACATTCTGCTTGTAATTCTTCTGGTGTTCCATGATGGATATATTGGTCTGGAATACCTAATCGTGCAACTTGAGCAGAATAATTTTGATCTGCCATAAATTCCAAAACAGCACTTCCCATGCCTCCCATCAGACAACCATCTTCAACACAAATGACTTTATTAAACTTAGTGAATACTTCATGTAGCAACACCTCATCTATGGGTTTGACAAATCTCATGTCATAATGTGCTATCGATAAATTATTTGTTTGACTCAATTCTTCGATGGAATCAGCGACTGTATTACCCACATGACCGATACTTAAAATGGCTAAATCTTGACCATTTTTAATTCTTCGACCCGTTCCTATTTTTATTTCTTTAAAAGCTTTTTTCCAATCTGTTAAAACGCCATTTCCTCTTGGATAACGTATAGAAAAAGGCCCATTATTGTTTAGTTGAGCGGTGTACATTAAATTTCTTAATTCTTCTTCATTCATTGGAGCACTAACAATCATATTTGGAATGGAACGCATGTAAGCCAAATCGTAAGCTCCATGATGAGTTGCTCCGTCAGCACCAACTAGTCCACCACGGTCAAGACAAAAAACTACATGAAGGTTTTGTAATGCGACATCGTGAATAACTTGGTCGTAAGCCCTTTGCATGAAAGAAGAATAAATATTACAAAAAGGTATTAGTCCTTGAGTTGCCAAACCAGCAGAAAAGGTAACGGCATGTTGTTCGGCTATTCCCACATCAAATGTTCTGTGAGGCATGGCTTTCATCATTAAGTTTAATGAACATCCAGAGGGCATCGCTGGTGTAATACCCATTATCTTTTCATTTTTTTCTGCCAACTCAACTATAGTATGACCAAAAACATCTTGATATTTAGGCGGTTCAGGTGATTTAGGAATAATTTTTACAATTTCTCCAGTTTCTTTATTAAAAACTCCAGGAGCATGCCATTTTGTGGGATTTCCTTCTTCAGAAAATTTATATCCTTTTCCCTTCACTGTTAAACAGTGTAAAATTTTTGGACCTGGAATGTCTTTTAAATCTTCTAAAACTTTTGCTAGACCAATTACATCGTGTCCGTCAACTGGACCAAAATATCTAAAATTTAATGATTCAAATAAATTACTTTGTTTTAATAATGTGGCTTTTAAAGCGTGGGTAATTTTTGATGCAACAGAACGTGCGTCTGGACCAAATTTCGATATTTTACCTAATAATTTCCACACCTCATCTTTCATTTTATTGTAAGTGTGAGAAGTGGTAATGTCCGTTAAATACTCTTTTAATGCACCTACATTTGGGTCAATAGACATACAGTTGTCGTTTAAAACGACCAATAAATTTGCGTCTTTTTCAAAACCTGCATGATTTAAACCTTCAAAAGCAAGCCCAGCAGTCATGGCTCCGTCACCAATAACTGCAATATGTTGTCTTTTTTTATCCCCTAAATAACGATTAGCAACAGCCATTCCTAATGCCGCTGAAATTGATGTTGAAGAATGACCCACGCCAAAAGTATCGTATTCGCTTTCAGAACGTTTTGGAAATCCAGAAATACCTCCTTTAATTCTATTTGTAGAAAATTGGTCTTTTCTTTCACAAAGGATTTTATGACCATAAGCTTGGTGACCAACATCCCAAATCAATTGATCATAAGGGGTTTGAAATATGTAATGCAGTGCAACAGTAAGTTCAACAACGCCAAGACTTGCACCAAAATGACTATTTCCTATTTCAGAAATAACATCAATAATATACTGCCTCAATTCATCTGACACTTGTGGTAAATCTTCTTTTTTAAACTTACTTCGTAAATCTAAAGGAGTTTGAATTTGACTTAAAAGTGGCCCGGCAATATATTTAGACATTTTTCACTTTGAATACGCAAAATTACAAAAATTTTTTAATATGCTCGTAAACCGATTGCATATTAAGTTCTCCACACATAAAATGCTTTTTAGGACAAGCTTTAAAACCGTGTAATCCACAGGGTTTACATGAGGGTTTTGGTGTTTTCTCAAAAATAAATGAAAGGTCACTTAATGGGGTAAAACCAAATGTAGTTGATGTTGAACAAAAGAAAGCTGTACATGGAGCGTTCATTGCTGAAGCTATATGCATTGGCCCTGAATCGTTTACGAAATTCATTTTTGCTGTTTTCACCAATGAAGCAACTTGCAAAAGAGTAAAAAATCCAGAGATGTTTTCACTGTTGCTATGAGTTGTTTTTGCCTTAATTTCTTCACACAAATCAAAATCAGATTTTGAACCCAAAAGAAGTATTTTTATTGAAGAATCGAAATGGTTACATAATTCAATCCACTTTTCTTTTGGCAATTGTTTTGTAAACCAAACAGAAGCTGGAAAAATACAGATATAGTTGTTTTTTCTATACTTTTCTACGGCATTATCGTCTTGAATTGAAGGAAATAAACTTGGTTTTTTGGAAGAAAAATTCCCATGGTGTTGAATACAACACAAATTTCTATCAACTTCATGCCAATTTTCTTTATATTGATGAATAATTTTGTGTTGATAAAAAATTGAAAACGGATTTTTTTTAAATCCAGTTAGATTTTTTGCACCTGATAAAACGCTAATTAAACCACTACTTCCAAAGCGATGGAGATTGATTATTTCATCATATTTTCTACTTCTAAATTGTTTAATTAATGAAAATAGAGCTTTCCATTTGTTTTTTTTATCAAACGTATATACTTGCCTTAAATTCGGATTATTTGCAATAATTGATTCGTTGCCCTTCCTTAGTAAAAAATCTATTTCACAGGCTGGATATTTTTCAGCAAGAGCAGAAATTAGAGGCGTTGCTAATATAACATCGCCCAAAAATGCGGTTTGTATAATTAAAAACTTTTGCATTATATCATGTAAAATTAGATTAAAAAATGTTGAAACGAGATTATGTAATTAAATTAAAAAAATTTTCTTTATGTTTGCATGATTTGTAAATCAAAAACAAAAAAATGTTAGACAAACTAAACGAAATAGAAATCAGGGTATTAGGTGTTTTAATAGAAAAAAGTAAAACAACACCTGAGTATTATCCTTTAACTTTAAATGCCTTAATTACAGCGTGTAATCAAAAAACGTCAAGAAATCCTGTGATGCAATTAGCCGAAGAAGAAGTTATTGAAGCTTTAGATTCATTAAAGAAAAAACAACTTATTGCTCATGTTATTGGGGCTTCAGGAAGTAGAGCATTAAAATATAGACATACTCTTGCAGTAAAACACCCTTTAGATCCCGCTGAAATAAGTGTTCTTTGTTTACTTTTTTTAAGAGGCCCACTTACTTCAGGGGAGATAAACAGCAATTCATCGAGATTGTTTGAATTTGATTCTTTACAAGAAGTACAAGAAACAATTGAACAATTAAAAAATTACACACCACCATTTGTATTGACTTTAGAAAGAAAACCTGGTCAAAAAGAAGATCGTCACTTTCACTGTTTTACTGATGAAATTCCTCTTATTAGTGAGTCCAATCATTATGAAGACTCAACAAAAAATGAAAAAATTTTGGCTTTAGAGACTAAAGTTCAAGAATTATCAGAAAAAATAGAAAAAATATACCGTGAGTTAGGGCTGGAGTAACTAATCAAACAGTGAAGCATACATAAGTTACTAAGGATTATAGATTGTCCAAAAGATAGATAAATGAGGTAATTGCAGCACACCCCAGTTCTAATTCTCGTTTGTTTACAGCTTCAAAAACATCACTTTCTGCATGATGGAAATCAAAATATCTTTGAGAATCAGGCACAAAACCAAAGAGTAAAATATCAGGATACATTTTTTTAAGGGGATTGATGTCAACACCACCGTATCCCTTTTCAAACTCATATACTTCGTATGGTTTATATAAAGAATACAAATTTATTTTTTCTTTGATCAGATTAAAATTTCCATCACAACTAAACCCTTTCGGCGTAAACCCCCCCCTGTCACTTTCAAGGGCAAAAATATGTTTTTCTCCTTTATTTTTTACCCATTCAGCATATCCTAATCCACCTTTGTTGCCGTTTTCTTCATTCATAAAAAAAACGACTCTTAAAGTATGTTGAGGTTTGTAGTTTAATGCTTTTAAAACACGTAATGCTTCAAGGCAATGAATGACACCAGCCCCATCGTCATGCGCACCTTCTCCCACATCCCAAGAATCCAAATGCCCACCAAAAGTGATAATTTCATTTGGCAATTTTGTTCCTGTAATTTCAGCAATAACATTATAACTTGTAACCTCTTCACCTGAAAAGCAATCCATTTCCCAAAACAGTTCAATTTTCCCAATAATATTTTGAAGCAGTTCTGCATCGGAGGTACTGACAGCAGCGGCTGGGATTTTTTTTACATTATCGTCATAATGCATAGACCCAGTATGAGGATGAGTATCAATCCCAGAGGCCAAAGAACGAATTAAAACCCCTTTTGCTCCCTTTTTTGCTCCTTCGATGGCACCCTCTCCTCTAATGGAATAACAACCACCGTATGCTTTGAAAGTATTGATGTCTTTTTGATCAAAAGTTTGATTTAAAAATACAATTTTCCCTTCTACATTTTTTGGATTTGCTTTTTTTAATTCATCTAAATTTTGAAAAATGACAAGTTCGCCAGAAAGTAAACCATTGGTAGAAACGGATCCACCTAAAGCTAGGATATGTAAGGGTATCCATTCTTTTTCTTTTTTTATCCAAGCTGTTTCCTTATTGCCTCTTTTCCAAACGGGAACTTTAATTTCTTGTTTATATACTTTATCAAAGCCATATGAGTTCATTTTTTCCTCACTCCAAAACACGGACATTTGTGCTTGTGGTGAACCTGAAAGTCTTGGACCAATTTCCTTACATAATGAACGTAAATCTTCATAGGAATGACCTTTTTCTAAACACTCATCGTAAATCTTTCGTATAAAAAGAGAATCATTCTGAGAAAACTCTAAAAAGGGAAGAAGAATTAAGATTAAAATCCAATTTTGTTTTAACATTTTTATTTCAAAATTATTATTAAATCTTTTAGTGAAGATAAAAACAACTAAAAATAAGTAATATGTACTATTGAAAATTGAATATGGGGCAAAAATTTAGCCACGGATTACACAGATTTACACGGATTAGGTTTGTAGAATGAGTATTTTATTACATAAGATTAAATCGCAAAATTTCCTTGATTACATTGATATTATTTGTTTCTGCGAGTATCTGCGAAAAGAATCTGCGAGTATCTACGGGAAAAAAATTTAGGTTCTCCCGCTGATTACGCTGAAAAAAGACGTTGAAAAACGCAGATTAATTAAATATTGCCACGGATTACACAGATTAAAACGAATCGAAAAAATTGGGTAATGGAATTAACGATTGAAATTATTTTTGCTACGAATTTCACAGATTGAAAGAGTTTTGTGGATAGGAGTTATATAAGATATCTTTAAAATTTCATTTTCAAAAAAGCAATCATTTCATCTTTTTCTTTAAGGCGGTTTTCATATTGTTCAATCAGTTTTTCAGGTATCATCACAAAATAACTGTTAATAATCACATAAAAATCTCTTCTTTTTCATAAAAAGCATCATGCAAAATAAAAATTTTTACCAATTTTACAGTTTAATTATTGAATT
Source organism: Flavobacteriia bacterium (assembly GCA_016183815.1). GTDB lineage: Bacteria > Bacteroidota > Bacteroidia > Flavobacteriales_D > Crocinitomicaceae > M2408. The sequence goes on from JACPDW010000007.1 coordinate 221,657, forward strand.
TTTTAAAATTCATTATCTATTTGAAGATAGAATTTATGAAAGATTTACAAAAATATAACTTTTTTACTCCACATATAAAATATAAGATTTTTGACTATCAACTGTATAAGAAAAGTTTAACGTTTTACTTTGATTTTTAGGCAATAAAAAATCCCAAGTTATTATTCCAGAATTTTCATCTTTTTTTCCTTCAGGAAGATCTAAGTCTTTAATTTTAATATCTTCATTTTGAGAAATTGGAAACTGATCTTTAACTAACATTGGTATTTCTGCCCCACCATTATTTCTGATTTTGATTTCCCATGCGATATCTGTTTTTTGTCTATTTCCTGAAATTTTATTTTTCGATTTTTCAGAAATTTTTGTTCTCAATACTTGAATTTTAGCATCTTTCCCTAAAGAAAATGCCAATGTATCTTTTGTTGTATTTACATCTAAATATGATTTACCAATAAAAGTACCATCAAAATAAATGTTTGATTCTCCATTTAATAAATTCAATTTTTCCCAACCAGAAACTTTTGCAACTAAATAAACTGCTGGATCAATTTTTGGAATGGAGTGATATTCATAACTTGATGGCAAATCATTTGATGCAATTTGTACACGTTGATCAAAGCCATCACTTTTTAATGAAAATTTTGATTGAATTGTAAATTCTACCCTTAAATCTTTTTGCACAATTTGAACAGCAGCATATTGTTGTTGTGATTTTTGTTCTTGTAATTTAGAGGCTTCAAATTTATTTTTAGATTTTAATTTTTTATTCAAAACACCACTTTTTCCTGCTTGAATAGTTACTATATCTTCTTGACTGATGGTATTATCAGAAACAGGGAATTCATTTATTTCAGACGCTAAAGAATGGCCCTCAAACATGTCAACTACACCTAATTCAACACCTTGTGGAGTAAGAAAAAATTTAATGTAAGGAGAATTAATGTATTGTTGATTGTTATCGTATCCAACAAAACTTGCATTTAAATAATTTTCCCCGTTTGGAACCGTAATTTCAAATTTCCCTTCAAAATCACTTACAACATTAATATTAGGATTATTAGAAAATGCAATTTTAGCAAATGAAAGTGATTCACCAGTTGAAGCATCAATAACTTCTCCTCTTATTTTTTGTCCTGTAAAATTAAAAGTAGGTAAAGTTCTTGTTGAAACATATTTTTGATTTGGGTAATTATTGTAGTTTAAATACCATGGACTTATGACTGGTTCAGAAGAATTTTAATAAGGATCATTTGTTGAAAGAACTAAATCAATGTTTTCCCATTCAATTCCAGTTGATTGATTTACAAAAGCTTTAGATTCAAGTTTAATGGGTAATAAAACTCCGTTACTTCTCAAATCGTAATACGGTTTCCAAGACGCATTAGGAGATAAATAATTGATTGAAATCGAGGAGGAGGTGTTTTCTTTGACATCAACTTCTACTAAAATTTCTGAATAGTTTATTACTGGTTTTCCCCTTTGAGAAATTATTTCCTGTTCTGTTTTATCCATTTCAGTTTTCAATTTTTTCAATCTCTGTTCGATTTCAGATTCTCTTTTTGTAATTTCAACCAATCGAGCATGAATAAAACCATAAGCTTCTTTAAGTTCAGCAACTTTTACCCCTAGATCATTTCCCCTTAAATTGCTGTTTATTTTTAATAAATTTTTATCTGTCTGAAGAATAAAGTATTCATCCTTTAAATTAGTTTCTTCAAGTTCTAAAAGATCAAATTTTTCATTTAATTTTTTGATTTCTTCATTTGAAATTCGTTTATCTTCGAAATTTTTCCGAGCAGACACAGATAAAATAGTTAATTCTCCAGAAGCTTTTACTTGAATCGAATTAATGTCTAAAAAAGCAGTAATTTTTTCAAAAACTAAAATTTGTTTCCCTTTTTGAAGCGTAATTTCTTTTTTATGCTCCAATTGTACACCTTGAAAAAAAACGATTGCTTTATCAACTTTTGAAGATATTAGTGTTTCTTTACTGGTTTGTACAAAAATAAAATGACTTATTATGGTGAAAAGTAAAATGTTTATTTTTTTCATATACAAATTTATTTTATTTACAACTGATATTGATAAAAGTTCAAATTGATAATTTTGTTTTACAAAAATAACAATAAAAATCCTTAATTTTTTTTTAAATATACATAAACATACAATAAAATTAGAAATTTATAAATTTTACGTTCAATTGTGTGAAATCTTTGTAAAAAAGATATAATTTATTAGATGTAATAAAAAATAACAAACCTAGCTTTAAATCCAAGATGGAAATAAAACAATACTACCTGATGAATTCGTTCTAGCTAAGATTCATTTCATCAGAAACCAAAAAGTTATGTTAGATCGTGATTTGGCTTTGCTTTATGGTGTGCCGACAAAAGTATTAAACCAAGCCGTATAAAGACATTTAAAACGTTTCCCTGATGATTTCATGTTTCAATTAACTAAAAATGAACTTGAATCTTTGAGGTCACAATTTGTTACCTCAAAGAAAGGTGGCTTAAGATATCTACTTTTCGCCTTCACAGAACAAGGTGTTGCGATGCTTTCGAGTGTTTTAAACAGTGAAATTGCTATTGATGTCAACAAACAAATCATTCGAATATTTACCAAAATGAGGGCTTTAATGACAATCAACACCGAAATCTTATTAACATTGGAACAAGTTCAGCGTCAATTAATTAAAAATAAGGAAAAAACAACCCAACATGATGAGGAAATAGCATTAATTTTTAAATATTTAAAGAAATTATTGAACTCGACAAATACTGAAAGAACAAAAATTGGGTTTAAAATTGATTAAAGTGCCCACTTCTGCTATATTCATATCGTACTTTCCTAAACTCTTACTAACGAATCAATAAACTTTAAAAAATTTTTATCAAAATTTGCAGATTGTAAATCTATTTTTGTGTTGAATTTTTAAATTTTAAAAATCTTTATAATTTTAATCTTCATTAAAAAAAATAAATCCGAGCATCTGGTTAAACTTTTCATTTGTTTGTGGTTTATACAATTATTTTCTAACTTTGTGTTTATCTATGAATATCAATAATCAAATTAATTCATTTTCACCTTATCTATTTTGGGATGTTGATCCAATAAAATTAGACCTCATAAAAAATAAAGAACAAATTATTAATAAAGTCCTTGAATTTGGTTTAATGAAAGATTGGATTTTACTACAACAACTTTATTCAGAAGATATAATTAGAAAAGTAGTAGTAAATTTAAGAAACCTTGATAAAGTTACGCTTTCTTTCGTTTCTCATATTTATAAGATACCTAAATCAGACTTTAGATGTTACCAAAACAATCAGTCAGCCCAAAACTTCTGGAACTCTTAAGTTTTGTGATGAAAAAAGAGGAGTTCAACGACTTTATATTAGTCGGCGGAACCTCATTAGCATTACAAATGAATCATAGAATTTCGATTGATATTGATCTTTTCGGTAAATCAGAATTAGATGAAGAGTTATTTTTTGATATTTTATCTGAATTTGGAAAGACCATACTATTAAAAAAGAGTAAAAATATTTTGATTTTTTCGGTTGATAATATTAAGATAGATTTTGTAAATTATCGTTATCCTTTGATACAAAAACCAATGTTAAAATATGGTTTTCGTTTAGCTTCACAAATGGATATTGCTGCTATGAAATTAAATGCTATTGCTTGCAGAGGATCTAAAAAGGATTTTATCGATTTGTTTTATTTACTGAAAAAATATTCATTGCAAGACATGATGGAGTTTTATAAACAAAAATATCAAGATGGTTCTGAATTTATGGTCTTAAAAAGCTTAACTTATTTTGACGACGCTGATAAAGAAGAGTCGCCTATTGTTTTTGAAAAAGTATCTTGGGAAACAATAAAAACAGAAATTTTGTCACATATTAAATGGTGATTTTTTCAGTGTAAATCTGTGATATTCGTGGCTAATTTTGAATCCAAATAGTATTAATGTATTCAATAGCTATTTAACAAACTATTATAATCAAAAATTTTTGAATTAAATGCAATTTCATTAACTTTGTATTTCATTTATATCTTATTTTATTATGATCCAAATAACAATAAAAGAAAATAATAAAGCAGCTAAGGCTTTTCTTGCATTTGCAAAAACACTTTCTTTTTTGAAAATTGAGCAAATTGAAGTGGAAAAACCTAGGTATAACGTAGAAACAGAAAAAGCGATTAAAGATTTTAGGGAAGGTAGAGGGAAAATTATTAAAGCAAAAAACGCAAAGGAACTTATTGAAAAATTAAATGCCTAATGTACAAGGTAGAATCTAGAAATCGTTCAAAAAAGATTATAAACGTGCTTTAAAAAGAGGTTTAAATGCGTAATTAATTAATGAGGTAATTCTTTTACTTGAAAAAGATGGTAAATTATCTCCTAAATACAAAGCACATGTTTTAAAAGTAATTATGCTGGTTTATGGGAGTGTCACATACAACCCGACTGGTTATAAATTTGGGATCAAAACGAAACAATAAAACTTATATCTTTAATCAGAACAAGCACACATTCAGATTTGTTTTGAGTAAAAAATTTAAAAACCTACTTATCTGAGTTTAATTTTTTTCAGTGTAAATCTGATATATTCGTGGCTAATTTTGAATCCAAATAGCAAAATCTATACAATAACATTTTTGTTAAAAAATCATAATACTATCATATAATAATAGTAATACTTTTACATTTGCACATAAAACAATGAAATGATAAATTCAAATTTGACGATTTTAGTTGCAAATGATTTGTACATAAAGGATCCAAATTCTTCTGAATTAGGAAAAAAAATACTCAAAGAGGGTCTTGTTTTATTAGACGAAATGGGCTTAGAAGATTTTACCTTTAAAAAGTTAGCCCTCAAAATTAAAACAACAGAAAGCACTATCTATCGATATTTTGAAAGTAAAAATCAATTTTTGTTTTATCTTTTTAATTATTATTGGTCATGGATGGAGTATAATTTACATCTTTGTATTACAAATCTAACAAGTCCTAAAACTAAATTAAGAAATGTTGTTAAACTTTTAACAAAAACCTTAAAGAATAGTGAAAAAACCACGTTTATTAATGAATGTATTTTACAAAGAGTTTTAATGCTTGAACTATCCAAAACATTTTTATCTAAAAAAGTTGAAGAAGAAAATAAGTTAGGGTATTTTAAACAATATAAACGTTTTGTGAATTTATTAAGTGAAATAGTACTTGAGATAAACCCAAAATACCCTTATCCTCACACAATCATTTCTACTTTAATCGAAAGTGTTTTTCATCAGAGATTTTTTGCTAAACATCTTCCTAGTTTAACCGACGATTTGGGTAAAGAAGATAAATTAGAAGATTTTTTTTATCAAATGACAGTACAAACTATTTTTAACTACAATAAGAATGGAAAAAATTAATCCTGTAAAACGATTGTTTCGTTTATTAAAATTAGATAAAAAAGAAATTAGTCAGATTTATCTTTATTCAATATTTATTGGTTTATTAAATTTAAGTTTACCTTTAGGAATACAAGCCATTGTGAATTATATTCAAGCGGGTCAAGTTTCAACTTCCTGGATAGTTTTGGTAATTTTAGTTGTATTAGGTATCATTTTAGCTGGTGTAATGCAAGTTTTTCAGTTGAGAATAACTGAAAACATTCAACAAAAAATATTTATACGTTCCTCCTTTGAATTTGCTTATCGAATTCCACGTTTTAACTTAAAAAACATTCAAAATGCTTTTGCACCAGAATTGGTCAATCGTTTTTTTGATACCATGACTATTCAAAAAGGCCTTCCTAAAATGATAATTGATTTCTCAACGGCAATTCTTCAATTGTTTTTCGGCTTGATACTTTTATCCATTTATCATCCTTTTTTTATTGTTTTTAGCTCAATTTTACTTGTCGCACTATTGTTTTTACTCTATTACACTGGAAAACAAGGACTTTCTACAGCGATAAATGAATCTAAATACAAATATAAAGTGGCGTATTGGCTTGAAGAATTGGCACGCACAATGAATTCTTTTAAACTTGTTGGAAATTCTCCTTTACCTTTAGAAAGAACAAACGATTTGGTAGAACTTTATATTAAAGAACGTGAAAGTCATTTTAAAGTGATTTACCGCCAATTTGCACAATTAATTGGTTTTAAAAGTTTGATTGCTCTTTTTCTTCTCTTAATAGGTGGATTTTTAGTTATCGAACAACAAATCAATATCGGACAATTTATTGCCGCAGAGATTATAATTTTATTGGTGATAAACTCTGTCGAAAAAATCATTATCAATATTGAAACTATGTACGATGTTTTAGCTGCTATTGATAAAATTGGAATGGTTACTGATATACCAATTGAAGAAGAGGGTGGAAAATTAGTGAATATTGAGAACCCAAACGGTCACGCTTTGTCAATCAAAAATTTAAGTTTTCAGTTTTCAAAACAAAACGATTTTATTTTCAAAAATTTTAACTTAGAAATACAATCAGGTCAACATACTGCTGTAATTGGTGACGACGGATCGGGAAAAACGACTTTACTACATTTGATTGGAAACCTTTTTCCTTTGAATTCTGGAAGTATTTCATTCAATAATGTTCCTTCAGTGGATTTAAATTTAGAGTATTTGAGAAGTACTATTGGAGATTATGTATCAGAACAACGATTATTTATGGGCACTATTGAAGAAAACATCACCATGAATCGACCTGGGGTTGATTTTAATGATCTTCTTTGGGCTTGTGAGAAAGTAAAATTAATGGACTATATACAATGTTCAAAAAAAGGATTTTCAACTTATATCGACCCCAATGGCAAAAGTTTTTCAAGAAGCGTTACACAAAAAATATTGTTAGCAAGATGCATTGTGAATCGACCTAAATTATTACTTATGGACGATCAACAACGTTTTACATCAAATTCAATGAAAAATGTGGACCATTTAACTGAACTATTGTTTGATTTAAATGCAACTTGGACATTAATTGCTACAACAAAAAACGAACAATTACTGAAACTGTTTAAACAAATAATAAAATTAGATGACGGTAAAATAGTGTTTCAAGGTTCTTATGCTGAATATCAAAAACATTTAACTTCTCAAAAAAATTAATTATGTTAAACATTTCTAATATAAAAATTAATCATAGAATTGATAAAGAGAAATTATCTGTTTTTCAACGATTTAACAAAAAACCAGGAAAAAGTTTGTTTTTAAAACTATTATTTTACTCCTTTTTGCTTTTTTTAATTGTTTGTTTTTTACCCTGGACACAAAATGTACAATCAAAAGGATATGTCACCACTTTATATCCAGACCAACGTCCACAAACCATCAATTCAATAATTGCTGGCAAACTAGAAAAATGGTTTGTAAAAGAAGGTGATTTTGTTAAAAAAGGAGACACTATTTTGTTCATAAGTGAGGTAAAATCAGAATATTTTGACCCTGAATTATTAAATCGAACTACAAATCAAATACAAAACAAAGAAAAATCCATTCAAGCTTACGATGGAAAACTGAATGCGATGAATCAACAATTATCGACCTTTAGAAAATTAAAAGATTTAAAACTAGAACAAGCAAAAAACAAATTAAAACAAGCACGATTAAAAGTAAAAGGGGATAGTGTTGATTTTTTAGCTTTTGAAACACAATTTAAGATTGCAGAAAAACAATTCAAACGAACAGAGGATTTATACAAACAAGGGTTAAAATCCATGAGGGAATTAGAAAATTCAAACTTAAAAGTACAAGAAGCGATGGCAAAAGCCGTTTCACAGGAAAACAAATTGTTGGTTAGTAGAAACGAAGTCGTTAATGCCATGATTGAGATTTCCAATATTCAAAACGAATACCTAGAAAAAAGCACAAAAGTTGAATCAGAGCAGTTTTCTGTAAAGTCTGAACAATTGGATGCAACATCAAATAAAGTAAAACTTCAAAATCAGTTTTCTAATTATCAAATCAGACAAGGTTTGTATTATATTACTGCTCCAACAGATGGTTATTCAACAAAATTAATCCGTTCTGGAATTGGAGAAACAATAAAAGAGGGTGAAGAATTGATGACTATTATGCCTTCAAAATATGATTTAGCTGTTGAGTTTTATGTAGAACCAATTGATTATCCTTTAATTAAAAAAGGTGAAAAAATTCGTTTATTATTTGATGGGTGGCCCGCAATATTTTTTCGAGGGTGGCCTAACACCTCTTTTGGGACTTATGGTGCTGTTGTTTTTGCTATAGATAATTTTACCAGTCCTAATGGGAAGTTTAGAGTAATGGCAATCCCAGACCCAAAAGATAAAAAATGGCCTAATGGAATTAGAGTAGGAGGGGGCGTTAAATCGTTTGCATTACTTAATGACGTGCCTGTTTGGTATGAATTATGGAGAAATCTAAATGGTTTTCCGCCCGAATATTATGAAGGAAATCAACAAAACCACCAACTAACAAAGAAAAAATGAGAACTTGTTATATTTTAATTTTTATTTTGTTAAACAAAAGTTTTTTTGGACAAAAAATACTTGATTTTGAAATGTTTAAAAATAGAGTATTGACCTATCATCCAATTGTAAAACAAGCTAAAAACAAAGTAGAAATTGGAGAAAATGAGTTGATGAAAGCCAAAGGAAATTTAGATCCTAAATTTGAAACAGAGCTATCAAACAAAGAATTTCAAGGAAAAGAATATTATCGATTATCAAACTCAGGTCTAAAGTTTCCCACTTGGCTTGGAATTGACTTTAAGGCGGGGTATGAGAATAATAATGGAGTATTTATTAACAATGAACACAGCACGCCTTCAAGCGGATTATGGTACGCAGGTGTTGAGTTTCCTCTCGGTGAAGGATTGTTATTTGATGAAAGACGTGTAGCAATTCAAACGGCTAAAGTCATAGAAAAAATGGCCATAAATGAAAAGGAGTTGATTTTAAACGACCTATTGTTAGATGCTTTTTCAAGTTATTGGACTTGGTATGAAAGTTATCAAAAATTAAAGATTACTGAAGAAGGACTTGAATTTGCAAAAATTCGCTTTAATGGAGTGAGGGAAAACGCCTTATTAGGTGAAGTACCTTTTATTGACACAGTAGAAGCCAAAATTCAGTTAGACAGTAGAAAATTTGAGAAAACTCAAGCAGAGTTCGAATATCAAAATGCAACATCAATTTTAAATTTATATCTTTGGACTGAAAACAATCTACCCTTAGAATTGGAAGACTCCACAATTCCTATTAAAACTATTCAAAAAGTGTACATTAAGGACAATTTAAAGCTTCGATTCAATGTTGAAAATAAAAACGATTTACCTTTAATCTTAAATTCACTTTATAAATTAGACCAATTAAAAATTGAGGAAAAATGGAAAAGAGAGCAACTAAAACCAGAATTAAACATTGCTTATAATCCTATTTCACAGCCAGTAGGAAACAATCCAATTCAAAACTTTTCGCCACAAAATTATAAGTTTGGTTTAACGGCCAGTATGCCTTTGTTTTTAAGAAAAGAAAGAGGAGCACTTTCTCAAACAAAATTAAAAGTTGAAAATGCAAAGCTAGATATTTCATTAAAAATGAACGAGATTCAACAAAAGGAAATACAAATTCGCAACGATTTATTTCGTTTTTATGAGCAAGTTGAGATTCAACAAACCCAAGTCATACAAGCAAAACTTTTAAGAGATTCAGAGCAAACACGTTTTGATTCAGGAGAAAGTTCACTTTTTTTAGTGAATAGTCGAGAAATGACGTACTTACAATACAAAATAAAATTAGTAGAATTAGAATCTAAAATGAAAATCACTGAGGCGAAGTGGCTTTGGATTTATAGTGCTTTGGATTGATTCAATTTTCTTTTTTAAATCATCTAATCAGACCTATCAGTAATCCATTTAACAAAGCTAAAGAACTAAATCTTAAAAATGGAGAAAGTGCAAGTAATGAAAGGGATAAAAAAACGAAAACACTTCAACACACAGCCCGACAAACTAAGCAGACAATGATAAGAAAACTCAACATTGACAAAATTACAGTACCAAGAAAGAAGTAAGGCCTGTAGGCAACATTTATCCGATTACTCGATAAAAGTTTAAAAAAAAAGCAGTTCAATTGAACTGCTTTTCTTTATTATGAAAATTAAAGATTTTATTTTAAAGTAATGGTTTTTGTTTTTCCATTTCTTGTAACAACAGCTTGATTGTCACATTCTCCATCTCCAAAATCAATAGTGCCAACTTTATCCTCAACAGTTTTAGAAATAACTCCTGCTTTTATCCATTTGCAAGCAACCTCTTTGATTAAGTTTTCAGTAATTAGTAAAGAATAATTTTTGCCTTTTGCATTTACACCACTGGCACTTCCAGAAATTTCGTAAGTATCGTCGCCTCTAAAATCTGGTGTTTCAATTCCTGCTATTTGAACTCTATCTCTTTCTGAATTCCAAGTAATTGTTCCTCCATTATCCGCTTTGATGATTTCCCAATTGGCAACAATGTGATGACTTAGGTTTCCAACATTAGTAACTGTTTTGCTGCCAATAATTTGATTGTCATTAACAAAATAATTGTCTGTAGTTTTAGTTTTCACAGACCCTTCTTCGAAATAGGATCCTTCATAAGTTACTATCACTTTACCTCTTCTGTATTTCCCATCTTCACACAAGCAGTTTTCTGGACCAAAATCAATAATTATAGATTTTACAGCAGACAAAGAATCATAAGTAATGTTCACACAACTAGAAGAATAACTAACGAAAGCCATCTTTCCAGCGGCAGCTTCATCGCTTATAGTTTCAACCTCTTCAGAAGTGTTTTCAGCCAATGAATTGTCGGCTGCAGAAGCAGTGTATTCTTCAATGTTTTCTTTGTCTTGTTTTTCTTTTTTACAAGAAAATACAACCAAGAGAATAAATATTAGACTCCAGATTTTCATTTTTTCATTTGTTTTCATGACTTTTAAATTTAATAGTTAAACATTTGCTTTATAAACATAGATGAGGATAATTAAAAAAAAGTTGGGTATAAAATAAATTTTTTTTATTTTTACACTTATTTACTTTTTATTTTTAAAGAAAATGAAGTTATTGAACGTAAGCACACTCTTTGTTTTGAGTATAATTTATCTATCCTCATGTAATGAAAAAATAAACAAAAAACTTTCTGAAAATGCAGGAGGAACATTTAGTATGTGTATTGCTGAAGCTCCTTCTTCCTTTGTTCCTAGGAATGTTACAGACGTTCATAGTCAGATGGTTTTGAACCAAGTTTTTGAAGGTTTAGTTACTTTTAATCCAGAAGACATGAAGGTTAGACCACAAATTGCTTCATCTTGGAAAGTGTCTCAAGATTTGCTAACATATACTTTTCAGATTAGAAAAGACATTTACTTTCACCCTTCAGACGAGTTTTCTTTAGAAGAGAGAAAATTAACACTCGATGATATCTTGTTTTCCTTTGAAAAAATAGCTCAAAAAGACGCAAAAGGAAATCCAAGTGCTGCATATACTTCTTTTTTTAAGGGCTTAATCAAAGGATTAGATGAATACCATGAAGGAAAACAAAAAAATATTTCTGGAATTCAAATGGATAAATCCAAAAACACTTTTTCAATCACTCTCACACATGCTGACGGTAATTTTTTAAGCAAATTGTCTAACATCAATGCCAGCATTTGCTCGAAAAAAATGTGTTCATTAGGTAGAGAAGACAGAATGATTGGGACTGGTCCTTTTTGCTATAAAGGGATTGAAAATGGAATTATTCCAAAAATTGTACTAGTTAAAAATGAAGACTATTATCTCACAGACAAAAAAGGAGAAGCTTTACCTTATTTAAATCAAGTTGTTTTTTATATTGAAAACAAAAAATTAAATGAATTAGAAATGTTTGAAAATGGTGAGATTGTTTTTATCTCTTCATTGCCAACGAGCAGGATTTCTGCGATGTTAGAAGGGCGTTTAAAAGATTTTAATGGGGCTCCGCCGTTATTCATTTTAAGAAATAACCCCTTATTAGCCACGAATTACTACTTTTTTAATATGAAAGACAAAAGATTTTCAAATAAAAAGGTAAGACAGGCCTTTAATTATGCCATTAATAAAAATAAAATTACACAAGATGTTTTAAAAGGTCAAGCTTATGAAGATGGGATATTTGGAATTGTTCCTCCATTATCTTCCTATTTCAGAAAATATGATTTTTCTGCCTTAAAAAATGCAGCTTATCAATACAATCCTGTGTTGGCAAAAAAATTATTGGCTGAGGCAGGTTACCCTAATGGTAGTGGCTTTGGAACGGTTGATTTAAGGATTAATATTGGAGATTTAAATTCGTCTGTGGCAGAAGAAATTGCTAAACAAATTTATACTGAACTCGGAATTCAAGTGAATATTGACGCTTCTAGTTTTGATCAAAAGAATGAAGACGCCAATTTTTTAAAAGGTGATTTGTTTAGAATTGCTTGGTTTGCAGATTATATCAGTCCAGAATCTTTTTTGACAAATTTTTATGGAAAAATAGTACCTTCTTCTTTAAACGAACCCTCAATGATTAATCAATCACGTTACCAAAATCCTACTTTTGATAATCTATTTGAAAAAGCAAAAAATGAAGAAAATTTTACAGAACAATTAATTTGGTACAACAAAGCAGAAATTGAACTAATGAAAGATCCCCCTTTTATTCCATTATGGTACAATGGTGATTTTCAAATAGTATATTCAAAAGTAAGGAATTTTCATGAAAATCCATTAAATTATATATATCTTAAAGAAGTATATTTAAAGGAATGGTCAAAGTCTGAATACGAAGAGTTTATGAAAAAGAATCAGTAGTATATTTATTTCCAATTCAACAGATTAAATTCTTTCTCTTTTAAATTAGCAAATTGACTCTTAAGAAAATTAATTAACTCATTCATCTCTGCTCTTTTTCTGTTTTTTGGCGAACTTAATGACAGTATTGTTCTTGCTGGATTAATAGTAGTTTTCTCAGAATAAAGATGTTTTAATCCTTTGTTTTGAAGCAAATAACTTTCCTTATAAAAATATGGAATCAAAGTATATCCTCCAAACATATTTACCATTTTTATTAACATTTCTAAATTTCCACCTTCGTAATTCCATTCGCTTTGTTTTTCCTCACTTAATTGGCAAAAATTTATCATTTGAGTTCGCAGACAATTTCCAGCTGTTAATAACCAAGGTTGTAAAACTTCTAACTCGCTCACATGTAAATTGTCTTTGTTTGTTTCAGGATAATACAACATTATTTCTTCATTATATAAAGGCGTTATGTCCAAATCTTCAGAATAATAAGGCCCTGCCATAATCCCCATATCAATCTTTTTTTGTTGAAGAGCAACAAGTAAATCCTCTGACTTTAACTCAATTAATTCCCATTTTATTAAATGCTTAAACTTTGCTTTATTTGAAAATAAAGCTGGTACTAAATAAGCTGCAATAGTAGGAATAATACCTATTTTTATCTCATTTTTACTTACTCCATTTTTTCGATTTGCATATCTTTTTACCTCTTCTAAATCAGCTTTTAAGTCATATAAATAAGGCAAAATTTGTTTACCATCGTCACTCAATTCAATAGGGTTTGACTCTCTATCAAACAAAGCAAAACCTAAAGTTTCTTCAGCTTTTTTAATTTGCATGGATAGAGTGGGCTGCGTAACAAAACATTGTTTTGAGGCCTTTCCAAAACTTTTTTCTTCAGCTAATGCGATGATGTAACTAATCTGTTGAAAACTTAACTCCATAGATATTATTTATGAGAGTATAAATTTAATCAATAAACTTTTACTTAAACAAGCATTTAATTTTGTATTAAATTATTTCAATAACAAGATAAATTATTAAATTCATACAAAATTTTAAAAACATACAACAATGTCAGTATTAGTAGGAAAAAAAGCACCGAAATTTAAAGCGAGTGCAGTAATAAATGGAATGGAAATCGTAAAAGATTTTTCTCTTGATTCGTATATCGGAAAAAACCATGTTGTATTTTTCTTTTATCCAAAGGATTTTACTTTTGTATGTCCCTCAGAATTACTCGCTTTTCAAGCCAAATTATCAGAATTTGAATCTAGAGGGGTGAAATTAGTTGCTTGTTCAACAGACACTGAGGAAAGTCATTGGGCGTGGTTACAAACTCCTAAAAACAAAGGAGGAATTGAAGGGGTAAAATATCCGATAGTAGCCGACACTAGTAAAACCATCTCTGAGGCTTTTGGAGTTTTGGCAGGAGAATATGATTATGATGAAGAAGGAAATTGGGTGGCAAATGGACCAATGATTGCATATAGAGGACTGTTTTTAATCAATAAAGAAGGAATTGTGATGCATCAAACTGTTAATCACTTTCCATTAGGAAGAAATGTGGATGAGGTTTTAAGAATGGTAGATGCACTTCAGTTTAATGAAGAAAACGGTGAGGTTTGTCCTGCGAATTGGCAAAAAGGTGAGGAAGGCATGAAAGCAACATTTGATGGTGTAGCAGATTATCTATCAAAACATTAATTAGAAAACAACAAGAACAACAAACATAACAATTAACAACAAGTTCAGTAAACAAAAAAACCGAGAAAAATTTCTCGGTTTTTTTTATTCTTTTTTTTTATAAAGAAAAAAATCGTAAGTTTGCTTAAAATATTTTAAAATGAAAAAGCTATCATTATTAATTTTTGTTGCATTTTTTTGTTTCCTTTCTTATTCTCAAAAAAATGCTCAAAAAAAACCTAAAGAACACTTTGAACATATGGCCAAACATTTAACTAAAGAGTTAAATTTGACTGGAAAACAAAGCAAAGAATTACATGCCTTATTAAAAAAATCTTTTGATGAAGCAGACTTAGTTAGATCAAATCCAACTATTCCAAAAGAGGAAAAGAAACAAAAGTTGACTGATATTTATTCTCAAAGAGAAAAAAATATTAAGTCTATTTTAAACGATGCTCAAAAAGTTAAATTCGTTCAAATTAAAGAAGAGAAGAAAAAAGCTCATAACAGCAAATAAGTTGTTTTTTACCTCTCTTAAGTGAATTTTAAATCATTTATTTATCTATTTTTTCCATTATTAAGTCTCTGTCAAGAAATGAAGGAACCATTTGCTGAAAAAATTCCTCATACCCTTCTTATACATGGTCATGAAAGGATTGACCCTTATTTTTGGATGAATCAAAGAGACAGCAAAAAGGTTCTAGACCTTATTGAAAAAGAAAATCAATATTCAGAACATTATTTTAATAAGTATAAATCATTAGAGGACAAATTATTAGAGGAGTTTGAACAAAGAATTAATCCAAACGAAGAAGAAGCACCTTTTAAAATTTATGGGCGAACTTTTCAATATAAATACATCGAAAAGCTAGATTATCCAATTTTGTATGAAATTTTATCTGATAAAAAGAAAATAGAATTTTTTAATGAAAATAAAAGAGCTGAAAACCAGTCTTATTACGAAAATGGGTATTTAGAACTTTCCCCTAATCAAAAAATATTAGCTTTTTCAGAAGATTTTGTTGGGAGAAGAAAATACACCATTCGCTTTAGAGAGGAGAAAACAGGTAAATATTTAAATGACATTATTAACAACACAGATGGTTCGTTTGTTTGGGCGGCCGACAGTAAAACAATTTTTTATCTTAAAAAAGATACCATTTCTTTGCGTGAATATCAAGTGTTCAAACACATTCTTGGTACACCTTGTGATTCAGATATACTCTGTTATGAAGAAAAAGACGAAAAGTTTTCTTTGAGCATTTATAAAACCCATTCAAAAAAACACATTTTAATTCATTCTGAAAGTAGCACAACAACAGAAATATTATATCTTTCATCAAATAATCCTAGTAGTGAATTTCAGATTCTATTAAAAAGAGAACAAGGTCATTTATACCAATTTGAAGAAAACGATAATACTTTCTTTTTATTAAGTAATAAGTTGGCTGAAAACAATAAAATTTTAACTTTTTCATCACTTGATCAAGTCCAAAATGGGGTCGAACTCCTTGCACATAATCCTGAAAGACAAATAGAAAACATCACTTCAAATAAAGATTTTTTACTTTGTAAATATCGTCAAAATGCTTTAGATGGTTTTTTGATTTATGAATATAAAATTCAACAATGGCATGAAGTTTTATTTGAAGAAGAGTTGTATTCAATAGATGAGGTTGAAGAATTTGATTACGAGTTGCCGTATTTTAGTTTTGCGTATCAATCAATGACTACACCGTATAAATATTTAAAATATCATGTTCAAGAAAAGCAACAGAGCGTTTATTTTGAAAACAAATTAATAGATCAGTCATTTTCACCAAATAATTACATCAGTAAAAGAATAGAAATTCTTTCTTATGATGGAGAAAAAATCCCAGTTTCTTTGGTTTATTCAAAAAACACAAATCCTAAAGATGCACCTCTTTTATTATATGGCTACGGTTCGTATGGAGTGAGTCTCTCACCTGTTTTTAGTGCAACTAGACTAAGTTTACTTGATAGAGGCTTTATTTTTGCTTATGCACATGTACGTGGGGGTAAAGAGAAAAATGAAACCTGGTATCAAAATGGGAAATTATTAAAGAAAAAAAACACTTTTTCTGATTTTATCTCCTGTGCTGAATCACTGCCATTATTAGGGTTTGGAAATAAAGACAAGGTGTATGCAATGGGTGGTAGTGCTGGGGGATTATTAATGGGAGCTATTTGCAATTTGTCCCCCTACCTTTGGAAAGGTGTGGTTGCACAAGTTCCATTTGTAGATGCCGTTACAACGATGTTAGACAAGACAATACCCTTAACAACAGGTGAATACGAAGAGTGGGGAAATCCTGAAAATAAGGAACATTACTACTATATGTTATCTTATTCCCCTTATGACCAAGTTAAAAAAATGAATTATCCAGCATTGTATATCACAACAGGATATCATGATTCACAAGTACAATATTGGGAACCATTAAAATGGGTTTCTAAACTTAGAGATTGTCGAACAAACAGGAATCCTTTATTGTTTGAATGTTCAATGGATGCAGGTCATGGTGGAGGAAGTGGACGAACAAACTCAAGGAAAGAAATAGCAAGAGAATTTGTCTTTTTGTTAAGTTTAGAAGGGGTAAAAAATTAAAAAGGATTTAACAATGAAAACACTTGTTTTATTTACATTTCTTTTTTTGCTGAATCAATTTTATGGGCAACTAGACACATTAAATCAAATAATAGATGGTTGGCATAAAGCTGCTTCAGATGCTCGTTTTAATGATTATTTTGATTTAATGTCTGAAAATTCAATCTTTATTGGAACCGCACCAAATGAAAGGTGGAATAAAAAAGAATTCATGGAGTTTTCTAAACCTTATTTTGACAGAGGAAAAGCTTGGGATTTCAAAGCAAAAAACAGAACATGGAGCATCTCGTCAGATGGAAAGGTGGCATGGTTTGACGAGGAGCTTGCTACTTGGATGGAATCTTGTAGAGGGAGCGGGGTGGTCGTGAAAGAAGGCGAACAATGGAAAATAGTATTTTACGACTTACATGTACAAATTGAAAATGACAAAATCAAAGAATTTATTCAATTAAGAAAAAAATAAGGTATTTGACTTATTGTATATTGATTAATTTTTATTTACCTTTGCTGAAATTTAAAAATTATTTTATGAAAAAAAGTTTACTTATCTTATCTGCATTTACTCTGCTAATTGGAGGAAAAACAACGGCTCAAGAATTGGATTTTATGCAAGTATTTGATCCAATTGCCACTCCTTATGTATTACCTGCGAACGCTTTTAATACTTTGTATTTAGGTCATCCAAGTGTGGTGGATCAAGATTTAATCAATTCAACATGGACAAATGTGGAAAAAATTTCTAATCCTAAAAATGCACAGGGTAATTACACAGAAATGAAAGTTTATGCATGGAATTCTACTTCTTCTGCTTGGGAATTAAGTGAAACGGATTTGTCTTTTACTTACACATATGATGGCAGCAATAAATTAACTTCTTTTATTCGAACTTATAACGATTTATCTACTGGTGATATAATGAAAAGAGTTGCTACTAGTATGACTTATAATGGTAGTAATCAATTAACTCAAATTGTATTTATTGATTCGTTGTATGATGTAGCAAATGGTTCATGGTTTGCACTTGATGGCACTGATGATTTTGTATATGCTGGGTCATTACTTTCAGAACGTACAACCATGTATTCTTATATGGGAATCTCAATACCTGTAAGCAAAAAACTATATTCTTATAATGGTAATAATTGTATAGAAGAGTTAACTCAAGCTGATGATAATGGCACTTGGGTTGATGATGAAAAACTTACATTTACTTATACAGGAAATAATATGACAAACATAACTAAAACTGTTTATAATACCGACATTAGTGCTTGGGAAACTGAAAGCACCACCATTTATACTTATGATGCTCAAAACAGAGTTTCTACAGGTGATTTCGATGGTGACACTCATGCTTATACTTACAATGCCAACAACAAGATTTCAGAAGTATTAATTGATGAATTTGATGGAACAGCAATGGTTAAAAGTAAAGTTGAGGTAACTTATGATGCAAATAATATGCCTGAGATTGCTTATTCCTATGCATGGAACGGAACTGGCTATGAAACAGAGTCTTTTGAAAGAACTTTATGGTCAGATCCAAATCCAATAATTGATTTAGATGGAGATGGAGTAAGTAGTACTTCAGATTGTAACGATAACGATCCAAATGTTTATCAAAACTTAACAGTATATATTGATGTTGACGCTGATGGTTATGACAATGGAAGTTCAACAATTTGTATGGGAGTTGCTCCACCTTCTGGATATATCCTAAATACTTTAGGTTCTGATTGTAACGATAATGATGCTGCAATTAATCCTGGAGCAACAGATATTCCTGACAATGGTATAGATGAAGATTGTAATGGGTCTGACGCAACTTCTTCACCAGTAGATAATGATGGGGATGGTCATGATAATACCTCTGATTGCGATGATAATGATCCAAATGTATTTCAAAATCTAACCGTTTATATAGATAATGATTTAGATGGTTATGACAATGGAACAGCTTTAATTTGTATGGGCACAACTCCTCCTTCTGGCTATAGCTTAAATTCACTTGGGATTGACTGTGATGACTTTAATTCAAATGTAAATCCAGGGGCTACAGAAATTCCAAACAACGGTATTGATGACGATTGTCTTGGTGGAGACGAAACAACTATTGATGCAGATGGTGACGGTTATGATAGTGTCTCTGACTGTGACGATAATGATCCTAGTGTTTATCAAAATGTAGCAGTTTTTGTAGATTACGACGGTGATAATTATGACAGTGGAACTCAAACTATCTGTATGGGAGACTTGCCACCAATTGGATACATCCTTATTACTATGGGTAGTGATTGTAATGATTCCGAAATATCTATTAACTCAGGAGCAACTGATATTCCTGACAATGGAATAGATGAAGATTGTAATGGTTCTGATTCATTAAGTATTCCAAATGCTCCAACGGATTTAGTTGTTGTACCTGTTAAAGCTAATCAAACGTTAAGATTAACTTGGACGGACAATGCAGACAATGAAACTGGTTTTAAAGTTGAAAGAAGTACAGATGGTACAAACTTTACTTTGTTAGCTGATTTAACAGCTGCCAACACAACTACTTATGACGATACTAATCTTCCTGATGCAACAACTTATTATTATAAAGTGTTGGCGTATAACACTACTGGAAACTCAGCGTATTCAAATATAGTACAAGCTACTTCAAGTGGAGCTTCTTTATTTGATGTGGTTTTAGAAAATGTAACTGTTTACCCAAATCCTTTTGAAAAAGAATTTACTGTAAATTGGAATTCTGATGCTACTTATATGATTTATTCACTGAATGGAAATATTGTGAAAGAAGGTAAAATTTCGACAGGAACAAATACTATTTCATTATCTACTGTTCAATCAGGTAGTTATTTCCTAAAAATTGTTTCTAAAGACGGAGTTTCTACTTCTATTTTAAATAAACAATAATAAAACACTTATATTAAAAAAGACAGCTAATTTTGGCTGTCTTTTTTGTTTTAAAAATAATTATATATTTATGAAAATATTTTTTTCAATATTTTTTCTAATAATAATAAATATTTTTGGAAAAACCTCGTCTCAAATTTTTAACTCTATTGATGATTTTACAGATCCAATCCCAAAACCATATACTTTACCAAAAAAACCAATGGACAACCTTTTTAGAGGTTCAAATGTTATTTATCAAGAATTATATGGAGATAATTGGAAAAACATTTCTATAACTTCAAGTATAATTAATGATCATGGAAATTTTTTAGAGGATGTTTATTATTTTTGGAGTAATACTAGTAACTCATGGATTTTAGCAGATGAAATTAAATATTTCTTTCTTTATGACTTAAACAGCAACATTATAACTTATAATAAATTGATTAATAATTACATATCAGAGTCTTCTAAAAAAATTCTAGCAACTAATGTATTATATAATAGTTTAAATACAATTAATCAAATATATTATACTGATTCAGTATATTCACCATCCATGAATACATGGTTTTCAAAAACTGGCGTTGAAGAATTTATTTATTATGATTCAAAATTATCTGAAAGAATTACAACTATTACATCAATGGATGGATTTCCTATAACTTTAACTTCAGGAAAAATTTTATACACTTATGAAGGGAATAACGTTGTTGAGGTATTAACTCAAAAACTTTTAGACACTGCGTTGGTAAATATAATGAGATTTACTTATACTTATTCTGGAAATAAAATGTCAAGTATTCAAAAAGATAATTTTAATGTAAATTTTAATAATTGGGAAGAGGAATATAAAGTTGAATATACTTATAATGAATTTGATAATATTATAGAAGAGAATTATAATAATTCAAGTTATGTTATATTTTATACTTATGATGAGAATAATAACATGATCGAATCTATCGAAATAGGAGATGAAATAAATAGAAAAATTGTAATTAGTTATGATTTGAATAATTTACCGATTATTGCAAATGCTTATAATTGGGAAAACAACAATTATTCTTCAACTTCAAAAGAAAGGTGGATTTGGAATGCATTTTTGAACTTAAATTTTAATCCTGTTTTATTTAAAAATCAAACACAACCAAATCCTTTTGAAAAAGAATTTACTGTAAATTGGAATTCTGATGCTACTTATATGATTTATTCATTGAATGGTAACATTGTGAAAGAAGGTATAATTTCAATAGGATCAAATACTATTTCATTATCTACTGTTCAATCAGGTAGTTATTTCCTAAAAATTGTTTCTAAAGACGGAGTTTCTACTTCTATTTTAAATAAACAATAATAAAACACACTTATATTAAAAAAGACAGCTAATTTTGGCTGTCTTTCTTTATGTGGAAAAAATATCAAACACATGTTTTCCTTCATCTAATCATCTTTATCTGGGGATTTACTGGAATATTAGGCAAATTGATTCATTTAGAAGCATTTGTGCTTGTTTGGTTTCGTTTATTGATTGCTTTTTTATCTTTAGGATTGTATCTAGTTTTTTTCAAAAAAATACAAATAATAAAAAGTAAAAAGGATTTTTATTTAACCGTATTTACAGGGATTTTAGCTTTAGTTCATTGGCTAACCTTTTATAAATCTATACAATTGTCCACAGCTTCTTTAGGAATCCTATGTTTATCTACTGCAACCATTCACATTACATGGATGCAACCCCTCTTATTAAAAAAGAAATTTTCATGGATTGAGTTTTTGATGGCTTTGTTTATCATTTATGGAATTTATTTTGTATCAAATGATTTTTCTGCGACTGAATATGAAGCTTTGTTTTATGGATTGTTTTCTGCTCTTTGTGCTTCTGGATTTAATGTGTTGAACGAAAAATTAGTTCAAAATATTTCTTCAGGAACATTGACTTTTTATGAGTTGTTAAGTGGTTTTTTAGTCCTTACGACCATTCTTGTTTTTCAAAATAAAATGAACTTATCCATTTTTGATATGAGTTGGGGAGATTTTTACTGGTTATTGTTTTTGGGTATTGTTTGTACTTCTTTAGCATTTCTTTTTACTATTGATATAATAAAAAAATTAGGTTCATATACCGTATCTTTAAGCATAAACATGGAGCCAGTTTATACTATAATTCTAGCTGTAATCTTGTTGAATGAACATACTTTGTTAAACACTTCTTTTTATATTGGAGCTGTTTTTATAATAATTATCGTGTTTGCTAACGCAATTATTAAAAATTATCAAAGAAAAAAAAATGAAAAAATTTTACAAAAACCCGATTAAATCAACATATCGTTTCTTTGACTATCTAATTTTAATAAAATAAATACCATAACTGTAAATGACATTAAAGACGAACCACCATAACTAAAAAAGGGTAAAGGAATTCCTATTACAGGAGCGAAACCAATATTCATTCCAATATTAATTGCAAAATGGTAAAATAATATCATTGCCGTACAGTAAGCATAAACCCTATTAAAGGTTGATTTTTGTCTTTCAGCAAGAAAAATAATTCTTAACAAAAGGAATAAATACAAAGCGATTAGAAGTGCACTTCCAACAAAACCCCATTCTTCTGCAAATGGACAAAAAATAAAATCAGTTTCACTTTCAGGAACATGATTTGCTTCAACGCTAGCTACACTGGCATTCTTATATCCTTTGCCTGTTAAAGCTCCGGAACCAACGGCCGCCATTGCTCTATTTCGATTATAGTCTTCGCCATCAGGGTCTTCTTTTAAACCTAAAAACAATTCTATTCTTTCTTTTTGGTGAGAGGCTAAACTTTCAAATCCATAATTAACGGTTATAGATAAGCTACAACATAAAATAAAACCTAATAAAACAATGATATTAACTTTTTTTCTTTCTCTTTTTGCTGAAATTCTTCTTAATATCCATAGAAAAATTAAGGAAAGTAAAAATAAAAAGACAATTACGCCCCAAACTCCAGAAATAAAAACATTTGGAAAAAAAGGTAAAGAAATTAAATTTCTACTTAATACCAATGTGGTGAGTGAGAGGACAATTAACACAAAGGATATTGGAATAAAATGTGTTCCTATCCAAGTCTCCTTAAATTTAACTTTTGGTAAAAGGTTGACAAAACTTAAAATTAATGGATCATAGGTTACCCCTTCTCTGTACAATACAAATAAAAATGATGTAAAAACCACAAATGTTCCAGCATCTGGTTGTAATAATATTAGACCCATTGGAACGAGTAAAATTAAATTTGAAATAATGACTGTTTTGCTGTTCTGCATTTTTGGGTTCCATTTGTTTAAATAACTTCCCAACGCAATTGCTGTTCCAATTTTAGTAAACTCAGCTGGCTGAATCCCTAAATTTCCTATTCCCAGCCATGCATGAGCCCCATTTACACTTGGCATAAACAAAACAATAACTAACAATAAGATACAAAAAATATAAATAGGAATAGCAAATTTTCTATAAATACTTGAATCGATTAAAAAGACTAAAAATCCTAAAAAGCAAGAGAAAATAACCCATAAGACCTGTTTTCCATATTTTTGAGAAAAATCAAATAAATTTGGATGTTTTTCATTGTATGCAGCAGAATATACTGTAGCAACGCCCATAATTAAGAGTAGAAATAAAACTATTAATAAGCTCCAATCCAAATTTTTATATAATGTTTCTTCTCTTTTCATTTGAGTTAATGGATAGTATATTTGTCTTTTTTCTTTTTAACATTGAGCAAATTGGTTTCTTTAATAGTTTGAGCTTTTAATTTATTTTCAATTTCCCGTTTCAAATATTTTTCTATCATCAATTGAGCTATTGGAGCGGCCCACGACCCACCCCAACCCGCGTTTTCCACAATCACAGAAATCGCAATTTTAGGATTATCCATTGGGGCAAAGGCTATAAACACAGAATGATCCTCTCCTTGTGAATTTTGAACTGTTCCTGTTTTTCCACAGACAACAATATCTTTCATTCTTGCTTTTGAACCAGTTCCACCAGCTTCATTAACAACCCTTCTCATTCCTTCAATAATCGGGTCAAAATGAATGGCTTCAACCATGGTTTTGTGTTTTTTTAAAAATTCAATTTTTGCTTTGTCCTCTCCAATTTTTTTAACAAAATGTGGAGTATAATACCATCCTCTGTTTGCAATAATAGCGACAATATTTGCCATTTGTAAAGGTGTTATTTTTACTTCTCCTTGACCGATTGAAATTGACCGAATGGTACTAAAAGCCCAAGTATGATGACCATACCATTTGTCATAAAATTTTGAATTAGGAATTAGTCCAGCTCTTAAACCGAAAATGTCTGTTTCAAATTTTGTTCCAAGTCCAAAACTATTCATATATTCTGCCCAAACATTTAATCCCAATTCAGCATCACGATAAAAATTTTTATTTCGCCCTTTATGAATAATTCGCCTTACTGTATAATAAAAATAAGGGTTACATGAATATTGAACGGCTTTAATAATGTCAGTAGCCATAGGATGATTGTGACAGCCAACCATTGCTTTGTTACAAGGAAAACCTGATTTCACAGTTATAACCCCTTCTTGTAAACCTATTAGAGCTTGTACTAACTTTAGTGAAGATCCTGGTGGATATTCTGCTGCTAAAGGTCTAGGATATAGTGGTTTGTCTGGGTCATTAATCAATTTTGGATAGTTCTCGGTGATATTTCTTTTACCAATAAATTTATTTGGGTCGTAACTAGGGGCCGACACCATGGCTAAAATTTCTCCTGTTTGTGGTTCAATCGCAGTAATACTACCTCTTTTATTTTGCATTAATTCTTCCCCAAAAACTTGTAATTCAATGTCAACACCCAGCCTTAATTCAGGTCCTTGTTTGGCAGTAGTATCAAATTTTCCACCTGCATATGGTTCAATAGCATTATTTAAGGCGGAAGTTACGATATAATGTACTCCTTTTTTTCCTCTTAATTCATTTTCATAAACTTTTTCAACTCCAGTTCTTCCGATATTATCCCCAGGACGATAAAATTTGTCCTTATTAATTTCTTCTTGCGTTACCTCAGCACAATACCCTAAAATATTTGCTCCATTTGGATAAGGGTAGGTTCTCATATCAGTAACTTCTTCATAAAAACCAGGGAAATCATCTAAATGTGGAACGATTCTAATAATTTCTTCAGGAGATAGTTCTTTTACAAAGGCATACGGTCTTACTTTTTGATAATTAGAAGTTCTTTTATGTGTGTGCTTGTTATAATATGTTCCTTCACCTTTTCTTAATTCATAAAAACGGTTTTTAACTTGTTGAGGAGTCCAACCCAATAATTTTGCTAATTTATTTGTGTCTAAATATTTAATTTCTGCTTCAACCATCATTAAATTATAATAGGTTTTATTGCTGACGATTTTAATTCCATTACGGTCGTACATCACTCCTCTTGGAGGGGTTATTAATTTTCTTTTTTCAGCAATTTCTTGAGCTCTTAAAGCCCAACTTTCATCAATAACTTGCATGTATAAAAGTCGAAAAAAATAAATAACACCCACCAATATTATAAAAAATTGTATAATGTATTTGCGATTATTGGAGAGCATTAATGAACCTTTTTAAAGAATATTTTTTGAATAATCACAATCAATGCTAAAGAACAAGGCATGCTTAAAAGTGTTTTTTGTATGATAAATAAAAATTCTGTCCATTTAAACATCTCAAAGCTAAAAAACCAAAGATGATGTAATAATATTAAAAACCCTTGTAATATTGCGATTTTAAAAAATCCCAACTGAGAAATGCTTAACTCTTCCATTTCTTCCAAATCTTCTTTAGATTCTATTAATTGATACCAATAATTTCTAACTGCAGCAATAAAAACGGCTGAAGAAGCGTGTAAACCAAAAGTGTTACTAAAAATGTCAATACTTATTCCTAATAAAAAAGACAAAAACAACAACCAAAATATAGGAGTTTTTATAGGTAATAAAAAAATAAATAAAGGATAAATCATCCATTGTATTCCCAAACCAACTTCAATTTGGTTTAGCAAAAAAGATTGGGCTAAAACAATTAAAAAAAAACGTATAATATGCCTTATGATATTCATTATTAATCTTCTACTTTATCTTGTGGGATTTTTCTTATAAGTTCTTCCAATTCATTTTGCATTAAATGTTTGATTACAAACACATATTGGGTGGTTCTAAAATCTTCTGAAAACAGTACTTTAATTTCCCAAAGTGGCTTTCCTTCTATTGCTTTTATTTTTGCAATTTTTCCCACTTTTAACCCTTTAGGAAAGATTCCTGATTCTCCTCTTGTAACAATTTCGCTCCATTTTTTTAATTTAATGTCGTTTGAAACACCATAAATAGTACCAAATCTTGGATGTTTTCCGTCCCATTTTAAAATCCCAAACGCTCCTGTTTTTATATTCATCACATCTAAGTTGATGTTTTCCGTAAGAAGTGATTTTACTACTGAAAAATGTGTTCCTGCAATACTTACAACTCCCACCACTCCTTTTGTTGAAAACACCCCCATGCCTCTCTTTACACCTTGTTTTTTTCCAACATTTATAGTAAAATAATTATTTCTTTTTGCCCATCCAGATTGAATAATTTCTCCTGATATGTAATTATATCTTTGTTTGTATAATGTATCTTCGATTTTATAGTATTGTCGATTAATTTGATGAAAACTAACTGGATTTTTCTCTTTTAAATGAGCGTATTCTTTTTGTAATTGTCTGTTTTGATTGCCTAAATCAAATAAACTCGTAAAATATTTTTCCCATGAAAACAACCATCCATTAATGTTAGAAGCGGAAGTAAGGTATTGACTTTTAGGGAAATTTACATTGGAAAAATAAAAACTCAATGAAATTCCTTGTAACAATACAAAAAATAAAAAAATTTGAAAACGCTTAATAAAAGCTAAAAATTCTCTCATGACATGAACTCTTTTTCAAAATTAGTACAATTTAACGATTTGCATACTAAAACAGAACATGTTTTAATGTTTTTGAACAGAAATCGATTTTTAAACGCTTAAGTAAACACGATAGTTTTGTATTTTTGCCTTTCAAACAAATAAGAAATGAAGACATATTATAATCCAGAAGACCTTAAAAAGTTTAGTTCAATTGGTGAATTTGAACCTCGTTTAGCAAAAAAATTTTTCGATTACTATGGAGAGGTTTTTAAAGAGGGTGCATTAACAGAAAGAGAAAAATCATTAATTGCTTTAGCCGTTGCCCATACCATTCAATGCCCTTATTGTATAGATGCTTATACTCAAGATACATTAGAAAAAGGTTGTGATGAAGCCCAAGTAATGGAAGCTGTTCATGTGGCTTCCGCTATTCGAGGAGGTGCTACATTAGTACATGGTGTTCAAATGATGAATAAATTTAAGGAACTGTCAATGTAATACTATAATGTTTCTAAAATTTTCTAAACAATTAGACCTTCATGGTTTAAATCCGTATTTGCCAAAAAATATAGAAATTTTACAGGTGAATCTCGGTAAAATGTGCAACCAAACTTGTAAACATTGTCATGTGGACGCCGGACCTCATCGAAAAGAGATAATGGACATGGATACCATGCAATATTGTTTAAACGCTTTAGATGTTTTACAATGCAAAACGGTGGACATTACAGGTGGGGCTCCAGAAATGAATTCAAATTTTAGATGGTTTGTTGAAGAATGTTTTAATAAAGGAGTTAAAATTTTGATTAGGTGTAATTTAACAATTATTGAAGCCAATAAAAAATATTATGACTTGCCTCATTTTTATAAACAGGTCCAAGTCGAAATTATTTCTTCTTTACCTTATTATTTACCTTCTAAAACAGATGCTCAAAGGGGAAAAGGCGTGTTTGATAAAAGTATTTCGGCTCTAAAAAAATTGAACGAAATTGGTTACGGCAAAGAAAATAGTGCATTAAAATTGCATTTGGTCTATAATCCAACGGGAGCATTTCTTCCAGGAAATCAAAAAGCCTTGGAGTCTGAATTTAAAATTAAATTGAAAAATTTATACGGCATTGACTTTTCCTCTTTGTTTACTATAACTAATGTTCCCATTAATAGATTTTTACAGTATTTAAAAGATTCTGGAAATTATGGCCATTACATGGAAAAACTTCTACAATCATTTAATCCGAAAGCTGCTGAAAATACTATGTGTAGAAACACTCTCTCTGTTTCATGGGACGGATTTTTATACGATTGTGATTTTAATCAAATGCTGGATTTAAAAGTAAATTCTTCCGCTCAACATATTAAAAACATTGAGAAAGAAATTCTTTTAAAAAGAGAAATTATAACTGGTTTACATTGTTATGCATGTACTGCAGGTGCAGGATCAAGTTGTGGAGGAGAAACAGCTAGCGATTGACTTTTTTAAAAGTAATAACCATCATAAATACATTGTATCTCTTTTTTTAATCCTATTTTTAGAATTGATTTTTAATAATAATATGTAACAAATTTGCGTTAATTTTGTCGTATAAAGTTTATATGTAAAAACTTTTCAATTTATTATTAAATGAAAACAAGAAAACAAAAAGTTTTAAGCACATTATTTTTCTTTTGTATCTCATTGACAAGTATTGCTCAAAACAAGTTTACAATAAGTGGAAATATTAAAGATGGCAATAAAGGAGAAGAAATTATTGCAGCTTCTGTAAAAGTTAAAGGACAAAATCTTGGTACAAGATCTAATGAATATGGTTTTTATTCTATCAGTTTGCCCGAAGGAGACTATACAATAGTCATTTATGCATTAGGTTTTACTTCTATTGAAAAAGAAATTTCCTTAGATAAAAACATTCAATTGGATATTGCTTTAGAGCCTGTAAAAACAGACAAAACACAAGAATTGGTAGAGGTGGTGGTTAGTACTGCTAAAAAAGATGAAAATATCCGTCAATCTACGATGGGAGTTGAAAGATTAGATACTAGAGAAATAGCCAAAATACCTGTTTTGTTTGGTGAAAAAGACATTATTAAAACCTTACAATTATTACCAGGCGTGAAAAGTGCTGGAGAAGGAAATTCAGGTTTTTTTGTCCGAGGTGGGGCTGCCGATCAGAATTTGATATTATTAGACGAAGCCCCTGTGTATAATGCCTCTCATTTACTTGGTTTTTTTTCTACTTTTAATTCTGACGCCATAAAAGATGCCGTTATCTATAAAGGAAATCAACCATCAAATTTTGGCGGAAGATTGTCTTCTGTATTAGATATAAGAATGAATGAAGGAAATAATAAAAGATTTAATGTTGGAGGTGGTATTGGACTAATTGCCTCTAGACTTGCTGTCGAAGGACCAATCGTTAAAGAAAAGGGTTCTTTTTTATTAAGTGGTAGAAGAACGTATGCCGATGTGTTCTTAAAATTAAATGAGGATTTTAAAGACAATAAGTTGTTTTTTTATGATTTAAATGCAAAATTAAATTATAAGATTTCTAAAAAAGACAAACTTTATTTATCTGGTTATTTTGGTCGAGATGTATTAGGAGTAGGTGAGTCTTTTGGTTTTTCTTGGGGAAATGCAACAGGGACATTAAGATGGAACAGAGTCATCAGTGATAAATTGTTTTCAAACACTTCATTGATTTACAGTGCTTACGATTACAAAATCATGATTAAAAGTGGTGATGTTGATTTTAATATTGTTTCTCGAATTAAAGATATTAATTTTAAACAAGAATTCCAGTATTTTTTAAACACTAAAAATAAAATCAAATACGGTTTAAATGTAATCCATCACACAATCACTCCCGGTCAAATTGAAGCTGAATCAACGGCAGGATTAAACTTCAATAATCAAAAACCATCAAAATCATTAGAATACGCTGCATATATTAACAATGAATGGTCTTTAAATGAATCGTTTACAATAAATTATGGTTTACGTTTAAGTGCTTTTTCTGTTTTAGGAAATGGAGATAATTATTATTTTTATGATGAAGAAGGTAAAGTAAAAGACACTACATTGTTAAAAAACAATTCTTTTCAGAAAACCTATTTTGTTCCCGAACCACGTATTTCTATGAGTTATGCAGTAAATACAAATACTTCAATAAAATTAGCATATTCTAGAAATGCTCAATATATTCATTTATTGTCTAATTCTTCTACTTCTTCACCTACTGATGTTTGGATGGGAACATCACTTAATACAAAACCAGAAATGGCAGATCAATTGGCTTTGGGTTGGTTTAAAAATTTAAAAGAAAACCAATACGAACTTAATATTGAAGGATATTACAAACAATTGTACAATCAAATTGATTTTAGAAATGGAGCAGACATTAATGCAAATGAAATCTTAGAAGGAGAACTGCTATACGGTATTGGAAGAGCGTATGGAATAGAATTTATTATCAAGAAAAAGATAGGAAAACTTTCTGGTTGGTTTGGATATACTTTGTCAAAAACAGAAAGAAAAATAGAGGGGATTAATAATAATGAATGGTACAATGCTAGACAAGATAGAACACACGATTTATCTCTTGTTGTTATCTACGACTTATCACCAAAAATTTCACTTTCTTGTTTGTTTGTTTTTTATACTGGTAACGCCGTCACTTTTCCTTCAGGGAAATATCAAGTGGATGGACAAACACAGTATTCATTTACAGAAAGAAATGAATCAAGAATGCCTAATTATCACAGAATGGATCTCGGCTTAACTTGGAATTTGAAAAACAAAGAAAAATTTGAAAGCAGTTTAAATTTCTCTATTTACAATGTCTATGCTCGTGAAAACGCTTATGTAATTAATTTTAAACAAAACGAAGACAACCCTGAAAAAACAGAAGCCGTTCAATTGTCTTTGTTCAGATTAGTTCCAGCCATTACTTATAATTTTAAATTCAAATAAAATGATTAATACTTTAAAAATTTTTTGTTTAAGCTCACTTTTTTTATTTTCATGTGAAAAAGTGATAGAAGTTGACTTAAACGATGAAGAAGAAAAAATTGTTATCGAAGGTATAGTTGTTTCTGGTGAAGAAGAGCATTTAGTAAAAATAAGCAAAACCATTAAAATTGGAGACACTGGAACTTTTCCTTTTGTTGACAATGCACAGGTTACATTGTGGGACAGTGAAGGAAACAATCAAGTTTTAACCTATTTTTCTGAGGGAGTCTATAAAACCGTTGATTTTTTAGGGGTAGAAGGTAGGACTTATACTTTAGAGGTTAATTGGAATGGAAATACTTATACAGCACATAGTACAATACCTAATCAAGTAAAAATTGATTCTTTAACATTAGAAGAATTTGGATTTGGTTCAGATAAATATTATTATCCTGTTCCACGTAGAATGGATACTCCTAATGTTAAAAATTATTATCTTTTTAAACTCTATCAAAACAGCGAAAGGGTTGAGGGTATATATTTACAAGACGATCAATATTCTGATGGGGTTGAAATCTTACAACCAATTTTTGGAGGAGAGTTTAAAAGTGAAGATACTTTAAGTATTGAAATGAATTGCATCGATAACAATGTGTATAAATATTTTTTTGCTTTAGCACAAAATGGTGGAGGAACAGGAGGATCTATACCTGCCAATCCAAAAAACAATTTTAGTGGGAATTGTTTGGGTTATTTTTCTGCACAGACAAAAGAAGTAAAAACACTTATTATACCATAGATTTGTTTTTCCTTTCATAAGGAGTATTTTCTTTTAATCATTTTAAGTTTTAAACAATGTGAATTGTTAATTTTGTAAGGTGAAAAAAAATAATTTAGCCGTTTTTGCTTCTGGGTCTGGCAGTAATACAGTGAATATTATTCAATATTTTCAAGAAAATGAATTTATTGAAATAAAATTAGTTGTTTGCAATAAATGGGATGCACCAGTAATTCAAAAAGCTGTCAAATTGGGTGTTTCCGTATTTATTTGCACCAATGACGAGCTTGATAAAAAAGATTTTATATCCAACATTATGGAGGAATATTCAATTCAAGGCATCGTTTTGGCTGGTTTTTTGAGAAAAATTCCCTCAGACTTAATCCAAAAATTCCCTCAAAAAATTATTAATATTCATCCTGCTTTATTGCCAAAATATGGAGGAAAAGGAATGTATGGTATGTTTGTACATCGTGCAATTATTCAAAACAAAGAAAAACATAGTGGTATTACCATTCATATTGTAGATGAGAAATACGACAATGGAGAAACTTTATTTCAGGAAAAAGTAGAAATTACAGCAGAAGACAATCCGGAGTCCTTACAACATAAAATACATTTGTTAGAAATGGAATTCTTCCCACAAATCATAGAAAAACACTTTAGCAATAATGAAAATAATTGAATTTTTTTCTGGCTTTAATTTTGTTGAATTTTCTAAAGCGACGATGGTACTTTTTGCTGTGATTGATGTGATTGGTTCGATTCCTATGATTTTAAGAATTAAAGAACAAGCAGGAGAGTTAAAACCATTACAAACAGGATATGTCACCTTTTTTATTATGATTGGCTTTCTAATTTTAGGAGAAAGTGTTTTGCATTTATTCGGTGTAAATATTCAGTCATTTGCTGTTGCTGGTTCAATTTTGCTTTTTGCAATGAGTGCAGAAATGATATTAGGTATTCATTTGTTTAAAGACAATGCTGGTGGAAAAACAGCAAGTATTGTTCCTTTAGCCTTCCCTCTTTTAGTTGGAGCTGGAACTATGACAACTCTAATTTCAATAAGAGCAGAATATCAGTACATCAATATTGTGTTGGCCATTTTTGTTAATAGTATTTTCATTTTTTTAGTTTTAAAAGCAAGTAAAAAAATCGAAAATGTTTTGGGGGAGTCAGGAATTTCGATATTAAAAAAAGTTTTTGGAATCATATTGTTGGCTTTAGCCGTTAAATTATTTACTTCTAATTTAAGTCAACTTTTCTGATTTATGGAATCTTTATATTATACTGTAGAAAAGCAAACTACTGGAATATATAAAGAAAAGGGAAGTAAATTTTATTCCTATCTTTTTCCGATAATTAATGAAATAGATGTCAATCCAATTCTTTCTAAATTAAAAAAAGAACACCCACAAGCAAGGCATTTTTGTTATGCTTGGAAAATAGGTTTTGAAAAAGGAAAACATAGAATTAATGACGATGGCGAACCAAGTGGAACGGCAGGAAATCCCATTTTTAATCA
Source organism: Flavobacteriia bacterium (assembly GCA_016183815.1). GTDB lineage: Bacteria > Bacteroidota > Bacteroidia > Flavobacteriales_D > Crocinitomicaceae > M2408. Next base: position 254,901 of record JACPDW010000007.1, read on the forward strand.
AATTTTATCTCAAAAATTAAGCAATGTTTTAATTGTAGTAGTACGTTATTTCGGTGGTACATTACTTGGAAAAAGTGGTTTAATTTCGGCATATAAAACATCAGCCAAAGAAGCTGTTAAAAATGCAAAAAAAGTACTTTTAGAAGAACGTATTGCTTTACGTTTTGATTTTGATTACCATTTGTTAAACGAAGTTATGAAAATACTAAAAAAAATGAAAGGTGAAATCTGCAAACAAACAATTAACCAAAAAGTTCAAATTGGGTTTGACACTACAAAAAAAGAATGGGAAATATATAAGGAAGCCCTTTCCTCATTAGATATTAAAATAAATATTACTGTTTAGGGGGTTTTTTACTATACTCTTGCCACTCTACATCTATTAATTCCAATTCCTTATAAAACTCCTCACCAAAAGCATTTATAATGGCATTTTTAAGAAATTGATATACGGGAATTTTGTTTTTTTCGCCTAATAAAATAGCTGCTTTACAAATGTCCCATTCATGATAATTTAAAGCCGCTCCGTTTTTTAAATTCTGCACTCTAATAGGGTAGAGTTGACAAGAAATAGGTTTATTAAAAGGTATTTTGTTGTTCAAAAAAGCAAGTTCAATTCCACAAACTATTGTACCTTCTTCAGTTTTTTGAGAAAAGACACAGTTTTTTCCATGGACTAGTTGAGTTGCTTTTTCATTTTCCCAATCAGAATAAAAAAATCCATCTTTTTCAATTTTTCTCTTTCCTTCAAGATGAATATAAGGTAAAATTTTATCTAAATGTAATTCTAAAAGACCCATTTCGTCTTCGTTTATAGGAGCACCACCATTTCCTTCGACACAACAAGCCCCTTTACACATCTTATAATCACAACTAAAATACCGACTAAATATTTCAGAAGAAACCATTTTATTTTGGACTTCAAATAGCATGTTTAATTAGAATATTCACCAGACAAGACTTTTAAAACTTTTTCGTCTTTTTTGAATTTTAGCATTAAAACAGCAAAGTCAACAAGTAAATCTTTTTGAGAATATTTAAAAACTCTTTGTTGAGTGTTTTTAGCAGAAGCATAAGTTTTACTAAATCTTTTACGCCAGTTCAATTCATATTCTTTGAGTAATTCAATGTTGTCGCTCTCTATTGCATCACAAAGAGCGGTTTTAGCCATATATGCTGCTTCAAAAATAAATTTATACCCTTCACCGACAACTGGATTTACTTGAGATACGGAGTCACCTACACAAAGGATGTTTTTATGAACAAAATTTGTAAGTACTGGAGTAATAGGTATACTTCCACCTTCTTTTATGTTGTTGTCTTTTTCAACTAATTTTTTTATTTTTGGAATGGAAAAAAGAGAATCCATTTGTTGATTTAGATTTTTTAAATTTTTACTACCAAAAGTACCGAATCCAAAAATGGCTCTATTGTTTTTTAAGGGAAAAATCCAAGCATAACCCCCTTCAAAAGATTTACCAATAAAAAGATGAGCTTCGTTTGGATTACCAAGATATTTTACATTATATTCTACGCCAGTGGCTAAGTCAGGATTTTTAGGTAGTAAATTAAATTTTTTACTAAAAACTCCATTTATTCCAGAGGCATCAACAAAATAATCAGAATAATAATGTTTGTCGTCTTTGTCAATTACAGAAAGAATTTGTCCATCATTTTTTAATGAACATTCTTTAATATTTATACCACTTTTTATCTCAACATAATTTGTATCAATACTTTCTAAAAGTTCTTTATGTAAAAGATATTTATCAAGAATTAATCCCTCTCCAGTTAAGATTCTTTTGAAATGTTTTGAATAAAATGTTACTTGTGAAATTGGTTGAGCAATTACATTTTCAGATAAATCAAAGGATTTTAAATTAATAAAACTCCCTAAAGTTTTAAATGATAAAGAAAGTGGATCGCTTTTCCTCTCTAACAAAAGAGTTTTAATTTTCGCTTTCCCTAATTCACGTGCTAACATCAAACCAGAAGTTCCTGCACCAACAATAAGCACTTGGTATTTATTCATGGAAATAATGTTTTAAAAGAAAAGAGATATTAGTTAATTATTTAAAGCTTCAGCTCCTCCTACTATTTCTAAAATTTCATTTGTAATAGCAGCTTGTCTAGCTTTATTATAACTTAATTTTAAATTTCTTTGTAATTCGCTAGCATTATCAGTTGCTTTATGCATTGCTGTCATTCTTGCACCATGTTCAGAGGCATTGGAGTCTAACAATCCTTTATAAAATTGTACTTTAAGTGATTTTGGGATAAGTTCTTTAACTATTTCTTCTTGAGAGGGTTCAAAAATATAATCTCCCAATGCACCATTTTCTGAAATTGTTGGCGTAACAGGTAAAAAAGTTTCCACTTTAATATCTTGGGTTGCAGCATTAATAAAAGAATTGTAAACAAGTACAATATGATCGTATTTTTTCTCTAAAAACTGTTCCATTAAACGAGATGCAATAGTAGAAGAGTTTGTAAAATTTAAGTCTGAAAAAATATCATCCACACCAACTTCAGAATTCGGAATGCGAAAATCACTTTTTCTAAACGCATCGGTTACTTTTTTACCTAGACAAAGCAAATTTACGTTTGATGAAGAAAAATCACCCTTTAGTAATTCATTAACTTTCTTAATGATATTGTTGTTAAAACCACCACATAAACCTCTATTTGAAGAAATGGCTACAATTAGTACATTATTTTTACCTCTATTAATTGCAAAAGCATTATCAGAAATATCTAAACTTGAACTAAGATTTTCAAGAATGTCTTTTAATTTTTTGGCGTATGGTCTCATCTGAACAACAGCATCTTGAGCTCTTTTTAATTTAGCTGCAGACACCATTTTCATAGCAGAGGTTATCTGCATTGTCGAACCTACGGAGGTTATTCTATTTCGTATTTCTTTTAAACTTGCCATTTTAAATAAATTAAAAAGTTAAAATTAAAAAGTTAAAAGTTAAAAAATTTTACTTGTTTTTAACTTTCAACTTTTAACTTATAACTTATCATTTTTAATATTTATCTGCAATTTCTTTAGCAACTTTGGTTAACAAATCTGTTGCCTCATCAGTATATTTTCCTGCTTTTAATTGAAGTAAAATGTCAGAATGTTTAGCTTCTAAAAAGTTTAAATATTCTGTTTCAAATTCTTTTACTCTATTGATAGGAACTTTTTGTAACAATCCTTTTGTTCCAGCATAAATTATAGCAATTTGTTTTTCTACTGGATAAGGGTCGCCTTCTTTTTGTTTAAGGATTTCCACATTTCTAGCTCCTTTATCCAAAACTGATTTGGTCGCTGCATCTAAATCTGAACCAAATTTAGCAAAGGCCTCTAATTCACGATATTGAGCTTGATCTAATTTAAGAGTACCCGCAACTTTTTTCATGGATTTGATTTGAGCATTTCCACCTACACGTGATACAGAAATACCAACATTAATAGCGGGACGAATACCTGCATTAAATAAATCAGATTCTAAAAATATTTGACCGTCAGTGATAGAAATCACGTTGGTTGGAATATATGCGGAAACGTCACCCGCTTGAGTTTCAATAATTGGTAACGCGGTCAAAGAACCACCACCTTTAACAATGCCTCTTAATGATTCTGGTAAGTCGTTCATTTGGGAAGCAATTGTGTTGTCCGCAATGATTTTTGCTGCTCTTTCCAATAAACGAGAATGTAAATAGAAAACATCACCTGGATATGCTTCACGACCTGGAGGACGACGTAACAACAAAGACACTTCACGATAAGCTACTGCTTGTTTAGATAAATCATCATACACAATTAGCGCAGGACGACCAGAATCTCTAAAATATTCACCTATTGCTGCTCCTGTCATAGGTGCATAAAACTGCATTGGTGCAGGATCTGATGCGTTCGCAGCTACAACAACAGTATAAGCCATTGCTCCTGCATCTTCAAATTTTTTCACAATACCAGCAACGGTTGATCCTTTTTGACCTATGGCAACATATATACAAAAAACAGGTTCTCCTCTGTCAAAAAATTCTTTTTGATTGATAATCGTGTCGATTGCTACGGTTGTTTTTCCAGTTTGACGGTCACCAATAATTAATTCTCTTTGTCCTCTTCCAATTGGAATCATCGCATCAACCGCTTTGATACCCGTTTGTAAAGGCTCATTTACAGGTTGACGAAAGATAACACCAGGTGCTTTTCTTTCTATCGGCATTTCGTATAAAGTTCCAGAAATATCACCTTTACCATCAATAGGTAAACCGATTGTATTTACAACACGACCTACTAAACCATCTCCTACATTTACAGAGGCGATTTTTCCAAGTCTTTTTACAGTATCCCCTTCCTTTACTTCGTTTGAACGACCTAGAAGTACTGCTCCCACATTATCTTCTTCTAAGTTTAATGCGATTCCTTGTAATCCACCGTCAAATTCTATTAACTCACCGTATTGAACACCTGTCAATCCATAAATTCTTGCAATACCATCTCCAACTTGAAGAACAGTACCAACTTCTTGCAATTCAGCTTCAGATTTGAATCCTGATAATTGCTCTCTTAAAATCGCAGATACTTCTGCTGGTTTTACGTCTGCCATACTAATTTTTATTTGTGGGGCTTTCGCCTTTATTTAGTTAAACTTACTTTTAAATTTCTTAATTTACTCGATATGGAAGCATCGTATTGAGTATCACCCATTTGTAGGACAAATCCACCGATTAAATTTTCGTTAATTTTTTCTTCTATTTCTAATTTACCTTTTAAAGCCGAAGCTAATTTTGAGGTTAATGTTTGTCTAGTTTTATCATCTAATTTGGAAGCAGAAACAATTGTTACAGGTATAATTCCTTGATTTTCTTTTAATTGAGAGATAAAAGAATGTGCAATCTGTGCCAATGCTCCTTCACGTCTATTTTTAAAAATTAATTGCATAAAAAGAGAGGTGAGATCACAAAAATCTGGAAACAAAATTTTAAAAATATCTATTTTTTTCTCCGCTTTTATGATTGGATTATCTAAAAACAATTGAAAATCTCTTGTAGATTGATAGGCAGTTAAAAAAGCGTTTAAATCAGAAGAAACATTGTCAACTTTATTTTTTTCTATACAAAGCTCAAGTAGTGCTTTAGCGTATCTTGCTGCTGATTTTGTTGCTTTCATCTTACTAATTCAAATTAATGTCTTCAGCTAATTTTGAAGCCAATGTTTTTTGTTTTTCATCAGATGATAACTCTTGTCTGATAATTTTTTCAGCTATTTGAATAGAAAGAACGGCTACTTGATCTTTCAGCTCTTGCATTGCAGCTGTTTTTTCCATTTCGATGGCCTGATGAGCCGTTGCAATAATTTTAGCTGATTCACTTTTTGCTACTGATTTAGCATCATCTACCATTTTTGAAGCAATCTGATGTGCATCTTTAACAATTTTATCTCTTTCTGCTCGGGCTTCTTTTAACAAGTTTTCATTTTGAAGTTGAAGAGATTGCATCTCCGCTTTAGTTTTTTCAGCTAATTCAAGAGAATCTGCAATTTTTTGTTCACGTTCATTGACCGCTTTTAAAATAGGTTTCCATATAAACTTAGCTAAAATAAAAAGTAAGATACAGAATACTAAAGCTGTCCAAAATAATAAGCCAATACTAGGGGTTATCAAATCCATATTTAATCAATTTTAATTTAAAAAAAATAACCGCAACCAACCGTTACGGCTATTTTAAGTTTTATTTTACTCCTGTTTCAAGTCCTAGTAGTCCAACTACTACACCGAAAAGAGCAACACCTTCAACTAACGCCGCTGCGATAATCATAGCTGTTTGAATTTTTCCGTAAGCTTCAGGCTGGCGTGCAATAGCGTCCATCGCTGAACCACCAATTCTACCAATACCAATTCCTGCACCTAAAACTGCAAGACCCGCTCCGATTGCTGCTATACTTCCGTACATCTTATTTATATATTAAAAGTTACACATTTATTAATGGTGTGCTTCTTCCACCGCAGCTCCAATAAACAATGCTGAAAGCAATGAGAACAGGAACGCTTGTAAAAAAGCCACCAACAATTCCAAAACTGAAATAAATAACGCCATAGGAACAGACAGGCCGCCCCAAGCAAGGTTTTTATTGATAAAAATTATCGAAATTAAAGCTAAAATAATAATATGACCTGCTGTAATATTCGCAAACAAACGAATCATCAAGGCAAATGGTTTTGTAATAATACCTACCAATTCTATAGGAATCATGATTGGTAATAAAACGTATGGAACACCTGGTGTAGAAAAGATGTGCCCCCAATAATTTCGATTACCTGAAAATACCGTTACAAGTAAAGTACAAAATGCTAAAAATAAAGTGACCGTAATGTTTCCTGTTAAATTAGCTCCCCCTGGTAAAAATGGAACTAAACCTAACATATTATTTATGTAAATAAAAAAGAATATTGTCAATAAGTAAGGCACATATTTTTGATATTTGTGGTGATTAATATTTGCTTTTGCAATGTCATCTCTTACCATTATTATTAGTGGTTCAATAAACTTAGCTAATCCTTTAGGTGCAACCGCTCCGTTTTTTTTGTAAAATCTTGCTATGGAAATAAAAATAAACAATAAAATTATCGAACCAAAAAATAAGGACAAAACATTTTTTGTTATAGAAAAATCAATTGGAGTAACTGCATTGTGAACATGACCATCTTCAAATTGTAGGTCACCATTTTTTAAAGAGTATATTTTTTCGTGATAAAGAGCATAATTTGAAGCTGAACCTTCACCTTTAAGATAAGTAATTTTTTTGCCACTTTTTATATCTACTGCCTCCACTTCAGTGCCATGATATAAATTAGAAGATGAAAAAACTTGAAGACCATTATTAAGCACAATTACAGGTAAATAAATTGATGTTCCTGAATGACCTTCTCCCCATAAATGCCATTCATGTGCATCTTTAATGTGATGCATAATCATTTCCCCTACATTAAATTTTTCTTCACTGGAATCAGAAGCACTTACATAAAAGGAAGAAAATATCAATAAAAAGCTGATTAACAATGATTTAAAAGTATAAAAAATCTTGTTTTTCATGTAAAAGAAATTTAATTTGGGTGCAAAGGTAGGCAATTTTCTTTATTTACAAATAAAAATGCCAAAAATTCACATTAAATATGAATGTTTTTATTTTTACTTTATCATAGAGATTCTGAATCAAATTTTTATTTTTAAAGTATTAAATTATCGTGTGAAAACCGATTTTGAGTTTTTCAATAAACAGTAGATTAATAATATTGCTTTAAATTTCTTTATTTTGCAGAATGAAAATTCTGATAAAGGGAATAACATCTTTTTTAAAAATATCCATTTTATTTGTAGAGTTAATATTTTCTATCTTATTTCTATTTCTTATTTATTTAATTTGGATTTCTCAAGTAAAAGAGCCAAGTTTCAATGAAATTAAAATTAATGCAAGACAAATAAATGCTGAAGGACATTTTCAAATCGGAAATTCCTGGCTTAAAAAAAATCCTTATGGTGTTTGGGAAATGTATTTAGAAGGGTCTCCTTATCAAAGAGGTAAAATTTATGGAGAATTGTCTAAAGAGTTGATACAAACGCAAGAAAAACATTTTGTAAATCAAATAGATCGTATAGTTCATGGCTCTGTATGGCAACATTTTTTAAGATTATTAATTGGGTTTTTTAATAGAGACTTAATTAGCTACATACCTATTGAATACCAACAAGAAATGTTAGGCATAAGTCATTCTTTCGATAAAAAATACAACTATATCTCCACTCCTTTTTCTCGAATTTTAAACTACCATGCAGCACATGATATCGGACATGCGTTGGCAGATTATAGAGTGGTTGCTTGTTCATCATTTGGATTAAAAAAAGATAAATCTTCAGATGGGCAATTATTAATAGGAAGGAATTTTGATTTTTATGTCGGTGATGAGTTTGCGGAAGATAAATTAATGTTGTTTATAAAACCAACAAAAGGATATGCCTTTGCGAGTTATTCATGGGCTGGATTTATAGGGGTTGCCTCGGGAATAAATGAAAAAGGACTGACCATTACAATTAATGCAGCTAAATCAGATTTGCCTACCAAAGCAAAAATGCCCATTTCACTTTTAGCAAGAGAAATATTACAATATTGCTCAAACGTTGAAGAAGCGATTAAAATTGCTAAAAAAAGAGAAGTTTTTGTTTCAGAAAGTTTGTTAATTGGCTCTAAAAATGACAATGAAATAATAATAATTGAGAAAACACCTAATTCTACAGAAGTGTATAGAAGTAATGACAATCAAACCATTTGTACCAATCATTATCAATCAAAAAAACTTTCCAAACGCAAAGAAAATAAAATCAATTATGAGAATAATGATACTAGATACAGGTACGAACGATTAAAACAATTATTAAGTGAAAAAGAAAAATTTTCTGTAGTTGATGCCATTCATGTATTAAGAGATCAAAAAGATTACAAAGAAGACACTTTAGGAATGGGAAATCCTAGAGCAATTAATCAAATGATAGCACATCATAGTATTGTTTTTCAACCAGAACGTAAGATTTGTTGGATTTCCACAAAACCGTATCAATTAGGGAAATTTATTTCATACAATTTGGACAGTATTTTCAAAAACAAAAAAAATGACCGTTATGAAGAACTTCCCGCAGATTTGTTTCTACAATCAGATAATTATAAAAAATTTGTAGAATTTCAAGAAATCAAAAAAGAAATTCAAGCTTATTTAATTTTAGGAAAGGAGTTTGCCTTATCAAAAGAAAAGGAAAAAAGATTTATTCAATCTAACAGTGAGTTGTATTTAACTTATCAATTGTTAGGGGATTATTATAAGAAAAAAGGACAAAAAAGCAAAGCCACTTTTTATTATGAAAAAACCTTGAGAAAAAACATAGCTTCAAAAGGAGAAGAAAAAAAGATAATAGAAGAAATAAAACTATTAAAAAAGGAGAAAAATTAAACAACAAGTAATTTATATGATTTCTGTTCTAATTCCAATAATAGGTTTTGGACAGCGAATTGGCTTTGATGAAATAGACAATTCAAAAGTAGCCCCATGGATAGTTGAATTATCGTCTGAATATCAATGTGTTTATCATTTTGGGGATTCGGAAATGGAATCCGATTTTATATTGATTATTGAGAATGATAGATGTTGTGCTCAAATTAAAAATGGCAACTGGACTCTTGACGGAAAAAAGTGGATAATACATTATGAAAATTTAATTAATGTTAGAATTGAAGGAAACCTTTTCTTTTCAGACAAAACAAATGGGGAGTTTGTTCTTTATGATAATGGAAAAGAAAAAATTAAGGGTTTAAAAGTATTTAATTCATGGAGTGGATTAACACAAAATGGTGAATATGAAATCGGAACTAAATCTTATCCTGTAGCTGACTATTTCTCAGGAAAATTTATTCAAGCTTCATTAAGACAGTTAAACTCAGAAGAATTGAGAAAAATGTCAAAATCAGACTTAAAGCTAATGCGTAATGAAATTTATGCTCGATATGGATTTATCTTTAAATCAGGTGGTGAAATGGAGTTGTATTTTAAAAAACAAGAATGGTATTTAGCTCTATACAATAACGTTGACAATTTTTTAACGGAAATTGAAAAAGAAAACATCAAATTGATACAAAAACTTGAAAGCAAATAAAAAATGCTAATACAATTTTACCACAATTTGTCCCACATTCAGTGAAAAGCATCGTAGGTAAAATTGACACTGCCAAAGGCAGCATAGATGATAATTTTTAACGGTCTATATATGTAAAAAGTATTAAAGCTGAAAAAATTTAAATGACTACCTAAAGCTTTTCCCAAAAATTTAAATTGTATTGTCAAGATTTGATTTTCAGCCTTGTTTCTAAAACCAAATATATTTCGAAGTTATCTATTATTTTGCTTAAACCATTGCATTAAAAATCATAAAACAACTAATAAACTTCGATAACAAAATGTTTTATTTTATTTCAGCAGACCTTAATTAAGCTAAATACATTTCTTCGATACATTTGTTTAATTGTTTAACCTCTTCCTCATTTAAATCAAAATCGGTAGAAATTTTTATTTGATTTGAATGAACTTCACAAGGATAACTCAATACAACGCATGTTGCCCTTTTTCTCAATTCAATACTACTTTCTGTTATCTCAATAGAAAGACATAAAACTGTTTTTTCATTGTTTTGCAACGCTTTGACAATTTGCACGATGTTTTCTGCAATACCAAACTTTGTTGCTTTTTCTGTTTTCCTAATCTGTGAGGCAGATTGTATTAACTCCTCCTTTAATTCATTTAATTGTGTTTCATTAAAATAATCATAAACACTTTTTCCATTGATAAATGTTTTTGACCAAAGAGGAATCATTCCTTGTCCATGTTCGCCAATTACATAAGTTGTGATGTCATTGGGGTTTACATTTAGTTTATAGGAAAGAATGTATTTTAACCTAAATGTGTCTAAAGATGTCCCCGTTCCTATTATTTGTGATGGTGCTTTTAACACATCAATCAAACACTTTGTAACTTTATCTACTGGATTTGTAACAGTAATTAAGTAACTTTTGGAATCTAATTTTAAATCATTAAAAAGTGTTTTGATTAACTCCTTGTTTTCTTTCTCAACTGAGCTTCTTGGCATTCCATATTGGTTTGAGAATCCAGCAGTATAAACGATATAATCCATGTCCAATAAAGACAACTGATTTAATCTAGTACATTGGTTTGAATTCATCACACAAGCATGCGAAAAATCAAGTATTTTCCCCTCAATACTCGGGTGGATGTCATAAATAAAAAAATGACAATTTGTAAAAAAAGAGTTAAACAAAGAAGCCGACAATGACCCAACTTCACCAAAACCAATGAATAATATCTTTTTCCCCAATACCATTTAATTAGGGAAATTTTGGATATTTTTGAAAATCAGGATCCCTTTTCTCTAAAAATGCTCTTTTTCCTTCTTGAGCTTCATCGCTTAGATAGTAAAGTAAAGTTGCATCTCCTGCTAATTCCATTATTCCTTGTTGCCCATCTAATTCAGCGTTCAATCCTCTTTTAATCATTCTAATAGCTAATGGACTTCTTTTCATAATTATTTTACACCATTCAACAGTAGTATCCTCTAAAAGATTTAAAGGAACAACCTTGTTCACCATTCCCATATCTTCTGCTTCTTTAGCTGTATATTGATTACATAAAAACCAAATTTCTCTGGCTTTTTTTTGTCCTACGTGGCGTGCAAGATAGGAGGAGCCAAAACCACCATCAAAACTGCCCACTTTTGGTCCGGTTTGACCAAAAAGAGCATTTTCAGAAGCAATAGTTAAATCACAGACAACATGCAAAACATGACCTCCACCAATAGCATAACCGTTAACCATCGCTATGACTGGTTTAGGCATTGAACGAATTGCTTTATGTAAATCCAATACATTTAAACGAGGAACACCATTTTCAGAAATATAACCACCCACTCCTTTCACATTTTGGTCACCACCTGAACAAAATGCCTTATCCCCTGATCCAGTTAAAACGATGACAGAAATATCATTTCTTTCTCTGCAAATGTTCATTGCGTCTAACATTTCCATATTTGTTTCAGGGCGAAAAGCGTTATACACCTTTGGCCTATTAATAGTGATTTTTGCAATGCCTTCAAAAAATTCAAATTGAATGTCTTTATACACCTTAATACTTATCCAATTTCTCTTACTCATAAATTGTTTTTTTGCAAAATTAATCTAATAAACTAAGTTTACCATATTATATAGAGCAAGAAAATTTTGTAAACTCTTTTGTTGGCCGTGTATACAATGTTTTTACTTAGTATGAAAAAAAATCTTTTGATTAAGATTTATTTTTTTTAAATAAATTTTTGTAAAAACTTTACAAGAGTCAATAATCTGAATTTCGTTGTTGTAATTTTTAATTATGTCGAGAAAATTTTAAGTATTCAATCTCTTATCTTTATTTAGACTGATTCTTTATTGTAGCATTTTCTAATTTATATGATTTAAATCATATTATAAAGTCTGTATTCTTTAAAAATTTGCACTATAAAATAGCACAAAATGAAAAAAATGGCATTATCAAAAAAATTATTTATCGGTGCGTGCTTGACTTTTATTTTATTGACACAGAATGTGTTAGCGAATAGTGGTTCAAGATCGATGACAGCTGGTGAAGCGACAGGTAAACAATATTTTGAGGGTTCAATTCGATTTGAAAATGACGGTCCCTCTTGTATTTCTTGTCATTCAGTAAACAACGCTCAAGTTGCAAATGGAGGTTTGTATGCTAAAGATTTAACCGACGTGTACACCCGAATGGGAGAGGGTGTCTCTGCTTGGTTAATGGCTCCTTCGTTTCCAGCGATGATGACTTCTTATCAAAACAATCCTTTAACTGAAAAAGAAAGAAAGTCATTGGCTGAGTTTTTAAAGTATGTGAACGATACTAAGTCAGGTCAAAATGCTTCTAAAGGTTACGACACAATGTTGATGGCTGGAATAGGAGGGTTTTTTGGCATTTTAGTATTGATTGGTTTAATTTGGTTTAAACGAAAAAGAAACATGGTAAAAGAAGACATCTTCAGCCGTCAATCGAAAGCATGGGATGCAAAACATTAATAATAATTAAACACTTTAAATTGTAAAAATTATGAGTTGGATTGAAGATATAATTTCCCCGGAAACAAGAAAATGGGAGGAATTTTACAGAAATAGATGGCAATACGACAAAGTAGTACGTAGTACTCACGGAGTTAATTGTACGGGTGGTTGTTCTTGGGCAATACATGTAAAAGATGGTATAGTAGTATGGGAAATGCAACAATTGGATTACCCTCAATTTAATAAAGAAGTGCCTCCTTATGAGCCAAGAGGTTGTCAAAGAGGGATTTCTTATTCTTGGTATTTATATAGCCCTATTCGTGTTAAATACCCAATAATACGAGGTGCTTTATTGGATTTGTTTAGAGAAGAAAAAGAAAAAGCTGGAGGTGATCCCGTTAAAGCATGGGCAAATCTTCAAGCGGATAATACCAAAAGAAGAAGATACCAACAAGCTCGTGGAAAAGGTGGTTTTAGAAGAGTAAAATGGGATGAAGTGATAGAGCTTATCGCTGCTTCAAACATCTACACTGTTCAAAAATATGGCTCTGACCGTATTATAGGTTTTGCTCCAATTCCTGCAAAATCAATGTTGAGTTACGCTTCTGGAGCTCGATATCTACAGTTAATGGGTGGTGTAAACTTGAGTTTCTACGACTGGTATTGTGATTTACCAAATGCTTATCCAGAAATTTGGGGTGAGCAAACAGACGTATGTGAAAGTGCTGACTGGTACAAATCCAAATTTATTGTATCTATGGGTGCAAATTTAGGAATGACCCGTACACCAGATATTCACTTCTTCTCAGAAGCTAGACATAATGGAACAAAAACAGTGGTTATGGCACCAGACTTTAGTATGGTTGCCAAACATGCTGATCAATGGATTCCTGTTCATGCTGGTTCAGATGGAGCTTTTTGGATGGCAGTTACTCATGTGATTTTAAAAGAATTCCATGTGGACAGACAAGTTCCATATTTTATAGAGTATGTTAAAAGATATACAGATTGTCCTTTCTTAGTAAAAATTGAGAAAGATGGTGACAATCTTGTGCCAGGAAGAATGATGCGTGTTGATGAAGTAGATAGCTTTAAAAACGTAGAAAATCCAGAATGGAAATTCTTAAACTTTGATACCAAATCAGGAAAATTGGTTTCTCCAATGGGTACTATGGGTTACCGTTGGCAAGATCAAAAAGGTAAATGGAATTTGAAATATAATGATGGAGAAACAGGAACTGAATATGATCCTGAATTGACCTTTATTGATAAAAAAGACGAAGTATTACAAGTTCAATTTACTGAATTTGGTTTGAACAAACACGTTAATCGTGGCGTTCCTGTTCGTTACATCAAAAACAAAAATGGTGAAAAAGTAGCTGTAGCAACTATTTATGATTTAACCATGGCTCAATATGGAGTTGGAAGAGGTTTAGAAGGTGCATATCCAGCTGACTTTAACGATAAAGACCAAGCTTATACTCCAGCATGGCAAGAAATATTCACTGGAATTAGCCGAAAAGAAGTAATTCAGTTGGCTCGTGAATGGGCAAGCACGGCTGAGGTTACTAAAGGTGCTTGTATGGTTATCGTTGGTGCAGGTATTAACCACTGGTTCCACGAAAACTTAATGTATCGTTCTGCAATTATGGCTCAAATGTTGACTGGCTGTAACGGTAAAAACGGTGGTGGTATGAACCACTATGTTGGTCAAGAAAAATTAGCACCTATGGACTCTTGGTCAACTATAATGAGTTCTAAAGATTGGGATACTTCTCCACGTTTACAACAAGGACCTATTTGGCATTATATCAATACTTGTCAGTGGAGATACGATGGAAACCAAAAATATTACAATTCCGTACCAGATAATAAAATCGCTGGAATGCACTCTGCAGACTGGGCAGTAATGGCGGTTAGAAATGGTTGGATGCCTTATTATCCTCAATACAACAAACGTAATTTTGATATTGTTGAAGATGCACGTAAAAGTGGAGCTACTTCAGAAGATGAAATGCGTAATTATATTGTGGAACAATTAAAATCTGGAGATTTAAAACATTCAATTGTTGATCCAGATGAAGAAATCAACTTCCCTAGAGTATGGTTTATTTGGAAAGGAAACGCTATTGGTACTTCTTCAAAAGGTCATGAGTATTTCTTAGATCACTATTTAGGAACTCATACTAACAAAATTGCAGATGAAGTAGCTGGTGATATAGTAAAAGACATCTCTTATAAAGGAAAAGAAGCTCCTAAAGGTAAAATGGATTTGGTGATTGACATCAATTTCCGTATGGATACTTCAGCTTTATATTCTGATATAGTTTTACCAACAGCATCTTGGTATGAAAAAGCAGATATCAACTCAACGGATATGCACTCTTTTATACACCCACTTTCTGAAGCTATCCCTCCTGTTTGGGAATCTAAAACAGATTGGCAAATTTTCCAAGGATTGGCTAAAAAAGTGCAAGAAATGGCGGCTCATTATCTACCAAAACCAATGTTAGATGTGGTTAACCAGCCGTTAACTCACGACTCTAAAGACGAGATTACACAACCTCGTTTAAAAGATTGGACTAAAGGAGAATGTGAACCAATCCCTGGTAAAACAATGCATAAAATCGTCTTTAAAGAACGCGATTATACGAAAATTTACGATAAATTTATCACTTTAGGAGATGGTGTTGCTAAAAATGGACTTGGTGCTCATGGAAATCATTATAAATGTGCAGACGTATATGATGAAATGCTTGAAAACAAAGAACATGTAATACGTTTAAACGATGGTAAAGAATATCCATCAGTTAAAGACGATGTGGAAGCAATCAATGCGATTCTTAAATTATCTACATTAACAAATGGCAAATTAACAAAACGTTGTTATGAAAATATGGCAGAGTTAATTGGAATTGAAGAAATCGCAAAACTTGGTGACGGGTATGAACAAATCGAGATGGAATATCGTGATTTACAAGCTCAACCAAAAAGATACAATTCGTCTCCACTTTGGTCTGGTTTAATGCACGACGGAAGAACTTATGCTGCTTATACGTATAATGTTGATTATCTTGTTCCATGGAGAACTTTAACTGGAAGACAGCATTTCTATTTAGATCATGATGCTTACATCTCATTTGGTGAAAATCTAGCTACATACAAACCATCACCAACACCAGAAGCTTATGGAGATTTAAGAAAAACGGTAAATGATGGTCAAGCAAAAATGTTAAATTGTTTAACTCCTCACGGTAAATGGCATATTCACTCTACTTATGGTGATACATTAAGAATGTTAACCTTGTCAAGAGGTAATGAGCCATGTTGGATGAGTGAAGGCGATGCTGCTGAATTAGGCATCAAAGATAACGACCACGTAGAGGTGTACAATGACCATGGTGTTTATGTAACAAGAGCCTGTGTCAGTGCTAGAATCCCTAAAGGTGTATGTATCGTTTATCACGCTGTTGAGAGAACGTATAACATTGCAAAATCACAAATTAGAAGAGGGAAAAATGGTGAACCAAGAAGAGGAGGGATGAACAACTCCTTTACAAGAGTCCATTTGAAACCAAATTTAATGTGTGGTGGATATGGACAGTTTTCTTACCACTTCAATTATTGGGGTCCGGTAGGTGTAAACAGAGACACCCATGTATTGGTTAGAAAAATGCATGTAGTTGAATATTAATTAGTAAAAACAGAATATTAAAAATTCATATATCATGAATGTAAGAGCACAAATATCAATGGTTTTCCACTTAGACAAATGTATTGGATGCCATACTTGTTCCGTAGCTTGTAAAAACGTATGGACAGATAGAAGAGGAGCAGAATACATGTGGTGGAACAATGTAGAAACCAAACCAGGAACTGGTTATCCGACAAAATGGGAAGACCAAGAAATCTACCAAGGTGGATGGGAAAAAAATGGTGATTCCGTTTCTTTGAAAGGAGCTGGAAGGATTAGAGGTTTAAAAAACATATTCCACAACCCAAACATGCCTACTTTAGAGGATTATTACCATCCTTGGGCATATAAATATTCAGATTTATTTACTGCCCCTGAAGGAGACGATCAACCGATTGGACGAGCAGTTTCATTAGTTACTGGAGAACCAATTGACATTAAATCTGGTCCAAACTGGGATGATGATTTAAGTGGTACTCCTGATTACGCAAGAAAAGATGTGAATTTCCAAAATTTAGATGCAATAGATCAAGAAGCGATGTTCCAATTGGAGCAAATGACCATGATGTACTTGCCAAGAATTTGTAATCACTGTTTAAATCCTGCTTGTGTTGGTTCTTGCCCTTCTGGAGCTCTTTATAAAAGAGGTGAAGATGGTATCGTTTTAATCAACCAAGAAAGATGTAGAGCTTGGAGAATGTGTGTAACAGCATGTCCTTACAAAAAAAGTTACTACAACTGGCATACTGGTAAATCAGAAAAATGTATCCTTTGTTACCCTAGAATTGAAAGTGGACAAGCTCCAGCATGTATGCACTCTTGTGTAGGTAGAATTAGATACTTAGGTGTGATGTTGTACGATGCCGATAAAATTGAACAAGTAGCCGCATCTAACGATAAAGATTTAATCTTTAATCAATTAGATATTTATCTTGACCCAAATGATCCAAATGTGATTAGAGAAGCGAGAAAAAATGGTGTACATGATTCCACTTTAGAAGCTGCAAGAAAATCTCCTGTATATAAATTTGTTAAAGAATGGGGAATTGCATTGCCTTTACACCCTGAGTTCAGAACATTACCGAACTTGTTTTATGTACCACCTATGTTACCAGCGATGGCTCACGTAGATGAAAAAGGATTGTATCAAACAAAAACAACGGATATGTTCCCTAACATTGATCAAAACAGAATGCCGATGAAATATTTAGCTTCTTTGTTTACCAATGGAGATACTCGTTTAATTACTCATGTATATGAGAAATTATTAAGTGTAAAATTACATAGAAGAAATTCAACTGTTGGTGATTTAAATCAAGAACAATTAAATAGTGTTGTTGAAAAAACAAAAGTTGGTCCTGAAACAGCCGACGCTATCTATCGTCTTACATCATTAGCAACTTTTGAAGAAAGATTTGTTATTCCTCCAGCTCATCGTGAAGAATCTATCGAAATGTTAGAATCAACAGCAGATGCTAAAGGTGAAACAGGTTTTGGATTTAAATTAAGACCAAAAAGAGGATTATAAATAAATTATGAAAAACAGAGCTCATTATACCATATTGTCAGATCTTTTCAGATATCCTGATTCGGATTATAAAGAAAAAGTGAAAAGAATTGAAGACTTGATGATTGCAAATTATCCTGCGATTTATATGGATGCTCTTCCATTTTTTAACTACATCAAAGAGGAAGATTTATACAAAATAGAAGAAGTATTTAGTATGACTTTTCATATACAAGCCATTTGCTTTTTGGATTTAGGTTATGTTTTATTTGCTGAAGACTACAAAAGAGGTGAGTTTTTAGTTAAAATAAAAGATGAACAACGAAAAGTAAATAATGATTGTGGTAATGAATTAGCTGATAACCTTCCAAATATTCTTACTTTAATGACTAAGATGGAAGATCTTAACTTTTTAGATGAATTTGCCATCCGAATCGTTAAACCAGCGTTAGAAAAAATGCTCGAAGAGTTTGATTTAGCTAGAATTGAATTGAAAAATAAAGTTCGTTTGAAAAAACAAAAAGTTTTGTTGATGCCTGACGAAGAAAACAGAAATATTTTTCAATATGCAATACAAGCATTACGTGCTATAATTGTAGAAGATTTTAAAAGTGTAAAGTATCATGACCCTAAAATAGTTCCAACTTTAGGAGGAAATTTTATTAAAAATTGTTCAACCGGATGTTCTGTTCCAGAGAGTCCAAAAAAATAAAAATAATGATTATGAAAAAGTATAAACATTCAAAACAAATGAGTCAACTCATTAAAATTTGGTCTCGTTTGTGTTATGCCAAAGCAATTAATTTAGTTTGGGTTGGTGTTTTCTTATTACACTCTTTAGTACTTCAAGCTAAAAGTGGTGAAGAAAACTTTAATTCATTATGTATGACCTGTCATAGTTTGACGGACAAAGTGCTGGTTGGTCCAGGATTGGCTGGAGTGAAAGACAGAGCAAGCGAAGAGTGGTTGATTAAGTGGATTAAAGATCCTGCAGCTTTATTGTCAGCAAATGACAAATATGCTACGGAGATTTTCAATAAATTTAATAAAGTTCCAATGCCTGGTTTTCCTCAACTTAGTGACGATGAAATCAAAGAACTTTTAGCTTTTATTGATTCAAAATCTGTTGCACCAGCAGCCGGTGCTCCTGCAGAAACTGCTTCAGCTTCCTCTTCAAGTTCATCGGTGAGTTCTTCAACAGATAGCGTTTTAAAAGAGGATCCATTTTTCTCAAAATTTGGTTTTCTAATTTTTATTGGTATTGCTGTTGTTGGGTTTTTACTTTATCGTTATAAAAGAAAAACAAAAGAACTAATTAATCATTTAGGTCATCATGAACCAGCACACCAAATTCCTAATTATGCATTTTTATTGATGTCTTATTTAGGTATCGCTGGAGTGTTAATCTTTTTGGTTGTCTATATGTTAGAAAACAATTTAGGTAAAATCAACGATATGATGTTTATTGCTTTACCTTATGTTGCTTTTGCTATCTTTATCATTGGTTCGATTTACAGATACACTAAAAGAGGGTACCAATTCACTTCGCTTTCTTCACAATTTTTAGAAGGGAAAAAATTATTTTGGGCATCTCAACCGTTTCACTGGGGGATATTCATAATATTTTTCGGACATTTAATTGCCTTTTTATTTCCAAAAGCTGTATTGGCTTGGAATGGTGAACCAGTAAGATTATTAATATTAGAATATTCTTCTTTTGCTTTTGGTATAGCTGCTTTATTTGGTTTAGCGATGTTAATCAAAAGAAGATTAAACAACAAATCTTTATTGGTTGTAGCAAACAAAATGGACATGTTGGTATATACGGTTTTAGCTGTACAAATATTATCTGGTTTAGGAGTAGCGTTTTTTGTACGTTGGGGGTCTTCTTGGTTTTCATCAGTTTTAACACCTTATTTACGTTCAATATTCTCCTTTAATCCAGACATTACCGCAGTAGCTGAAACACCTTGGTTGGTTCAAGTGCATATCATTTCTGCGTTTGTAATTATCGGAATTATTCCTTTTACAAGATTTGTTCACTTCTTGGTTTATCCTCTTGATTATCTGTGGAGAAGAACACAAGTAGTGATTTGGAATTGGAATCCAAAAAATATTCGTGCATCTGTTAAATGGAATTTTGGAAAAAAGACAAGAAATCATTAACTTTGTACCCAAATAAGGTCAATCTACATCCTACTCCTTGTTTATTGTTTCTTGTTTTAGGTATAAGAAGCCACTTTGTAAAAGGTGGCTTCTTTGTTTTTTATGGCTATTTTGTTTTATTTTTTTAATGTACTTGTTTGACTGTCAAGTATTAAAAATGATGCCGAGAAAAACTTAAAAGACATAGACATCTTTGCACTTAATTAAAAAGAGAAGGGTACATTAAAAAAAAAATTTATATTATGAACAGGATCTGTATGGACATATTATACTTGTTCAAGTAAAATTTTTTGCATAGAATGGGATATCAGTAATTCAAGTTGTACAAAATATAGAATTATAGAAAAAAAACTGCTATTTAATCTTCAAATAGGGTCTGCTGAAAAACAATAAAACATTTTGTTATCAGTGTTTATGAGTTGATTTACATTTTACATGCTTGATTTTATCAACAATTTCGCTTAAAATCTTGCACTTTTTGAGCAGACCCTAGGCATAGAGTTTCTCTTTCTAAAGACTTTTATTTCCCGTTTTTCCAATAAAAATCAAAACATATTGGACAAATGGTATGACTGGTGTTATTTGGGCATTTTTCTACCCAATCAGGAATCCAATCCCATTGATGAAGGTTTTTTGAGTGTTGTGTTTTACGACAATTACTACATTGATAATACAAACCGTCTTTTTGAAGGTAATCTTTTGTGTTTGGTTTAAAATTATGTTGAGTTATGGCTTCGGATTTTTTCAAACTATTGATGACAATCAATCCCTTTTTAGTTGCAATTGGAAAAACATCCATGTGAAAAATCCTAAACTCTTCTTTTGAAGAACATTCGTAATCGTGTCGCCAAACAGTTTCCTCCTCAATTACTTTTTTAAATGCCTCAATATAAAATTTGTTTAAAACTCCACAAACAGAAGTATCAAAAGGGGATAAAATTGGATATTGAATAATGATTTTTTCGATGTCATCGTTATCTTTTGCGAAATTAAACCATGCTTTGTTGAAGTATATAAACCTCAATTCACTATCTAAAGCAAAAACAGCATGTGCATTACTCTCTAAAAATTCAAAATCATATTCTTTGCTAATTTCTAAAAATTCGTCCGTATATCTTCTAAAAAAATCCATGCTTATTTTTTGTTGCAAAGTAAATCTATATATCTTTTTTCTAATCATTCCACATAAAAAAATAGGTATTTATACCTATAAATCAAATAACATATACTATTTTAAAATCAATTGAATTAATTTAGTAGAAATTTAATAAGGATTTATTAGATTTATAATTTTTTTATATTTCCCTACTCTATTAATTATATGAAAATAAAGCAAAGATTAAGGATATTTTTTATATTGCTAACCACATTTTGTGCCTTAACAATAGGGTTTTTTAGTTATTATAACTCAAAAAAGGCATTAGAAAAACAAATCATTAAAGGTTTTAATGCCAATTTGCACTCTAAAATAAACGCAATTCGAATGTTCATTGAGTTAAGAAAAGACCAATGTGGGACTATTTCTGGAACATACCTCTTAAAACAAATTAATAAAAACAATACCATTGAATTGTCAGAAAAAATTTCAAAGCACTTGAATTATATCCATGAACAAATCAAAAAAAATGAAATTTCATACAAAAATTCAGATACTTCTCAATTTTCAATAGAATATATTGGAATAAGAAATCCCACTGGAAAAATGATTTTTTGCAGTAAAAATTGTTTTATTGGAACGCAAAAACTTATCCCTAAGAATAAAATTATTCGTCAAAACAGTATTTTTTTAGGACTTGAAAAAGATTCCAGTTTAAACAAAAATGTTCTATTATTTCAAGCAGCAATCACTAATGACAAGAATGAGTTCACTGGTATTGTAGAATTGGCTCTAAAAACCAATCATTTAGAAGACATTTGTGAAGAAGATGAAAATGGTAAAAAAAACGGAGAAGTTCTGTTAATGAGGAAAGCAGATCAGGATGTGGAGTTTTTGTATAAACCTAAAAATTTTTATGATAAAAACAAAATTTCTCTTAAAGACCTTAAATTAACTCCTTTTATTGTGGTTTTAAATAATAAACAAGGGGTTGAAATCTTTAATGATTTTCGTGGAGAAAAAGTACTAAACGTATGGCAATCGATTCCAGATTTAAACTGGATATTGTCCACACAAATCAGCACAAAAGAAGCTTTTTACACTTTAAATCAATTAAAATACATTCTTTTTTTGATTTGTTGTTTTATTTTATTAACTGTCTATATTTTTGCTCATTTTATTTCAAAGTCTTTCACAAAACCCATTTTAAATCTATCAACTGTTTTTCAAAAAATTAGTAAGGGCGAAAAATGTACTCCACTTAAACTCTATCATACTGTTGAACTTAAAGAACTTGCTGTAAGTGCTAATGAAACCATATCATTTATTAACGAAATTATTAATAAATCTGAAAAAATTGGAAAAAACACGCCTAATATTCTGTTCCCACTTAAAAGTGAAAATGATAAATTAAGTGCTGCATTACAAAAAATGAGCGATAATTTAACTCAACTCCGAAAAAACAGTGAGGATTCTTTATGGTTAGAAAGCAGTTTACGTCAAATTAACGAGTCCGTTTTAGAAGCTAAATCTATTGAAGAAATTGCAAAAATTCTTTTAAATGAAATCTCATTAAAAACGCAAATTAATATTATTGTTTTTTACCTTTTTAAAGCGGAAAAGGAACAATTGATTTATATAGAAAGTCGTTCTGTTTCTGCGTCTTCTGTTCCACAAAAAATTGCCAAAAATGAAGGTTTAATTGGACAAATTATCGTTGATAAAAGAAAAGTTCATTTACCTGCTCATCAAACAGATAAACTGTCGTTTGTAACTTCAATCAGTAAAAGTGAACAAATTGACTTATTGCTTTTGCCATTAATTTACAAAAATGAACTTTTTGGAGTGCTTGAGCTTGCTAAAACCACTCCTTATACATTTAATGAATTGAAATTTTTTGATGAATTAAGTACTGATATTGCCTCTTCTCTCTCAAATGCAATACAAATGAATAAGATACAAGATTTACTAGAAGAGTCTCAATCTCAAGCTGAAGAGTTAGGAGCACAAACAGAAGAGTTACAACAACAAACCCATTTATTATTGGCTTCTGAAGAAGAACTTAAAGCTCAACAAGAAGAATTGTTAATCATCAACCATGAATTAGAAAAACAAAGAGAATTAATTCAAGATAAAGCCGTAGAATTAGAAAAAATTAGCAATTATAAATCGGAGTTTTTAGCTAACATGAGCCATGAATTGCGTACTCCTTTAAATTCAATCTTGTTGTTAAGCAAACTATTACAAGACAATAATGAAAAAAATTTAACTGTTGAACAAAAAGAATTTGCTCAAATTATCAACGAATCGGGAAATAATTTATTACACCTTATCAATGACATTCTCGATTTAAGTAAAATTGAATCAGGATTTGAACAGTTACAACTTGAAGAAACTTCTTTACCGCAACTATGCAAAGGACTAGATCAAGTTTTTTCAACTTTAAGTCAACAAAAACAGTTGATTTATACATGTATTCCAAAATCAGTAATTCCAGAAACAATTATAACAGATGGATTTAAATTAGATCAAATTCTAAAAAATTTATTATCTAATTCATTGAAGTTTACTGAAAACGGTCATATTACTTTAGAAGTCTCCATTATCGATTCAGATGAAGTGCAATTTTTAGGGTTTCATTACAATAAAATGTTGTGTTTTAAAGTAGAAGACAGTGGTATAGGAATTCCAAAAGAGAAAATTCAATTGATTTTTTCCGCCTTTCAACAAGCGGATGGTACTACCAAAAGAAAATATGGAGGTACTGGCTTAGGACTGACCATAAGCAAAAAATTAGCCCAATTGTTAGGTGGTGATTTGTTCGTTGAAAGTGAAGAAGGAAAAGGCAGTACTTTTTCTTTATATATTCCATTTGATGAAGAAGTTAAGACAAATATTAATAATGAAAAGAAAAAGGAAATTGAATTCACAGATATTAAACACAAAAACATCTTACTTGTTGAAGACAATAAAAATCAAGCGTTAGCTCTAAAGTATTTTCTTGAAAACAGTTCATTTACTTGTTTTATTGCGGACAATGAAAAAGATATAAAAAATATTTTTTTACAACAAAAAATCGATGCAATAATTCTTGATTTACATTTACCAGATATAGATTCTGAAGAGTTGATGAAAAATATTTCTAAAGAAAAATACAAACAAAAACCTCCAATTATTGTTTATACTGGCAATCATATTAAGCCAGTTGATGAAAAGAATTTAAGAATATATGCCGAGACCATAGTAATAAAAACGGTTAACAGTTACCATCGATTGATAGAAGAATTATTTGCCTTATTAAAACATAATTTTAATACTAATCAAATAAAAATATCTACTTATGAACAAGATGAGAATTTAAAAGGTAAAAGTGTTTTAGTTGTAGATGACGATATCAGAAATATTTATTCTGTAACAAAATTATTGGAAAAGCAACAAATCAAGGTTTTATCGGCATTAAGTGGAATAGAAGCACTTCAAATGTTAGAGCAACATCCTGAAATTGAGTTGATTTTGATGGACATGATGATGCCTGAAATGGACGGATATGAAAGCATTCCTGAAATTAGAAAATTAGAACAATGGAAAAATATTCCGATTATCGCACTGACTGCAAAAGTGATGAAAGAAGACAAAGAAAAATGTATGGAAGTAGGGGCTTCTGATTATCTTGCTAAACCGGTAAATGAATTGTGTTTGCTGGCTTTGATTAGGTTGTGGGTAAGTAAGAATGGAGAATGAGGAATTATGAATGGAGAATTAAAGATATGAAAAAAGAAAAAAGGATACTAATTGTTGATGATGACAGGTTGTCTGTTATGGCATTGAAAAAAATTTTAGGAAATCATGATTTTAAAACGTTTTGTGCTTATAATGGGAATGAAGCGCTTGAATCACTTAGTGAAAATCCAGATATTAATATTATTTTATTGGATTTGGTAATGCCAGAACTCAATGGAATTAAAACCTTTTCCAAATTAAAAACAAATGAAAAATTTAAAGATATTCCTATAATTGTTCTCACAGCTAGAGTTTTAAAAGAAGAAAAAGAATGGTTAGAAAAAAATGGTTGTTTTGCTTATCTTGAAAAACCCTTTGATATGGAAAAATTATTTGAATTAATTAATCAACTTTATTTAAATTAATCTTGTCTGAAAAATTTTTACATATTGAAAAGGAGGAATATAATGTGTTGTTACATGTTTTAAAACAAGAATTTGATTATGATTTTTACGAATTTTCACCAAACTCCTTCCAAAGAAGAATACTTCGATTTATATCCAAAGAAAAAATTAATGTAAAATCACTTATCAATAAACTTTTATCTGAAAATGGGTATTTGCAGTACTTTATTAATGAATTGACTGTAAACGTTACAGAATTTTTTAGAGATCCAAGTATGTATTTTGTTTTAAAAAATGAAATTTTTCCTAAATGGGAAAGTTTTCCTACTGTGCATATTTGGATAGCTGGTTGTTCAACTGGTGAAGTGGTCTATTCGTTAGCCGTTTTATTATATGAAAATAATTTGTTAGATAAGTGTGTTATTTATGCGACCGACATCAATCAAAACAACTTAAACAAAGTAAAAGAAGGAAAATATCCAAAAGCTTTACTTTCAAGCTATTTAAATCAACATCAATATGTAACAAATACTTCCAACGCTCACGATTATATTCAAATAGATGAAAACACTTTTACTTTTAATCAAAATATAAAAAATAAAATTATTGTTGCCAAACACAACCTTGTAAATGATGAAAGTTTTAATGAATTTAATTTAATCATCTGCCGAAATGTATTTATTTATTTTGAACAAAAACTGCAAAATAGGGTTTTGAAATTATTTCATAATAGTTTAAAGTCCAATGCTTATTTAATATTAGGTAAAAAAGAAAATATCGACTTTTCAGATTGTTTGCCACTTTACAAAACCCTACATAAAAAAGAAAAAATTTACCAAAAAAATTAATGAGATGAATCCAATTACATCATTACCAATACTCATTGTGGACGACTTATTAGTCAACTTAATTTCTTTATCTAAAAATTTGCAAGCAAAAGGATTTGAAACAGAAAATTGTTTGTCAGCTAATGAAGCAATCAAAAAATTAAAAGAAAAAGACTATGGGTTGTTATTGCTGGATGTACAAATGCCCGAAATGGATGGTTTTGAATTGGCTACTTTTTTGAAAAATGATGAAAAAACAAAAAACATACCCATAATATTTATTACGGCATTATATCCTGATAAAGAAATGATAATGAAAGGATTAGATATTGGTGCATGTGATTTTTTAAATAAACCCTTCGA
The DNA here is from genome assembly GCA_016183815.1 of Flavobacteriia bacterium. GTDB lineage: Bacteria > Bacteroidota > Bacteroidia > Flavobacteriales_D > Crocinitomicaceae > M2408. The sequence goes on from JACPDW010000007.1 coordinate 281,333, forward strand.
CATAGATATACTTGTCTTAAAAATTAAAAATTTACTGTATTTATCATGTATAGAAAACGAATTACAAGTTACTAAAAACGAATTACTTAAAAAAAATATTTTATTAGAAAAAAAAGCTAAAAGAAGCAATTTTTCCTTTGAAGCTCTTTTTTATAACACTCGGGATTTGTCAGTAATAGTCAATAAAGAAAGAGAGATTTTAGCAGTAAACGACCGATTTGTCAATTTTGACCGAATTGAAAGCAAAACATTGATAGGTAAAAAAATTGAAGATCTTCCTTTTACTTTTGAAATTACCAACTACCCTTTAAAAATTAATGAATGTTTTACTTTAGCTTTTTTAGATATTGTAAATAAAGAGGAACATGTCATCGTCAAAATATCTAATACGGCTGAAGGAGATATTTATTATGAAATAAACTTTATAAAAATACAAGATGACACCGAAGAAGATTTGATGATCATTGTTTTGAGGAATATAACAAAAAGAATTGCAAGAGAAAAAGAATTAAAAGACCATCAATCTTTATTGGAGATGGCAGAAAAAAACGCTTCTCTTGGCAGTTGGTCGATTGATTTACCTGAATTTAAGATAAAATGGTCCAATGAAATGTTTCGTTTGTTTGAGTTTGATAAAAAGAAAAATGAACCAAGTCATGAAGAATTTATGAATAAAATTGATATTAACAGCAGAGATATCATACAAAAAAACATTGAATTAATTTATAAAGAAAATGTTTGCCCTGGTAATATCATTGTGCAGACCAATATTGAGTTGATGAAACACAAATACATTTTGTTTAATCCCAATTGTGAAAAAAATTCTGAAGGTAAAATTATTAGAATGTACGGAACTTGTTTAGACATAACAGAACAAATACTTACAGAAAACAAGTTAAAAGAAACCAAAGAAAGTTTAGAAAACATTTTAAAAATTGCCAATTCAGGTATAGTTTTACTTTCTAAAGAAAAAACTTTTCTATATACTAATCCTTACATGAAAAAAATGTTGGAATGTGAGGATGAAGAAATCATTGGAAAATCATACCTAGATTTCATATTACCAAGTGAAAAACAAAAAATAGAAGAATTAATACAAGGTGTAGAAGAAGGCAATCAAACGGAATTGGATATTGAAAGGATTTTAATCAGTAAATCAGGTAAAAAAATTATTACACACCTTAAATGTAGTTATGTATTTGATGAAAGTAATAAAATAAAATATGTTTTGGGTATCTATACCGATATTACAGAAAAAAAGACAAACGAATTAGAGTTAGAAAAACAAAGAAAATTGTTTAAACGAATTTTAGATCATTTTCCTTTAGGAATCTATATTTCCAATAAAAAACATGAATTAGAGTACGTTAACCCGATAGCAAAAAAACTTTTTGGAAAAAACAATAGTAGATTTTGTTATGAATATTTTCACGATAAAAAACAAGCTTGTGAATTTTGTAAAAATAAACAAGTTTTTAATGGAGAATCGGTTACTTGGCATTGGTCCACTCCTGATAATAAAAAACATTTTGAGCTGGTTGACCTCCCCTTAACCAACATTGATGGATCCCTTTCTAAATTAGAAATCATCATTGATATAACAGAAAAAAAAGTGTTTGAACAGAAATTAATAGAAAGTGAAGAAAGGTTTAACAAGTTATTACAAGAAGGTAGTGACCTAATAAGAATATTAGACGAAGATGGAAAATATAAATACTTAAGTCCTAATCACACTAATGTATTAGGATACGAAAAAGACGAATTGATTAATAAAATTGGATTCGATTATGTTCATCCAGAAGATAAACAAGCCGTTTATTCACTTTTTCAAAGTTTAAAAACTAAAAAAAGAACAAAATCAGTGCCTTATCGTATTTTGCATAAAGATGGTACTTGGAAATGGGTACATTCAATCGGTACAAATTTAAAAGACGATCCAATAATAAAAGGGTACATAATTAATACTTCTGAAATTTCTGATTTAATAGAGGCACAAGAACAAATCAAATTAAGTGAATACCGTTTCAAAACAATGATTTCAGAAGGAAGTGATATGATTCAGGTCTTTAATGAAAAAGGAACCTGTGTCTATGCTAGTCCAAATCACAAAACGATTTTAGGATATTCAGACCGAGAAGTACTTAAAAATAAATTGAGTCAAATGGTACACCCTAACGATTATGCTATTCTTTCTGAAAATCTTGAAACCGTTATAAGGAAAAAAATTGCAAAAACAAAACCATTTAGAGTACGACATAAAAACGGCACTTACCGTTGGTTGCAAAGTGTCGGAACAAACTTGATACACGATGAAATTATTAAAGGTGTTGTAGTAAACACTACTGATATAACGGATCTAATTACCTATCAAGAGCAACTTCAAATGAGTAATAAAAGGTACGAAACAGTAAATTCTGTAACTAAAGATGCTATTTATGAATGGGATATGATAAAAGACATTTATTATTGGGGAGAAAGTTTTTATCGTGTCTTTCATTTTCCAAAAAGTAAAAAAGTTTTTAAAGTAAAAGATTGGGAAGGTTTTATGAATCCTGATGATGTTGAACTCTTTTATCCTTTGTGGAACAGAATTATGCAAAATCCAAAAGAAAACAAATGGCAAAAAGAATACAGAATAAAAAATGGTTTAGGAGAATTTGTTTATGTTGAAGAGATTGCCCATATTTTCAGAGATGAACAAGGTAAACCAATACGAATGATAGGAGTATTAAGAGACATAAATGAAACCAAAGAATTACAAAAGTTGTTAGATACTGCATCAAAATTAGCAATGGTAGGAGGATGTGAAATAGATTTCATCAACGAAAATCACCATTGGACGGAGATTACTAAAGAAATTTTTGATGTATCTTCTGATTTTGTTCCGAGAGTTGAAAAGATTTTTTCTTTTTTTGAAGGAGAGTACTTAGAAACGTTAAAAAAAGCGTTTAATAACGCAAAAAACAAAGGAAAAGACTTTGATTTAGAGTTAAAAATTATAACTGAGAAAAACAATCATAAATGGGTACGTATTATTGGAAACACAGAAATGGTTAAAGGTAAGTGTGTTAAAATTCTTGGAAGTTTTCAAGACATTACAGTGCTTAAAACAAACGAATATGCTCTCACCATGTTGCATGATAAACTAGAAAAATATACACAAAGATTAGAAAACTCTAACAAAGAATTAGAACAATTTGCATATGTGGCTTCGCATGATTTACAAGAACCCTTAAGAATGGTTACTGGATTTTTAACTCAATTGGAGAAAAAATATTTTGATTTATTAGATGATAAAGCCAAACAGTACATCAATTTTGCCGTTGATGGAGCGAAAAGAATGAGAGAAATGATTTTGGGTTTGTTGGAGTATTCAAGATTAACAAAACGTAATGAAGATAAAGAGCCAATAGATATAAATGAAATTGTAATCAGTGTTTTAAGTTTGAACCATAAATTGATTAAAGAAAAAAGAGCAAAAATCATTTATAAAAAACTACCTATTATTGTTTCATACAAAACCCCAATGATGCAAGTCTTTAAAAATTTGATTGAAAATGCTTTAAAATATTCAAAAGATGAGGTCGATTGTATAATTGAAATAAGTGCTGATGAGACAGAAAAAGAATTTATTTTAAGCATTAAAGACAACGGAATAGGAATTGATAAACAATATCACGACAAAGTGTTTTTGTTGTTTCAGCGAACCTATCTTATAGGGAATAATAAAGGAATGGGAATGGGACTTTCAATTGTAAAAAGAAGTGTTGAAAATATGGGGGGAAATATCCTTTTATTTTCAGAATTAGGCGAAGGAAGTACTTTTCAAATTCATCTACCAAAAGCTTAATAATCAATGTTATATAAATACATTGATTAATTTTTATACGTAGAAATACTTGGTTTTTGAAAAAAAATCTTTTTTATTGTTTGAATTAAATTAATTTTAATTGAATAATTTTTGAATTTGTAATAGATAATCAAAATGAAAAAAATTCATATTTTATTGGCGGATGATCATTCAATGATTAGAAAAGGTTTAAAACTAATGTTGGCACAACAAAATACTTTTGAACCCATTTTTTATGATGCTGAAAATGGAGCTGAAGCATTACAACGTATAAAAGAGGAGGAAATTGATGTTTTACTTTTAGACATTACTTTGCCTGAAGTTGATGGGATTAGTGTTTTAAGAAAATTAAAATCCATACAAAGTAAATTGCCTGTTATTATCTTAACCATGCACAAAGACAAAAATATTGTCAAACAAGTTTTGGAATTAGGTGCATTAGGATATATGTTGAAAAATTCTGGTTTAGAAGAACTCACCAAAGCCATCACAACAGTTCTGCGAGGAGAACGCTTTTTTAGCAATGAAATAGCACAAATGATTTTTCATGAAAATGAACAAATAAAGCAACAAAAAAGTGCAATAGAATTTGAAAGCAATTTGTCTAAAAGAGAAAAACAAATTTTATCTATGATTGTAAAAGAAATGACAAGTCAAGACATAGCAGAAGAAATCAATGTAAGTAAAAGAACTGTTGAAGGACATCGAAAAAACATTATGGACAAATTAGGCATTAAATCGACTGTTGGATTGGTAAAATATGCTTTAAAAAACGGTTTTGAGTAAATGAGATTAATTGATAAAATCTGATAGAAATACCACTTTTGTTTTCCCACAGATGTTCGCAGAAAAATTTAATCAACAAATTTTTACCTTATTTACACCAATCTAATCCTTGTAAACCTGTGTAATCCATGTCAAAATATAGCCACGAATTTCACGAATGAACACGGAATTAAAGAAAATCTATTTTAAGTGTGATAGATACAAATGAGTGTAAATCTGTGTAATCTGTGGCAAAATATAGCCACGAATTTCACTAATGAACACGGAATTAAAGAAAATCTATTTTAAGTGTGATAGATACAAATAAGTGTCAATCTGTGTAATCTGTGACAAAATTTAGCCACGAATTTCATGAGACAACGAGAACATGTTTCACGAATTTCATGAGACAACGAGAACATGTTTAATAAACAACTCTTTTGTATTTTAAACTTTGTTCACCAAAATTAACTAGTAAAGCCAATTTGTTATTTGACACTTTTAAATAATTAATCGTTTGTGCTAAAAATTCATCTCTTAAATTTGAAACAGCTTTAATTTCCACAATAACATTGTTAAACACAACAAAATCGGCAAAAAAAGAATGCTCTAAAATGACATTTTTATATCGCACTTGATATTGTTTTTCTCTTACAAAAGGTATGTTCGCTTTTTCAAACTCATAAGCTAATGCATCTTTGTAAATAATTTCTAAAAATCCTGAACCTAAGTTGTTGTGTACTTCAAAACATTTGTTGATAATTTGATAACTTTCTTTTGATTGAATTAATTCCCTCATATTTTTATATTTTTAAAGATCTCTTTATCTAAGTTACAAAAAATATTTTAAATAATTCCCATTATTTTACATAGTAGCATTAAAAAATTTAGCCACGAATTTCACTAATGAACACGGATCAAAGAAAATCTATTTTAAGTGTGATAGATACAAATGAGTGTAAATCTGTGTAATCTGTGGAAAAATATAGCCACGAATTTCACTAATGAACACGGAATTAAAGAAAATCTATTTTAAGTGTGATAGATACAAATAAGTGTCAATCTGTGTAATCTGTGACAAAATTTAGCCACGAATTTCATGAGACAACGAGAACATGTTTTACAACTAATTGTTGATTTTTGCAAGATAAATAAGCAGGATTGCTAAAATGTAGTGTTCTTTTGACCATAAAGCATAATTATGGGGTTTGTTATGGTCTTTAACGATTTAATTTTGAAAAGGTTATACTTTTACATGTTTATTCAATAAGTACTCTTATTTATATTGTAACCAACGAGAAAAAAAGCAATTGTAAACTACATAATTTTTTCTGTCATTTTCTTGTTCAACATATATCATTTCTGTTTTCAATAAAGCATTTAATGATCTTTTAACAGTTGAAGCTGCGCCTAAATCATACTTTTTAAGAAAAGCAGCAGATGTGATTTGTTCAACTTTATCTTCTTTAGCAATGGCTTTAAGTAGTTTCCATTGACTTGGAGTTAACATGTTTCGATATTGAAAATAGATTTCTTCATTAAGTTTCAATATTTCCATGGCTTGTTTATGGGCAATATTGAGTGTAATTTTTTTTCCTCCAAATAAATAAATGCGATGACATAAAAATTGGGTATAAAATGTATGTGTTTTAGTAAACTCAAATATAAAGTCTAAAGCATCCTCTGTTATTGTTTTTTTATTTTTTTCAAAATGATAGATGATAAATTTTTGATATGCTTCTCTTTCTATTTTTTTTAAGAATAACGCTTGTGTACTTTGATAAAAAGGTCGTTTGTAACTATAAAACATTTCCGTTAATAGGTGTGGACTACTTCCACTAAAAACGAAGTGAACATTTTTAAGCGTTTGAATTTTCGTTCTCAAAATTGCTTCCATGTTTTTTTCAGGATAAGAGGCAATTTGTTGGAATTCATCAATTAATACTAATATAGGTTGTTCTTGTGCTTCTAAAAAATTAAACAAATCCATTAAGGTGTTTTCAAATTGTTTGTCTCTACTATAGTCTAAACTCAATTCAGGTAAACCACTCAATTCATTGATGCTCATTATTGGACGTAACTTTTTAATAACTTGAAATGCTTTTTTCCAAAATGGGTCTTTTTCTGGAAATGCATTTATTATTCCCGTAGCAATTTGGTTGGTAAAATCCCGTAAATTCGTTGTACCATACATGTCCACATATATTCCTATCCCAATTTTTTTAGATTTAAATTGATGTAAAACATGATGTAATAAACCCGTTTTCCCCAATCTTCTAATAGAAATTAGGCTGGTATTTAATCCGTTTTGGGCATATTTAATAATGTTTTCAGTTTCTATTTCCCGATTACAAAAATATTCCGGACTCACATAATCCTTTAATAAAAAGGGATTTTCGATTTTTTTCACACCTAACATAGTTGTATTTTTTCACAAATATACAACAAAATGCGTAACGCAAAACAAATTACGCAAAATGCGTAACGCAATGTGTGAAATTAATATTCTCCGACATGGGTGATTTTGCCTAGGCGGTTAAGACGGACTTTGTAATGAATTTTTTGATTTTAGTTGTTTGCAAATAGAAGACTTTCGAAAAAAGTCATTCTTTTTTTTTGAAAAGAGCTTTTATTTTGTGAATGATACTTGTGTTTTTACTGAAAATATGTATTTTTTGTAATTCTTCTACATCAGCCAAATCTTTTAACCTTCCAGTTGACATTTTATTTGTTACTAAATCGTGTAAATGAATAAAATTCACAGATAATTTTTCACTATAATCAAACGGTATTACTTGTTTTTTTTCTTCTTCGTATATTAAACCTGAAATGGAATTTAAAACATCTACTACAAACAATCCTTCTCCTACTTTAAAACTGAAAGGTTTCGAAAAATCTAAATTTTCAATTTGCAAAAGACTCTCTGAATCGTAAGCTAAAGAGGCAAAAGCATGGATAATCTTTTCTTTATTTGTATATGTGGGATTAACCCAAATATCCAAATCACCCGTTGATCTTCCATAGCCATGAAAAATAACTGCATAACCACCAACAATCATATAGTCAACCTCAAAACGGTTAAAAGCATTCAATATTTCTTCGAAATTTTCAGCTAAATTCATGGGTTTACAATCGTGATTTTTTTCACCAAAGTTTTCCAAGTCCCATCAGGAAGCAAGTGTTCTTTGTAAAGCATTTTTCGTAAAACTTCTAAGTTGGATAAACGCTCTCTATAACTTAATTGAGTTTGTTTGCTAGCTTCAAATCGTTTTTCATCTTCTAATGAAGTAAATACCTGAATTTTTTTTGACTTACTTTCCATGTCATGTTTTTTTACGTATTCAAAGGTACAATTTTTTTAGTATTCTCCAACATGGACGATTTTGCCGAGGTGGTTGAGACGGACTTTTTTTGGTCTTTTTAGACTTATAAAATTCACTTTCGTTTTACATTCAAATAAGATACATTTTTTTAAGTCTGTTTATCGTTTCCAAATTCCATAAGTAATTTTTTATACTTTTGATTTTTTAAATTTTAAGCTATGGATTTTAATATAAAAAGTAAAAATTAATCTGTGAGAAAACGATTTATCTACTTTATGCTTTTTTTTCTATTCGTGGCATTATATGTTTCATTTACAGAGACTTTACCATTTGAAAAATTAACTAAAAAACGTGTGGTGCTACGTGAAAATCCAAAATTTATTATTGATAGGCAATTTACATCAAAGCTAAGTGAAAGTGATTATTTCATTAGCTTCAAGTTTATAAGTTTTAAGGACAGTTTAAATATTATGGGTAATGACTTATATTTTTCTAATAGAGACAAAATCAAAAAAGAAATAAAGTCAGGAGATACTATTGAAATAAGTTATCATCCACAATTTTTAACAATAAGTCAGATAGAAAAACATGGTGTAAAATATATGAATCCCAGAAAAGCATTCGATGAAAGTGACAAAATTGAGTTTTCGGTGTTGCTTTTAAGTATTTCAGCACTCTTTATTTGTGTGTTAGGTTTTATACTTTCCTATAAAAACATTAAATTTATTGGATGGATTTGCACAGTAGTTATTTTGCTGATAGCAATTTTTGTCTTTATTTTTACAGAGGTAACTTTTACCGATCCTACGAAATACAAAGAGTTTTATTAATATTTAATGTTTACTTATAAAGTATTTTAGGAGTTAAATTTCCTAGTTTATGAAACAATATAAGGTACTGTGGAATACATCAAATTATTTATAACAACTCTATATGTTGATGTGTTAAACATCTTATATTCATCACTTTTTAAATACTAAAAAATCCAAAAATCAAGTAAAATATTTATTTTTCTTTCACCAAATGGATATACCCTTGTAATCTTCCTCCTTCACCAAAAACATCTACATAATCTACGATATAAAAATAAACGCCATCGTGTATTTCTTTTCCATTGCTTTTTCCGTCCCAGCCAGGTGAATAACCGTCTGCCTCATAAATGGAATTACCCCATCTATTGGTAATTGTTACGTGATACTCTTTGATATTAAATGCCTTTACTGGACCAAAAAAATCATTTTTACCATCGTTATCGGGAGTAAAAACATTCGGCATTTCTATAGCAATACAACCTTCATTATTTTCAGGTTGGGCAACGGAAACACTTATGTTGGATTGACAACCTGCTTGATCAGTAACGTTAACAGAATACGTCCCAATACTTAATCCTATTTGAGAACTGTCAGTTGAACCATTGTTCCATATATAAGTGTAAGGAGGACTACTTCCAATGGCAGAAACAGAAACACTTCCTTCCGATTTTCCTTCACATGTAGGAGTAGAATTAGCACTTAAAGAAACAGGTGAACTGATTTGTGAAACATCAACATTAGTTGTCTTTACACATCCGTTTGCATCAGTAACAGTAACTGAATATGACCCTGCTTGTAATTGTGTAAGATTTTGTGTTGTTTCTCCATTTGACCATAAATAAGTAAAAGTTGGTGTACCACCTAATACTTGAAGATTTATCCAAGCAATGGAATCTCCAAAACACATCAAGTCGCTAACCGTTGTATTTAATAACAATGCACTATCTGGCTGAGTTATTGTTACAGAAATGGTTTGGGTACATAAGTTTGCGTCCGTTAAAGTCAATTGATAATTACCTTCAGGTATTGAAGTTAAATCTTCACTAATTGAATTATTACTCCAAAGAAAATCATAAGGAATTGTACCTCCTGAACTTGTAACCTGAATAGAAGCTGTAGATTCACCATAACAATTCACATCGGTATGTGTTTCAGTCAAAACAAGAGCATCAGGAGTGTCAATGGTAAAGCTTTCTGTTAATTCACAAGCGTTGTCATCGGTAATAGTAACGGAATATGTTCCTGCAGCAAGTGAGTTTATGTCTTGTGTTGTTGGACCGTTATCCCATTGATAGTCAAATGTTCCTGTTCCTCCAGCTACTTCAATATCAATAGAAGCATCTTGATCACCAAAACATTGTAAAGTCGTATTATTAGATGAGGTGATATAAATTAAAGTATCAGGTTGAGTAATTATAAAAGATTTAAAACCACCACAGGAATTTCCGTCTATAACATTTACCCAATATTCACCTGCACTTAAATTATTGGCATCTTCGTTGTTCGTGTTATTGCTCCAATCAAATAAGTATGGGGAAAGCCCATTTAGTAGAGTAATGTTTATACTGCCAGTAGTAGCACCATAACAAAGCACATCAGTAATCACTTCTGTCATTTGTATTGCGTCTGGATCAGATAATGAGGTGTAAATGGTATCTATACAGCCATTATAATCTGTGACTTCACAAAAATAATTTCCTGCATATAAAGCATTTATATCTTCAGTTGTTTCACCGTTATTCCAAAGATAAGAATAATTTGGAGTTCCACCTGTAACTTGCATTTCTATTGAACCTTGACTTCCTTGTTGACAAACAGGATTGATGTTATTGAAGATAACCGTTAAAGAGTCTGGTTGTGAGATGCTTACATCGAAGTTTTGGGGACATAAATTGTTATCACTAACAGTAACGGTATAATCCCCAGCGGATAGATTAGAGAGGTCTTCTGTTTCTTCTCCTCCAGACCATAAAAATGTATAAGGTTCAATCCCTCCATTAATACTTAAATCAATAAATGAGTTGTTGTCTCCATAACACAACAAGGTGCCAGTTTGAGCTGTAATAATCATCGAGGCATCAGGCTGTGTAACAGTGAATGATTGATAAACACTACAGGAATTGATATCCGTAACCGTATCTGTATAAACTCCTGCTGGTATTGATATTAAATCTTCAATAAGCTCATTATTTGACCACAAAAAAGAGTAAGGTAAAGTTCCTCCACTTATCGTTACATCAATTTCACCTGTTGAGTTTCCATAACACAAGACATTTGTAACAGTTCCTGTAATTGTAATAGCTTCTGGTTGTGTGAGAACAATTGTGTCCCATGCTTTACATCCAGTATCGTCTGTTAGTTCTACAACATATTCTCCCGCCGTCAAAGAATTAATATCAGGAGTAGAAATTCCTGTATTCAACCAACTATAACCAATAGGAGATACACCTCCATTTACACTAACGGTAGCACTTCCATCATTTTCTCCGAAACAACTGATGTTTTGACCATTGTAGTTTGAGGTAATACTTGCATTTGCTTCAAAAACAGGAGGTTCTGAGATTGAAAAAGACTCTGTATAAGTACATCCATACGTATCAACAACACTTACATCATACGACCCAGCGAAGAGACTTCCTGCGAGTGAATCTAAATCATTATTTGACCATTGATAAGTAAAGGGTGCATTTCCGTTACCTTGTACACGAATAAAACCACCACCATAATGGTAACAAGAATCATTTTGACTTTCTAAGAGTGTAATGCTTGGATTTTCACTAACAAAAACAGGAGCTAAAGTATCGTCAGTGCAAGATTGTCCGTTATAAGTTACAAGTAATTGATATTCACCTGAATGGATTAGCTGTGCATCTGTTATTTCTGGATTAGAAATCGTAGAAGAAAAAGAATTTGGACCGACCCATTGATACGTTAAAAAAGTGGAAGATGGAAAGGAAAATTGAAGGGTTTCACCTACACAAATGCTATCCGTATAATTAATTTCAAGTGTTGGACAAGAATTAACGTTTATAGTTACAATTCCACTTTCAGGCGAAGGACAGCCATTTTGATCCAATTGGTCTGACAAACCATTATTTCCATTAGTAATCCCTGAAATTTGACCTGTTCCGAAAACATAAGCTTTGTTTTCTAAAGTTGTTCCACATTGCCAACTAGGACAATCATCGAGTAGTTGAACTCTAAATTTTAATACAGTACTGTCCGCTCCATTTGAAGAATTTATTACATTCCCACCAACTGTTCCATTTGCACTTGTTCCAATTCTTGCTTTAACCAAGTGACCAGAAGATAAATATTCCGCTTGATCACTATCTAACACGTCAGTTTTTACACCAGAATTTGGCCCATAAAGTATTTCCAATGAGCCAGGAACAAAAGACAAACGATTGTCTAAAGTGTCGGTTAGATAAGTCCCTGTTGAAACATCAGAACCAATGTTTTTTACTGAAACTGTATATTCTAAAATATCACCTGGTACAACTGTACCTCCGTTTATATCGACGTACGAAACACCAGCACGCAAATCAGGCTCATATCCATCAATTGCTGAAGTAATAACACTTGTCAAAACAGTTTCAGATTGAGTAGAGACACGAATAGAGGCACTGGTTGCTGCATTTCCAATAAAATTAAAGGTAGAATTGTCTGGAGAATAGATGTTTGCATCATGTCCTAAGTTGTTGTTATAACTAGGATTTCTAAAAGCGGTTAACGAACCATTTCGTGAAATAGTACTATTAAAAGCATTATCGGATTGATGTAAAGCATCACTAATATTAACAAACGAGCCGGCACCGTTAAACTCTAATTGATCTCCTGTTTGAGCACGATCTCCATCATGTGCAACAACACCTAACTCAAAATTAACTGCTCCACTTGGAGGTGTTAAAAATCCACTTAAATCAATATTTACTGTACCTGCTCCAGAACTTACATTAGCTAAACCATCAAAAACGGTTATATTTTTCATGGATTCGTAAATGTTTTGATAAACAACAACCATTGTCCATGCTCCAAAGGTATTTGAACCAGTTTCAGTAACTACATTAGCAATTCGGAATGTCGAATTAATAGGGTTTGCTTGTACGATGTTTGTGACGTCTTTAAAACAAAAATAAGCCGTTTTACCTATGTCATTGTCAAAAAGATTATCAGCGGTTACCTCCATATAACTACCATTATTTACACTAATTTTTACTTTGTTTCTGTTGATAAAATTGGGCGTGTTGTCTGGTAAATTATTAAGTAAGCCATTCCAATATAAACCTGCCCATATAATTTCACTGCAATTGGGTAAAGCTAATTGGTCAGAGGATGACATATAGGTTGAGCCATCGTTGTCAATATCTACAAAATCCATAGAATAATTATTATTGTCACCACTACCATTTGGAGGCATTTCATTATTAGCACTACAATCACAACCTACAGAGGTGTTGGATAAAAAAATCAACCCACCTTTTAAATTAGTTTGATATCGTATGGAAAAAGGGTCTATAATTTGAGTAAAAACAAAAGAAGAACAAAATAGAACTAAAACAAAGCTTTTTATTTTCATTTTAAAGGGAGTTTGAACAAACTTACAATTTATAACAATATAATGACTTGTTTTTTAATAAAAAGTTGCTTTTATTGAGTAATCAATTTTAATCCTACTCAATTTTTATTTTTGGGATACCAAGTTAGAGTGCAAAAATTAATTTATAGAATTGTATATAAAAAAACAAACCACTGAGAAAGTAAGATTACAAAGAAAAAACACCGCAGGTGTTGTACCACAATGTTCTTCTTTCTTAGTGGTAAAAAAAAATGATTTTAACGACTTAAATTGGTAAGCCAATTTTATTTTTCAAAGGCTTAATTGGATTTCAATTTTATTATTGCGTATAGTAAGCTTAGCTCCTAGTCGATTTAACCTAAAATCAGCATTAGAAATACTGATTCGATTAACAAAAACTAAATCAATTATTTACAAAATTGATAGATTTTTTAAAACGGGGATAAATTTCATTTTATCATTTAGTTCGTTTTTTAAAAAACTCCTAATGATTAATTCGGGTTTAAAAATAATATATCAAATGTTTATACCAAATCGTTTGTCCTCCACAAGTTCCATCCATATTTTTTGAGGTCAAGCTCTCAAAAGGAAGGATGGTTGAATATCAATTTATTACATTACATTTGATTTTTGGACTAAAGTTTAATATTGGTATATCCAACAATTAATTTCAACTGGCTTTATTTATCTAAAACATTGTTGTTTAAAGCGTAATTAGTTAATAATCGAACTCAGGTTAATAAATAGTTGAAAAAAGAAAAAACTATTGTAATTTTAAATATTCTCCTAAAGTTTCTAAAGATAGTTTGCTTTTATTTTGAAGCTTTTTACGCCCGAAAAAAAGAAATAAACCCTGAGGTTTACATTTCGTTTTTAAATGTACATAAGAAAAGCCATTAACAGCTTGATATGTTTTAATTGTAATTTCAAACAAATATGGATGGTAAGATTTTAATTTAATTTTTTTGTTTTTCTCGTATTCACTAATTCGAAAATTAAAAACTTGATTTTTTTTAAACAAATTAATTTTTATGACTATGCAACTACCTTTAATATTTTGATGCATCGTAACGTGCTCTAATCCATCTATATATCTCAACCAAAGGGGTAAATTGTCTATTTCAAAAATAAATTCATTCAAAAAATGAAATTTAATCATTAATTTTTTTTCATCCTCCATTTTCATTGTAAAAGAGTTTATTAAAATCCATTTTCTTTATTTAGTGCTCTGTGCATAGGTAAAATCTTGAAAAACCCTTCTCTTTCCATCAAATCTTGCCCAATATCAGAGAGTTCAAAATTGATAAAATCATTTATTATTATATCTTCAAAATCAACTATATATTGATACAAAGGCCTAGACAAAGGGTAATTTCCATTTAAAACGGCCATTCTTTCAAAAGGAGAGATTGAACTTCCTCCTTCAATTGCTATATTTATTGCCCAAATACCTTCAATAGGGAAATGTTCTTTAGTTGAAATACTAGCTAAATCAACATAAGAAAATCCAGCTAAATCTTGTTTTATTGCTTTTACAATTTCTTTAGCATTGTCCTTTTCAATTATACCTGAAACGTAGCCATTTGGAGCAAATTTGTCTTTAATAAAATGATTTGTTCCTGAAGTGCTTTTTCTACCATACAATTGAATCTTTAAATCAGGTCCACCAAAAGTTTTCCAATTTGTAGTCCTGCCTTCTAAAATATCGCTTATTTGGGTTAAATTAAGGTCATGTACTCCTAGTTTTGGATTTACAATAAGTGCAATGGCATCTAAACCAATAATTATTTCCTTAACTTTTTTATCAAAAGTTCTTTCTGCCTTTTTTATCTCATTATCACTTAATTTTCTAGAACAATTCAAATAATATAAATTTCCATTAAGAAATTCTTGAACTGCTTCTTCAGAACCCCCACCTAAAACAATAATTTTCTTTTTCGAGTTTTTATTGAAATGCTTTGAAAGTGCATAAACAACTTCATTCGAGGTGTTAGATCCTTTAAAAGTTAAAGCAGGAGTTTCTCTATTTTTTTTTGTGCAACAAATTAAAAAAAAGGCACTTAAGACACTTAATAAAATTAATTTCATATTATGATTTTTTATTTGCAAAGGTAGAATGTAACTATAATTTGTACATTTAGATACTTTTAACAAACTATTAATTAATACCTAAATCGATTTTTAAATGCACAAACATTAAAATCATTGTGTTAAATATTACTAAATGAAATAAATTATTCCTGTTCTTTCATTTAAGAAACAATGTCACTAACGTATTGTTCTGTTAAACTAAGTTTTGCCATATTTTGAATTTTGACCTTGTCATCAAAACTTAAATAGTCTGATATAATATTATTAGAATTGGAAGGGTCGTAAAATTTTTCATTGATAACTCTTTGCGTAAAAAATCTAAAATTCGAAGAATCCTAGAAAACAAATTTTTCTTTTTACATTTTCTTAAAACTTTTATTACCACTAACTCTAAATACATTGTTGGAAAATTCAATTGGTGTTTTTCTCTCCACAATTTCATTAAAATTATTTCTCTTTGAAATTTAGTTTCGACAACATTTAGAGTATGAATGTTAAAATTTGTTACAATTTCTTTATTGAGGTTTAAATTGTTTAAAACATGAAAATTGTAAGTATTTGCTTTCTTTTTGGCCAAAAGAATATTAAAGTTTATACCTTTATAATTGAAAATTATTTGATTATTACTTTTTGAAACATTTTCACCAAATTGAGTAAAATAATCAAAATACAATTGTAAAATCTCCTCAGGTTTTCGTTTGTCTTTCTCCTTTATTGAAACAAGAAGTTTAACTTTTGGAGCATCCTTTATATTTGTTTTCTTTATACTTGAACCAAAAACAATTATTGGGTTAATTTTTTTCTTTTCAAAGGATAAAATGATTTTCTTTATTTCATTAATAACAGCTTCATCAAGTATGCTATTAGTTTTTTCATATTTCACTACTAATTCTATCAAATACTTTTCGATATTCATACTTTTTTTAGTTCGAACTTATGCAAAATTTAGCTTTAAATCACCAATTTAATAATTACTTAACAGAGATTTAATATATTATTTATTTTGTTTCAACTTTAATTTTTTTTAAAATATAAATGGATTTAGAAATGTACCTGTTAATTTAACAAAATAAAAACTTTTAAACCAAACCCCTTTATTTATCAATTATTTTTAATTTTAACATTGTTTCTTTGTCTAACTATCAATTATGAAAATCATAGTTGATGCATTAAAAAAAAAGTTATGAAGAATTATATACTTTTAGCTATATTACATTATTTGTTTATTGTCACTGTTTATTGTCAGGATACAATAATAACTACTAAACTTGTTGTTTATACTGGAAAAGTGATAAAAGTAGATTCGGTTGATTTAATTTTGAACCGAAATATTGGTGGGAATTTTATAAAACAAGTCTTCGATTTAAATGAAATTTTACAAATCATTTCGAAGATGGAAAAATAAAATTCTTAAATTCAAAAGTTACTTATCAAGCAAATAAGACATCTGAACACATCGTTCAATCTTCAAATGATTATGAAAAAATAGTTTATTCAAATTTTAATAAAATAAAAAAATTTGAAAATTATCTTTTTGAGTTAAATGATGGCACAACAATCAAAGGCACTTTACTTCAAATAAACAATTTTGAATATTATATTGGTTTAAAGGGGGAGAAATATATGTCAATCAGCAAAAACATGGTTAAAAATATAACGCCATACGATTACCATTTTAATGACGATATCATTTTTAAGTTGTACAACAATAAATATATTTTTGATCATAAAGCTTATTCAATTGAAAGTTTAAATAAAATTCTATTAAATTCAAACTACAATGAAGTTGTTGAGTTGGCTAAAAAAGCTCGTAAAAAGTATAGAAATTCAAAAATTTGTTTGATTTCTTCATTTTCAGGAATACCTATTTTCTTCATAGGTTTTATGTTGTTAATAATTGATGGTTTTAAATCGGATAAAGATGGACCGATACCAAATGATAGAAGTTTGGTGTTTTTTGGCTCGTCTGTTGCAACATCAATACCATTAATAATTACCTCAAAAAATTGTTCAAAAAAAGGAAAAAAATTGACTAAAATAGCCCTTGAAAAATACAATCAAGCAAAACTTAAGAATGATTAAGTTTTGTCAATTGCTTTTTATTCTCTTTACAGAAGTTTTAACATTCTCTTTTCAAAAGATTTTTTAATTTTACATCATTAATTTTGCCGAAAGTGTAATCATAATAGCAAAAGCTGTTTTCTTGCAATTTCGTTGATGATTTTCTTATAAAATTGGATAATATTAATTACATTTGATATAAAATGAAGTTTTTCCTAATTTTGTTTCTAACTTTTTTGTTTTTAAAAAGTATCAGTTCTTGTAGTCAAAATCAAGAAAAAAAAGAGCCCCTACCAAAAAAATCTTTATCATATCCCAAAGAAGTAGAAAAATATTTAGCAATATTTCCAAAATTAAAAGAATCTATTCATTTTGACAGCACCCGCCTTCTTGACACAAATAAATTTAAAAACAAAATACCACTTGAATTAGTTGAATTACTAAGTAAAAAGTTATCTAAAGATGAGTTGAGCGAAGACAATCAACATTATTTTTCTGCCTATAAAAAGATTGAAGACAGCAAATTGGACGATAAATACGAAGATTTCCTAAAAAAATTAGACATTGGAATGATTCAAAACGCAGAAGTTTTTTCTATCGGTCGGTGGGAGGTCGGTGATACTCTTTCTTTTTTATTGTGGAATTTGACCTATGAATCCTATCCCGCTTGTCCTATTTTTAGTGGAAAACATTTTTTTATTACTTTAATTTATTTTGATAAGATAGTACATACCACACAAATAGCTGGAATAGAATTCTCAGCTGACGCTCCTGTTACGGCTGAAACTTTTGTGTTGGGAACTCTAACCGAATCCCTGCAACTGCTTCGTAAAAAATATGTTAAAGTAAAAGAAGAAGAGGAAATCATTGAGTATGGTATGACTAAAGAAAAGTGGAATTTGGATAAAAAACTCAATTGGGAAAAAGAAAATCTAAATGGAAAATAAAAGAAGGTTTAGCGTAAGAGAAATAAGAGAAGATTTTCCATCACTCCGACAGTTGGTTTATGGGAAAAATTTAGTCTATTTTGATAATGGTGCAACATCACAAAAACCTCAATCGGTGTTGGATTCCATTAATAAATTTTACTCTAAAGACAATGCAAATATCCACAGAGGCGTTCATCATTTAAGTCAAAAAGCCACCAACGAATTTGAAGAATCAAGAAAGACAATTGCTCGGTTTTTAAATGCTTCTACTCACGAAGAAATCATTTTTACAAAGGGGACTACCGATGGGATAAATTTGATTGCTTTTTCGTTTGGAGAACTCTTAAAAGAAGGAGACGAAGTGTTAATCACCGCCATGGAGCATCATTCCAATATCGTTCCTTGGCAAATGCTTTGTGAAAGAAAAAAATGTAGTTTAAAAGTATTGCCCATAAATGAAAATGGTGAATTGCTTTTGGAGGAGATAGATCAATACATAAGTGAGAAAACTAAAATTTTTGCCTTTACTCATATTTCAAATACTTTAGGAACAGTCAATCCCATAAAAGAATTGGTTCAAAAAGCTCATCAGTTTGGTGCAGTTGCAGTTGTAGATGGTGCTCAAAGCATTCAGCATAAACCAATTGATGTTCAAGATTTAAATTGTGATTTTTATTTATTTTCTGGTCACAAAGTTTATGGTCCTACAGGTATTGGTGTTCTTTATGGAAAAGAAAAATGGCTTGAAAAAATGCCTCCTTATCAAGGTGGTGGAGATATGATAAAAAAAGTGACTTTTCAAAAAACCACCTACAACGAGCTTCCTTTTAAATTTGAAGCGGGCACTCCTCATATTGCTGGAGGGATTTGTCTTGGAAAAGCCATTGAATACCTTTCTCAATTTAATTTCCACGACATAGAAAAACATGAAACCATGCTTACGGACTATGCACAAGACTTATTATACACTTTTGAAGACATAGTTATTTATGGAGAATCAAAACATAAAACAGGAGTTGTTTCATTCAATATAGAAGGTATTCACCCTTTTGATTTAGGGACTTTATTAGACAAACAAGGAATTGCAGTCAGAACAGGACATCACTGTACTCAACCTCTTATGGATTTTTATAAAATTCCTGGAACTGTTCGTTGTTCCTTTGCTTTGTATAATACAAAAGAAGAAATTGATTTTTTTATTTCAGCGATGGATAAAAGTATTCGAATGTTAAAATAATCTAATGTCGATAGAAGAAAAACAAAAACAAATCATTGAAGATTTTGAATTATTAGATGATTGGGAATTAAAATATGAACATATTATTGAATTGGGAAAATCTCTTCCTCAAATTGAAGACAAGAAAAAAACGGAGTCGAATTTAATTGAAGGTTGTCAATCAAAAGTGTGGTTAGATTCTGTTTTAAAAGAAAACAAACTGTATTTTTTTGCAGATTCAGATGCCATCATCACTAAAGGGATTATCGCTTTATTAATCGATGTTTTTAATGGGCAAAGTCCTGAAGATATTTTGAATTCAGAAGTTTATTTTATCAATCAAATAGGATTACAAGAACATTTATCACCAACTAGAGCCAATGGTTTGTTGAGTATGGTCAAAAAAATAAAAATGGAAGCGATTAAAAACGCAACAGTTAATTAATATTATAAATGGAAACTATATATAGTTATTTTTCGATTTTTGGAACAGCTGAAGGTTGGTTTTATTTAGTGGTTTTATCACTGTTAGAGATTGTTTTAGGCATTGACAATATAATTTTTATCTCCATTATAACGGATAAACTTCCAAACGAAAGTAAAAGAAAAGCCAGAAATTTAGGTCTGTTTTTGGCTCTGATTGTTCGCTTAATTCTTTTAAGTTTTGTGGCCTTAATAATGAAAATGACAGAGCCACTTTTTACTCTTTTTTCATTTTCACTTACTGGTCAATCGTTGGTTTTACTTTTAGGTGGATTATTTTTAATCTACAAAAGCACCACTGAAATGCATGGAAGTATTGTTGGACATGATGAGATTAAAGCAAAACAAAAAAACAAATTAAGCTCAATAATCTTTCAAATTGTGCTTATTGATATTGTATTTAGTTTCGATTCCATCATCACTGCTATTGGTATGACAAATGAGATTGGTCATAATGACCCAACAAAACATCCCATGGTTATTATTTTTGGAGCTGTGATTATCTCAATGATTATAATGTTGTTGTTTGCTAAACCAATTTCTGACTTTATTAATCAACGACCAACAATAAAAATGATTGCTTTGTCCTTTTTAGTAACCATTGGCGTGATATTAGTCGCAGAATCCTTTGGTCAACACTTGCCAAAAGGGTATATTTATTTTGCTATGGTTTATGCTTTGATAGTTGAATTTTTAAATATCCGGATGAGAAAAAATAAAGGATTAAAAGAAACCCCAAAATAAACCTAAAGTTTACAGATGAATACTAATTTAATTAATCTTAAATCTCAACTCGAACAACTGGATTGGCCTTCGTTATATTATTATAAATTTATTATACCCAACACTCCTGAAACACTTGCAAAAGTCGCTTCTTTATTTGAGTCAGATAGTGATCTTTCATTTCAACCTTCCTCTAAAGGAAATTATACTTCTGTAAGTGTAAAAGAAATAGCTGTAAATGCCGAACAAGTAGTTGAAAAATATGAAAAAGCAATACAAATTAAAGGTTTAATCGCATTATAAATGGAACATTCTTATATCCCTTATTTTTTTATCTCGCTGGTAATTTTGATAATTTTAATAGTTTATCGAAAAATGTACTCAAATTTGAGTAAAGAAAAGAATTTACAAAAAAATTATTGTCAGTTGTATTCTTTAGAAAACAAAATTGCAACGGGTGAAATCGAGTTTTTTTTTAAATGTCCTGATAAAATCACTCTTCATTTCGAAATTTTAGACAATAAATTCAAAGTAATTGAGACGCTCGTATCGAAAGAATTTAATTCTGGGTCTCACATTTTACGTTACGATTCAATCAAACTTTCTGATGGAGTTTATTATTATCAATTAAGAACAGAAAATCAAAAAACGTATAAAAAAATGGAAATTAAAAACCATGTGTAAAATCTTTTGTCTTTTTATTCTATTCTTTACTCCGTTTGGCTAAGAATTTATTTACTTGCATTTGAAAAAAGTTCAACATATCGCTATTTTTTTAATTTTTTTCTCATTAGTTAGTCAGAGGTTTTCTGTTTTTGCACAAAAAAATATATTAGAATTGCTTCCTGGAAGTGAGAAATTAATTTACGATGAAAACAAAAAAACACAACGATTGATAGGAAATGTACGTTTTATCTATCAAGGAAACAAAATGTTTTGCGACTCAGCAACCTATTATGAAAAAGAAGGAATCGTTAATGCTTATGGTAATGTACATATTAATAAAGACGACACTTTAAATTTGTTTTGTGATTCGATTCATTACTTTTCAAAAATTAAAAAAGCAAAACTTTGGGGACATGTTAGAATCAGAGATAGAGAGTATAAAATCACAACAGATTCACTTGAATATGACGCTAATAAAGGTCAAGCCGTATATCGACATGGTGGAAAAATCGAAAATATCCTTAAAAAAGAAATACTACTAAGTAAAGTTGGCTACATTTATCCTGATTCTAAAAATTTTATTTTTAGTGGTAATGTTCGTTACAACACTCCAAATATTAAAATGACAACAGATACTTTGAAGTATCAATATTTACAAAAGAAAGTGTATTTCTACGGTCCAACGAAAATTACAACAGAAGACAACGTTATAACTTGTTCTAAAGGTTGGTATCATACTGAAAGTGAAGAATCCTTGTTACAAAAAAACGTTCAAGTTCTTCAAGAAAGCACAATAATCAAAGGGGATTCATTATATTATCATCCTAAAAAAGGACTTGCAATTGGAAGAGGTAATATTTTTTATGCAGATACAACAGAAAAAATAAGTTTTCAAAGTCAATATTTTTATAAAAACGATGCAAAAAAAATAAACTTCATCACTGATAAAGCACTGTGCTCCTATCTGTTAGAAAAAGACACTTTATTTATTCATGCAGACAGTATTTTTGTTTTTTCAGATTCATTAAAAAAAGTTACTTCTGCACAAGCATATCATCATGCTAGATTTTTCAAATCAAACCTTCAAGGACGTTGCGATAGCATTTCTTTTTTAAAAGACAAAGGGTTTATGGAAATGTTTTATGATCCTATTGTCTGGAGTCAAAATGCAGAGCTAAAGGGTGTAAAAATGAATGCACATTTAAAAGACAGTGTATTAGATAAAATTGAAATCCTTGAAAACTCAAGCGTTGTGATGGAGGTGGACAGTAGTTTGTACAACCAAGTGTATGGAAAAGAGATGTTTTGTTATTTTCTTCAAAATGAATTACATAAAGTAGAGGTCTTTGGCAATTCTCAAACAATTTATTTCCCAGAGGAAAAAACGGATAAAGACAGCATTTTTGAAATCAAACGTTCTGGTATGAATAGAATTTATTCTGGTGATATTAAAGTATATTTAGATAGTGGTGAAGTAAAAAAGGTAGTTTATCTCACCCAAGCAGATGCGGTTTTTTACCCTTTTAATCTAATCAATAAAGAAGAACAATTCATCAAAAATTTCTCTTGGAATCCATTGTTAAGACCAAAAAGAAAAGAAGAGTTGTTTAATAGATAATTGTCCTGTTTTAATTGTTTCTAACTCCAATTTTAAACATTTAGTATTAAAATTACCTAACTTTACAAAAAATAAATGCAAGAATTAAAACATGTCCTCTTAATTACCTATTATTGGCCACCTGCAGGAGGTCCTGGGGTACACCGTTGGTTGCGTTTATCAAAATATTTTTACGAAAACGGGTTTCAATTATATGTCTATTGTCCTAAAGATGCTGCTTGGCCGATAATAGACAATAATTTATGTAAACAAGTTGATTCTCATATAATTGAAATTCGCAACACGATTTTTGAACCTCATAAATATTTAGGAAAAAAAAATAACCCAAATGTGGGTGGAGGACTTACACAGGATAAAAGAAGTTCTTTTTTACAAAAATTGATTATTTGGACAAGAGGTAATCTATTTATTCCTGATGCACGAGTTTTTTGGATTAAACCGAGTGTAAAATTTTTAAGTCAATATTTACGTCAACACCCTGAAATTAAAACAATTATTTCCACAGGACCACCTCACAGTTTACATGTAATTGCGTTACATTTAAAAAAACTTTTTCCAATAAAATGGATTGCAGATTTTCGTGACCCTTGGACTCAAATAGATTTTTACGAAGAGCTAAAAACGGGAAAAAGAGCTGATTTGAAACAAAAAAAATTAGAAAAAGAATGTTTACAAAAAGCAGATGAAATCATTACAGTTAGTAAATTTTGTGGAGAAGGATTACAAAATATTGTTCCTAGAACTATCCATATTATTACTAACGCTTATCCTTTTCCAGAAAAGACGGAAAGAAATAAAGCGTTTACTGGCTTTTCTCTTGCTCATTTTGGAAGTATTTCGAACTCAAGAAATCCTGAACTATTGTGGGAAGTTTTAGGTGAATTAGTAAACGAAAACGAAGATTTTAAAAAAGAATTACAAATAGTTTTAGCAGGAGCAGTAGATTTTAGTGTATTTTCTTCTATCGAAAAGAATGGTTTAAAACCCTTTCTTTTTCATTTTTCTATGTTGAGTCATGAAGAAAGTATAAAAAAACAAAAAGAATCTGCTCTTTTATTACTTCTAGCAAATAAAACTGGAAACACCAAAGGAATTTTAACTGGAAAAGTGTTTGAATATTTAGCAGCTTATAGACCCATTTTAGCTTTTGGAGAGAATGGTGGCGATTTACAAGAGTTAATTGAAAACACTCAAGCTGGCTCTTTTTTTACCTATCAAGAAAAATCCGCTTTAAAAAACACTTTGAAGGAGTATTACCAACTTTATAAGGAAAATAACTTAGAAGTGAACTCCGTTAATCTTTCATTATACGATTCAAAAGAACAGGTAAAAAAAATATTTCAGTTACTTTAAAGTCACTTTTCATTTGTGTCCAATATTTTTTTTAACTCTTCTAATATTTCGATTGCTTTTTTTTCAAAAAATTTCTCTTTCATTTTTACCTCACCAAAAGACTTTTTCCAAAAAACTATTTTACCACAATCAAGCCCGATATTAATAGACGCAATGGGCACATTGTTTTTATCGTAATACACTATTCCATGTTGAGGAAAAAAGGTTTTACTCAGCCCTTCCTGTAAACCATAAGTGCCATTAGATATCAACTTTTCTATTTCTGAAAGTTGATGTTCAATCAAAGTATCACCAGGTATCTTTCTGCTTTTTGCATATCCAAAATTATCATGAAAAATAAATTTATCTGGTCTAGATTTTAACTCTTCCATATTGTATCTAAAACATACAGCATAGTCGAACTTTAAAGGGAAAAAGTTTGTTTGTTTTTGACTAAAAATTAAACTTTGAAAAAGAAAAAAGTAGAGAGTAAGCACGACTTATAATTTTGGTATAAGGACTTGAATTTTACTTAACAATACTTTTCTTTTTTCGACAAAAGAAGATAAAGTTTTTTTACTCCAATATTTTCTTATTTTATATTCTTTATAGGCCTTAAACCATTGATAAGTATATAGACCAAAAAAAGGCAAAAATAAATAAACAAGCAAACTCACCCAAAAATCATGTATAAATGTATGATGATATATCATAACAATTGGAATCATTAAAATGCCCATTAAAATCAACCCCATAACCATTTTCACAGAACTCCAAAAAACCTTTCTTCTGAATTTTTTCTCGACAAAATTTTTAATAAATCGATAAAGAAAAAAGAAATGAATAAGTCCTATTGGCACAAAAGGAGCATACAGAAGCATTTTCAAAAGCTGTGTTTTTGTTGAAAGTTTCTGTTTTTCAGTCATTTCAGCAACGTGTCTTTCCTCCACTTTAGTTTTCTTTAATAAACGAAAATACGTATCTAATTCATCTTTTAAACTCGTTAACTCTTGGTTTTCATCTAAATTTTGTTCGTTCATCCATAGAGCTAATTTTCTGGAGTTTTTCCATCTTGTTTTAAGAGATTTTTTTGGATTAAAGTCTTGATGATGCAAACCGTTACTTAATAATCTTGAAATATGTTCATGAAAAGTCAACCAATTCTTATTTTCAACATGAGTGATTTGTTCTTTTATAAGCTCTTCAATTCTTTTTGTTACATCATTAATTGTTTTAGCTGGGTTTTCAAGGTATTGTTCTTTATAATCATTCAAACAAAATTTATTTGAGTTAGAAATTAAAATGCTTGATCCTAAAACGGAAGGTTCTGTATAATTAATTCCAATGGCTTGAATGTAAATTTTCTTTTTCCAATTCATACTTTCTAAAGCACCAAAACCAATTTTAGCCGTTCCTTTTTTAATTGGCTTTAAGCGTCTTATAAACACATCGTCTGTAAACCCTTCGCCAAAAACAAGCAAATTTCTTCCATATTTTAATACTTGATTACATTTTTTAAAGACTTCTTGGTTTTTTCCTTTTGTATCTTCCCCATCATGTTCTCTATATATTGGTAACATTTGTGCAGACCATAAAATTGGACGAGTAACAGGAGTAAACACATCTGAACGGGTCATAAAAAACACGATAGGATTTTGTAAAACAGCTACCACCAATGGATCCATAAATGAGGAGACATGGTTGCTGACAAAAATTGTTCTCCCGAAAAATCTTTTGGGAGCATTATTAAAAACAATAGGTCGATAGTAAATTCTTAAACTATATTGTAAAATAATTTTTAATATAAAATAAAAAATTCTCATAATTTAATACAAAAATATTCAATTTCATTAAACAAAAACTGAATAATTAAACTTAAATATTCAGGTTAATAAGAATTTACTCTTCTAAATTTCTAATTTATAAACTAAAAAATTTCGTTTGCAGAAAAATGAAAAGCACATTCAATGGCAGCGTTTTCATCAGAATCTGAACCATGAACTGCATTGTGGGCTTTACTTTCAGCAAAATCTTTTCTTATTGTTCCTTCTGTAGCTTCTGCAGGATCTGTTGCACCAATTAATGTTCTAAAAGCATTTACGGCATTGTCTTTTTCTAAAATAGCTGCTACAATTGGACCTGAACACATGAAGTCCACCAATTCGCCATAAAATGGTCTTTCAGCGTGCACCTCATAAAATTTTTGAGCTTGTTCTTTGCTTAAATGAGTATATTTTAACGCTTTAATTGCAAATCCATTTTGAATAAATCGATCGATGATTTGACCCATATAACCGTTTTTAACCGCATCGGGTTTAATCATTGTAAATGTTCTATTTGTTGCCATATTTAAAATAAAAATGAGTGCAAAAGTAGTTTATTTTTTCATACTATTGAGGTAAAACGAATAAATTTTATACATTTGAACATTACTTCTTGTTTTTTAAATACATTGGAGTTGTTTAATTATTATGAACCTGAGTTCGATAGTAAAATTGAAATTCAGATTAATATAAAGAACTGTTAGACAAGGATTTTGATCGAAAATTTAGAGGCTAAATCGAGAGAAAACAACAAAGTATAACAGGTTTTTATATAAAGTGAAAAAATATTCCGCTGATAAACAACGATTTACTTCACAACCCTTTATCGATTTATCTCGATAAATCTTCAAAAGTGCCATTCGTAACTCATTGTTTTTGAGCGGTCTGAATCCAATTTTAATAATCGAACTCAGGTTATGAAAGATAAATTAATTCAAGACCGTTTCAAAACACAATTCTCATAATTTAATACAAAAAAATTTAAATTCCTCATCCCGAAGCAAACAATAGGGACTGTGGATTCAAATTTTTGAAAAGCATCGATTATTGACTTTTGCAAAGGTCTTATGTTACTAAATGTCATCTAAGACAAAATTTATTTGCCAAAGCACAAAAAATACACAAAATTATTAAAGTTTAAATGCGTATTTTAATTATCAATCCATTGAAGATTTAAAAATCTTTTCTAAAGGAATCGTCATTCTAATTTCACAACCTTTGTTAGGACTGGAAATAATTTCAGAAGAGCCAGAGAATAAATCAACTCGTTTTTTAAAATTAAAAAACCCCAAACCATACTCTATATTATTGATATCAAAACCCTTACCATTGTCTTTGATAGAATAATACAATTCGTCATTTTTTTCGCATAAAGATACTTGAATCAAATTGGCTTTGGAATATTTGTTGATGTTTCGCAGCTGTTCTTGTAATATTCTGTATAAATTAATCTTTAATTCAGTTTTTAATTCAATATCTTTAATTTTTTCTGAAATATTTAATTCATATTTGTATTTATCTTTTATATCTGGACTTAAAAATAATCTTTCAAACGCATCATATAAACTTAAATTGTAGATAAAATTAGGTGATATTTGATAGGATAAATTTCTAATTTCAGTCAGGGAGAGTTGAATACTTTCTTCTAAATGATCTATGTATTCTTTTTTTAAGTCTTTGCTTGTAATTTTTAATAGATTAATGTCATAAATACAAGAAGCCAAAACTTGACAAATATTATCGTGTAAATCAGCACTGATTTCTGAGCGTTCTTTTTCTTGTGTGTCGATTATTGCTTGTGTTAAAACAATATCCATTGATTTTTTTTCTGTTATATCATTGATGATAAACAAGTAACAAGCCTGATTTTGATATTGAATAGAATTGTAATTAATTGAAACATCTATTGTTGTTTTATCTTTCTTTTTATGTTTACCAATATTTAAAAAAAAGGGTAAAAACTCCTCTTTTTCTAAAATTTGGAATTTGTCGTGTACATTTTTAGGTAAAATTTCATAAATTGCAAGTTCTTTAAATTCGTCTTTACTATACCCATAATTTTGAGTGGCAGAATGATTGACCAGTTCAAATTGCATTTTTTCTGGTGAGATTACAAAAATCGGCTGTGGTGATAATTGGAAAAGTTCTAAATACCTTTTTTCTGAAAGTTTAAGTTCATTTAACACTTTCTGTCGTTGAAAACTATACAAAATACATTTGAATAACAAAGCAGAATTTAATTCATCTTTTAAAAGGTAATCACTTACTCCTAAAGAGATAGCTTTGGTGGCAAATTTTATTTCAGTATAACCAGTTAAAACTATAATGGGAGTATTATTAGCAACTTCTTGTACACTTTTGATAAGTTTTTCGCCCTCCATGTCTGGCAAGCTCAAATCTAATAAAATTACATCAAAAGTTTCATTTGAAAGAAGTGAATTTTTTGCTTCAAGAAACGTTTTTGCATGAACAATTTGTGGGAAATGAATTTCTTCTTTCAGTAGTTCATCTACCAAAAAAAAATCTCCTAAATTGTCTTCAACAACTAATACTGAATAGGATAAATGTCCCTTAAGCATTTAAATTGATTTAATAATTACTTTGTATTACGCTGGTTTTAAACCAAAAATCTTCTATAGTATTTACAGCGTCAATGTATCCGTTGATGTCAAAAGGTTTGATTATGTATGAATTGGCGTGGTTTTTAAAACAAAATTTTATGTCATGGTGACTTCCAGAAGTTGTAAACATTACAATTGGTATGGATTTGGCCTCTTCATTCTCTTTGACATTACACAACACTTCAAAACCAGATTTTAATGGAAGATTGATGTCTAATAAAATCATATCAGGGGTATCCGCTTCATGAAAAGGAAAGGATTTATTAATAAAATCTATTGCTTCCACTCCATTTTTTACCACGTCGATTTGGTAAAGCAAATTGGCTTCTTCAAAAGCTTCTTGTGTTAATAATATATCGCCCTCATTGTCTTCGACAAGTAGAATACGAACTTTCTGTTTACTTTTCATAATTAGAGTTTATTTAGTATTGTTTAATTCAATAAAAAATGTAGTCCCTTCGTTTACAGTTGATTTGAGGTAAATTTTTCCATTTAATTTATCAATAATTTTTTTAACGATGGTCAAACCAACGCCATAACCTTGATGTTTTTTAGTAGAAATTCGTTGAAAAGGTTGAAATATTTTTTCGTAATATGCAGCATCAATACCTATCCCATTATCGGAAACTTTTAATAAATAATGGTCTTCTACTTTATCTAAAACGAGGTCAATTATAGCTTTTTCTTTCGGTTTTTTGTATTTTATAGCGTTGTCTATTAAGTTGCTAAGACATTGAGATAAAAGAATATAATGAGAATAAAATGTTGCGTTTTGTGTAACATGAATTTCTGAAGTTTGAGCATTTATTTTTTCGTTATTTAAAAGTTTTATCTCTTCTATCATTTGTGATAAATCAATCTCTATGTAATTTTTAGGGTTTATTTGATCGATACTACTCATCTCAAAAAACACATTAATGATTTCCTTCAAACGAATTGCTCCATTTATAGAAAAATCAATGTATTGATGGGCTTTTTCGTCAAGTGAATTGGAGTATTTTTTTTTGAGATTACTAAGAAAAACACTAATGGAACGTAAGGGCTCTTGTAAATCATGCGAAACTAGAAATGAAAATTGTTCTAACTCTTTATTTGCTTTTGCAAGTAATTCATTTTGTTTTCGTAGTTCTTTTTTTACTTTTTTTACATCTTCAATTTTTTGATATAAAATTTTATAATTTTTTCTTAACAAAAAAAATAAAAAAATAGAAGTAATAATTACAAAAAACCACCCTTTGTAAAATTGAAAAAGTTTATAATAATTGTTTGAAGAATCATCAAAAATTAAACATAAAACCCAGTCACTAAGAACAATCCATGTTAAACCGAAAAGCAGATAATACAGCGATATTTTTAGATAAGGGTTAATTTGGCTAACAATTTTGTAAGTAAAAATAAAACTATTTTCTCAAATAAACAAAAATGTTAAAAAATTTTTTAAAAAACAGCAGTACAAATAGTTGTATCATTATTTCTATTATCCTCTGAATTGTTGAATTCACTTTCAATACGTTTACATTTTCTTGTTGCACACTTGTCGTTGTAACTTTTTACTGTTTCAATATGCATTTGGTTTTTCACTTTTATATTTTTAGATTTTATAGTACATGAGCAAACGTAATTTTTTTCACAAGAGAGTAGAACTATTGAACAAAACATTAAAGACAGGAGGGTAAAATTTTTCATAATATTGCGTGTAAAGAATTCTTAATAAAGTTACTAAAGGGTAGAAAGAAATTTTATAAAAAACAGCGTTAATAGGTACTTCTACTTAAGAAAAGCAGAGTTTAACACAAAAAAAAAGAGGCACTAAAGCCCCCTTTATTATTATTGAAATTATTATGAAAACTATCTTAAATCGCAAATATAACTTCCACCTTGATTGCGATAAATTTGATCTTGATTGTATTCAATGTTTTCGCATTCTTTTTGGGCTGTTTTTTTGGTACAACCTTTAATGGTATGTTTGAAGTTTTCTGTAGGAGTGTTTGGAATGGTAACATTACAGTCACAAGTTAAAGTTTTTTTGCAGGAAACCAAAGTTAAACCACAAATACATAAGAGGTAAATTGTTTTTTTCATTTTTATAGATTTTAGAGTTAATATATAGTTTTTAAATTTTTCTAATAATGATTGTAAGAAAATCTAGCTTAATAGTTTTTGTTAAGAGAATTATTTTCTTAAATCGCAGATATAACTTCCACCATTTCTTTGAACTTCTTGTTCTTCATTGTACTCAATATTATAACATTCCGTTTCGGCATTCTTTTTAGAAGAATTTTTGATGGTATGTTTGTAATTAATTCTTTGCTCATCTGGCAAGGTAGCATTACAATCACAAGTATATGTTTTTTTACAAGAACAAAATAAAATGAGTCCAAAGGTGATAAGAGCTAAATTTTTCATAATTTTTTATTTTTAGGGTTACACTACAAAATTGCAACTTATACACCTTGTTCTGTGAATAAAATATCCGCTTTAGGTATTTACACCTATAAAATCAAGTGAATTAAACGTGAAATTATACTAAATTAACGACAAAAATAAAGTGTAGATAGAATTTTAGAAGTAGGTACAAAAAAAAACACTTAGCAAAAAATACTAAGTGTTAATAATAATAGAAATACAAGAATCCTGCTTAATCCTATAATTTTCTAACTTAAGAAAAAAGACAGCAAACTTTATCAAAAAGGGTGTAACTAATTTTGCAAATCCCGATTCCAAAACTTAAAAGTAAAAATGCTGAGATGGAAAAAAACATACATTTTTCTTTTAAATTTAAATGCTCACTTTTTTTATACTCTACAAATTGGATTTGTTGTATTTCTTTATTTATATCTGAAGGGTTCATAAGATATTTTTTTTGAAAGTTACAATGGAAATCACCTCTTTTTTAAAAGAAGAAAAAAAAACAAGTAGAAATACGCATAGAAATAGGTAAAAAACATATTTCTCTCATTCTATGTTTTTATCTTCAAAAAATACAAAATAAAGTTGTTATTATTTTAAACAAAAAAAGCAGTCAATTAATCGACTGCTTTTTTAAACAAACCACTAAACTGTGTGTAAAAGGTATCTTTATTATTCAAAAGCGTTAAAAGTAAACGCTGAACATATCATGTAAATGATAAAAATTATAGGTAAAATAACAGAAATTGAAAAAAATATTTCTTTAAACATCAAAATTCTATCATTCCATTGTGCTTTTTTAGAATATTTGTTTCTAGATAAACTTCTTTTAATCGCTTCCATAATTCTTTTTCTTTAACTGAAACAAAGGTAGAAAGTCTAAGGGTTTTCTTTTAAAAAAAACAAATTGAATAAGTAGATTTACTCATGAAAATGAATAGATACACCTAAAAAAGTGTATTTACTTTGAAAATTAGTTCTTATTATTTATTTATCTTCACCCACGATTATCAGCGTCTTTTTCTGCGAACATCAATGAGAATGTTCTTATTTAAAAAACTCAAAATATTCCATAAAAATTTTCACTATTTAATCCACCTTTTTATCACCTCCCATAAAACAATTCCTGCACAAACAGAAACATTTAAACTGTGTTTAGTACCAAACTGAGGAATTTCTAAAACAGCATCACTTTGATCAATCAAATCTTGTTGAATACCATCTACTTCGTTTCCAAAAATGATGGCAATTTTTTGAAAAAATAAAGAATTTATCTCATTTAAAAGTGTTGTTTTTTCACTTTGCTCTACTGAAACAATAAAATACCCTTCTTTTCTCAAATTATTAATCTCTTCTATTAATTCTTTTTTGTACTCCCAAACAACTGTTTCCGTAGCTCCTAAAGCAGTTTTATTGATTTCTCTATGAGGTGGGCTGGCAGTAATTCCTCCCAAAACAATTTTTTCTATATTAAAAGCATCCGATGTACGAAAAAAAGTTCCAATATTATGCAAACTTCTTATGTCATCTAATAAAACAATAACAGGGAATTTTTTTTGTTTTTTGAAAACTTCTTCATTAACCCTTTCTAATTCCCATAATTTAAGTTTTCTATTCATTTGTTGATAAATATTCTGCTACAAAGGTGCATTAATCCAACGAACAAAACGTAATTTTACGTCAATTTTTTACTCCAATGAATAGATGAAAGAAAAAGAAGTTCATGAAACTCCCTTGATGAAGCAATACAATCAAATCAAGTCAAAACATCCAGAGGCTTTATTGTTGTTTCGTGTTGGAGATTTTTATGAAACATTTGGAGAGGATGCGGTTGTCACATCAAAAGTGTTAGGTATTGTACTCACTAAAAGAAAAAATGGAGCAGCTTCTCATATAGAATTGGCTGGATTTCCTCATCATTCATTGGACAACTACCTGCCTAAATTAATCAGAGCAGGTTATCGTGTTGCCGTTTGTGATCAATTGGAAGACCCAAAAATGACTAAAACAATCGTCAAAAGAGGGGTTACAGAACTTTTAAGTCCAGGAATTGCTTTCAACGATCAGGTATTGGACTCTAACAAAAACAATTTTTTATGTGCTCTTCATTTTAATCCAAAAAATGTTCATGGCATTGCTTTTTTAGACATTTCAACAGGTGAATTTATTGTAAGTCAAGGAAATACAGAATATATTGAAAAACTCATTCACGGTTTTGACCCAAGTGAAATTATTTACCAAAAAAAATTCCACAGCCATTTTCAAGAACTTTTTAACGATAATTTCTATACTTTTCGCTTAGACGATTGGGTGTTTAAAGAGGATTTCGCACAAGAGTCGCTCAACAAACATTTTGGAACAAAAAATCTGAAAGGATTTGGAGTTGATGACCTCGCTGAAGCAATAATCGCAGCGGGAGCTATTCTTCATTATCTTTCAGAAAATCAGCACGATAAATTGAGTCATGTTCATAAACTTTCTCGAATGAATGAAGATAATTTTTTATGGTTAGACCGTTTTACCGTAAGAAATTTAGAACTCACTTATTCACAAAATGAAAATGCTAAAACCTTGATTGATGTGATGGACAACACCTTAACCCCGATGGGTAGTCGTTTATTGAAAAGATGGATGTTGCTTCCACTTAAAGATCAAAGTTTAATTCAAGAAAGATTAGACGCCGTTGAACAACTGATACAACAAAATCTTAGTCAAATATTATCTGATCAACTTAAAAATATTGGCGATTTAGAACGATTAATTTCTAAAGTTGCTGTTTCAAAAGTTAATCCAAAAGAAATTAAACTGTTAGAACAAAATTTACAGCAAATTCAGCCCATTAAAAAAAACCTTTCTTTTCAATCGGCTCATTTATTGAAAAAAATTTCGGATCAATTAAATCCATGCGAAACATTAAAAGAGAACATTCAACGAATCATTATTGAAGAACCTGCTATTCAAATAGGAAAAGGAATGGTAATCAATCATGGTGTAAACAACGAATTAGATGAACTCAGAGAGATTTTATACAAAGGAAAAGACTATCTTGCTGACATTCAACTTAGAGAGTCCATGAGAACAGGAATACCAAGTCTTAAAATCTCTTTTAACAATGTTTTTGGTTATTATTTAGAAGTAACCAATGTTCACAAAGACAAAGTGCCCTCTGATTGGATACGTAAACAGACTTTAGTGAACGCGGAAAGATATATTACCGAAGAACTAAAAGAATATGAACATAAAATTCTAGGTGCTGAGGATAAAATTCTAGAATTAGAAGGCAAACTTTACAAAGAGTTTATTTTATCGATGTTGGATTATATTCCTGCAATTCAACTCAATGCAAATTTATTGGCTCAACTCGATTGTCTATTGTCTTTTTCTATTTCTGCACAAGAAAATCATTATTGTAAACCAGAAATAAACAATGGTTTGAGTATCGACATTCAATTAGGTCGTCATCCTGTCATTGAAAAAAGACTAAAACATGGAGAAGAATACATTGCTAATGATGTGTTTTTAGATGAACAAACACAACAAATTATTATGTTGACTGGTCCAAATATGTCGGGAAAAAGTGCTTTATTAAGACAAACTGCCTTAATTTGTTTAATGGCACAAATGGGAAGTTATGTTCCTGCTAAATGTGCTAATTTGGGTCTAGTGGATAAAATTTTTACCCGTGTGGGTGCTTCGGACAATTTGTCTTCTGGAGAGTCCACTTTTATGGTCGAAATGAATGAAACAGCGAGTATTTTGAATAATTTATCTGAAAGGAGTTTGATTATTTTAGATGAAATTGGTAGAGGAACAAGCACTTATGACGGTATTTCTATCGCATGGGCAATTGCAGAATTTTTACATGAATATCCTTTATTTAAATCTAAAACACTATTTGCAACACATTATCATGAATTAAATGAAATGGAATCCTCTTTTGAGAGAATAAAAAACTATCATATTTCTGTTCACGAAAAAGACCAAAAAATATTATTTTTAAGGAAAATGACTCCAGGAGGCAGTGAACATTCATTTGGTATTCATGTTGCAAAATTGGCAGGAATGCCACAAGAAGTTATTAACCGTTCAAAAAAATTATTAACAAAATTAGAAAAAAACAGGGTAAAATCAAAAGACAAACAATTACAAAATCTACATGAAGAAAAAGAAGTACAACTTAGTTTTTTTCAGATGAATGACCCTGTTTTAGAACAGATAAGAGACGAATTAGTTGGAATAGATATCAACACCTACACTCCTGTTGAAGCCCTTATGAAATTGCATGAATTGAAGAAATGGTTAGGGGGTTAATACTTTTTTAACTTTTTATTAATAAATTCTATAGAAAAATATTTTACCTTTGCTAAAAACTAAATGACATCCTTGAAGCATTTCCTTGCCGAAACCATTTGGTTTTCATAGTATTTTATTTTAAAATGAGAAGATTTCTTTTTATTTATCTATTTATTGTCAGTCCTTTTTACTTTTTTTCACAAACACCAACTTCTCCATTTGAAATCAACAGTATCTTAGTTGATGGATGCGATGGAGGTAACGAAGGAAAAAACGAAATGGTAGGGTTTATAGTAGGACCGAACGATATAAACATATCAGATTTAAGAATTGATGGAGCAGGCGCCTCTGGTGTAATACAAGAGGGTAAATGGCCTAATAATAGCAATGATTTTTTAGGATTTTGTAATGATGGGAACGCAACTGCAAATCTTCAAATTTTAAATAATGCCATTTTACAGTGTGGTCAACTTGTTGAACCTGCAGGAGGCGTTCTGCCTGCTGGAGCAAAAGTGATAATAATCACCAGTACAGAATTTACTCCTATTACCACCTATTTTGAAAATTTGACAGAAACACTTTATGTTATTTTTCAATGTGCGGGAAACACTTCAGGACATTTTGCCAATTTTAATGGCTCTTTTAGTGAACGTGCTTTAGTCTTACATCATGTTCCAACTGCTTATGCTGATACCGTTTATTATGATAGAGGTTTACTTTTAAATCCAGAGGGTGATGGAAACGGGACTGATGGAGACGCTGTTTCATACGATTTTGTTGGAAGCCCAACTTACTTTAATAACGGTTGTCAAGCCCCATTTATACCTACCGAAGCTAATGTTACCGGTCAAAACAATATAATGGACAACGCTGCTTGTGAGGGAGGTACTATCAATTTAACAGGAATTATTAACGGTGATTTCGATAGTTTTACTTGGTCAGGAGGAAATGGCACTTTTTCTGATATAAATAGCTTAACACCTGTTTACCAATTAGGTGCAGGAGATGTTGGTCTTGTTACTATTACTTTTACGGTAAATGCACCTTGCAACAACATTATTATTACTAATTATCAGTTTGAGGTAGATGTACCTTTTACACAAGCATTGAGTATCGATCCTCAAGGAAATATCTCTTTATGTAATGGACAAAGCACCAATGTTACAGCAAGTGGTGGTAGTGGAATATATGAGTGGTCAACAGGTGAAAACACTTCAACTGTGAGTCTAAGCCAAACTGGAGTTTATTATGTTTTAAGTGAGAATGCCTGTGAAATAGATAGTATTTCTTTCAATGTAATTGCAGGAATTTCACCATCATTAACTTATCAAGCAAACACCCCTTCTTGTTTGGGTGAATGTAATGCAAGTGCAATCGTTAACGCAACTGGTGGTTCTGGATTTTACACTTATTTATGGGACAATAATGCAGGTTCAGCAACTTCTGCTTCAGTAACTGGTTTATGCACTGGAAATTATATATGTACTGTTTCAGATTTAGGTTGTACAACAAATATTACTGTTAATGTTAGTGATCCTATTCCTGTTAGTTCAACTAATACCATAACGAATGCCAGTTGTATTGACCTTTGCGATGGTACTTTAAATATATCACCAAGTGGAGGAGAAGCACCTTATACACTAATTGTTTTTGACCCACAAGGAAACCAAATCAATACGTTTACTAATTTATGTGGTGGAGATTATTCCATTCAAATTGGAGACGCTGTGGGTTGTAGTAGTACCATTCAAAATGTAAATATTCCGATAACTAATCCTTTAGTATATTCCGCTTCCTCAGATCATTCAATTTGTTTAGGTGAATCAACTTCTTTAGAAATTGATGTAACTCAAGGTAATCCTAATATACTATGGAATACAGGACAAACAAACGATAGCATTTCCATTTCTCCAACTCAAAGCACGAATTATTCTTATAGTTTAACTGAAGGAGCTTGTACTTCACAAGGAAATATTTTTATATCTGTGGTTGATTGTAATCCTCCTGATTCATCAGAATTGGTTTTACCAAATATATTTACTCCAAATAATGACGGGGATAATGACGAATTTATTCCTCTTTCTTTAAAGTCATTACAGATAAAATCATTCCTTATTTTAAACCGATGGGGTAATTTAATGATTGAATTTAAGGATAATA
Source organism: Flavobacteriia bacterium (assembly GCA_016183815.1). Taxonomy (GTDB): domain Bacteria; phylum Bacteroidota; class Bacteroidia; order Flavobacteriales_D; family Crocinitomicaceae; genus M2408. Next base: position 319,087 of record JACPDW010000007.1, read on the forward strand.
ACATAAAATGGGACGGCAAAAGTTCTAGTGGAAAAGCAGTTAACGAAGGGACTTATTATTATATTGTAAATTACACCACAACACTTGGTGAAGAAAAACAAATACACGGTTATTTTCAATTAGTTAGGAATTGATTTTATGCTTGAAATTAAATCGCCCCAAACAAAACAAGAATGGGAAGATTATTTTGATTTAAGGTATCGTCTTTTAAGACAAGCTTGGGGTCAAAAAAAAGGCAGCGAAAAAGATGCTTTAGAAGATAAATCAAAACATTTTGGACTATACGAGAAGGGAAAATTACTTGCTGTTGCTCGTTTAGATGTACATGAAAAAAAAGCACAAATACGTTATTTTGCTGTTGAATTGGAATATCATGGAAAAGGTATTGGAAAAGTTCTTTTAAATCACATTGAAGATTATTGTAAGGCTCAACAAATCAACTATTTGTTTTTACAAGCGAGAGAAAACGCTGTTCCTTTTTATCTAAAACATAAGTATAATATAGTAGAAAAAACACATCTTTTATTTGGTAGTATTCAGCATTTTAAAATGGAGAAATGTTTAGTAATTAATGATTGAATAGGTTTAAATCAGCTTACTAACCTGAGTTCGATTATTAAAATTGGATTCAGGTTAGTATGTTTAGTAAACGAATTCTTTGATTAATTTTGTTCAAAAGGATGTTGGAGTTGTTTTGATATTCTTGTTTTACATAAATGTTTTAATAGCTTTGAATTTAGTGAATTCAGTAAATAAACTTCTTAAAAAATGAACTTCTTAAAACAGAACAAAGTTTTACTGATTATAGCTATAATTTTTGGAACAATATTTTCATTGATTTCTCTTGTAAATCATTATAATTTTAGGACATATGCATTAGATTTAGGACTTTTCAACAATGCTTTGTACGATTATATTCATTTTCAATTTAACGATAGTGGGGTGTTTAAAGAAGTTTATGAAAATTTATTAGCAGATCATTTCGATATGTATTTACTTTTATTTTCTCCTTTTTCATTACTTTTTGGTACATACACATTATTGATAATTCAAATATTGGCTTTACTTTTTGGTGGTATTGGTGTATATTTTTGTTTTGTTAAAAATAAAAAAGTGGCAATATTCGCTTCTTTATATTTTTTTTTATTTTTTGGAGTTTATGGTGCTTTATCATTTGATTATCACAGTAATGTAGTTGCTGCATCGTTAGTTCCCTGGTTATTTTATTCCATTCAAAACAAAAAATTATTAACTGCTTCTATTTTACTTTTAGCACTTGTTATTTCTAAAGAAAATATTTCTTTTTGGATTGCTTTTGTATGTATTGGTTTATCAATTGAGTATAGAAATGTAAAAAATTTACGTAATTATCTTATTTTGTCTGCACTTTTTTGTGCTGTTTATTTTTTCACAATTACTTCTTTTGTAATGCCTAGTTTATCCAGCGATGGGGTTTATCCTCATTTTGACTACAGTTATTTAGGTAATAATTTTTCAGAAGCTTTTAAAAAACTCATTTTTAATCCCATTGAATCAATAAAAGTTATGTTTATAAATCACAACAAAAATGAACTTGGTGATTTTGTTAAAGCTGAGGCTATCTTAACACTTTTATTTTCAGGCATATTATTTTTAATTAAAAAACCTCAATATTTATTAATGTTGTTGCCTATATTTTTCCAAAAATTTTTCCACGATAATAGTTCGATTTGGAGTATTGGTGGTCAATATAATATTGAGTTTGCTCCAATTTTTGCAATAGGAATTTTTAAAGTTATTCAAGAGTTTAAAAGTGATAAGTGGGTTAAAATTTTGTCGTTTATTGTCTTATTTTTTACTGCTGTCTCAACATATAGAACAATGGATAAAACTATATGTCATACAAATAAAGAAAATTATCGGTTTTATAAACAAAGTCATTATAGTAGAAACTTTAACGTTAAAAACGTCCACAAACAAATATCAAATCTTCCTAAAAGTGCAGTTCTTAGTGTTCAATCCCCTCTATTACCACATTTGGCATTAAGAGAATCTATCTACCAGTTTCCCATTATAAAAAACGCAGAATATGTTGTTTATGTTGAAAATGAAAATACCTATCCATTATCAGGAGATGATTTCCATTCTAAAATATTGGAATTAAAACAATCTGGTGAATGGGAAGAAAAATATAATAAGGAGCTTATAATTTTAAAAAAAGTCAAACGATGAACATATGAAAGAAAAGAAGTCCTTTAATTATAACGAAATAACCGTAGCAGCATAAAAATCTGTTTGGGTTGAGTTAAGTGAAAACAAATGAAAAGTATATTATTTATCTTACTATCTTTTTACAATCATTTTTTGTCTTTTAATTAAATATTCAAGTAAAACAGAATAGTATCCTTTTTTTATTGGACAAAACACATAATCAATTTTATATTGCAAACATGTTAACTGAATTTTTGAAAAATACTCTTCGATTTGTGATTTGTATTTTTCTTTTATCTGACTAGGGTTTAGTTTTATTTTTTCACCAGTTTCCATGTCAATCAATTGATACGGTCTATTATCAAACTCAAAATCAAGTTCTGCATCAGAGTCCAAAACATGAAAAACCACCACCTCATGTTTATTGTGTTTAACGTGCTGCAATGCTCTAAAAAATTCTGCTTGTTTTTCTGGCTCGTCTAACAAATCAGTAAAAACGAGAATTAAGCTTCGTCTATGACACAGTTCCGCTACATCGTGAAGGGCTTGAACAATATTACTTTTTTGAGTATTATTAGGAGAATATTGAAGTAAAAATTTTTCTAATTCACTATACAGATATCTAAGGTGAGCAGGTGAACTTTTAGCAGGCGTGTGTTGAAATAAATGATCAGAAAATAATGAAATGCCCACAGCGTCCCTTTGTTTTTTTAATAATTCAATCAATGACACAGCTGAAAAAACACTGTATTGGATTTTGTTTAAGTCGTTTTTTCCTTTAAAATACATCGAACTAGAGCAATCTATTAAAATTTGACAGCGCAAATTCGTTTCTTCTTCGTACTTCTTAGTAAATAATTTGTCTGTTCGTGCGTATAATTTCCAGTCGATATGCCTTGTTGATTCTCCTTTATTGTAAATTCGATGTTCTGCAAACTCTACTGAAAACCCATGAAATGGACTTTTATGTAATCCTGTTATAAAGCCCTCAACAACTTCTTTTGCTAAAAATTCCAAATTACCATACGGAATGATTTCTTCTAATTTTATTTTGTCGGACATTTTAATAACAATAAAAAACAAACTTACATATTATTTTGTAAGGAAAAAATAGAATGATTAATTTTGTTTCGATAGCTATAGAGGTTATTATGCTATTTTAATTTAGGGTTAAAACCAAAAAAATGAAAAAAGGACTATTTATTTTATTTGTGATGTGGATGTCTGTTGTCTTTTCACAAGATTATTCTGCTTATCAAATATATACCAAAAAAGGTAAGAAAACGAATTTTTCAGCTGTTTTAAAACAAAGTGAAAATAAAAAAGTCGTTTTTTTTGGTGAACACCACAACGATCCAATCGCACATTGGTTACAGTTAGAATTGTTGTTTCATTTACATAAAATAAATGGAAATAATCTTATTTGTGGGTCTGAAATGTTTGAACAAGACAATCAAAAGGCATTAAATTCTTTTTTAAATGGGAAAATTGAAGAAAAAAGTTTAAAAGACAGTGTTCGATTATGGCCCAATTTTAAAACAGATTATTTACCTTTATTGGATTTTGCTAAATCAAATCAAATTCCGTGGATTGCAACAAATATTCCTCGGAAATACGCCTCACTTGTATATAAAAAAGGCATTAAATCTTTAGATACAATTAATTCAATAGAAAAGACGTGGATTGTACCACTACCAATTGAAGTGGACACTACTTTATCCCAATATTCTGCGTTGTTGAATAGTGCAATGCACATGGGTAATAATTTTGTATATGCTCAAGCCATCAAAGACGCCACAATGGCCTGGTTTATTTACCAAAACTTAAAAAATGAGCAAGTGTTTTATCATTTAAACGGCACTTATCATAGCGATTATTTCCAAGGTATTATGTGGTATTTAAATTATTATTCTAAAATTCCAATCACTGAAATGTTAAGTATTGCTACGGTAAGTCAGAAAAACTGTTCCACCTTGGAAAAAGAACATATAGGAAAAGCTGATTTTATCCTTTGTGTACCTGAAAACATGACCAAAACACATTAAATAATTAGGTAACTGTCCTCGTTTTTTTTCATTTTCTAAACTAAAGACTTTGAAATCAGCGTGTTATATGCCCAAATAAAAAAAGTATTTTTTTTGGAATGATGTGTTCCTGTTTTCATCACTGGGACACCCAAATTAACAATCAAACAATATGTCTAAATATTGTTGTTCCTCTGTATTTTTTATAGTAACCTGAATCCAATTTTAATAATCGAACTTAGGTTATTAATTTTATTTTTATTTGGTTTTCAAATTATAGCTGTTGTATTTTTTAAAAATCTGCGTTAATCTGCGGGAAACTCGCCCTGTTTTTATTAACTTAAATCATTTTTATTCAAAAAATAAAATACACAACTAATACCATAAAAACAATCGACTAAGTAAAAAGAGAATTGGTGAAAATTTATTATAAATTGGCAAAAAAAATATTGCTTCAAGTTGCTGCTTTAAAAAAAGACAATAGAAAATGAGCTACAAATTCCCTAAGATAAAAAAGGTGCTAACTTCAGCCAATTTCCTTGAACACCGAGTAAATCGACAAAAGCAGTAAGACCCAAACAGTAATGCAAGAAAAAAGCGATAAAGAATCATCAACTTCATCGCTTTTTTTTAAAGCTTTTGTTGACTACTCGGATAAATGTTTTGGCGGCTGGCGTTCTCATTTGTTGTTTTCTTCTTCAATTATTTTTTCTAGTCCAAAAAGTTCAGCAACAAGTTTATAAACCATTGTGCAAGGGTTTTGAACTGAATAGTTTTGTTGTCCAACATAAAGTTTTTCGAGATTCACGGCGTTTTTTATAGCATTTTCTCTACTTGCGAAGGTTTCCAATAAGGAATACATTTCCGTGCTATTCTTTTTGTAAACGTAATCTTTTAATCCTTTTTTCTTAAAATTGTATTCTATCAAATCCTGATATTGCTTTCTACTTATACCTGTGTTGTAATAGTGAAAATGCAATAGATACCAAAGTTCAAAAGCTTCATTTGTCCAAGCACAATCAACACTAGGACTATTTTCAATGCAGGTTTGAATAGCAGAATTGAAAGATTGGTCTGAAAAACTATCTTTATCAAATACTATCCACAATTTGTCAACTATTCTATTTGTTTGTGCTTGCCATTTATTACGTAAAGCCATTGCACTATTGACTAGTGAAACTGTGTTATGCCCATTACCTAAGATTTTAAAATCATAAACATCCAACACCCCTTTAGGCAAATCGTTTTTAAGAGATTCGAAATAATTTGGTTCTGCTTTTTCTCCTTCACACACAATCAGGAAAAACCTACGCTTAGATTTTGTTTCTTCTAATCGTTTAGACTCAGTTCGCTCGTGTCTTTTCTTAATATGATTGGGTATTTTTACTTTTCTTGCCATTCCGATACAATTTTAGAAATATTTCCAATGTAAGGAATAGCACCATATCTGCCCTGTATATAATCACTTTCAAATGAACGGTCTTTACGAACCTTATTACCATCTTCTTCTCGATACTCAACCAATGAATATAAATCAGATGCACCGTATTTGTCTTTTTCTATAAAATAAATTTGATCTCTTCGATACTTTCCATAGGAAAATAAGTTGGTATCGTGAGTTGAGAAAATTAATTGTGCATTTTTACAATTATCTTTTTCTGAATTAAAAAGTCTTGTTATAGCTAACGTCATTAGTGGGTGCAAACTGGAATCAAGCTCGTCAATTACCAATACACCACCATCGTGTAATACATCAAAAATAGGTCCTGATATATTAAATACTTTGTTAGTTCCTGCTGATTCTTGACTACGCATATCAAACTCAACATCTTCAACGTTTACGTTATCCTTATTATACTTTTTGTGTAATGTCTTTATTTTGAAGCGAAAAGCACCTTCCAAGTCTTTGATTAATAACTTAACCAAAGATTCGGGTGCATCTTCTGGAATTCTTTTAGGATTGAATTTCTCTTTACTCACTGAAAGTCCGTCAAAACCTAAATCTAATGTGTCATAAAATTCACCTAAAGTTTTTGCCGTCTTTTCTTTTTCTAGCATCTTAAATGTTACCATTTCATAGTTCTCGTGAGTTAGTCCTGAAATGGTAATAAAGTTATTGAACCAATTCATTATTCTTTTAGCTGTAACTCCATTAAATTGGTCTATAATTGATAAAAATAAAGCGTTATTTCTTGTTTTACTTTCAAGGTTTTCTGCTTCTTTAAAAGAAGGCGACACTTCTATTCCATCACCTTCTCTAACAAATAATAATTTTTCGGCATTTTTCTTTGATTCAAATAACCATTCACTTACTATTTCCTTGTTTGTTATTTCAAATCCATATCTGTATCTGACATTTAATATTTCAAACAGAACTTCAAAATATGATGGGCTATTTTCAGTTTCAGTATTCAATAAGAATGGAGTAACGTCTAATGTCTTTATGGAAGATTGATTAAATGATTGCATTACTATTCTTTTCATTGTGCTCATAGCACGAATGAAGTTTGATTTACCACTAGCATTAGCACCATAAATTATAGCTCCTTTTAAAAGTGTGTGCCTTTCAGAGGTAAAAGTATTCGTTTCTTTGTAGTCACTTATGCTTGATGCAACTAAGTTCAAAGTCTTTCTTTCACGAAAAGAAAGGAAGTTTGCGACACTAAATTCTAGTAACATAATTGCTTTTGTTTTGAGATTATTTCGCAAAAATAAGCATTGAAATTGAATAAATGCAGAAAATTGAGATTATTTCTCAAAATAGCATCATTTTTTTGTTTTTTTAGAGAATAGTTTTAATTGTTGAATTGTCTTGGTAACGATGCTGTCTAATACGCTTGCTACCAAAGGATCTCAACTATGAGAACGCGGGCTTCTCGGATATGGTAGTTCAGCCCGTGGCTCTTAGTTGATGTTCGAGTAAATCGACAAAAGCAGTTATACCAATTGAATTATAAAATAATCCCGATTTTTTCGGAATTATTTTTAATTTTACAATGGTTAATGCCGATATAACAAATAAATAGACAAAATTTGATTTTTTCAAATTGGACTATATTATTTGTATAATCGGTGTAAGACCCAAACAGTAATGCAAGAAAAAAGCGATAAAGAATCATCGACTACTCGGATAAATGTTAGCCAACGTTTTTGTCTGCATGATTAACAGTTAATGGTAATACTCGGTCAAGAATAAATTCGAGTTTTCTAACATTTTTTACATACAATTCTTTAGGCGTTATCAATACTGCGTAAAAAATAAAATCATCAAATTCAATAAATCCGGTAATCTCTCTATGTTCGTATTTGTCATAGGAAATTTCTCTAAATGTTATTGTCTTGTCCTTACTTATTTTTCTTTCTTCATATTCAATCTTTGAGCCTGGTAAATCCCTTTTTGTGTAATCTTCTTGAAACTTTAGGAAATCTTTGAGAGATTTGGTGTTCTCGGATTTTACTTCAATACTGGCATAAATCCATTCTTTATTTTGTGCAGCTGTCATTAAGTCTAAACCACGTTGGTAAAATGCTGCTAAAAAATCTGGATGATGTCTTGCCCCGTCAATAATCCAACCGAATGGAGCTGTGATTATCGCACCACAATTTCCTTTATGAATTATTGCTCCAAAACCATCAAATTGTTTTAAGTCGTCAAAATTTAGTATGTCTAATTCTAATTCCTTATTGCTGTCATAAAATGCACGATTTATTGCACCCTTGGTAAATCCTTTTGTTGTAATTAACATTCCTTTATGTGCTTCGCAGTCAGCAAGCATGCCTAAGAATGATTCAACGTCTTTGACATCAATTTTTGTGTCTTTATAAAACTTTGAATCTATTACAATTCTGATGCGATGTCCTGCAATTGTCTCATCAATTAATATATCAATTTGGCGGTCGCTCTTTGACATTTTACCAACAATGGTCTGGTTGTGTAAAATTTTAAAGTCAGGATACTGCTTTGTCAAGTAGTCATGAATTGTTTTTTCGTATTCTTTCCAGTCCATTATTGTCTGTCTTAAAATGTTGGCTAACGGCAGCTCGTCTAAAAACCTCTTTTTTTATTTAAATTCAACTCAAAAATAAGCAAATATTTACATTTTAAGCCACTTTTTTAAAATAATTTTGTGTATTTATGAATATTATTTTGTCAAAAAAAATTGTTCTAAATGTATTAAAATGGATTGTAAGAACTAAAAAATAATAATCAAAATCTTTTAGGTAGTTTTTG
>JACPDW010000043.1 GCA_016183815.1 Flavobacteriia bacterium
ATAAGAAAACTGGGAGCAATGATACAAGCCAAATTAGGAATAGATTCAAGCAAATTAGATGAAGAGGATTACATTAAAAATCAACACAAGCAATTTGGATTGTTAATTATGAAAAAGAAATGTTTTTGAATAGAATTGAAATGACAATAAGAAAATTATTTCTTCCTATGAACTAAAATAAGCTTAATATTTAAAAAAATAGTTGGAAAAAAAATTACAACAAAACAAAAAATGATAAACCAAAAAAATGATAAACCAAATAAAGTGTCCATAAACTTGTATTTTTAATCATTAAAATAAACTTTAAAAAAAGAAAAAATCATATCATTATATGAAAAACTTTAATTCTTAAGAATGTTATAAATTTCTTTGAATAATCCTAAAAAAAAGATAAAACTAAAAGCGTATAAAAAAATATCAATAAATATGTCGCTAATATTCAACAAAACTATGATAATAAAAATTAGAATAATATAAGTAATATATTTAACTATGGCAGAAGACGGATCAATACATATTGAAATCAAAGATAGAGTTTTTATTCAAATCAAAAAAATAAATACAAAAAAATTAACTAATATTTATTTAATTTAATTCAGATAATTCCAACCAACGTTCTGTATTGGAATCAATTAAAAGTACTATTTCTGCTAGTCTTTGTCCTGCTTTCATAATTTCTGACGAATTTAAATTAGCATTACATAAGTCCTCACTTAACTCCTTTTTTTCATGCTCCAAATTTTCTAGAGTCAATTCTAACTCCTCCATTTCCTTTTTTTCTTTAAAGCTAATTTTTCTTTTGGAGTTTGTATTTTCTTTTACGATTTCAAGCTCTTTGTTTGTTTTAACTTGCTCATTGTAATTGTTTTTTTGAGATTTTCTATAGTCTGTATAATTTCCAATGATGTTGTTTATTTTTCCATTCCCTTCAAAAACAAAAAGATGATCGACCATTTTATCCATAAAATACCTATCGTGAGATACAACGATTAAACAACCAGGAAAAGATTGAAGATATTCTTCAAGTACGCTTAAAACAAAAATATCTAAATCGTTTGTTGGTTCATCTAAAATTAAGAAATTAGGATTTTTTATTAATACAGTCAATAATTTTAATCTTCTTTTTTCACCACCACTTAGCTTACTTACTAATTGATAATGCATTTCTCTTGGAAACAAAAATTTTTCTAAGAGTTGAGCTGCAGACAATTCTCTTCCTTTTTCTAAAGGAATAAATTCAGCGATGTCTTTTATAACTTCTATCACTTTTTTATCTTCTTTCACAGTAATACTGTCTTGACTATAGTACCCAAATTTTACTGTTTCACCGATAATTACCTTTCCGCTGTCAGGTAATGTGAGTTGCTGAATAATCTGTAAAAAAGTACTTTTTCCAGTTCCATTATTCCCTACAATTCCAAGGCGTTCTTTTCTTTGGAAATTATAGGTAAATGAATCTAAAAGGAATAAGTCATTGTATCTTTTAGATATTTTATGTAATTCCACAATTTTCGTTCCCAACCTTTCCATTTTGATTGGAATTTCTAATTCATCTTTTTCAATTGATTGTTTGGCAGTGCTTTTAATGACTTGAAAACTTTCAATTCTTGCTTTTTGTTTGGTGCTTCTTGCTTTTGGCTGCCTTCTAATCCATTCTAATTCTTTTCTAAATTTATTTTTAGCTTTTTCAATCGTAGAGAGTAATTGTTCTTCTCTTTCAGCTTTTTTTTCCAAATAGTAAGAAAATGAACCTTTATATTTATAGATTTGTTTTCTATCTAATTCATAGATATTGTCACAAACGACTTCAAGAAAATACCTGTCATGGGTTACCATAAACAGAGTACATTGACTTTTAGACAAATAATCTTCAAGCCATTCAATCATGTCTAAATCTAGATGATTTGTTGGTTCATCTAATAGAATCAAATCGGCTTCATGAAGTAAAACTTTAGCAAGTGATAGTCGTTTTTTTTGACCTCCAGAAAGGTGTTTTATTTTTTTATCCCAGTCATTTAATTTTAAAATCGATAAAATTTGTTTAATTTTTGATTCTATATCCCATGCATCAAATTGGGACATTTTTTCAGAAGCATCGCTAATCAACTGATTGTCATTTGAATTTAATGCCGTCTGATAAGCTTGAATCGCATTTATTTTTGGCAAATCCTGTTCAAAAAGATGTTCAATTATTGAATAATTTTCATTTAAATCCTCTTCTTGTTCCATGAAGGACACTTTAATGTCATTCCTTAAAACAACTTGACCTTCATCGGCAATTTCTTTTCCAATTATACATTTCAACAAGGTGCTTTTTCCACTTCCATTTTTTGCTATTAATGCTACTTTTTGACCTTGTTCGATACCAAAAGATATGTTTGAAAACAGGGCTTTATCTCCGAAAGTTTTTGAAAGATTTTCTACTGAAAGGTAATTCATGTTATACCAAATACATTTATTAAATATGCCAAAAATAATGTGTATCTCCGAAAAAAAATCGGTATTAAATGCATTAATTTGGTTACAAAGGTAAGTATAGGAGTTTGATTATTCTGTTTTTACTTAGAATTCATTTTAAGCAGTTGGAATATTTTAAATTTATAGGAATAAAATGAGTTAGAGTTTTTTATGCCAGGAAAACTTATAGCTATAAAACGAACTCTTATTTTAGCTCTATAGAACGCCAAAAGTAATAAAATAAGTATGATTTGGCGTTCTATATAACGTTAATTATTCAAATAATATGTTCATATTTAAATCATTACTTACAATTTCATTACTGTAGTTATTTTTTTTAATTCCGTGAGTAGTAATCATTACAATAAATATATTTTTTCTTGAATTTATGTCTTTTTGAAGTTCAGTCACTTTATTTTTAAGATTTAAATAATAATTTTTGTCGATGATAAAGGGCGAAGTATTAAATTTAATTTCACATAGATTGATTACATTATCCGCTCTATCAATAAGCAAATCAATTTGAGCATTTTCATTAAACCAACTTTGATGATTGGAATAAATTGCATCAATTTTTAATGCTTTTTTTATTTGTTGAATATGTTTTAAACAAATCGTCTCAAAACTAAACCCTGACCATGAGCTAAATGAACGAGTTAATGATAATTGTTGCCATGTGCCTAATCCATTATTTTTATTTTCTCTGATAAATTTTAAGTAAAACAGGGTATATTCATCAGATAAACGATACAAAGTCAACTTCTTCTTATTTTGAAAATAGGAATATTCACTTACAAAACCAGATTCAATTAATTCATTTAGTTTCAAAGTAAAATCCCCTCCGCTCGGAATTCCACTTTTTTTAAGTAATTGATCACGTGTGATTCCTTTTTTACTATTTGCTAGTATTTTTACGATGAGTTCATGCTTTTGAGCATTTTCAAATAAAGACGCAAATAAAATATTAAACTCATCATTTAAGATTCCATCTTTATCAAAACAAAGTTTGTCTATATTTTGTGCAACACTCAAACCTTTTTCAAGTTTGTCCAAATAATGAGGGACACCACCGATTGCCATATATAATTGTAGAACATCGTATTGTGTATATTCAATACTTTTTTTCTTCAAAAATGCTTTTGTTTCTTGAAGATTAAAAGGTAATAAGCGTATTTTTCTTGTTATTCGATTGTGCAAACCTCCTTTGTTTTTTAGTATGTTTTTAATCATATAAGAGGCGGCAGACCCACAAATTATAATAATTAAATCGACTCTTTTTGTAGCATATTGATTCCAAAAACTTTCAAAGGCAGTTAAAAAATTTGATTTATTTGTAGCCATCCATGGAAATTCGTCAATAAATACAACTTTTTTCTTTTTCCCTTTTAATTTATCAAGATAATTCTCTAAAAGATTAAAGGCATCCATCCATTTTTTAACTTTACTATTTTTTGTGTGTTTTTGTCTTTGATTTATTTCTTTTGTAAAATTTTCGATTTGACTTTTTAAAGTTCCTTGATAGAGACCCGAAACTTCAAAAATAATATCGTTTTTATAATACTCTCTTATTAAATAGGTTTTCCCAACTCTTCTTCTTCCAAAAACAGCGATTAACTCAGATTGATTACTCTTTTTAACTTCTGAAAGTATTGCAATTTCTGATTTTCTGCCAACAATCGAACTCATAATTAATATCTATAGAACGCCAAAAGTAATAAAAAAAGTAAGATTTGGCGAGATATAGAACATTATTTTGTAAAATAATCTACCTTGATTTTTGTTTTGACTCCTGAACTATACGATAATATTAATTTAATTTTGCAAAAAAAAATCGTTCAGAAATGAACGATTTAATACATGTTTAAATAAAAATTTATCTTAGTTTTTACTAAATCTTTTTCGTTCAGTTTCTTTGAGCAATATTTTTCTAATACGTAAATTTTGTGGAGTTACTTCAACGTATTCATCACTTTGAATATATTCCAAACATTCTTCTAGTGAAAATACTTTTGGTGGAGCTAAACGAACTTTATCATCAGATCCAGAAGCACGCATATTGGTTAATTTTTTAGTTTTGGTAATATTAACACATAAATCGCCAGCTCTAGAATTTTCACCTATTACTTGTCCTTCGTAAATATTTTCGTTTGGAGCAACAAAAAAAGTTCCTCTATCTTGTAAATTGTTTAAGGAATAAGGAATTGAAGTGCCTTGTTCTAATGAAATCATTGATCCATTTTGTCGTCCTTGTATTTCCCCTTTATAAGCTTGAAAAGAGATAAAACGATGATTCATTATAGCTTCTCCTGCGGTTTGTGTAAGTAAATAATTTCTAAGTCCAATAATTCCTCTAGAAGGAATATTAAAAGTTAAAACCATTCTATTTCCTTTAGGAACCATGTTTTTCATTTCCCCTTTTCTTTTACTCACTGCTTCTACGGCAGTTCCACTAAATTCTTCAGGTAAGTCAATAGTCAATTCTTCAATTGGCTCACATTTTACATTATTAATTTCTTTAATTATTACTTGAGGTTGTCCTACTTGTAATTCATATCCTTCTCTTCTCATCGTTTCAATCAAAACGGACAAATGAAGAACACCTCTACCAAAAACCATCCATTTATCAGCTTTTTCAGTTTCTTGAACTTTAAGAGCTAAATTTTTTTCTAATTCTTTTAGTAATCTTTCTTGAATGTGTCTTGATGTAACAAATTTCCCTTCTTTCCCGAAAAAAGGAGAGTCATTGATAGAAAACAACATACTCATTGTGGGTTCATCTAATTGAATCGTAGGTAAAGGTTCAGGTAAATCAATATCGCAAATTGAATCTCCTATTTCAAACCCTTCAAGACCTGTGATGGCACAGATATCTCCCGATTGAACAGTACTAACTTTTCTTCTCTCAATACCTTCAAAAACAAATACTTCTTTAATACGATGTTTTTGTTGTGCTCCATCTGCTTTTGCTAAAATAACAGCTTGATTTTCTTTTATTTCACCACGAGACAAACGACCAATAGCAATTCTTCCAACATAAGAAGAATAATCTAATGAAGTAATTAACATTTGAGTGTTTCCTTCCTCAATTTTTTTTGGTGGAAAATACTCTAAAATTTTATCTAAAAGTGGTGTGATATTGTCTGTAGGTTTTTTCCAATCTTCTGACATCCAACCATTTTTAGCTGACCCATAAATTGTTGGAAACTCTAATTGATCATCATTTGCATCTAATTCAAACATTAAATCAAATACATTTTCATGAACTTCATCAGGTGTACAATTTTCTTTATCAACTTTGTTAATTACCAATAAAGGTTTAAGACCCATTGATAATGCTTTACCAAGCACAAATCTTGTTTGTGGCATTGGCCCTTCGAATGCATCTACAAGTAAACAAACACCATCAGCCATATTGAGTACACGTTCCACTTCACCACCAAAATCTGCGTGACCAGGAGTGTCAATGATATTGATTTTAGTACCTTTATATAATACAGAAACATTTTTTGAAACGATAGTGATTCCTCTTTCACGTTCTAAATCATTGTTGTCCATAATTAAATCGCCAGTAAGACGTTCTCTTTCATTTTCAACACTACCTGCGGCAATCATTTTATCAACCAATGTAGTTTTCCCATGGTCAACGTGAGCTATAATTGCTATATTTCTTATTTCCATTCTTGTATTCGATTGTTAGACTTTAACATTATTGGATTATTCGACAAACTAGTCTAACAATCCAATAATCTAAAAATCTACTATGTCTATAAATTAATAACTACTTTTTTTGTAACTTCTATCCGAATTAAATCCTCCTCCAGACTTGCCTTTAAAACCTCCACTTGAGCGTCGTCCTTCTCTTCCACTGGATTTTTCTCCTCCTTTGGCTTCTTTTTTATCGCCAAATTTGCTGTTACCACCATAGCTTCTGTCAGATCTTCCTGATCCACCGCCAAATCCACGGTCGCGATTTCCACCAAATCCACCACCAGTTCTTGGTCTGTTTTCAGCTTTTTTCTTAGTAATTTCGATGTTTACTTTACTTCCTTCGTAAGTTGCACCATTTACTTTAGCTAAAATCTTATCAGCAAATTCATTGTCTGCTTCAAAGAAACTAAATGAAGGCATGACATCAATTTTTCCAACATTGGCAGATTTTAGACCTGTTTCATCACAAACCAATCTTAATAATCCACCAGGATTTAAACCATCACGTTTTCCAATATTTACAAAGAAACGAGTTTTATTTTGGTCATACTCAGAACGAGATGAACCAGAATTTCTTTTTTTGTCAAAAGATTTTTCGTTGTCTCTTTTATTTTCAGCGTCTGCATTTAAATCACCAGCTCTTTGATAATATTCAATAAATCTGTTAAATTCAGCAGAAATAAATTTTTTGATTACTTCTTCTTTTGAAAGTTCTTTAAAATCTTCAAATATTGACGGTAAAAATTTTTCAATATCGTCTTCTTTAACTTCCGTCTCTTTAATCTTATTGATTAGACTAGACAACTGAATACTACAAATTTGTTGAGGACTAGGAATTCTACCAACGGTAAAAGTTGCACCAATTTGTTTTTCAATGGCTTTAATTTTGAAGTTTTCACGTGTATTTACCAATACTAATGATTCACCTTTTTTTCCAGCTCTTGCTGTTCTACCACTTCTATGTGTATAGTTTTCTATATCGTCAGGTAAATTGTAATTAATAACATGTGAAATAGAATCTACGTCTATACCTCTTGCAGCCACATCAGTAGCTACTAATAATTGTAAAGATCTGTCACGAAAACGCTTCATTACATTGTCTCTTTGAGCTTGAGATAAATCACCGTGAAGAGCTTCAGCGTTATAACCGTCTTTACCTAATTTTTCAGCTACACTTTGAGTTTCATGTCTTGTTCTACAAAATACTAAACCAAAAATATCTGGGTTAACATCTATAAGTCTTTTTAAAGCTGCATATCGATTACTTTCTTTAACAGTGTAAAAAATGTGCTCAATATTTTCATTACTTTGATTTTTATTTCCAATGGAAACCTCTAAAGGATTATCCATATAGTTTTTGGCTATTTGAGCCACCTCTTTTGGCATGGTTGCAGAAAACAACCAAACATTTTTGTCAACAGGTGTTTTACTCAATATTGCATCGATGTCTTCTTTAAAGCCCATGTTTAACATTTCATCTGCTTCATCTAAAACCACCCATTGAACTTCACTTAGGTTTACTGCTTTTCGATTGATTAAATCATTCAATCTACCAGGAGTTGCCACAACTATTGAAGCATTTTTTACGTTGTTTATTTGACGACGAATGTCTGCACCCCCATAAATCGCCACAATGGAAATGTGTGGATCGTATTTGGCAAATAATTCTAAATCGCTGGTGATTTGCAAACAAAGTTCCCTGGTGGGACAGATAATTAATCCTTGCGGATGTTGTTTGTTTGATAACACGTTGTTAATCATTGGCAAACCAAATGCTGCCGTTTTTCCCGTTCCTGTTTGAGCCAGACCAACAAAATCGCTTTCACTTTGTAATAAGTGCGGAATTGCCTTTTGCTGGATTGGAGTTGGTACATCAAAACCCAAATCTTGTATCGACTTCAGTACCTCACCCCTTAGCCCTAATTCGCTAAAAGTCATAAATTTATTAAAAAAAATTAAAATTAAAAGGTTGCATTTATTTGAATAACCATCAGATAAACCTTGAAAACCTTTGAAAATCAAGTGAAAA
Organism: Flavobacteriia bacterium; assembly: GCA_016183815.1. GTDB lineage: Bacteria > Bacteroidota > Bacteroidia > Flavobacteriales_D > Crocinitomicaceae > M2408. Next base: position 8,195 of record JACPDW010000043.1, read on the forward strand.
ACGTTTTTTACCCCTTGTTTTCGGGTGCAAAGATACAACCTTTATTCTATACTTCGACAAAAATCCGCTTAACCTAATAGATTTAACAATGAATTAACTTAAAATGAATATAAATTAAAGAATAATCAACTAAAAGTTAATAAAAAGTGTATAGGAATTATTAGTTTTTTAGAATAAACTGATGAAACTCGTATTGGATTTTGAGAATTATAAGCCCAATAAAACTTCCATTGGGTCTTTACCTCCAAAAATCATTTTTTCAGGATTTTCAATCATTTCTTTGACTTTAACTAAAAATCCTACAGATTCTCGTCCATCAATAATACGATGGTCATACGACAAAGCAACATACATTATCGGTCGGATTTCGACTTTACCATTTACAGCTACTGGTCTTTCAACAATATTATGCATTCCTAAAATAGCTGATTGAGGAGGGTTGATAATAGGTGTGGACATCATTGAACCAAATACTCCTCCATTAGTAATGGTAAAAGTTCCTCCTGTCATGTCTTCTGGAGTTATTTTTCCATCTCTTGCTTTGATTGCTAAGCGTTTAATTTCTTTTTCTATTTCAGCTAATGTCATGATTTCTGCATTTCTCAAAACAGGTACCATTAACCCTTTTGGTGAAGATACTGCTATGCCAATGTCTGCGTAATCATGATAAATAATATTTGTGCCATCTATTTGAGCATTTACTGCTGGGAATAAGTTTAATGCTTCTGTAACTGCTTTTGTAAAAAAGGACATAAAACCAAGGTTAATGTCATGATGTTTAGTAAATAAATCTTTATACTTAGAGCGGACATCCATAATGGGTTTCATATCAACCTCATTAAAAGTAGTTAACATTGCCGTTTCATTTTTTACTGAGACTAATCTTTCAGCAATTTTTCGTCTAAGCATAGTCATCTTTTCTTCTCTTTGCTCACGAGACCCACCCCAAGAACTAATAGATTCAGAGCTAATGCCAGCAGAAAGAGAAGCCAATACATCTTGTTTTGTTATTCTTCCACCTTTTCCAGTTCCCTTTATTTGTTCAGCATTGATGCTTTTTTCAGCCATGATTTTGTTAGCAGCTATTGAAGGTAGTCCATTTGCATATCCTTTATTTTCATTGACAGGCATTGGATTTGGAACAATTTCTTTTTTTGGAGAAGTTGTTGATTCGCTTGGTGTATTTACTACGACTTTTTCTTCACTTTTTTTAGTTGAAACAAGACCTTCTGGCTTTGAAGCACTTGTGTCAATTAAACAGACCACTTGTCCAACTTTAACCACTTCACCTTCAGCTGCTTTTAAAGTGATAATTCCACTTTGTTCTGCAGGTAATTCTAAAGTAGCTTTATCAGAATCTACTTCAGCAATCGCTTGATCTTTTTCAACAAAATCTCCATCGGAAACCAACCATGAAGCTATTTCTACTTCTGAAATTGATTCTCCAGGACTTGGAACTTTCATTTCTAATACAGACATAATCTAATTTTTTTAAACTTAAACTTTTACTTTGGCGTATTTAAATACTTCTTCTAACAAATGTTTATATCTTCTTTCATGCAATTTTTTTGATCCTTCGGCTGATGCTGCTGATGCTCTTCTACAAACTCCAACAAATGGAATATGTCTTAAATGCATTGCTATATATGTCCATGCTCCCATATTTTCAGGTTCTTCTTGAGCCCATAATATGCTTTTTGCATTCGTATATTTATTGATAATTGACTCAATTTGTTTTTGTGGTAATGGGTATAATTGTTCAACTCTAATAAAAGCCATGTTTTCAATATTGTTTTCAATAGCTTTTTCTTTTAATTCATAATAAAATTTACCACTTACAAAAACTAAAGTATCAATATTTTTAACCTCAACTTGATCATCAATAACTTCTTGAAAAGTTCCTTCTGACATTTCTTTCAAAGAAGAAACAGCTGCAGGATATCTTAGTAATAATTTTGGTGAAAAGACAATTAAAGGTTTTCTAAATTCTCTTTTTAATTGTCTTCTTAATAAATGAAAATGATTTGCAGGTGTGGAGGTATTTACAATTTGTATATTAAAATCGGCACATTGCTGTAAAAATCTTTCCATTCTTCCACTCGAGTGTTCTGCGCCTTGACCCTCATATCCATGAGGCAACAACATTACTAATCCACTTTGAGTGGACCATTTATCTTCGCCCGAAGTAATAAATTGATCCACCATGATTTGAGCACCGTTAAAAAAATCTCCAAATTGAGCTTCCCAAAGAGTTAAACCGTTGGGTGTCGCCAAAGAATAACCATATTCATAACCTAACACACCATATTCAGAAAGCAAAGAATTAAATACATAAAATGGTGCTTGATCTTTTGATAATAGATTTAAATTTTCAATTTCCTCTTCTGTATCTTCAGTTTTTACAACTGCATGGCGGTGAGAGAAAGTTCCTCTTTCTACGTCTTGACCAGACAAACGAACAGGATGTCCTTCGACTAATAAAGTAGCATAAGCCAACATTTCAGCAGTGCCCCAGTCAAGTTTATCTTCTTTAATAGCGTTAAGACGATCTTCAAAGATTTTAGCTATTTTTCTAAAATATTTTTTACCTTCTGGTAAAGTGGCCATCTTTTCGCCTAATTCTATTAATTTTTTCTTATCAACTGAAGTAGAGTATTTTTTTTCAAAATCTTCTGCATGAGCATGACGATAACCTTCCCACGTTTTTGATAAAAAATCATAAGTTATGGCTTTTTCATTTTTTCGTGATGCTTCAAACTCTGCTTCTAAAAAAATATTGAATTCATCTTCTATCTTTTTCGCTTCATCTTTAGTGATTATACCTTCTGATTCAAGCTGTTTCAGATAAATTTCTTTTGGATTTGGGTGTTTTGCAATTAAATTATATAGATGTGGTTGAGTAAATTTAGGTTCATCGCCTTCATTATGACCATATTTTCTGTAACATAATAAATCGATGAAAATATCTTTATGAAAATGTTGTCTGTATTCAATAGCGATTTCAATAGCTTGTACAACCGCTTCAATATCGTCTCCATTTACATGAAAAACAGGTGATAAGGTTGTTTTGGCTACATCCGTACAATAGGTGGAAGAACGAGCATCGAGGTAATTTGTAGTAAATCCAACCTGATTATTCACAACAATATGAATTGTTCCACCGGCTCTATAACCATCTAATGTCTGCATTTGAATCACTTCATAGACAATCCCTTGCCCAGCAATTGCTGCGTCTCCATGAATCATAACTGGACATACTTTAGATTCATTTTTGTAAATGTGATCTATCTTAGCTCTTGCAATTCCTTGAACAACAGGGTCAACTGCTTCTAAATGCGATGGATTTGGTGCTAATGTTACTCCAATTTCTTTATTGTTTGCAAGCTGTATATGAGAAGTAAATCCTTGATGGTACTTGACATCACCATCAAAATCGCCTTCATAATCAAATTCTTTTCCCTCAAATTCTGAAAATATATCTTGAGGTCTTTTTTGAAAAATATTGGTTAATGTGTTTAAACGACCTCGATGTGCCATACCCATCACAAAATATTCAACTCCTAACTCAGAACCTTTGATGACCAAACTGTCTAAAGCTGGAATTAATGCTTCACCACCTTCTATTGAGAATCTTTTCTGACCAACAAATTTTTTACCGAGAAAGGATTCAAAATTGGTAGCTTGGTTAAGTTTGTTGAAAATGGCTAATTTTCTATTTTTATCGAAATGAGGTCTGTTTTTTAATTCAATCTTGTTTTTAAACCACTCAATTCGATATGGTTCTCTCATGTATAAGTATTCAATTCCGATAGATTGACAATAAGTGGCTTCTAAATGTTGAACAATTTCACGTAAAGTGGCTGGTCCAATTCCTACTTCTTCTCCAGACTGAAAAATTGTGTCTAAATCTGTTTCGTTTAATCCAAAATTTTCAATGGCTAAAGTGGGTTCGTATTTTCTTCGATCGCGAACAGGATTAGTTTTTGTAAAAAGATGACCTCTACTTCTGTAACCGTTGATCAAGTTAATTACTTTAAATTCACGATGAACATTTTCAGGAATTGAACCGTCTTCATCGTAGTTTTTTCTTGCAAAATCAAATCCTTCGAAAAATTTTTGCCATAAAACATCAACAGATTCAGGATCTTTTAGATAATTCTTGTATAGATTGTCTATAGCGTTTAAATCGGCGTTACCAAGATAACTTACTTTATCCATTTGATAGAAATTTCAGCACAAAGTTAGTGATTAATCTCTATTTAATTCATAATAAATTAAAAATTTAGTAGTAGTTAATTAAACTATCCTTTTGAAAATTATTTAAAGTGTTTATTATTTGTCTTCTAATTTACCTTTATTTTGATTGACAGGATTATTCGACTTTAATTCAATTGAATCTAATTTCTTTACCATTTTTGGAGCACTCTTTGAAATTGGATCTTTTTTGTTATAGCATTTAAAAACTAGAATGGGCTTTTGTTCATCTAATATTGGAAAATGTAATTCCAATTTACCTTTAGCTGTAGAATTTATGCTTATTGTATCAATGACTTTTCCAGCAAATGGATCAAACCATTCGATGAAAAATTCCGTCTCTGGTTTTACATCAATTGAAAGTGATTTTTTCTTTTTTTCAGGTTTAACCGATGTAAATTTTATGTGTTCTTTAGAAATATTTCCTTTTTGTTTACAAGATTCATCATTAGACATTGATTGATAATTCCATGTGAGGTTTTGAATAATTCCCATTATTTTACTATTGCTCGTGTCTTTTCTTGTAATTATTTCAATTAAATTATCAGATCTAGTACCTACTTGTATGTTTGGATAATGATTTAAATCTAAACTATTGAAATATGTTTTTAACGCGTTCATTTTTTTCCATAATTCATAATCGTGTTGCTGACTCCAATTAAATCCTGTGGTTGATGTTCCAACAAAATAGGTCATCCACAAATCTTTTATCCATTCCGTATGACTACCACAGTTTTCCACCTCAGAATCTCCAGTGCCAATTTCACTAAAAATCAATGGTTTATTAATAAGTTGATATTTATTTACTAATTGTTGTAAATCAGCACGCGAATTGCCTAAACGATGTACACTTAAAGCCATTATGTCTAGTTGTGGAATGGTAAAAGATAAGTCGCCATTTGTTGAATCAGGACCTTTTCCATCATAATTGAGTGCCAATAACTGTTCACAGCCCAATTCATTTTTTATATAAGATAACATTTCTTTTTGCCAAGAATAAACTTCTTTTGGATTATCAGGAAATTTCTGATTGATCTCGCTCATAATTTCCCACCATGCTATTGATGTAGAATAGGAATAACGAGAAATATAATACCTCAAACGATTTTTAAAATGTTTTTTAGCAAGAGGATGAGTTAGAAACTCAACTGGATCTTTCAATTGAAGGGAAGATTTATAACAATAAGCAATATCATCGTTTCCATCATCGTACCAATCCCAATGTTTAACACCATAAGGAGCTTTTGAAACAGAATACCCGACAAAAAGATTTAAATTGATTTTCATGTTGTTTTTCTCTGCTGTTTCAATCATTTTATCGAGTTCCCAAGCACAATGCATTCTACTAGAATAATCTCCTAATTTTTCAAATTCAATTTCGTATGTGAACGGATAAATGAGCATTCGATATGTATTTGCTCCTGATTTTTTTAAGTTATTAATTTCTTCTATATAAGTCATATACGCCTTAGGGTGGAGTGGTAAATTTTTATTTTTTGAACACCAATCTTCTTCTCCTGCACAAGGAACTTTAGCACATGAATAAGGATCGCTGATGATATTCCCATTTTTATCTTTTTGTAAGAAGCAAGTTGGTTTGGCTAGATTTTGACCAATAGGCAGATAACTTTCTTTTCCAAGGGCAAATCCTTTGTTGTCTCTAGATACTTTTACATACCCTTTATTTTTCCCTGGAGCACATGAAAATTCAAATTCACCCATTCTAGCTTGTTCAATACCTTTATAATAAACAATTACTAAAACCCTCCATTTTCCAATTTTTGTTGGACTGTATCTTATTCTAAAAGGAGCATTTGTTTTAATTTTTTCCCAATTCCAGTTTTGTATATTTTCTTGATTAACAATACGTTGATAGTCTTGATAAAAAAATCCAAAACATTGAGATTCTTTTTTCCATGTTTTCCCTAATAAAAATTCAAAATGAGCGACAATATTTATTTCTTCAGGGTTGAAAGGATTAATTTTTTCTGATCCATCAATATTATTTACAAATGCTTCAATTTTTTGACTAAAGGTGTCTGGTAAATGAACACCAAGCTCAATTTTGGAAAAAAGAGTAATTTTTTCATTTGTATTTGGCTTTGGAGTTATCCAATCTACGGCAAAACCTCTTTTTGGAATCCCATTAGAAATATTTTGTGGAATTGGCTCTGGCTTGCCTGTTAATGAGGTATTTAAATTGTTTTTTTGAATATTGTTTCTAATGTTATTTGGAAGTTTTTTTTCTTCATGATTGTTGTTTTTGACCTCTTTTTTTGGTGTAATTGTATTTTTACTTTGAGCATTTAGCTTTATTGTGAATAATACACAAATTGTTATCCAACATAGTTTTTTCATAAAATTATTGTTTAAATCCATACTTTTGATCCTTCGGAACAGTTTTTACAAATATCAATTGATTCTCTATTATGCAAAATTTGTGCCCTAAATTGTTTATATTTTTTAGAATACCAAATTTCGGCAAAATTACTTTCTTTTTTATAAATTGAACCCATTTGGTGTTCTGCATCTTTATCAAAACAACAAGGAACAATCTTTGCATCCCATGTAAACACACATGAACTCCACATTCTCCAACATTCATTTTTCATTTTGTTTTTCAATTCAAATCGACCATCTTTAGACTTTTTATACCTCGAAAATTGAACGTTTGAGGGCATTAAAGGGTGTCCATTTTCATAGGAATAAAATTGAGCTGTTTTTAATCTTAATTCATCAACTTGTTTGTCTTTAGCCCATTTCCTTAATTCTTCTATTTCATGTTCATTTGTCTTTACTACCAAAAATTGAACGATAAGATATGGGGTTTTTGATTGTAATTCTTTTTTTTTTGATTGAATTAGTTCAATTGCTTGAAAAACTTTTTCTAATTGTCCATTAATTCTATAACTCTCATAAGTTTTTTGAGTTAAACCATCTAAAGAAATTATCAATCTATCCAGACCAGAAAGTATTAATTCATGAACGTTTTTAGAGTCTATAAAGTGAGCGTTTGTTGATGTTGAGGTGTAAAAATTCTTTTTTTTTGCTTCTATAACATATTGTAAAAAATGAGGATGAATAAATGGCTCCCCTTGAAAATAGTAATTCACATAAAAAGCTGTTTTTTTCATTTCATCTAATATATGATGATGTAGATCAGGCGATAAAGTGCCTTGTGCTCTTGAAAATTTTTTCAATCCACTAGGACATTCTGGACAAGATAAATTGCAAGCTGTTGTTGGTTCTATGCTGATAGTAAATGGTTTGCCAAAAATAATAGCTTTTTTAAAACTTTTTGAAAGGAAAAAACTAAAATAAAGTTTGAATAAATTAATTATTCTAACAAAATTTAAATGAGATAAAATTCTATAATAATCAGCTGATTTTTTAGACATAAAATAGCTTAGATTTAGAGTGAATCGTCTTCAATTTTATCTCCTCGTAAAATTCTTAATCTTTTTCTACATTCTTCGGAATAAAGACTTCCAGGAAAATCACTTAATATTTTTTTATACAATTCACCTGCTTTTTCAAGATTATTCCAATTTTTTTCATTGATTTGAGCCATGTGATAAAAAGCATCGTCTGCTAAAATATCGTTAACGTGGTATTTAATTAACTCTTCAAGAAATTCGTAAGATTCTTTCCAATTTCCTCTTTTTTCCATTGCAATGGCTTTTTTATACAAAATATCGTCAGACAAACTATGAAAAGGATAGACTTTTATAATTGAATCTAATAATGCAAAAGCATCAGGAATTCTATTTTGTTCAATCAATAAATCTGCTTTGGCAAATTGGCTCATGGCTACATAATTACTGTCTAAACCAAAATTATCAGTTATCAAAACTGAAAGGTGGATAGCATCATTGGCAATAACTCTAGAGGTTGCTTGTTTTAAAACATCTAATTGAGTTTGAGCAAATTTAAAATCCCCATCGTAATAAAAAATTCGAGCATTTTTAAATTTTGCTTCAAAACCGATTGGGTCAAATTTAAATTCCTTGTCAATTTGCATATACAAAAGTGAACTTTCCCATATATCGTCTAATACAATATAAGTGTCGGCTAATAACATTTTTAATTCAGCACTCTGCATATTTGTTAAACCTTGTGTTTTTAATGCATTTTTTAATAATTCAACAGACTTTTCAGCTTGACCAGAATAATAGGTTAAAATATGTGCATATTCTAATACAATGCCTTGATTTTTAGGATTAAAACCGTCTCTTCGAATTACTTTTTCAAATTCTTCTACTGTTTGTTTAATTTCTGAATCTGAAAAATTTCTTTGTTCAGTGATTTCTGTAAACAAAGAATGTAATAATTGTTGTTCAGCATTGTTAAAATATGGATTTTCTTCACCGAGTGAAAGCACGTATTTAAAAGCTTTTTTAGCACTATCGTATTTTCTATTTTGTAAACAAATTTGACCTAACTCCAAAACTTTTACGCCATTTTTATAGAAGCGTTTGTCTAATGCTTCGGAATGAATTAAAGCCGTATTAAAATTTTTCTGTTGTATAAAAAGCCAAATTAACATTTCATAATAGATGGGATTTTCTTCCTTTTTTTGTACTTTTGCTAATAACAATGATTTTAAAATCTCTGCCTCTTTTTGTTCAGTATTTGTAAAAGAAATTTGTTTTGAAAGAGCCGTTTGAACTTCGTCAATAGACAATAGACCAATTTCTAAGACATCCATAAATTCTTTCAACATGTTTTCACTTTCACCTTTTAGTTGATACATTTCAGCAAATTGAAGGTGAAGTGAAACAGAGTTTTTAAAAGTTTTTCTACCTTTTTCTAATGTTTGAAAAGCTAAAGCATTTTTCTCTGCATTTTTAAAAGCATCATACAATTCTAATATACTAAATTCTTTTGAAGCGTATTGTTCGATCAATTCTTTTGAAACTTTTTCAGCTTGTTTGCTTTCATTATTTTTTTCTAAATATTCAATCAGCATTATGCTTAATTCAAAATCTTCAGGTTGACGTTTTATCTGTTTAGTCAATAATTTTTCTGCTTCTTTTTTTTTGTTTAAATAAAGTAAACATTCATACAAGCGTTTGAAATTAAATTTATTTTCCTCTTTTTGAAAAACTTTTTGACAATAGGGTAATGCCTTTTCATATTCCCCTTTAGAAAAATAATATTGGGCTAATTGTAAGTCTGACCCTTCTTGTGAATAGGAAAAAAATGAAAAAAATAAAAAAATAACAATAAAAATTTTCATAAATTATTTTGTAATGTTCATAGAAATACCGTAAAGTTCATTATGAAGTTCATGATAGTTTTTAATTTGTTCTTTTTGTATCTTTAAATTGTCTAACAAAACTAATTTAATGGAATTAACTTTTTTTTCTTCAAATAAAAGGTATTCTTCGTAACGATTTTTATCACCTGCATTATTTTCAATGTCTTTTTTTAAGGTTAAAATGCTTTGTTTGAGTTCATAAAAAGCAGTGCTAAATTTCATGTTTTGCTTGAGAATAGGTTTTAATTTTTTTCTAATCATTTTAAAACGGTTGATTTTTTTTGCAAAATCTAAAGAAACTGTATCGCTTGTAAAATTTTTTTTAATTTTCAATTCCACGTCCATTACACCTTGAATAAAATATGGAATTGAGTCGTTTTTTTCCAATTTGTAAATGTTTTCTAAACTGTCACATGTTGAAAGTAACTGATTTACTTTATTCAATTGTTTTTCTTTACTTCTATTACACGAAATAAAAAGGAATAAAAGAACAAATAAAAAAATTTTATTAACCATTGTATAAAAACATAAAGACAAATATAATACCAAAAAACGGTAAAATACTTTTAAAAACTGTTAAATCTTAATTTTAAGGAAAACGAAATCAAATACGGTTTTTTTTGCAATGATTAAATTGGTAATTCAAAACGTGTTGTCCACTTTGTACCTTCTTCAAGCCTTTTACATACAATTTCTAAAAAACGTTCGTCTTTATCGTTGTGCAACATGCGATCAACGATTTCACTTTCAACCCCTTGATCATCTTTTAGTTGGTCGCCCAATCGAGGTAAAAAAGGATACAATATTGTCAGTCTTTCGTCTTCGGTTAAAACCAATTGATGGGCTTGTTCAAACAAAATTTCTTCGAACTTTTCGGCTATTATTTCGTCCACCACTTCGTCTTTTGCTTCTTCGTTAAGGTTTTTTAACCATTGTTCAAATTTTTCAGTGGCTAAAACTTTTAGTTCTGATTGAATGTATGCTGGAAAAGGGCTTCGGATATGTTCTTGTCCATTAAACCAAAATTGAAACGCTTGTTCCAATAATTCACTTTTTTCTAAATCAAAAGAATTCATTGTTTGTATATTATTTTGCAAAGTTCGTATAATTTAATTTGATTAACTATGATTTTTCTCACTTTTTTATTTTTTTATCGCTTTTATGAACACTTCTCTTTCTTTACGTGCATCGATTGAGTTGTAACAATCTTTAATACTAATATTTTGAAAATATTTTGAAAAAAGTGTAAAATAGTCCTCTTTTGTTCCTCCAAATGGCGGTCCTCCCTCAAATTGACAGTTGAATAAAACCCCAACGTATTTCCCTTTTGGGTTTAATAATTCGTGTATTTTTTTAATATATTCATCTCTTTTTTCAGGTGAAATAGCACAAAATAATGTCTGTTCAAGAATTAAATCATAGAATGTGTTATGTTCAAAGAAATCACCCAACAAAATGTTTTTACTTGGAAAAGTGGGGTTGTTTTTTTTGAATTTTTCTAAAGGATAAGGTGAAATGTCCATTAAATAAACATTTGTAAATCCTTTTTGAAATAAATATTGAGCTTCATGACCAAAACCACAACCTGGAATTAAAATCTTTATGTCTTTTGATTCTAACTGATCTATGTATTCTTTTATAGGAGTAGATATTTTTCCAATATCCCATCCAGTAAGTTTCTCTTCATATCTTTTATCCCAAAAAGTTTTATCCATAGTTTAAAAATTATTTCTCAAAATTACTTAATTTTATCACTGTAAAATGTGGGCATTTATTAAACTTATTCGACCTATTAATACATTGATTTTATTTCTTTGTATGTATTCTACACGTTTTTTTTATTTAAATCTGATAAATCCATCATACAAAAGTGCTCTTTTTGAAAGAATAGATTTTTTTTTATTTGTTTTTGCTACTGTTTTGATTTTAGCAGGTGGAAATATAATTAACGATTATTTTGATGTAAAGGCAGATCAGATAAACAAACCAGATAAAGTAATTATCAATAAATACATCAAACAACGTTTTGCTATTCTAAGTCATTGGACTTTAAACGGTTTAGCTTTAGGGATAGGAATTTATTTAAGTATTAAAAGTCGAAGTTTTTCCTTTTTATTTGTTTTTTTACTAGCTATCAATTTATTGTGGTTCTATTCTGTTCGTTTTAAAAGAAGATTATGGGTAGGAAACATCGTCGTTTCTTTGTTACTTGCATGTATTCCTTTTATATGTTTGATGTATTTTAATGTTTTTGAAATTCATTTTCAAAGTGAAACAAAAGCAAAAGAATTGCTTTATTTAGTAGAAAATAATAGATTTATAGTTCTTTTTTCAATGTTTGCATTTTTTATAAATTTATTAAGAGAAATTATTAAAGATGTTATTGATACAGAGGGAGATAAAAAAATTAAAGCCATTACCTTGCCTATTTTTTATGGAATTAATAAAACTAAAAAAATTCTAATTATTTTTTTTATTATAGGGATTATTCTTCAAATCTTTTTTGTTTTTTGGATAAGTAAAGAGTTTCAATTTCTTTTTAATTTACCATTTTATTTTATTTTATTTTTAAAGTTAATGTGTTTTATTTTTCTATTGATAAGTAAATGGAAATCTTGTAGTTTTTTATTAAAAACAGTTTTAATAATTGGCATTTTGTCCCCTTTTTATTGGTTAATGATTTTTTAACAAAATATTAATGTATTACTATTATGCAAGCATAAAACGATTTAGTTAAATTTTTCTTCTCCATTTGTTAAAAATTATCCTTTTTTTCTTGTAATATTCAGATTTTTTATCGTAAATTTGTTACGTAGGATATGAGCCTTTTTTACATAAAAAAACATCATACATTACCACTTTATTGGGTAGTGTTTTTTGTGTTTTTTTCACCTTTACTTTTTTCTCAGGTTTTATTGTATTCTGAAAATATGTATAACGGAGCAGGAGGGGCTAGTGGCGATAATATAGCTACACACGAGGCAAACAATCGATTTAACTTAGATGGTTTGACTTACAGTGGTACAGGGGACATGAGAACAACAACGGCTTCATCTGGTTATCCAAATGCGAGTGGAACATGGAATGTAATGCTAAATGCTGCAGCCGAAACTTTTGTAATGCATGGTCTTGCTATGGGTGGATCGTGTGGTGCTTTAGGAAATGTTAACGTTGGATTTGGTGTCAGAAAAGGAACTCTTGCCTCTGATGGTTCAACTTTAATATTAGAATATAGTACTGCAGGTGTTGGAGGCCCATGGACTAGTGTAAGTTTTGGTTTATTGCCAACCGGTGCAGGAACATCAATTTGGTATTATGTATATTCTGCAGCAATACCTAAAACAGCAACTACCATTCGATTTAGAACAACCGATGCCACTGAATTCAGAATTGACGACTTAAAAATTGAATGCGAATGTTCAGCCGATTCACAACCTACTACTCCATCAAGCTCTTTTATCGTAACTCCAAACTGTAATTTTGCTCACATTAATTTTCAAAGAGGAAATGGTGACTCTTGTATTGTGGTTATGAGCACTAATTGTACTATAACAGACCCTTCAGATTTAACCTATTATGCTGATAATAACCAATATACTTTAGGGGCAACTACTGGAGCTGGCGACTATGTGGTATATAATGGAAATGGAAATTCTTTTTATGTTGTAGGTCTTACTCCAAGTACAAGTTATTGTTTTAAAGTGTATGAATATAACGTAAATACAAATAGGACAAGTTGTTCAGAAAATTATCTTGTTACAGCTGTAACAACTACATTTACAACCACCGCAGCTTGTGGACCTTTATTTAACGAAGGTTTTGATGAAGCAAATGGATCAACTTCAGGTTCGGCCAGTGGAGTAAACTGGGCTGTAGCTTGCGCTGGTTGTTCAGGAACAACAACAGTTCAAGCTGGTGTTTTAGAGTCTAATAATACAGATGTTATCTCTACTTTTACAACTGCAAGCATTGACATTTCTCCCTGTACTGAAGATTTTTATATTCGATTTGATTTAACAGAAGTAGGAGATATGGAACCATGCTATTTTGATGGTACAGCAATCACCTCAGGTAATGGAGTCGATTATGTTGCACTAGAATATGAATTGGATGGTGGAGGTTTTATAGCAGCTCCTTATACATATAATTGTGGACATGGTGCTTTAAACAGTACTGCTGTTATTCGATCTGGTAATGGAAATTTGAATTACAATACAGGTTGTATTCCTGCTGGATCTACTTTACGTTTAAAACTTTCTTTTTTAACATGGGCTACAGATGAATACTGGAGAGTAGATAATATTCAGGTAGGTTGTATGTCTTGTGTTTGGTTGCCGATTGGCCTAACGTTTTTTAATGCAAGTTGCGTAGATCAACAATCTAGTATTTTTTCTTGGCAAACAATCTCTGAAAGGGAAAACGATTATTTTGTAATTGAATATACCTCAGATGGAGCAAACATTGAAACACTAGGGATTGTTGATGGAGCTGGTAATAGTTTGAATGAGTTGAATTATCAATTCAAAAGCGAACGAGTTTTTGATAAAAAAACTGTTTTTAGATTAAAACAAGTGGACTTAAATGGGAATTACAGTTATTCATCATGGACTGATGCTCAATGTGATTTTGGTGATAAGTTAGAAGTATTTCCTAATCCAAGTACTGGAACTTTTGTAATTCAATCTTATCCAAAAAATGCAACTATTACTGTTTTAAACCCTCTTTCTCAACCAATACTAGAATATTCACCTCTTGAACCGTCTATGTTTTTGGATTTAAAAAATTATTCCGATGGTGTGTATTATGTTGTTATTCAATCAGATAATTTCTTTGAGACGAAAAAAATAATCAAACAAAAGTAATATAAATAGTTTCTTGAAAAAATCATTCAACTATTTAAAAGTTACATTTTTTTTTAAACTCAGGTTATTAACTAATGCAATAGTTTAAAAAATCTCAGAAAATTAAAAAATCACCTTTTTCTTTTCCTATCTTTACCCTCACAAACAAAGCAAGATGTCAGAACAACAAAAGAAACAGCTCGAGCAACAGCTTTGGGCTATTGCCAATATATTACGAGGAAAGATAAGTGCTAACCAGTTTCAGGACTACATTCTGGGTTTCATTTTCTACAAATACCTTTCTGAAAAGTTAGAGAAAAAAGCCAATGAGTTTTTGAAACCTGACGGTCTAATTTTCAATCAAATTGATGAAAATTCAGCACAAGGCAAATTAATTTTAGAAGCATTAAAAAAAGCTACACTTGATGCCCTTGGATATTTTCTCAAACCTTCTGAATTATTTAGTGCCTTAGCTAAAAAAGGAAATGCAAAAATTATCAATCAAGACGATGAAGAACAAATCCAAAGTACGTTCATTTTAGAAGATTTAGCAAGTGTATTGAGCAACATCGAAAAAAGTACAATGGGAGCTGAAAGTCAAGACGATTTTGATAACTTATTCTACGACATCGATTTAAACTCAACAAAAATAGGTCGTACAACCAAAGACAGAAACGATGTTATTGTCAAAATCTTAACTTCTTTAGATGAAATTGATTTTGATTTAGACAATGTTGAAGCAGATGTTTTGGGCGATGCTTATGAATATTTAATTGCAAAATTTGCGGAAGGAGCAGGGCAAAAGGCTGGGGAATTTTACACCCCACAACAAGTTTCCACCATTTTAGCAAAAATTGTAACTACTCGTAAAAGCAAACTAAAATCGGTATATGACCCAACTTGTGGTTCGGGTTCTTTATTACTTCGTGTTGCTAAAGAAGTCGAAGAAGTTGGACATTTTTACGGTCAAGAAATGAACCGTACAACCTATAACTTGGCTCGAATGAACATGATTTTACATGATGTTAATTACCACAAGTTTGATATAAAAAACGAAGACACCTTAGAACGTCCACAGCACCAAGAAATGAAGTTTGAGGCAATTGTCGCAAATCCTCCGTTTTCTGCCAAGTGGTCGGCAAATCCTTTATTTTCTAACGATGATCGTTTTTCTCAATTTGGTCGTTTAGCACCAAGTACCAAAGCGGATTTTGCTTTCATACAACACATGATTCACCATTTAGATGATAATGGTATTATGGCGTGTGTTGCTCCGCATGGTGTTTTGTTTCGAGGTGCTGCAGAAGGACACATTCGCAAATATTTAATTGAAGATGTAAATTACGTAGATGCAATCATTGGTTTACCTTCCAATTTATTCTATGGCACAAGTATTCCAACGTGTATTTTGGTGTTTAAAATTTGCCGTGAAAACCCCGAAGATATTTTATTCATTGATGCCAGTAACGATTTTGTAAAAGATAAAAACCAAAACATGTTGACGGATGAGCACATTAAAAAAATCATTGATACTTATAGCGAATACGTTTCCCCCGCTGGAGGGGGACAAAGGGGGAGGACAGGCGAATTAATACCTAAATACGCTTACATCGCCTCATTGGAAGAAGTAAAAGCAAACGATTACAACTTGAACATTCCTCGTTATGTAAATACCTTTGAAGAAGCCGTTTCTATTGATGTGAATGTAGTGGCTGAAAAAATACAAAGTTTAGATGAAAAAATGAGTGCAGTGGATAAAACAATTGCTTCTTTTTGTAAAGAGTTAAACATTAAAACACCTTTTTAAAGAAATAATGATTAATTTAATGAATAATATTATTGTTGTGGCGCGATTAATCGCACCACAACAAGTTAAAATATAAAAATGTCCGACAAATATAAAGGCATATATCGAGGGCAAACATTTCGTTTGCAAAATTGGGATTACGGTTCAGAAGGATTATATTTTATTACAATTTGTACCCAAAATCGTGAACATTTTTTTGGAGAAATTAACGATGGGAAAATGAATTTGTCTGAAATTGGGAAAATTGTTGAATCAGAATGGTTTAAAACGCCATCAATCAGACCTGATATGAATTTGGAATTGGTTGAATTTGTTGTTATGCCGAATCATTTTCATGCAATTATTTATATTGGTGCAAATGAATATAATAATTCGACGGACGAAAATTGTAGGGACGCAATGCATTGCGTCCCTACAATTTCGCCGTCCGATACAATTTCGCCGTCCGATACAATTTCGCCGTCCGATACAATTTCGCCGTCCGATACAATTTCGCCGTCCGATATAATTACCCCGTCCAATACAATTGCGTCATTCGAAACAATTCCAATTCAAACAAAAAAATCAAAAAATCAATTTGGCCCACAATCAAAAAATTTGGCATCCATTGTTCGTGGATTCAAATCGGCGATAACAACCTGGTGTCGAAAAAATAATTATCCTGATTTCAAATGGCAATCCCTGTTTCATGATCACATAATTCGCAATCAACAGGCATTTGAAAAAATTCAACAATATATTATTAACAACCCAAAAAATTGGAAAGATGATTGATTTTATGAATGATTGTGGATTGAAATTGATTGTGGAATTAATCACAACAACAATTCATTTAATTGCAACAAATTCATTGATTTTGATGGTTTTGGCATTGCAATTGTTTTCGACGTTTCGAATCGTTCCGTTGGTTTCAATGGTATCGTTTCGAATGGTGTCGGTGGTTCCAATGGTGTCGGTGGTTCCAAATTGTAGGGACGCAATGCATTGCGTCCCTACAATTTGGAACGTTCATAATTTCTGGTACAAAACCATTCAAAACAAGACAAAATCATTAATTGAAAACGAATTATTATGAAATCAAATAAATTAAACATCAAAACACCTTTTTAAGATGGAAAAGTTACAACCAAAGTTAAGGTTTGCTGAGTTTGAAGGGAATTGGGAAAGTACAGAATTTAAAGATCTAGTAAAAATTAATCAAGGTTTACAAATTCCAATTTCCGAGCGCTATTTAACAAAAATTGAGGGATCACATTTTTACATTACAAATGAATTCTTAAAGTATGGTTCAGAAAAACAATATTTCATTAAAAATCCTACTGAATCAGTTTTGTGTGACGAAAATGATATTCTCATGACAAGAACGGGTAATACAGGTTTAGTTGTAACCAATGTAAAAGGAGCATTTCATAATAATTTTTTTAAAATTAATTATCCATCATCAATTGAAAAGAATTTTTTATTTTATTTTTTAAATCTTGATAAAACTCAAAATTTGATTAAAAGTTTGGCTGGTACTTCTACTATTCCAGACTTAAATCACACTGATTTTTACAAAATTCAATTTGTTTATCCAAAAAAACAAGAACAAACCAAAATCGCAACTTTCCTTTCTTCCGTTGATGAAAAACTAAATCTTTTAAAAGAAAAGAAAGCCTTATTAGAAGAATACAAGAAAGGCATGATGCAAAAGATTTTTTCTCAAGAGATTCGTTTCAAAGATGAGCATGGAAAAGATTTTGCTGATTGGGAAGAGAAAAGTTTGGGAGAGATTGGTGAATTTCAAACAAGCAGTATAGACAAATTAACTAAACCAAATGAAAAAGAAGTTTTTTTAATTAATTACATGAATGTTTACAGGCATGAAAATATTAATAATGAAACTGTAAAAACTTTTCAAGTTGTTACTGCTAAAGATTCTCAAATTGAAAGTTGTAATTTGGTAAAGGGTGATATTCTTTTTACACCCTCATCTGAAACTCCTGATGATATTGGTCACTCAGTTGTTATTTTTGAAGATTTAGACTCATGTGTATATAGTTATCATCTTATGCGTTTTAGACCTAAAATCAAAATTGACATTTTATACTCACACTATTTTTGTAATAATAGTAAGGTTTTAAATCAGCTTGCAAAACTATCTACAGGTAGTACAAGATTTACAATTTCAGTCAAATCTTTTTCTAGTGTTAAAGTTGATTTACCCTGTTTAGACGAACAAACTAAAATCGCCAACTTCCTTTCTGCCATTGATGAAAAAATAGAATTAGCAACGCAACAAATTGAAGATACACAAGAGTATAAGAAAGGTTTGTTGCAACAGATGTTTTGTTGAAAACAAGTAAAAACTGCAAGATTTTGCGAGAATCTCACAGTATTGATAAGTGTTTTGCACTATTAATAAGTGTTTTTCCTGAAAATTTTTAAATTTTAAGTATTTTTCACTACTTGTAAGCATTTTTCATTATCTTTGTATAAATTGTTTTTCACAAAAAAGAATGAATTTTAAGTGTTCTACATCGATTTTAAGTACTTTTCAAGGAAGAAGCCTCCCTGAAAAAGCCTCGATTGTCGGCTATGCTGCTCTTATAAATTCCTATGACTTACAGGTTCCTTATCCTATTATTATTTCCATAATCAGTCCAAAAAATAGAAGATATCAAGTTGACGGATGGGCAGTATTTACACCAAGATATCAACCCGAAAATAATCTTTATGAACAACTTGTTTTTGCATTAAAATATGAGGGGATTAACTTACTAGTTTTCAAAAAGCTTTTTGAAAAACTTCCACAAAATGAGATTATTGACTTAGTTCAAATAGAACCATTAGGACAGTATAGTAGAAAAATTTGGTTTTTGTATGAATGGTTGATGCAAACAAAATTACCCTTAGCAGATTTAAAATCAGGAAATTTTGTATTACTTGTTGATGAGAAAATACAATATGCTGACAATTTTGTAAAAAGTTCAAGTCGCCATCGAATCAAAAACAACCTCCCAGGCACAATTGATTTTTGTCCTTTAATTTTTAAGACGCAGAAATTAGAAAATTACATTCAACAAAATCTAGCAGAAAAAATTCAAACAAATATTAAAGGCATACGAAAAGATGTTTTACAACGAGCATCTGCTTTTTTGTTATTAAAAGATTCTAAGGCTTCTTTCACAATTGAGGGAGAAAGTCCGAAAAGCAAACGAGCAAATCGTTGGGGACAGGCAATTGGTCAAGCAGGAGTGAAAGAACTCTCCATTGAAGAATTGAATCGCTTACAAGAATTAGTGATTGAAAACCCACGTTTTTTAGAAATGGGTCTGAGAAAAAAAGGCGGCTTTGTAGGTGAACACGACAGAGAAACTGGTGAGCCAATTCCAGATCATATTTCTGCAAAATGGCAAGATGTAGAAAAATTAATAAACGGATTAATAACTACATCTAAATCCTTAACGGAAAGCAACTATGACCCTATTTTGAGTGCAGCAGTTATCGCTTTTGGCTTTGTGTTCATTCATCCTTTTGAAGATGGTAACGGTAGAATTCACCGCTATTTGATACATCATGTGTTGGCTAAGAAAAACTTTGCAGAACAAGGAATTATCTTTCCAGTTTCTGCATCCATTTTAAATCGCATTGTCGATTATCGAAAAACATTGGAAAATTATTCTCTTCCTCTATTAGATTTTATTGAATGGAAAGAAATAAAAAATCACAATGTAGAAGTCTTGAATGAAACAATTGATTTTTACCGTTACTTTGATGCAACCAAACAAGCAGAATTTTTGTACGAATGTGTGGAAGAGACGATCGAAAAAATTATTCCAGAAGAAATATATTATCTTCAGAAATACGATGAATTTAAATCCTATTTGGAGAACGATTTTGATATGCCAGACTCACTTATTTCTCTTTTAGTTAGATTTTTAGAACAAAATGAAGGGAAATTATCAAGACGTGCTAAGGAAAAAGAGTTTTCTGCCTTAACTGAAAATGAAGTACAGGAAATAGAATTGAATTTTAAGCATATATTTATAGAAGAATGACCACCCAATCCGAACAAATACTAGAAAACAACCTCATTCATCAACTATCGTTAAATGGTTATGAGAAAGTAGTCATTAAGGATGAAAAAGACTTATTGGCTAATCTCAAAACACAATTAGAAAAACACAATAACAAAACTTTTTCGGATTCAGATTTCAAACAAATCTTAAATCACCTTACCAAAACCAACAATGTATTTGAAAAAGCATTATTACTTAGGGATAAATTCGCATTCAAAAATGAACAAAACGAATTGGTGTATGTGGAGTTCATCAATATGGATTTTTGGTGTCAAAATCAATATCAAGTTACACAGCAAATCACAAATGAAGGCACATATAAAAACCGTTATGATGTTACAATTTTAATCAATGGTTTGCCCTTGGTTCAAATCGAATTAAAGAAAACAGGTTTAGAATTAAAAGAAGCCTACAACCAAATTTCACGCTATCAAAAACATTCCTTTGGTGCAAATACGGGTTTATTTAATTTCGTTCAAATCTTTGTTATTTCTAATGGCGTAAATACCAAATATTACAGCAACTTTGGTAATAAAAAACCAGACTTCAAACAAACCTTTTATTGGACAGACGAAGACAACAAACGTATTTCTAAATTAGAAGATTTTGCTAATACCTTTTTAGAAAAGTGCCACATATCTAAAATGATTACCAAGTACATCGTTTTACATGATACAGATAAGATTTTAATGGTACTTCGTCCTTATCAATTTAATGCAGTAGAAAAAATAGTTAAAAAAGTGAATTCTGTTGGGAATTCTAATTTTATTGGAAAATCTGTTGGGACGCAATGCATTGCGTCCCAACAGAATAATAACGGTTACATTTGGCACACCACAGGTTCGGGCAAAACGTTAACTTCTTTTAAAGCAAGTCAAATCCTTTCTCAATTACCAAAAGTAGATAAGGTTGTTTTTAGTGTGGATAGACAAGATTTAGACTACCAAACTGCCAAAGAATTTAACGCTTTCAAACCCGATTGCATTGACATGACAAACAACACAACATCGTTGGTAAATCAATTCAATGACAATAATAACAAGTTGATTGTTACAACCATTCAAAAGTTGTACAATGCCATCACAAAAGAATACCATTTGAAAACAATGGACAATCTAAAAGATAAAAAGATTGTCTTTATTTTCGATGAATGCCATCGCAGTCAGTTTGGAGATACACACAAAAAAATCACGCAGTATTTTACCAATTACCAATTGTTCGGTTTCACTGGCACACCAATCTTTGTTGATAATGCACTTTCTAAAGCAAAAGTAAATCAAACAACCGCAAGTTTATTTGGAGAGCTCTTGCACAAATACGTCATTACCGATGCCATCAAAGATGAAAATGTATTAAAGTTTTCAGTCGAGTACGTTGGTAAATACAGAGAAAAAGAAAACTCACAAAACGAAATAGATATTGAAGTAGAAGCCATTGATAAGCAAGAATTAATGGAAAGTCCTCAACGTATTGAGAAAATTTCGAATTACATCATTCAACAACATCCCATAAAAACCCAAAACAAAGAGTTTACAGCCATGTTTTGTGTTAGTAGCGTAGATAGTTTAATTAAATACATGGACACTTTCAGAAGACTTAAAAATGAGGGTAAACACAAACTAAATATTGCTACAATTTTCAGTTATGGTGCAAACGATGAACTGATTGAAATTGAATCCGATTATGATGAAAAAGATTTCAATGAAGTTGCGGAGCCACAAGCCGAATATGGTTCGATGCACAAACGAGATAAATTAGAAGAATACATTATTGATTATAACAAAACGTTCAGTACAAAATTCACAACCAAAGACAGCCAATCATTTTACAATTACTACAAAGACATTGCAAAACGTGTCCGAAACAAGCAAGTAGATTTATTGGTAGTTGTCAATATGTTTTTAACTGGTTTTGATAGCAAAGCATTAAACACCTTGTTTGTGGATAAAAACTTAAAGTACCACGGTTTAATTCAAGCCTATTCTCGTACAAATCGTATTTTAGGAGAAAAGAAATCACAAGGAAACATTGTAGTTTTTCGTAACTTAAAAGAAGCCACAGACAAAGCAATTGCCTTGTTTTCAAATAAAGATGCTAAAGAAATAATCATCTTACAGCCATACAACAAGTATGTAGCAGACATCAATAAAGCGTATGAGGATTTACTTGCAATTGTTCCCACAATTGAATCAGTTGACAGTTTACCAAGCGAAGTAGAAGAATTAGAATTTATCAAAGCGTTTAGAAACATCATTCGTTTGAAAAACATCATTTCATCCTATGTAGATTTTACATATGAAGACATTGATATGGAAGAACAAACCTTTGAAAATTACAAATCAAAGTATTTGGATCTATACGATAAAACAACACAGAAGAAAGAAAAAACTTCCATCCTTGAAGAAGTAGATTTTGAGTTAGAATTAATTCACCGTGACGATATTACCGTTGCTTATATTTTAGCTTTATTAGCAAATCTGAAAACAACATCAGAAGAAGACAAAGCCAAAAAACAAAAAGAGATTTTAGACTTAGTTGCTGGAGAAACAAGACTAAGAAGCAAACGAGAATTAATCGAAAAATTCATCATTGAAAACTTACCACACATTCCAGAAGAAAACATTGAAGAAGAGTACAACATCTTCATGACCGAAGAAAAGAAAAAAGCATTTCAAAAATTCATCGATGAAGAAAAGGTAAACCCAATCAAATTTCAAAAAATTACAGAAAACTACCTTTTCACTTTACGCACCCCAAAAGCAGGAGAATTAATCGACACCTTAGAAAACCAACCATCAATCCTCCAACGTGAATTAGTCGGAGAAACGATTCTTTCTAAGTTTTTAAATTTTATTAATACGTTTTTTAGGGAGTAGAAGGAAGAAGATAAAAATGTACAAAAAAAAATAAAATGATTAAATAAAAGTAAAATCTTTTAGAAAAATGAATGATGCATAAAAAACGTCACCAAATTTAGGAAAATAAAAAACCCAATCAACTGAAAAACAATTAATTGGGTTTGTTCTTTGTGACCTCGTCAGGATTCAAACCTGAAACCTTCAGAGCCGTAATCTGATGCTCTATTCAGTTGAGCTACGAGGCCTTTTGTTCCTAATTAGACTGCAAATTTACGTTAATTATTTAATAAAATCAAAATAAAGTAGTGTAAATTTATTTTATTTAACTCAAAAAAAGGTACTGTTATCCAAAAAGATTGATTTCAATATAATCAATTAATGAATGAATTACTTTAATATGAATTTCTTGGGCTCTATCGGCGTATTTGGAATAAGGAGCACGTATTTCTAAATCAGCTAATTTTGCTAAAACACCACCGTCTTTTCCTGTTAAAACGACGGTTTTTAAACCTTTATTTTTAGCAATTTCTATTGCATTTATCACATTTTTTGAGTTGCCAGAAGTTGAAATTCCCAAAAATACATCACCTTCATTTCCATGGGCTTCAATAAATCTTGAAAATACAAAGTCGTAACCATAATCGTTTGCTACACAAGATAGATGACAAGGATCAGAGATGGATAAAGCGGCTAAAGCTGGACGATTTTCTTTATATCGACCACTTAATTCTTCTGCAAAATGCATTGCATCGCACATAGACCCACCATTACCACAAGAAATTATTTTCCTATTATTTTTTAAAGCATTTAGCATAATTTGACCTGCTTTTTCAATTTTTTCAAAGTTCTCAGAATTGTTAAATTTTTGCAAAATTTCACTTGCTTCAATAAAATGGTCTGCTATTTGTTTGTATTTCATCGTTGGATTTTTTTCAAAAATAAAATATTTTATCTAAAGAGCGAAATCATTTCAACAAAACTTAGTATATTTGAAACCGAGGAAACTCATAATATTGTATAATATGAAGAAATTTTTACTATTAAACTTATTGTTAATAAGCTGTTTAACTATTTTTTCTCAGCAAGATTGTTTTAAAAGATTAGAAGAAGCATTTAAAAAAAGAGGTGCTTATTCTGTTGCTGATGACATGCATAGAAATGTAATTGTAAGTTATTTTGAAACAGAAGGATCAAATTGTATTGCTGGTAAAGCTAGAGTAGAAAATGGAACAGTTGTTTCCATCTTTTTGCAATATAAAGACGATACTTATGAATTAATGGACAAAAAATTCTATAACGCGGCTAAAATGCCACCAAAAGTTGAAAATGGTATCTCAGAAATGATTTATACAATAGATGGTGAAAAATTAAGAGTAGTATTTATCGATAAACTCAAACCCAAAGCAAAACAATTTAAAGAAGTTGCTTTACCAGATGATTTGTAATTTTTTTTTCATTGATTTTAAATAAATCTATTTTTAATCATTGTTTAATATGCTTAAGAGTGTTGTTTTGTGAACAATTGGTACAACATGAATTCTTATATATTATTATCAAAATAAAAAATTGCCTTTTCTAATTTATAATTAATTTAAATTCAGTTTTATTAGTAAATGTAAACAGCATTTAACTCGCTGAATTTATCATTTTACTATATTTTAAATTTTTTTTTGTTAATAATAATTTACTTTACTATATTCGTGCAAATATAAATAAATCAAAATGAACCTTAGAGCAATTATTATAGATGATGAAGAGTTAGCTAGAAAAAATTTAAAACTTTTAATTGAAGAATTTTGTCCTGATATTGAGGTGATTGGAGAAGCAAGTGGTAAAGATCAAGCAAAAGTGATAATCGAAAGCTCTCAACCTGATGTACTATTTTTAGATATAAGAATGCCCTCAGGAGCTGAAGGCTTTGAATTATTAGAAGAGATAGAAAATAAAAAATTTTTCGTGGTTTTTGTTACTGCCTTTAAAGATTATGCCATTAAAGCATTTAATGCTAGTGCTGTTTATTATCTTTTGAAACCCATCGATATTGACGAGTTGAAAATCTCAGTCGAAAAAATCTTAGAAGCAAAAAAAGTTTTTAATGAATATCCTGATAATTACATAGCATATTTTAGATCACTCAAAGATTTGTCCCAAAGTTTGTTACACAATAAACCAAGTGGAAGAATTGCTATTAGTCACACAAAAGGTTTAAAAATTGTAGAAGAAAAAAATATTACCCATTTAGAGGCAAGTGGAAATTGTACAACCATTTATTTTAGTGATGGTACAAGGTATTTGGATACAAGAACCTTAAAAATTTATGAACATATATTAAATCCAAACCTTTTTTTTAGAGTACACAAATCTCATATATTAAACCTTAATTTTTTGACAGACTATTTAAGTGAAGACGGTCATTTTGCTGTTTTAAAAGGGGGGTTAAAGATTCCAGTTGCGAGAAATAGAGTGAGTGAATTTGTAAAACAATTGAAAACACAAGGATGAAATTCTTTTTCTTTGTTGTTTATATTTCAATTTTTTCTTCTTTCTTTTCACAAAGTTATTTATTTAAATCTTTATCTGTAGCTGAGGGATTGGCCCAAACACAAATAAACGACATCTGTGAAGATGAAAATGGTTATTTATGGATTGCAACTTTAGGTGGATTAAGTAGATATAATGGAAATAGTTTTTATAATTATTCTATTGAAGATGGTTTGGCAAATAATCGAGTAACAGCTTTATTTTCAGAAAATAACAAACTTTGGATTGCACAAGAGTCTGCAGTTTCAAAATTAGAAAACGGAAAAATTGTTACCTGGAAATTACAACAAAAAAATGTAATAATTACCGACATAATTAAATTTAATAACACCATTGTTTTTTCAACTTTTGGACATGGAATTTTCTATTTTGAAAAAAATAAAATTAAAAATTTTAAGTTTTCTGTTGATGATCAAAATAAAATTCGTCAGTTAAATGTTTTAGATAATAGATTATATATTGCTACTCGAAAAGGACTATTTACTACTAACGATTTTAAATTCTATAAAGAGGTTCGAACTTTTAAAGACTTAAACATAACCTGTTTTGCTTTATATAAAAATCAAATTTTATTGTCAGATGTAGAAGGAGATTTATACCTATCTCCTGTAAATTCCAATAAAAAAACGCTATTTTATGATAATCCCTATCAAAGTTTTAATTTAAGTATATTAATAAATAAAAAAGATATTTTTATTAGTTCAGACAGTGGAATTCTTTGGTTTAATGATGGTCGTTTTGCTCAGTTAATTAGTCAAACTAATGGATTACCAATTAATAACGTACAATGTGGTTTTGTTGATTCTAATCAAACTCTTTGGTTTGGTTCATTAGGAAAAGGACTTCTAAAGTTTTCTGGGACAAAAGTGCAATATTATCAACAAAAAGATGGTATGGAAAGCGATTTGGTAACTTCTGTTCATTATTTGAATGGAACACATTTTATTGGAACATTTGATGGAGGTCTATATGCATTTAAAAATAACCAT
>JACPDW010000044.1:2500-31291 GCA_016183815.1 Flavobacteriia bacterium
GTATCTCTAATTTTATCTATCGCTTCAACAACTGTATTTAATGCAGTATCAAAACCAATTGAATTATCGGTTCCATAAATATCGTTGTCAATAGTTGCCGGTACTCCAATAATTGGAATGTTCATTTCCTTTGACAAGATTGTTGCACCAGTAAAAGTACCATCACCACCAATTACAATTAAACCTTCAATATTTGCATTTTGTAAATTTTGAATAGCTTTTTTTCGATAATCAATTATTTTAAATTCTTCAGATCGAGCTGTACCGATAATTGTTCCACCTAATTGAATAATATTATTTACATCATCATACTTCATTTCCTTAAAATGATTTTCAATCATACCTTTGTAGCCATCATAAATAGCTATAGGTTTAATCTTTGAATTTAAACTAGATTTTACAATCGCTCTAATACATGCATTCATTCCTGGAGAATCACCGCCTGATGTTAAAAATCCAATTTTTTTCATTTTTATCCGTATTAAATATATTCAGTTATAAAATTAATGATAAGCTTGAAATAATTTTAATTTAAATTTAAAAAAATGATATACTAAATTTAATGAACAAAAATGTAAAGGTAAATTTTGTTTGATTTTAATAAAATGAACTATCTTTGTCAAAAAAAATAGTAATGGTTGAAACTATCAAAAAAGGAGTTGTTACCGGAGACGAGGTACAAAAAATATTCAAACTAGCTAAAGAAAAAAGATTTGCATTGCCCGCTGTTAATGTCACTAATTCTAGTACAGTAAATGCTGTGATTGAAACTGCTTCAATAATTAATGCACCTGTAATTATTCAGTTTTCAAACGGAGGAGCACATTTTTTTGCTGGAAAAGGTCTTTCAAATAAAGAGGAAAAGGCAGCAATAACTGGTTCTATTTCTGGTGCAAATCACGTTCATCAATTAGCTGAATTGTATGGTGCAACAGTAATCTTACATACTGACCATTGTGCTAAAAATTTGTTACCATGGATAGATGGTCTTCTAGATGCAGGTGAAAAACATTACAAAACATTTGGTAAACCTTTGTACAGTTCTCATATGTTAGATCTTTCAGAAGAACCTATTGAAGAGAATATTGAAATATGTAAAAAATATTTGGCTCGAATGAGTAAAATTGGTATGACTTTAGAAATTGAACTTGGTATTACAGGTGGTGAAGAAGACGGAGTGGATAATTCAGATGTTGATAGTACAAAACTTTATACTCAACCCTCAGAAGTGGCATATGCTTATGAAGAGTTAATGAAAGTAAGTCCTCGTTTCACAATTGCTGCAGCGTTTGGAAACGTTCATGGTGTTTATAAACCTGGGAATGTAAAACTTACTCCAAAAATATTAAAGAATTCTCAAGAATATGTTCAAGAGAAATTCAATACAGATAGAAATCCAATTGATTTTGTTTTTCATGGTGGTTCTGGTTCAACCTTAGAAGAAATTCGTGAAGCTATTGATTATGGTGTAATCAAAATGAACATCGATACAGACCTGCAATTTGCTTATACAGAAGGTATTAGAGATTATATGATAAAAAATATTGAATATTTAAAATCTCAAATTGGCAATCCTGAAGGAGAGGACAAACCGAATAAAAAATATTATGATCCTAGAAAATGGATACGAGAAGGTGAACAAACCTTTATTCATCGACTAAAAAAATCATTTGAAGATTTAAATAATGTAAATACTTTATAAACTATCATAATAAAAAAATAAAATATGAGTTGGTTTAAAAGAAAAAAAGAAGGAATAACTACTTCAACAAAAGAAAAAAAAGAAACACCCGAAGGACTTTGGCACAAGTGTGTTAATTGTAAAACTTTACATACTCAACAGGATTTTGAAAAAAACACTTATGTGTGTAACAGATGCTCTCATCATGAAAGAATTGGTTCAGAAGAATATTTTAAAATAATTTTTGATGATAATAGTTTTGTAGAACTCGATGTAAAAATGACATCTGCTGATCCATTGCAGTTTAGTGATACAAAAAAATACACAGATAGAGTTCAATCTACAATAAAATCTACTGGTTTAAATGATGCTATAAGAACTGCACAAGGAAAGATTAATGGAATTGATTTAGTTGTTGCCTGTATGGACTTTTCATTTATTGGTGGTTCATTAGGAAGTGTAATGGGGGAAAAAATATCAAGGGCCATTGATCAATCACTTAAAACAAACTCTGCATTTATGATTATTTCAAAATCAGGGGGAGCAAGAATGATGGAAGCAGGATTTTCATTAATGCAGATGGCTAAAGTCAGTGGGAAATTGGGATTACTTTCAGAAAAGAAAATTCCATATATTTCTTACTTAACAGATCCAACCACTGGTGGAGTAACCGCTTCTTTTGCTATGTTAGGAGATTTAAACATTGCTGAACCAAACGCATTGATTGGCTTTGCTGGACCAAGAGTAGTTAAAGAAACAATCGGAAGAGATTTGCCTGAAGGATTTCAAAAATCAGAATTTTTATTAGAACATGGTTTTATTGATTATATTGTTGATAGAACTGAACTCAAAGAAAAATTAAGTCATACCCTTAAACTTTTTCAAAGCTAAGAATATTGATTCGTTATTTATTGATTATTAGTTTTTTCTTTTCTACGTTTTCATTTTTGATAGCACAAGATGAAGAAAATGAACTAAATAATGAATTCAAACAAATTCTACCCAAACATTCTTATTCTATTGATTTAACATTACCAACAAGCCATAAAAATAAAACTTTTAAAGGTGTAATGCAAGGTTTGTGTAGATTAAATGTAAATTATAATTATTATTTTGTGAAGAAGTTTGCCACTGGATTGGGTTACACCTACACTTTTTTTCAAATTAATCGATTTAAAACACCAAAAAATGTTGTGGGAGGAATACATTTTCATTCCTATTATACTGAAATTGGGTATAAAAATTTTTTCAATGAGCGTTTTGGTTTAGAATTAAATCTTAAGCTTGGTCAAAGTTCGATTTTAATGTATTCAGATTCTCTGTCTAATGTTCAAACTAAAAAATACAACAACAAAAATGCAAACTATTTTGAACCGTCTTTAGCTCTTGTATTAACAAGTGGATCAAACAGTTCATTAAAATGGATATTCGGTTATAATATTCAATATGCTGATTTTAAATTAAAAGATATTGGAATCCTTTCTAAATCGAATTATCCTGAAAACGATCAAAAAAGAATTCAATTTCTATATTTTGGATTTTCTTTTTGCCATTATTTTAAAGAAAGGAATTAAAATAAACTTTTATGGAAATTTGTCCTTTCTTCTATAATTATTATTTTGAAATATTTATTGAATCCCAAAATATTGTTTTAAATCGATTTAGCTTTTCAATAATAAACAAATTTTATAGTACCTAAACTTTTATAAATAATACATTTATCTTATTTTTGTTTAAATATAGGGATAAATTCAATTTTACCAAATATAAATTGAAAAATACAATTGGTAAATTAAACAAAATATTAACAGAAATGAAATTTAAATTTGCGTATTTATAAAATTTAAGAATTGAATGAAATATTTTTTTTTCATAATAATTTTTTTTCATTATTTTTTATATACAGGACAATGTTTTGTCGTTGCTCCTGTTCCAGATGATGATTGTTATCAACAAGTAATAACCAACGACCCTTTTTGTTGTGATAACAGTTGGGACGATTTATGCCAAACAGCTTATGACGATTGCGTGAACGGTGAAGTGGATTGTGTTACATTTCCTCCTGTACCAAACGATGCATGTTATCAGCAAGTTATATTAGATATTCCATCATGTTGTAACGATATTTGGGACGAAAGTTGTTCACAAGCATATTATGATTGCATGGGTGTTGAAAGTGGATGTAATTCAGATGTTTCTATATGTCAAGAAGGTGTAGCTGGACCATTTACTTTTAACCAACTTACAACAGGACCACCTGTAGATTTTGCTAATCCATTAGGTTGCAGTACAGGTATGTGGGGAAATGATTTTGGTTTCGGCTTTATCTTATTATACATAACAGAAACTGGACCTTTAAATTTATTAGTTGACGGTAACACAAGTTCTGGATTTATTGATGTAGTTGTATATAATATTCCATTAGATTCTGATCCTTGTAATGCAGTTTTAGACAATACAAATGAAATTGCATGCAATTATGCCACATCACCATGTGGTTGTACTCAATTTGGATTGGATTTTCCATGCGAATCAAGTATTCCAGCACCAAATGTAACAGCTGGTCAAAAATTAATGATAATTGTACATGATTATTCTTCTGAAAATAATAGTTTCACCTTAGAACTCGGTCCAAATGGTGCTCAAACAGGAATGCCAGACGTACAAATTACCTCTGTTATCAATGAATTATGTTCAAATGACCCTCCAATAAATTTGGATGTCAACAACTTGGGAGGAAATTGGACTGGAAATGGAATAGACCAAAATGGAGTTTTTAATCCTCAATTAGCGGGAGTTGGGACTCACACTATTACTTATTCCATTGGATCTACGCCATGTATTGACAGCTCTCAATTAGATATAGTTGTATTGGATTGTAGCCAAATTCCATGCGAACTTTTTGCTCAAAACAATGGTCCACTTTGTCCATTAGACACTCTAGAATTAAGTGTAAATATATTACCAAATTATACCTATTTATGGCAGGGTGAAAATTTTTTAAGTAGCGTTAGTAATCCAATTCCATTTCAGTTTTCAGGTTTTGAAAATGAATATGAATTTATAGTTACAGCAGTTAATGGAAATGTAAGTTGTTCTGATACAACTATTTTAATTATAAAACCAACTTTATCGGTAGAGGCAGGTCAAGACATTATTATATGCGAAAGCGATAGTGTTTTTCTGAATGCTTTTGGAAATGGAACTATTATTTGGCAAAACGAACACCCAAATGGAAGTTATATAAATTTACCTGTTGGGAATTATACTTATTATGCAACAGTTGAACAAGAAAATTTTTGTCCAAATACTGATTCGATACATATTGAAGTAACAGATGGAGTTGATATCGATTTTAGCACTTCAGTTGTTGAGGGATGTGAAGATTTGGAAGTTTCCTTTTTTAATCATACTCCAATGACAGGAAATAGAGTTTGGTACGTCAATGAATCCATTTTAGATCAACACGAGGACACCGTAAAAATTATTTTTCCTCAAGAAGGTTGGTATTCAGTTGGTTTAAAAATTGAAAATGGTGCATGTACTGAATTTGAATATAAAGAAAATTTAATTCATGTCTTTCCAAAACCTCGAGTAGATTTCACCTACTTGATAGAAGAAATTTCTTATGAACAAATTAAAATAAATTTTTTCAATACCTACTTAGATGGTAATCAATACATTTGGTCGTTTGGTGATGGTTTTTCAGAAGCGGATACAAACACTTTTCATATGTATTCATCTGAAGCAGAAAAATTTTCAACTGAAGTTAAGTTATGGATAAGTAATGAGTTTTTATGCAGTGACTCTATCATTAAAACAATTGAATACAATCGACCTTTGTTATATTTTATTCCAAATACTTTTACTCCAAATGGTGATGAATTTAATAATACTTTCAAAATTCAATTTGACCCTTTTATAGAGTTAAGAAGTTTTAAAATGCTAATTTACAACGCTTGGGGAGAAATTATTTTTGAAAGCAATGACCCTTCTATTGGATGGGATGGTACTTATTATGGAAAAATTGTTCAACAAGGAACCTATATTTGGAATTTAGACTTTGAATTAAAAAACGAAACTAATACATATAAGAATAATGGTTTTGTTTCATTGTTGAAATAATTTGAAATTATACAAAATTGAACTCTTGATTAGAAAAGTTTTCAATTTTAATTGTAATTTTGAAATTAAAAGATGAAAGAACATTGGGAAAATATATACCAAAATAAATCACCAGAAGAAGTAAGTTGGACACAAAAAAATCCTGAGTTGTCATTACAACTTATTCAATCTTTACACTTATCAAAAAAAAGTAGTATTATTGATGTTGGTTCTGGAGAAAGTATTTTAGTAGATTCTTTAATAAATCAAGGATTTCAAAACATACATTTACTTGACATTTCTCAAAATGCTCTTAATAAAGTCAAAAAAAGACTTTCAAAGTTTGTACAAAACATCACTTTTCATCACAGCAATTCTATTGATTTCAAACCTAGCAATCAATTTGACTTATGGCATGACAGAGCCACTTTTCATTTTTTAACAGAGGTTGATTCAATTGAAAAATATGTACAATTAGTCAACTCCACAGTGAGTCAATATTTAATCATTGCTACTTTTTCTAAAAATGGACCAAAAAAATGTAGTGGTTTGGAAATTAAGCAATACGATGAAAAGGAATTAAAGGATCTTTTTAGCGAAAATTTTAGTTTAGAAAAATCAATAATTGACCACCACAAAACTCCTTTTGATACAGAACAAGAATTTATTTACGTTTTATTTAAACGAAAAATTAATCTTTGATTAAGAATTGGAATTTATCGATGTTTTTAAGTGCGATACTTGTACCACGAGCCACAGCTCTAAGAGGGTCTTCAGCAATATGAACGGGTAATTTTGTTTTTTGAGAAATACGTTTATCCAATCCTCTCAACATCGACCCACCACCAGCAAGGTAAATACCTGTTTTATAAATATCTGCGGATAATTCAGGTGGAGTCATTTCAAGAGCAGACATAATAGCTTCTTCGATTTTTGAAATGGTTTTATCTAAAGCATGAGCCACTTCTGAGTATGTAACGATAATTTCTTTAGGAATACCAGTCATTAAATCACGACCTCTTACAGGGAAATCAGGTGGAGGATTATCTAATTCTGGTATGGCTGCTCCTACTTCAATTTTCAATTGTTCAGCAGTTCTTTCACCAACCAAAATATTATGTTGACGACGCATATACTCTTCAATATCTTCAGTAAAATCGTCACCTGCTATTCTTATAGATTTATCACAAACAATACCTCCTAAAGCAATTACCGCAATTTCTGAAGTACCACCACCGATATCGATTATCATGTTTCCCATTGGTTCTTCAACGTCTATTCCAATACCAATCGCTGCTGCCATAGGTTCATGTATTAGATAGACTTCTTTAGCACCAGCATGTTCACATGAATCACGCACAGCTCTTTTTTCAACCTCAGTAATTCCAGAAGGGATACATACCACCATTCTTAAATTTGGAGTAAATAAAGTTTTTTTACCATGATTAATCATTTTAATCATTCCACGAATCATGGCTTCAGCACTTTGAAAATCAGCTATAACTCCATCCTTTAAAGGACGAACAGTTTCAATTAATTTATGAGTTTTACCGTGCATTTGTTGAGCTTTTTTTCCAATTGCTACAATTTGTCCGGTTTGTATATCTTTTGCTACTATTGAAGGTTCGTCAATAACTACCTTATCATTCATGATAATAAGTGTATTGGCTGTACCTAAATCTATTGCTATTTCTTGTGTTAAAAAACTGAAAAATCCCATTTAAAATAATTCTCTACTGCTTAATAATTTATTAGATTTTATAAAAAACACAAAGATAATTCTTTTTTGCTAATTTTAATGATTTAGATTTACAAAAAAATATTACTTTATCTCAAATCAATTCAACAACTCAATTATTTTTAAATTCCATCAAGGTTTTTTCAATAATTTTCACACTATCCATTAATTGATTTTCATTAATTATCAGCGGTGGGGCAAAACGTATGATATTTCCATGGGTGGGTTTAGCTAATAATCCATTGTTTTTTAATTCAACACAAAAGTTCCAAGCAGTTTTACTTTCAGGAATATCATTAATTACAACAGCATTTAAAAGTCCTTTTCCTCTCACCAATTTGAATAATGGATATTTGTCTATTAGAAGTTGCATTTGATTTCTAAAAATTTCACCCATTTTGAGTGCATTTTCAGCCAAATTTTCGTCTTTCACTACTTCTAAAGCTGTAACTGCAACACTTGCTGCAATTGGATTTCCCCCAAAAGTAGATCCATGTTGACCTGGTTTAATCACATCCATAATAGACTTGTTAGCCAACACAGCTGACACTGGATAAACACCTCCTGAAAGGGCTTTTCCTAAAATTAAAAGGTCTGCTTTAATATTTAAATGATCTAAAGCTAGTAGTTTGCCTGTTCTAGCAACTCCAGTTTGTACTTCATCAGCAATGAAAAGTACGTTATTTTGTTCGCATATTTTTTTAGCTTCTATCAAATAATTATCTTCAGGAACAAAAACTCCGGCTTCACCTTGAATAGGTTCAACTAAAAATCCTGCAACATTCTCATTTTGAAGAGCATTTTTTAATGCTTCGATGTCATTATAAGGAACTTTTATAAAACCCTCTGAAAATGGACCAAAATGAGCATAAGAATCTGGGTCGGAAGAGAAAGAAACTATAGTACTTGTTCGTCCATGAAAATTACCTTCACAAACTATGATTTGGGCTTTATTATCTTGAATACCTTTTTTTTCGTATCCCCATTTTCTTGCTATTTTAATTGCTGTTTCAACTGCTTCAGCACCAGTATTCATTGGCAGAACGTTTTCATATCCAAAATATTCACAAACATACTTTTCATAAACGCCCAATTTACTATTGTAAAATGCTCTTGAAGTTAATGCCAAAGTTTGTGCTTGCTCTATCAATGTTTGAGTTATTCTTGGGTGACAATGTCCTTGATTTACAGCAGAATAAGCAGATAAAAAGTCAATGTATTTTTTTCCGTCCACATCCCAAACATAAATACCTTGACCTTTGTCAAGTACAACAGGAAGAGGATGATAATTATGGGCTCCATATTGATTTTCTAATTCCATCAAGGTTGTTGACAATTTATTTTCGATTAACATATCCATAAAATTATTTT
The DNA here is from genome assembly GCA_016183815.1 of Flavobacteriia bacterium. Classification (GTDB taxonomy): domain Bacteria; phylum Bacteroidota; class Bacteroidia; order Flavobacteriales_D; family Crocinitomicaceae; genus M2408. The sequence goes on from JACPDW010000044.1 coordinate 11,395, forward strand.
TTGAATTGATGCTCATCGCGGAGAGCTGACATCCTTTCCTCTTTGTGGGGAGAAATCACCCTTAGAGTACAAAATTACAACTTTTTTTATTTTATTGATAATAAATTTTAGATATGAAAAAATTAATTTTGATTAAAATGATTTCTTTTTTAACACACGAGTGGCTAAAGGATGTTTTGAAAAGGATTTATGAAAATCTATTCCAGTAATTTTCACTTGAACACCTTTTTGTAAATATTCATTTTTAAGATAAGTAATAAATGATAAAAAAGAATGATCTATTAATTTAGTTTTTTTAAAATCAATACATATTTTTGGTGAGTCTATAGAACTTAATAATTTTTTATAAAAAAGGATATTAGAAAAAACTGCAACTTCTAATATTGTAATTTTTGTTTCATTTTCATCAATTATATTTATTTCATAATTTGTTTTAAAAAGTGATTTAATTGTAGCTCCATTAATTAAATGAAAAATAATTTTAACTAAAATTCCAGCTAAAATTCCTATCAACAAGTCTTCTAACAAAGTAACTAAAATGGTTACTAAAAAAATAATTAATTGTTCTTTACCAATTTTGTACATGTGAATAAATTCTTTTGGAGCAGCTAATCTAAATCCAGCATAAATAAGTAAAGCCGCTAAAGCAGCATTTGGAATTAATTCAATAACTGGAATAAATAATAACATTGAAATGAGCAGAAATAGTCCATGAAAAAAATTTGAAAATTTACTTTTAGCACCAAAATTAACATTTGAAGTACTTCTAACAACTTCTGAAATCATTGGAAGTCCTCCTAAAATACCTGAGATTATATTACCAGCACCCTGCCCGATCAACTCTCCATTGTAATTGGATTTAGATTTATTACTTAAATTGTCAATAGCTTTAACAGTTAACAGCGATTCGATAGTACAAACAAAAAGAAACATAATAACATACTTCCAAAATACAAAAGTCAATATATAATCTAAATTAAAATTTAATTGAATAGAATTCCAAAAGTCACCTATTTGAACCAATGAATATATTCCTTCAGAATTTTTAAAGCTCCAATAAATAGACATTGGAATGCAAATTAACAAAACAAATAAAGGAGCAGGTATTTTTTTAATAAATCCTTTTTTGATTTTAGGCAAAGCAAACAAAATAATTAAAGCCAAAAAACCTACAGTTGCAATGTGCATGTGCGCATTAACGAACAACTTTGGTAAATTAAAAATTAGTTCAATAGCTGTTTCATTTTTATAAATCCTTGGGTCATCGCCTAACAATACAGGAATTTGTTTTGCAATAATAATAATTCCAATTGCAGCGAGCATACCATGTACAGCTGAATGAGGAAAAAAATCACTTAACACTCCAAGTTTCAAAAAACCAAGAATAATTTGCATGACGGCCATAATTACAATCAAAGTTCCTACAATTTTAAACGCTTCTGATTCACCAGCAATTGAAGAAAATTCAATAAGAGCAGCTGAACTGATAGTAATCAATCCTGCAGCTGGACCTTTAATTGTTAAAGGGGAAACATTAAAAATAGTTGTAAAAAGTCCTCCAATTATTGCAGATAAAACACCCATAGCAGGATTAAAACCACTAGCTTTAGCAATACCAAGACTTAAAGGTAAAGCTATTAAAAACACCATAAAACCTGATAACAAATCAGAATTTAATTTCCATTTTAATGAATTTCTTTTTGTCATTTTTTTATACAATTTAAGATGATTTAATTGGTTTGCTTTTAGTAAGATTTATATAAGTACCTAAATATAATCTTGAATAAATTCTAATTGCAGCTATTCCACTAAAAATGAAACTTAAAGCAACAAATAATGCTAATAAATATTGATTTTGATGAATATGACTAAACAGTAAATCTTCACCAATAAAAGAAGAAGTTATTGGAAAGGTAGAAATGCCTAAGGTACATAAAAAAAATAAAAAAGCATTTTTTCTTGAGATTAAAATAAAGCCAGAATATTCATTTAGATGTAAAACTTTTCCTTGTTTTTTCTTTAAAATTTGAAGTAAATACAATCCAAAAACACTTGAAATTGTTATTCCAAAAAGATAAATAAACGTTTCAAAAAATTCAAAATTTTCATTAAAAGAAACAGATAATGCTATAAAATAATGATTTAGAAAAATAAGAATCCAAGCTAATTTAGCATTATTTCTTTCAGTAAAAGATTTAAGAACTAATAATAAACCAATAAAAGCATAAAAATGAGAAAAAATTGAATTCCAAATTCCAAAATTTTCTTTTTCAAATATATATAAAAGTAAACCAACAAAAAATAAAGGAATAAAAAAATAGAAAACATTTCTTAAATGAATAAATTTTAGGGTTTTTCCAAAATTTTTAAAGGTTTTAAATACAATTTTACTCATGAAAAAATCTAAATACCATTCTTTTAAAGATAGTACGTACAAAGTGTTTTTCCATTTTTTTGGAGAAGAATCAAATTTAGGTGAAAAATGATAAAATTGATCTTGAATTTTGTAATTGACAATGGAAGGAGAAATCAACAATTGGTATGTTCTCAAAAATGCATTGCCAACAAAATGTATAAGAGCGAGGTCTATCCAACCTAAAGACAATTCTATAAAAATAATACCGATTTGTGTAATTGAGGCATACGCCACTTGAGGTTTTATTGACGATTGAACTTTAGTTATAAAAAAAGAAATAACAGCCGTTACAAATCCACAAACTGCGATTAGAATTCTAATTATTTCTTGTTCATGCCAAAAGGGATACGTTCTCATTAATAAAAATAAACCAAGATGAACCGATAAAGAGCCATAAAATATTGCACTTGAAGGAGTGGGACCTTCCATTGCTCTCGGCAACCATGAAGAAAATGGAACTAAAGCTGATTTTGCTGAAGAAGCGATTACTAAAGAAACACCAATAAATAAACCAACAACACTATTTTGCATAAGTTGTTCATGAACTAAGATATTATTTTCAAGCTTATTAAAACTAATATTTTCGTTCCACAAATGATGACTTGCCCACATGGTAGATAAAATTCCCAAATCTCCGATTCTATAAATCGAAAATACTTTAACAGCGTTTCTAACAGGGAGATATCTTTCTCTATAAAAAGCAATAAGTAAAAAAGAGGAGATTCCTAAGATTTCCCAACCAATAAAAAGAATCTCAAAATTTCCTGAAATTACAGTCCAATTATATCCCAAAGAAAACAATAAAATGGTATTAAAAAATCTTTTATAACCATTTTCTAAATGCATATAGTATCTACTAAATCGAATAATCAGGAAGTTTAGCAAACTCCCTACAACTAAAAAAACTATAGTAATTTTATCTAAAAAAAAATCAACATAAAATCGATAATCTTTGTTATAATAAATCACAAATTCCTCTACATTTATATGAGGATACTTTTTATAAATCCAATAAAAAATAAATATAGTTAATACAATAAAATGAAGAGACGCGGACAATAAGCCAATTCTAGATATAAGTAGTTCGTTTTTATTTTTGGGAAATAAACTAAATACAAAACCTAGAAAAGGAATAATTACAAAAGCTAATAAGAATAAGTTGTTTTCCATAAAATTATACTATATTAAATACTGGAATATCCTCTGATGAATAGTTTTTATAAATTGAATCCATAGAATCTGATTTTATTTCTGTATCAATAGGCCTATATTCAATGAATTTTTCATCACAAAATCTATAAAATTTGTTTGTTATTGGATGAATTACAATTAAATTAATCCATTCATTTTTAAACCATTGATAAGTTTTTTCATTTCTTTGTAATACATTTAAAGTTAATTCTGGAGTTTGTTCAATACTGATTAATAATCTCATAGGATTGTGGATATTAACCATTTGCATAGGAAGACCTGTACGCAAATCTCCTTCAATACCATTTGCTACTCCAATTAGACCCATCACGTTATGTGGCAGTTTAGAACCAGCACCCAATCGATAATTATCATTTTTTGAAAAATAATATTCTAAATTTATTCCTCCACAAACAGGAGCAACTGCATTTAGAATGCTTAATAAAACATCACCATTTTTATCTAATTCATAATTATATGAGTTTAAAAATGCCCTGCGATCTAAAAATAAATGTGAAGTATTTTCTCTTTTACCAATTAAACAGAGAGTGTTTCCTGCATGATTCCATTCAGGACGTGGTTCAAAAATAGACTGAGATCTTAATTTAATATTTTTATGAATTTGTTTTTTCATAATTGATTTGGGAAACAATAAAAATCTTCTTGCTCTTTCTTTGGCATTTTCAACTAAAGAATGAGAAAATACTTTTACATTTATATTGTGATGAGTAAGAATTTCCTTTTCAACACCCTCTAAATCATAAAATTGTATTTCATCTCTTGAAGTATCAAATAATCCTCCTATAAAGTGAGTTGAATTTGGCACTTCAATTCCTTTATCTTTTAATATAAACCTAACTTCCTTGTTATTAAGCATTGAAGCAGCCACCCTTGCATTTACAGAACCTGCTCTTCCACTACAGGCCCCGCAATCATAACCTGCATAATGGGTATTATTAGTACTACTTGAACCGTGACCAATGATATACACAACCTTCGAAAATTTTTTTTGTAAGCCGATTTCTTTCAATAATTCTTCCACTTTTTCAGCCATTTCTGATATTTCAAATCCTAATTTTAAATTATCAATTATCTCTCCTTCAAATTCTATTTTTAATTTCCCTAGCGGATCCATGTGTTTAAAAGAAGAAACCATTATTGAAGACTTATAAGGAAATAAAATACTTAATGATAATTTTAAAGCTGAAAAAATACCTAATGTATGTGAAACTAGAAATCCATATAAAAATCCATGTGAATAGTTTTGAAAAAATGAATTCTTTTTATGCCTTTTTACGGCTTTATGTTCTTTAACAATATGTTGTGGATTTAAAGGAGCAGGACAAGATTTTGTTAAAAATTTTCCGCTTTCAGGCTGAAAATAAAATGGAATATTAAAAAATCCAGCTGTACTAAAAGTTTGACAATTTTTGTCGATTTTTTCAATATGCCTTCTAAAAGAGCAACATCTGTCATCGATACAAAAAACTGCTTGAAAAGAGATAGAATCTTTTTTAGAGTTAGGATTTTTAATTTGAAAAGCGTTGATTAACTGATTATAATATGTCCATTCATAAGCTTCTTGCCATAATTGAAGTGTTTGAAATAATTCATTATTAGAAGAATAGTTAAAAATTGTGTTAGGAAAATGAGGAGGTAGAACCTGAGATAATGATTTCCATTTCTTTTTTTTCTTTGTTTCAAGATAATCTAATTCTAACATTAATTCAAAACAAATAAATTCATATAAAGTAATTTTTCTACGATCAAGTAATGAATTAGGAGTTTTTTCAATTACCCTTACCATTCCAGACCAACCTGGATGAGCAAAAAGTAAATCGAAAAGATACCTTTCATAATACTTTTTATTACCAACTAATTCCTCAAGTAAATTGCTTAATAGGTTTTCATGATTGGAAAATAAATACTTTTTAACCTTCTTAGATTTAAAGAATCCTATAAAACTATTTTTTTCAATCATTAGAATTGCACTTAAAAAGTTAAGATGACAATATGGAAAGTTACTTATTGAAATTCCTTGATCTAAAAAAGAGCCAACTGTTTTAAACAACATTGGATGCACATACTTATCCAAATTTATTTTTAATTCAGATTTCCAATGATTTCTTAGTAAACCAATCTCTTGAGAACATATTTGATTAAAAGAATAATTTAAACATTTATCGTACCAGTATTTTTTTTCATCACTAGAAAAATAATTATCAATAATCTTTTTTAAAATTTCTGTTTGAATTTTACCTTCTTGAAATAAGGATCTATACTCCTCTAATGTTAAATATACTTGATAACCAAATACTTGAGCAGCTTTTGATAAAGCATCATGAAACTTTTCATTTTGAAAAGCATGAAGGGTATTGTGGTGTATAAAATCTTTTAAAGGTGATTGAGAAGGTAAATACCCCCCAATTTTTTCAATTATTTGCTTTATTTCTGTTTCCATAATACTTTCTTAATGAAAATATCATGAAATTTAAAATGTTTTTTGTCCATTTAATCATGATTTAAAATTGTCCATTTAACTGTCTTTTGTTAAAGGAAAATCAAATCAAAATTTTTCTAAATACAATCCATTTTAGTGAATTATGGTAATAATCGAAATTTTCAGGATAAAAAAATGATCGAAAAAATGTAAATTGCTTAAAAACTAAATGATTAGGACTAAATTTTAAATTTAAAGAAATAAAATTGAAATCATCGTTTTCGAATTCTTTTTCGCTATCATTTTCGATGGATATTAAATCTAAATAGTTTTCACAAGAATATTCAAAAAAAATAATAAAAGAACTATCATTTTTAGATATATTCTTTGACTCTAAAAAAGTATAGGATATTTGAATTACTGATAAACTCAGTAAAAACAAACATAAAATTCGAGCAATAAAACTTTTATAAATTATATTCAAAGTAAGCAAAAATAATTAAAAACAAACTAATTACACCTATCTATTTTTTAAATAACATAAATTTAACATTAGTTTTTCCAAAAACCAGACCCCTGTAATCCTCCTGTATGAACAAACAATATTTTTTTATTTTTATACTCTTTTTTTAAACATTCTTTATACAATGCATAAAAAACTTTTGCAGTATAGACATGATCTAAAGGAATATTCAATTCATTTTTGCAAAATTGAATAAAAGAAATCAATTCAGAATTATGTTTTCCATATCCACCAAAATGATATTGATCCAACACATTAACTTGATTTAATTTAATATCAATTTCATTTTTATTTAATCCATATTTTTGAAGTAAAACATTTAATTCGTTTAATGAAAAATAACCTTTTAAAACAGGCACAACTATAATTGAGGATTCTAGAGGTAACTCTAATAAAATACCACAGGAAGTTGTACTTGTTCCTTGAGCACAAAACACAAAATCTGGTGTAAAATCCAACTCCTTTATGATTTCTCTTGCTCCTTCTATACCAAAAATATTGGCTCCTCCTTCAGGAACATAATAATAATCGTTTAAATACTTTTTAAAAAAAACATTTTTTTCATCGTTTTTTAAAAGAGAATAATCCTTCCTATTTAAAAATATCAATTCCATTCCAAACGAATTGCACTCCATTAAAGTGGTATTTGAAAAATAATTTAATTCTTCACCTCTTACAAATGCTAAACTTTTCAAAGAAAACATTTTACAAGCATAAGCAGTAGCATGTAAATGATTTGAATAAGCACCTCCAAAAGTTAAAATTCCTTTTTTACCTTCATTTATAGCGGAATGTATATTGTATTTTAACTTTCTCCATTTATTTCCAGAAATTATGGGGTGTATTAAGTCATCTCTTTTGACAAAAACTTGTAAGTTATTTTGATTAAAAAAATCAGAATTAATTTGATAAACGATAGAATTATTTGTGTCTATGTTCATACCAATGGATTGATAAACTCCAAAATAGTATCTTCAGAAAAAGTGTAAGTTTTATTTGGAAGCAAACTCAATTTAGGTGATTTTAAACCATTATTTAAATATTTATTACCAACAATAACTCTAATTTCATCCCATAAATTATATTTAATAAATTCATTTAATGTAGCACTACCACCTTCAACTAATACAGAAGTGATTTGAAGTTCTGCTAACTTGTTTAAAATATTTTCTAAATTAAATGGTTCAACCTTTATAAAATCAAGAAATTCACTTTTTTCCTCTTTTAAAGAATTAATGATTAAAGTATTTATAGAGATTTTCGAGTAATCAGACAGAATATTTTGGTCGATAATTATTCTTATTGGATTAGTTCCTTCAACCATTCTTACAGTTAATAAAGGGTTGTCAATATCAAAAGTTTTCCTGCCAATGAGTACTGCATGTTCTTGAGATCTCCACAAATGTACTATAGATTGGGTTTCAGGTGAACTAATCCAAAAAACACCTTTTTCTTTATTATTTCTCACTATATCAATGAATCCATCTTTACTTTGAGCCCATTTTAAGACTATATAAGGTCTTTTTTTTTGATGTAATGTGAAAAATCTTTTATTTAAAGTTCTAGCTTCAGAAGGTAAAATATCCGTAATAACTTCTACGTTATTCTCTCTTAAATAATTAATTCCTCTGCCACCAACCAAAGGATTAGGATCAATAGTTGCTACAACGACTTTAGGAATTTTTGAATCAATAATTAAATGAGCACAGGGAGGTGTTTTTCCGAAATGTGAGCACGGTTCTAATGAAACATATAAGGTTGAATTTTTTAATAAATCCTTATTTTCAACTGAATTAAGAGCTAAAACTTCTGCATGTTCTCTTCCATATTTTTGATGATATCCTTCACCAATTATTTTATCTTCATGAACAACAACAGCACCTACTAAAGGATTTGGAAAAACAGAACGAATACCTAAAGATGCTAAATCCAAACATCTTTGCATAAAACGTTCATGATTACTCATATTTTTTTAGTCTTCAGAGCTACACATTGCTTTTAAATATTCTCTATTCATTCTTGCAATGTTTTCAAGCGAAATTTCTTTTGGACACTCAACCTCACAAGCACCAGTATTGGTACAATTTCCAAAACCTTCTTCATCCATTTGTCTAACCATATTTAATACTCTTCTTTGAGCTTCAACTTTTCCTTGAGGTAACAAAGCCAATTGAGATACTTTAGCAGATACAAATAACATTGCAGAAGAGTTTTTACAGGTAGCAACACAAGCACCACAGCCAATACAAGCAGCAGCTTCAAATGCTTTATCTGCATCAATCTTAGGAACTGGAATAGCGTTGGCATCCATTGTTCTTCCAGATGTATTTACAGATACAAAACCTCCCGCTTGTTGAATACGTTCAAAAGAACTTCTATCAACGATTAAGTCTTTAATTATTGGAAATCCTTTTGCTCTCCATGGCTCTACGTAAATGGTATCACCATCTTTAAATTTTCTCATGTGAAGCTGACAAGTAGTAATTCCTCTATCTGGACCATGAGCTTCTCCATTAATATATAATGAACACATTCCACAGATTCCTTCACGACAATCGTGGTCAAACGCGATTGGTTCTTTACGTTCATTTATTAACTGCTCATTTAATTGGTCTAACATTTCCAAGAAAGAACTGTCGGTTGAAACGTTATCTAATTTATACGTTTCCATACCACCTTTAGCATTAGCGTTTTTTTGTCGCCAAATTTTTAATGTGATGTTGATTGTTTTTGATGCCATAATATTTAATTATAATCTTTAATGATTTGATTTACTTGAAATTCTAATTCTTCAATGAATTCAGTAATAATTGTCCATACTATTTGATAGTCAATCCCAGCATAATCATGAATCATTCGATTTCTAAAATCTTTAATTTCACGCCAATTAATTTGAGGATGTTTTTTTTTAAAATCTTCATGAATAACAGTACTTACTTCACCTATAATTTCAAAATTTCTTACAACTGCATCCTTTGTTTTATCATCATTTACAAAACTTTCATAATCCAACCCTTCAGTATATCTTTTAATTTTAAGACAACTTTCAATTATATCTTCTAAAAGAAATAAAGTGTCACGATTATACATAAATCAAATCTTTTTTAATACACTCCATGATGCGTGGTTTTATTCCTCTACTAGAAACGACGTCTGTTTTTATACCCAAATAATCTTCTATTTCGTTTGCTAATGTCATAAAACTAATTCCAATTTTCCCATTTATTTCAACCATCACATCAACATCACTTTTTTCAGTTGCTTCATTTCTAGCATAGGAGCCAAAAATAGCTATTTTTTCAACAGGGTAATTCTGTTGTAATTTGGGTTTTAACTCCGAAAGTTTTTGTATAATGAGATTTAAGGCTAACATTTTCTACTTATAATTCCTTGCTGCAATTTTTATAAATTCATATTTTAAGTCTTCTTTATGCATTTTTTCTTGACTAATATCTGCACCGCTGTATTCCCAAGCACCGACAAATTTAAAATTCTCATCGTCTCTTAAAGTTTCTCCTTCTGCATCTTGATATTCTTCTCTAAAATGTCCACCACAAGATTCTTTTCTTTGTAGTGCATCCATCGCCATCAACTGACCTAATTCCATAAAATCAGCTACTCTTAATACTTTTTCTAATTCAGGGTTTAATTCATCAGAAGAACCAGGTACAAAAACATCACTATAAAATTCAGTTCTTAAATTGGCAATTTCTTCAATTGCTTCTTTTAATCCTTGTTCATTTCTAGCCATTCCAACTTTATTCCACATTATCAATCCTAATTTTTTATGGAAATAATCGACGGATTTTGTGCCATTATTATTAATAAACTGATCAATTTGAGATTTTACTCTTTTTTCTGCATCTTCAAATTCTGGAGAATCAGTAGAAATTTTACCTGTTCTGATGTCGTTTGCCAAATAGTCGGAAACGGTATAAGGTAATACAAAATATCCATCAGCTAAACCCTGCATTAAAGCAGATGCACCAAGACGATTCGCCCCATGGTCTGAAAAATTAGCTTCACCAGCCACAAAACATCCTGGAATTGTAGATTGAAGGTTATAATCAACCCAAACACCCCCCATTGTGTAGTGAACAGCTGGGTAAATTTTCATTGGTGTTACATAAGGATTTTCATCAGTAATTTTTTCATACATCTGGAATAAATTTCCATATTTTTCTTCTACCCATTTTTTTCCTAATTGAATAATTTCTTCTTCACTTGGATTGGTATTTCCTTGAGTAAAAGCAGCTTGTTTGCCTTTGGTTTTAATTTCTGTTGAGAAATCAAGATATACCCCTTCGTTGGTTTCATTTGCTTCAATTCCATGTCCCGCATCACATCTTTCTTTGGCCGCTCTTGAAGCGACATCACGAGGAACTAAATTTCCAAAAGCAGGATATCTTCTTTCTAAATAGTAATCTCTGTCTTCCTCTGCTATTTGAGTTGGTTTTAATTTTCCAGCTCTAATAGCTTCGGCATCTTCTTTTTTCTTTGGAACCCAGATTCGACCAGAATTTCTTAAAGATTCTGACATTAAAGTTAATTTTGATTGATTTGTACCATGAACAGGAATACAAGTTGGATGTATTTGAACGTAACATGGATTAGCAAATAAAGCTCCTTGTTTATGCACTTTCCAAGCCGCTGTAACGTTACTACCCATCGCATTTGTAGATAGAAAATAAACATTTCCATATCCACCAGAAGCAATAATTACCGCATGTGCTGAATGTCTTTCTATTTCACCAGTGACCAAATTACGGGCAATAATTCCTCTTGCTTTTCCATCAATTTTTACAAGGTCAAGCATTTCATGTCGGTTATACATTTGAACGTTACCCAAGCCAATTTGACGAGATAAAGCGGAATAAGCACCAAGCAATAATTGTTGACCTGTTTGACCAGCAGCATAAAAAGTTCTTTGAACTTGAGTACCACCAAAAGATCGATTATCTAACAAACCACCATAATCTCTTGCAAAAGGAACACCTTGAGCCACACATTGATCAATAATATTACCAGATACTTCTGCTAAACGATGGACATTTGCTTCACGGGCTCTGTAATCACCTCCTTTTATAGTATCATAAAATAAACGATAAATGGAATCGCCATCGTTTTGATAATTTTTAGCTGCATTGATACCACCTTGAGCAGCAATTGAATGTGCTCTTCTAGGCGAATCCTGAAAACAAAAAGCTTTCACATTATAGCCCATTTCACCAAATGAGGCAGCCGCTGAAGCTCCAGCTAATCCAGTTCCAACAACGATAATGTCGATTTTTGGACGATTGTTTGGTGCAACTAATTTTAAATGATCTTTATAATTTGTCCACTTTTCTGCTAATGGACCTTCTGGTATTTTTGGATCTAAAATTGACATGTCTTATTTATTTAATTAAGTAAATATAAATCGGAATGATTGCAAATAATACTGGAACGATAAAAGCAAAAGCTTTGCCTATTGTTTTGATAATTTGGTTATATCCCCGATGGTTGAGTCCTAATGACTGAAATGCGGATGAAAACCCATGCATCAAATGAAAAGATAAAACCAACATGGAAACTACGTAAAGAATCAAAAACGGCAAAGCATATTCGTTGGTATCGAAACCATTTTTTTTGTGACCAAAAAATGAATAAACCAAAGAATATAAATCCTTATAACCTTCAGCTATTTTAACATTCACTTGTTTTGAATACAATTCATTGCCATTTTTAACTTCTATTTCAGGACTTTTTGGTATTAAATTGCCATTTTTAGCATAATAAAACTCTTGACTTTGTTTTCCTGCAGGACTTTGAATATCTACCGTAAAAGTGTGTAAAGGGAAAGGATCAGAGGAGTGTTTCATTTTCCACCAAAAATTTGCCATGTGAATAATAATAAACAACATAAGTACACTTCCTAATAAAGCCATATTTCTTGAAGCCCATTTAGAATTTGCACCAGAATTGTTATAAGCATAATTAATAGGTCTTGCTTTTTTGTTTTGAATAGTTAACAATATTCCATCTATTGCATGAAACAAGATAGAAAGATAAGTCATGTAGGACATCACTTTAATTAAAGGATTGTGAGTCATAAAATAAGCATACTCATTGAAAGCTCTCCTACCCTCTTCTGTTGTAGAAAATAATTGTAAATTTCCTAAAAGGTGGCCCAGCAAAAACAAACATAAGAACAAGCCGGTAAGAGCCATCCAGTATTTTTTTGCTATTGATGATTTTAATAAAACTGATTTACTCATTTCAAAATTTGTTAATTTAATCGGGAACAAAATTAATATTTTATAGAAATATTTTTTTAAAAGAACATTATTTAGAATCAATCTTAATTAGTTAAAATTCAAATTTTTATAAAAACTTTCAAATTTTTGGAAACATTTTTTGTTTTTTTTGTTTCCATATTAAAAAAAGAATTAATTTTGTCGCATGGATTCGAAAAAAAATGAAATTATTGAAAAAGCTGGTTCAGTTTTTATGAAGTATGGAATTAAAAGCGTAACAATGGATGACATTGCTAGAGAGCTTATTATTTCTAAAAAAACATTATATCAATATTTCGAAGATAAAAATGATTTGGTCATAGAAATTATAAAAAATAAAACACTCTCCGATAAATGTATTTGTGATGATACTTCAAAAAATGCAAAAAATGCTATTGAAGAATTATTTGAAGTGAGTAAATATGTTTCACAAATGATGAGTGGGATTCATCCTTCCATCTTTTTTGATTTAAAAAAATTTCATCCAGAGGCTTGGAAAATAATTTACAACCATAAATGGGATTTTGTATATCAACTAATACTTCAAAACATTGAAAGAGGAATATCAGAGGGATTATATAGAAACGATGTTCATAAAGAAATTGTTGCATTTTTCTATGTCTCTACAACAGATTTAATTGCCGATTCGGATTTTTTATATAAAAACAAATTCACTTCTGATGAAATTTTTAAAGAAAATATACTTTTTCACTTACACGGGTTAATGAATGAAAAAGGCAAAGAAATTTTTAATCAAATAATATAAATCTTATGAAAAAAATACTTTTTGTTTTATTATTTTTTCACTTTGTTTTGGCTTCATTTGCACAAAATGTGAAATCATTTTCTTTAGTAGAAGCACAAGAATATGCTTTACAAAACAATGAAAAATATAAAAATTCATTATTAGATGAAAATATTGCAAAATTAAAAGTGGTGGAAACCAGAGGAATGGGATTACCACAAATCAATCTTTCTGGCTCATTTAATAATTTCATCAACTTACCAGTTCAAGTTGTAGATGCTTCTTTTATAAATCCTTATGCAAAAAAAGGTGAAACTATTTCCTTTCGAGCAGGTACTACCTACAATGCGTCAGGAACACTACAAGCATCACAATTACTTTTCAATGGTTCTTATATAGTTGGCTTACAAGTATCTAAATTTTATAGAGATTTTACGGCTACAGGAAGTGAAAAAACCAAAGAAGACGTTTTACTTGACGTTGCTCAATCTTATCATTTATTTGCAGTTGCTAAAGAAAATGTTCAATTCATGGATTCGTTGGTTATTTTAAGCAAACAGTTAATTGAAAAACAAAAAAATTATTTTGAATTGGGATTAATGGTCAAAGAAGACATGGATCAGTTGGAGTTTTCATTATCTAATGCAGAATACACTTTACAAAATGCCAAATTACAATTAGACAATGCAGCCGCTTTATTAAAATTCTCTATGGGAATTTCTCAAAAAGATAATATTGATATTTCTGAAAATGTTGGAATTTTATACCAAAAAAATATTGGAATTAATACCAGTTCTTATTCACTAACTAACAACATTAATTATCAATTATTAAGCAAACAAGTTCAATTAAATTCTTTTAATTTAAAAAACAAAAAGGCACAAAATCTTCCAACATTATCTGCATTTTTTCAACAGACCTATAATGCCTACAGAAATGATTTTGATTTGTTTGCAGACAAAAAATGGTTTCCTCAAACGTTATGGGGTTTACAATTAAATGTTCCAATTTTTTCTGGTTTATCACGTCATGCTCAAATCAGTCAAGCCAGGGTTGAAGTTGAAAAATCAAAAAACGCATTAAATGAATTCCAACGTGCTTTAGAATTGCAACAAATTCAATATTTAAACAATTATCAAAATGCTTTAAATCAATTGACTTTACAAAAACAAAATGTTGATTTAGCAAAAAACATTTACCTCAATGCTGTTTTAAAAGAAAAAATCGGAAATGGAAATAGCATTTTAGTGTCACAAAAATACAATCAATTGATAATATCTCAAGCACAATACATTGGTTCAATGCTTGATTTATTCACTTCAAAAATAAATATAGATCGTTTATATCATCAAAATAAATAAAATTAAAAAACTCATGAAAAAAGCAACAATTTACATTACTTTTCTTTCTGGATTAATGTTTTTATTCCAATCTTGTTCAGAATCTAATTCGAAATTAGAGAATCTATTAGCAAAAAAAAGAGAATTAAAACTTAAACTCGCTTCGTTACAAGAAGAAATTAATCTTTTACAAAAAGAAGATAACACAAGTGGTTTACCTCTAGTTAGCGTTAAAAACATTGAAAATAAAACCTTTGTACATAAAATTAAAGTTCAAGGAAATGTCGAAACGGAACAAGATGTATTACTCAATGCAGAAATGGGTGGCATTATTACTCAAGTTCATGTAAAAGAAGGACAATTTGTTCATAATGGTCAAACACTTATTTCTTTAGATGTAGCTTTAATCAATTCAAGTATGCAAGAGATTGAGTCTCAACTAGAATATGCTAATTATATGCTTGATAAACAGGAAGAGTTAAGAAAACGTGGAGTTGGTTCTGAATTTGAATATAAAACAGCAAAAAACCAAGTAGATGCTTTAAAAAATAAAATAAAATCTTTAAGTACTCAACGAGGAAAATCAAGTATTAAAGCACCATTTTCAGGTGTGATTGACAAGATATTCGCAAAAAATGGTCAAGTAGCTGGACCTCAATCTCCACTTCTTAGATTAGTTAATAATGAGGAAATCAATATTACAGCAGATATTTCAGAAAAACATTTTGAAAATATTAAAATTGGAACTGATGTATCTATAAGATTCCCTAATTATAAGGACACTGTTATTTCCGCAAAAATTTCACATATAGGTAATTACATAGACCCCACAAATCGTACTTTTAGAGTTATGATGAATGTAAAAAACAACAAAGTGTTTCTACCAAACATGTTAACAGAAATTGAAATTATCGATTTAGAAATAGCAAATTCAATTGTTGTACCCACATCATCAGTTTTAAAATCACAAAATAATGAAGATTACATTTTTATTGCTAAAAAGAAAAACAAAAATTATTTTGCTGAAATAAAAAATGTTAAATTGATTGAAAAATACGATGGACAAGCGAAAATTGAAAGTGAAGCACTTTTAAATTCATCTGATAAGGTAGTGGTTAAGGGAGCTAGAGGAATTGAAAATGGAATGAAAATTAAAATCATTAAATAATAAATATTAATTCTATTCAAATGAAAGAAGAAATTAAAGGTTTTGGATTAACTACATGGTCAGTTAACAACCGAAAAACTGTTTATTTAATTATGGTAATTTTATTTTTTGGAGGATTGATTTCATACAACACCATGCCAAAAGAGAATTTTCCTGAAATTCAAATTCCAGAAATTTATATAGGTATAGCTAAACCAGGTTCCTCACCTGATTATATGTCTGAAAAAATCGCCAAGTCGATTGAAAAAGAAATCTCTAGTATAAGAAATGTTGATGAAGTAAAATCAAATGCTGTTCATGGATATGTAACCTTGCAAGTCAAATTTAATTTTAGTGTGAGTGTGGATAAAGCTCTTCAAAAAGTTAAAGATGCTGTGGACAAAGCGAGATCAAAAACAGATTTTCCTGAAATTCCAGTTGAACCAAATATTTTTGAGCTTGACCCCTCTCAAATGCCAATAATGAATATCAATTTGAGGGGAAACAATGCTTCTTTGTTAAAAGACATTGCTGAAGAATTGGAAGATAGATTTGAGGCACTACAAGAAATCAATGAAGTAGATATCAGAGGGATTCAAAAGCAAGAAATGCGTATTGAAGTAGATCCAATCAGAGCTCAATCTGTGAATGTAACATTAGATGATATACAAAATGCAGTAGCTAGTGAACATCAGACAATTCCTGGTGGAGAAATATTAATGGACGGAGTTAAAAAAACCATTCGAATTGAAGGTGAGTTTGAAAACGCTGATGAACTAAAAAAAATTATTGTGAAACAAGATGAACTGATGCCTGTTCATTTAGAAGATATTGCTAGTGTTTATTTTGGAAATGCCGACACAAATTCTTATGCTAGAGAGTTTGGAAGTCCTGTAGTTATGTTAGACATAAAAAAACAAGCAGGAGAAAATTTACTCATAGCTGCGGATAAAATTGATGAGATAATTTCAACGGCAAAGTCGGATGGTTTGATTCCGGTTTCAGTAAAAGTTAGCAAAACTAATGACCAATCATACAATACTCGAGATATGGTTTCCAATTTGGAAAATTCCATAATATTTGGTATATTGTTGGTTGTTTTAGTCTTACTTTTTTTCTTAGGATTAAGAAACGCTCTGTTTGTAGGAGTTGCAATACCACTTTCAATGTTGATGTCCTTCCTTATTTTACAAGCAATGGGGGTATCATTAAACGTAATGGTTTTATTTTCATTGGTATTGGCATTAGGAATGTTAGTAGATAATGGAATTGTAATTGTTGAAAATATTTACCGACACATGGACGAGGGCTTATCGTCATCTAAAGCAGTAATTAAAGGAGTTGGAGAGGTTGCTTGGCCTATTATTTCTTCAACAGCAACAACAGTAGCCGCATTTATTCCTCTTGCAATTTGGCCAGGTATAATGGGAGAATTTATGAAATATCTTCCTATTACATTAATGATAGTACTTTCTTCATCATTATTTGTTGCATTAGTAATAAACCCTGTTTTAGCTGTTGCTTATATGAAAGTTGAAGAAAGCAAAAGCAATTTCAAAAAAATGATAAAATCGAGTATCATTTTTATTGTTATCGGCTTTCTATTTTTAATGATGCAAAAAAATTCTTTAGGAAATTTACTTATCATTATAGGTTTATTAGCAATTTTTAATTTTTATGTGCTTATTCCTGGAACAAGAAAGTTTCAAAACAACTTTTTACCAAAATTGGAAAACATGTATGGGAATTTTCTTCATTTTGCTTTAGGTGGAAAAAAGCCATTAATGATGCTATTTTCAGTAATTGTTTTATTTATTTTAAGTATAATATTATTAGGAGTTTTTCCACCCAAAGTAGATTTTTTCCCTGTAAATGAACCGAATTATGTGAATATTTTTATTTCACATCCAGCTGGAACAGATATAAAAACAACAAATCAAACTGCAATTGATGTCGAAAAAGAATTGAATAATATTTTAAAACCATTTTTAGATAAAGATAAAGAAAAAGCTCCTAATTCTTCCGAAAGAATTATCAAATCAATAATAACTCAAGTAGGTGAAGGAACAAGTGACCCCGCTCAAGGTGTCTCATTAGGAAATACTCCAAATAGAGCCAGAATTACCGTCAATTTTACTGAATCTCAATACAGAAATGGAGTAAAAACAGGTGAAATTCTAAAAGATATTCAAGATAAATTAAAAGGGAAATTCCCTGCCGACATAGAAATTTCAGCAAATAAAGACGAACAAGGTCCTCCACAAGGAGCTCCAATTAACATTGATGTATTTGGAAAATCTAAGTACAAAGATTTATTAATTGAAGCAGAAAAACTAAAAAATTATTTAGAACTAAAAAGTGTAGCTGGAGTTGAAAAGCTAAAATTAAATGTTGAATCAAATCGACTTGAAATTCCAATTGAAGTAGATAGAAGTCAAATTAGAAAATTAAATGCTTCTACTATGCAAGTTGGTATGGCGATTAGAAAAGCCCTTCTTGGTCAAGAAATCAGCACTTATACGAAAGACGAAGAATCCTACGACATCGTTGTTCGATTCAACAGAGATTACAGAGACAACTTCGATATTTTATTAGATCAACAACTTATTTTTAGAAACAATAAAGGTGAGCTTTTAAACATTCCTATTCGATCAGTAATCAAAAATCCTACTGAATATCGTTCACACGCAGCAGTTATTCGTAAAAACGAAGTCCCTCTTGTATCGATTATCTCCAACGTTGTTGAAGGATACAATGCGAACGAGGTTGTTGAAGATTTAAAAGGATATTTAGCTGATTATGAATCTGAAAATATAAAAAATAATGATATTTCTTATCAATTTGCCGGTCAACAAAATGAACAAGAAAAAGAAATGGCTTTTTTAAGTAAAGCATTACTAATTGCAGTTTTTTTAGTATTGCTTATTATTGTAGCTCAATTTAATTCATTTTCATCGCCTGCATTAATTATGTTTACTGTATTATTGTCTTTTATTGGCGTTTTTTTAGGATTAGTTATCAGCCGACAAAATTTTGTTATCATGATGACGATGATTGGAATTATTTCATTAGCAGGAGTTGTAGTTAATAATGGAATTGTATTAATAGATTATACAGTGATGTTAATTAAGGAACGCAGAGCTGAGTTAAATTTAGATGAATTTGAGGAAACACCTATACAAGAAGTGATAATTGCCGCAGAAAAGGCCGGTAAAACAAGATTAAGACCTGTTTTATTAACAGCTATAACTACAATTTTAGGTTTAGTTCCACTTGCAGTTGGATTTAACATTGATTTTTTCAGTTTTTTAGAAAGTTATGACGCTAAAATATACATCGGAGGGGACAATAATGTATTTTTTGCCCCAATGTCATGGACAATTATTTATGGTTTAACCTTTGCCACTTTTTTGACATTAGTGATAATCCCCTCATTATTTATAATCAGTACACGCTTTAAATCGTGGATATTCAGAAAAGCAGGTTGGAAAATGAGAAGTAATTATTGATTTTTATTTTTATTTGGTTTTCAAATTATAGCAGTTGTATTTTTTAAAAATCTGCGTTAATCTGCGGGAAACTCGCCCTGTTTTTATTAACTTAAATCATTTTTTATTCAAAAAATAAAATACACAAATAATACCATAAAAACAATCGACTAAGTAAAAAGAGAATTGGTAAAAATTGATTCAAAATTGGAAAAAAAAATATTGCTTCAAGTTGCTGCTTTAAAAAAAGACAATAGAAAATGAGCTACAAATTCCCTAAGATAAAAAAGGTGCTAACTTCAGCCAATTTCCTTGAACACCGAGTAAATCGA
>JACPDW010000010.1 GCA_016183815.1 Flavobacteriia bacterium
TCGATAAATTTGATTCGGCTCATGTTGTGAATTATAGACCAAACATCCTAAAGCACCAAAGGTGGAATTGTTAAATACATTTCCTTCAACCTTATATCCACTACACCAATTAAAATTGAGTTGTTTCATATAAGGCATAGCAGACGGTTTGTTGTTGTTGGCTTCAAATTTATTACGTATCACCGTAGCGTTCCAATGTGAACTCAAATAGATGCCAAATCCACAGTTTTCAAATTGCGAATTGTCCACCAAAAAAGGAAAGGACGATGTGGCATTACTTGCATCAATACCTATTTCTAAATTTTTAAACTCACAATAAGGTAAATTGGGATTAAAATAAGCATCTTGAGTTTGGTTCTGAGGTAAAGTTGGAGAAGCGTATCTTCCTAACACACTATACCCTGCATCTATACTTCCGATTCCAACTGGTCTATTTGTCCAAGTACTTACGTTTGTTCGATTGTCAATAAACTTCGACCGATATATCCTTACTCCATTAACATGATACATAGATATACCGCAATTAGCATCATTTCTAAAAAAGTTATCGTCCCATGTAAACTCACAATCTGCAATGTACCCTTTGTTTTTAATTTCGATATTGTTGTTATTCAAAGAGTGGTAATACAAAAAGGCAATACTCCTCCAATTATTTTTGAAATAAGAATTTGTAGCATTAATTATACCACCTGTAGATGCCCAATCGTCTGGTTTCCATACCTGAATAGCTTCGTGGGCATTTTCTAAAATAGCTCCATTTTTCATGATTAAAGTCCCTTGATGACCTTGTGTTTGGGTTTGTGCACTGTTGCCCCATATTTCTATGCCCTCCCAAAAATCCTTTCTTTCATCTTCTAAAAAATAGTAATTTGTAATTTTTCCACCATCAATAATTAAACTTGCACCTGGCTCTATTATTATTTTTCCATTATTTGGCATCATAACTTCACATTTTATAGTTAGAGTATTTCCTGTTTTAATAATTAAATTTTGATATAATTTTATCTTAAAATCCCAAATTTCATTTTGAATAATTTCCATTGGGTTAACATAAGGAGTTATTTCTTTTACATATTTATGCATAAAAATATTGTTTACTACAAAATTGTTGTCATATAGTGATAAAGATCTATGCATACGCCCAGATTGTTTTGGGCTAATATATCTACTATTAGCAGATCCGCTCATAATATTAAATGGAAAAGATGCTGTATTCCAAAAGCAATCATTTGTTAAATAACAAGAATAATCAGGGCTTGGATTACAACATGAATTTTGACCACATTCTCCAAAAACATCATTTAAATATTCATAATGATTCATGTTTAAAATTTCACTATCATAAGTATGATGTAATCCAACAGAATGTGCATATTCATGAGCTATATGATTAACATGATCATCCCAAACAACATACCAATCAGAATACATTGAAAAATATGTATGAATAAAAGAATATTCATCTAATAAATTATATGAATAATAACCCCATGTACCTCCTTGTGGTGGTGGCATAGTAAAAATGTGGTTTAAAGCATATTTAGTTTCTGGAAAATTATTATGTAACCATGTCATTATAGAAAATCCACTATTCGATGAATTAAATAAGTCATTTTTAATGAAAATAATATCATTTAATTCAAATCTAATTTTAGTGTCAGTTATATAATTAATTTCGGGTTCGCAAATTAAATCATAACCTTTTTCTTGAACATTTGAATATATATCATTAATTCTGTCAAACATCAATTGAACTTGATTTCTAAATTGTGGAATATCTTGCCAAGCATTTGATCCATCATCTTTTTGACAAACAATCCAATTTACCAAAATTGTTTTAATTGGAACATTATCATTAGCTTGCCAAAAAGAGGAGATTCTATATTTTTCATTCCAAGATTCTGATTCATTATTACAATTCGATATCTTATTATTTACTCCAATATCATAAGATCCACAAAATCCTAAATTTTGAGCTAAGCAGCATTCATTTACGAAGATAAATGTAATAATAAAAAAAGTTATTTTCATAATTTTAGTTTTAAATCATTATTATTTTCTTAAAGAAATATCTTTTTTTAGATTGAATTTTAACAAAATAAATACCTGATATTTTATTAAATAATGTTAAAAACATTGAATTTTTTACGATTGTTATATTAAAAGGAATTATGTTTCCTAATAAATCATATACAAAAACATTTTCAATATCATTTGTGTTTATTCCAAAAATTTGAGTTTGGAAATTTTCACTTGGGTTAGGATAAAAAATAATTTTATCCATTAAAAAATTATTTTTTAATGATAATAATTCTGAGATAAATTCACAATCTAATGTGTCTGAATAATAATTAAATGGGTCTGTTAAATTATGATTATTAAAACACCTTAATTTGTTTTCTAATGAATAATCTAAATTAACACAAATGTAATTATGTACAAATAAATAATCAGATCCAAAATATTGATGAAAATCTTCAAAATAATTATTGCCGTATTCGTCAGGTACGTTTCTTAACAATTTAAATTTAATTAAATTTCTACCATTAACATTTATAATATTTTTTTCAATTACTTCTGTAGTAATATACTTATCAAAAGGTAAACAAATACTATCCTCTATTACTGTTCGCCAAGTGTCACCTACATTTGCAATAAAATTAATAATTGTATCAAATTCATTTAATCTAAAATTATATTTTAATAAAACACTGTCTTGTAAAGTTAAAACAGCAAATGTATTTTGAAAACTACTATCTTCAATAAGCTCTGGAAAGCCAGAAAATATCCATTTTGCTTTTTTTGTATAAATCTGACATACTTTTGAATTAATTATTGTATCTCTATCGATTTTGTACTTTGAAAATCCTTCAAACCATTGGTTGTCAGTATAATTGTAATACCAAACTGCATTTGAACTTGGCCAAAATTCATTCTGTGCATTTATTTCAAAATTAATAAATATTAAAATAATAAAAATTAGTTTTGTGTTCATGTTTAAAATTTTAAAAAATATGTTTTGTAATAATTTCTTTTTGAATCGCTTCTTCAAAATCACCTGACTTGGGCATAAAAGTTTCCCAATAATTCATCCATCGAGAATACGAACCAAACCCTGGTATTTTTGCATTCGGATCATCGCTGATTTGAGACATTGAATCAAAATAGTGTAATATTCTTGCTTTTTGTACATAATAATTTTCTGTCGTGTTGAGAACAGGTTGCGAAAAATATTGAAAAACAAACAACATAAACAGAAAAAAAGCAAATCCTTTTTTAATAATTCTAGAGAGAGAAAAGAAATTTACCCCCCCATTTAATAAGCAGATAATCAGCAAAATACAACTTTTTCATAACAACAACATTAACAATTAGATTCGCAATTTAAAAATTAATTTTGAATTATACAAATATTTTTCGATAAATGTATGAAAATTTTATAAATTCAGCAGGAAAATAGGGGAGTTTGTCGAAAAGTGTTTCTGTTTTAGATGTAAATAAAAAACATTAAAAATATCTATCTACTAAAGTTTTTAAAAGAATATATTTCTGAAATCTAGAAAAATCTATATTATTAGGAATTGTATTATGTTTATTAATTTTCATACTTTAGAACATTTAAATTAAATTTGTAAAAAATCATTTAATTTTAAACATTTAAAAGTAATTCAGAAATCTCAAATTAATTAAACCTTTTATTGTTTATTTTGTCAAATGATTAATTAGTATTACCCTTTAATATGAAAAAGTATCAAAAAATAACAATTTTTACTTTATTGATTTGTTCCAACTCATTCTCACAAAACTTTACAATAAATTTTACATCATCCATTGGTTTTGGAAAAAAAATAACTGGTGTGAACACTGGTCCAAGTAGTGTTGTTTCAGGAACAACAGAAGAATGTTTGAAAGAAATAGGCACTGCCTTGGTTAGAACACACGATTATACAGGCCCTTTTGACTATTGGGGTTACTCAAATTTTTATAATAAATTTAACCAAACTTTTAATTATTCTTTTCAATCCCATTTACCATCAGGGTATAATTGGTCAACTAGCGACGCAAAAATCTCTGAAATTGTCAACGCTAATTTGCAACCATTTTTTAGACTTGGAATCAGTGATGAACCAGGTACAACTTCTCCTCCAGCAACACCAATGCCCAAAGATGAGGATCAATACAATTTTCATACTTTCGCTGGTATTGCTAAAAGGACAGCCATGCATTATACAGCATCTTTTGATAATGGGTTTAATTACGATATCCCCTACTGGGAGATTTGGAACGAACCCAACAATAATGGTTTTTGGCAGATTGATTCTGTCAATGCTTATTATAGGTTATATCAACAGTGTGTGGATTCATTAAAATCATTTAATCCACAACTAAAAGTGGGGGGTCCTGCTGCTGCAAAAAATGCTTTTTATACTGGTGGAATACATTATACTATAAATCAGGATTATGTTTCCAACTTTTTGAATTTTTGTCAATCAAACTCTGTTCCACTTGATTTTTATTCCTTTCACATGTATGACAGGACAAATCCCTACAGTTTAAGAATGTTAACCGATACCCTTGCCTATTTTTTAAACCAATATGGGTTTGATTCAACAGAAATAATTGTTTCAGAAACAAATATTAACACCGGTGGGTATAACAATACGTCTAAAGGGTGTTCTTATCTAACTTCTCAGTTAATCTCTACTGTAAACTCTAGATTATCTAAATTTATATGGTATCGAGGTGTCGATTTGAATCCACTTTGTAATTCAGATATTGGAACTACTGCTAGTTTGACGTTAAATGGGTATGCATATAAGTTTTTTAATGAATTAAATGAGTTAACTCCCATTTTGTTATCTTCAACAGGAAATCAATATAGCACAGCAAATATCAGAGATTCGTTAAACAATCTAATGATTTTATCAGGGAAAAATTCGACAAATGACCTTGTTAAACTACTTGTTTCAAATCATGAATCCATGCACGATTCACTGAATATAAATATACAAAACTTACCATGGAGTTCAACTGATGAAATTAAAATCACCATAGAACAAATAAAATCTGATGCTTATTCAAGCTCTAATTATACCACAGTTGGTGGCACTAGTTTAAACATTACATTAGATTCTGTTTCTGATGCTTCTGTCTATTTTATTACGATTAAAAATGAATCTTTATTGTCTGATCAGTCAATTAATAACGAAAAAGGAAATTTAAAAATTTTTCCAAATCCTGCTGAAAATACAATTCATTTTTCCAAAGAAGTAGAAAATGTTCAAATTTATGACGTTTTAGGACAACTAATTTTAACTCAAAATGAACCAACAAATCAAATTTTATTAAACAACTTTAAGGAAGGTCTTTATTATATTAAATTAAATGATTTGACCATAAAATTTGTTGTAAAACATTGATATTAAAATTTTTATAAAAATGGGATAACAAGATAGAGTGAAAAATAAATAATTAGTTTAAATTATAAGTTTAACGATAATCAATGGCACCTAATTGTTAGTATAAAGCGAAGCGATGGCATTTGCGGGTACCGAGAGGAAGTCCGTCATTGATGACGGAATCACCGAATCGGTCGCAAATAGCTGAGTGGAGTGCATTTACTAACAATAAGTGCCGAGTTTTCTTTTGTTACTTTTCTTTTGCGGAAAAAGAAAAGTAAAAATTAGTTTTCAGTTTGAGGTATGGGTTTGCAATTAATGTTGGTAACCCAATTCCTAATATAAAAAAAATTTAAAACAGATGAATTTAAGAAAAAGATTAATAATGAGCTTCATGGCAGTATTTTCATTAAATGTAAATGCTCAAACAAATATTTTACACTTAAACTTATGTTCTCATAACGAAATGAGTGACATTGGTTATGGAGTAAATTACAATACAAATTATTCAGTAATAAAAGGTAAGGCCTTGGAGATTGCTGACAGTGTTAATGCAAACTCAGCAAAATGGAACATGCAAGTTGAGTCAAATTTCATCAGAGCATGTTTACAATTTGATAATGCCGCAAATAATTCAAATGATTTAATGCAATGGATGGATAATTTACCTCATGTTGAGGTGGATCCCCATAATCATCTTGACACAATAGTAACGAATTCGGGTTATAATCCATATAATTATGCTGATTTAAATCATTTATTGGACTCCTGTGGATTGACTACCAGAACTAATATTGGAGGATTTATTTACAAAGCTCAAGATTGGTCAAACTGGGATCAAGATTGGACATTATGGAAAAATGGATTACATGGTCGTACTTTCCCTTGGGTTACTTGGACTCCTCAAGTATTATGGGGAGGAGGAACTTTTAACCATTTTAACGACCCACACCCTTCTGGAATTTGGCATCCCAGTGGTCCAACTACTACCAATTATCTACTCAATAATCCCGCTCAACTTCTTTCCATAGGGAATAGTTGTCCTTGGTTAATTAAAGACACAACAGATATTGCTAGTTTATTAAATGAGATTAACAACTATATTACAGTTATTAATTCAACATCAAGTAATTCAAATACCTTTTATACAGCAACAATAATGTTTGATTTCAGACATATTTTAGACCCAAATTATGTATCAAAAATTTCGGAAGTATTAAGAGGTTTAAAAGCACATGTAACTTCAGGCAAAATAGTATGGCAAACTTTAACAGAAAAACGAGAAGATTGGTTGAGTTCTCACAATAATTCTACGGATTATTTTTTAATCGATTGCAATGATTTAGTTGCTGGCGTTGAAAATTTAGGTATAGAAAAAAAAGATTTTTTCATTTCTCCAAACCCATTTTCAAATCAAACAAATATTTTTACTAAAGAAAACTTAATAAATGCTGATATTAAAATTTATAACTCATGTGGACAAATCGTGAAGGAAATTAAAAATATTTCAGGTCAACCAATTGCCTTGTATCGTGAAAATATGACAAATGGTTTGTATTTCATTCAATTAGCTCAAGACAACACAATTATTTTGAATGAAAAATTATTGATTACAGATTAATCTTTAGATTCAACCCAACTTAAGCTTTTTAAGATAGGTTAAAGATTAGTGAAATTGATTTTGTTTTACTTCATAAATTTTGTATCTTTGTATTGCTAATTCTTTAATATGACAATAATTTCCCTTTCAAAAAAAAACATTTTTTTTCCTATTTTTTCACAAAACATACTTTCTGGAAATAAATTTGAATTAAAAAATAGGAAAATCCAAAAGGATACAAAATGGTGTAATTATTTATTGGGAATATCATTAGTTGTACTTAGTTTTTCTTACTGTTTTTCACAAAAATATTCTAAATGTAAAATCTTTGTGAACGAAAACCAAATGCAGCAATTACAAACGCTTGGAATAGCTGTTGATCATGGAGTTTACAAAAAAAATACTTTTTTTATCAGTGATTTTTCTGAATACGAGATAAACAAATTAAATCAAAATGGATTTTCTTATGAAGTGTTGATTGATGATGTGAGTTCATTTTATCAAAACAGAACAGTTTCAGGAATAAAAAGGAATGCATTGTGTTTAAACGAAACAGCAAATGTTATTGTTGACCCTACTCATTTTCAATTGGGAAGTATGGCAGGATTTTATACCTACAATGAACTTCTTTCAATTTTAGATGAAATGCGGCTTGCTTTTCCAAATTTGATTTCAGAAAAAGCTCAAATTGGATCTTATTTAAGTCATGAAGGTCGTCCGATTTATTACGTTAAAATTTCTGATAATCCAGAAAACGACGAAGTAGAACCAGAGATTTTATATTCAGCCATCCATCATGCAAGAGAACCTGGATCAATGATTTCAACAATCTATTATATGTGGTATTTACTTGAAAATTATGACAATAACGTTGAAATTAAAAGGTTGGTTGATGAAAGCGAAATGTATTTTATTCCTCTTTTAAATCCTGATGGCTATGTTTATAATGAAACCACAAATCCAAATGGAGGTGGACCTTGGAGAAAAAACAGAAGAAATAATAACGATGGGACGTATGGAGTTGATTTAAACAGAAACTATTCGTATGATTGGGGTACTACTGGAATTAGTTTCGACACCGACTCTGATGTTTACCCTGGAACTGGACCCTTTTCAGAACCTGAAACTCAAGCAATGAAATGGTTTTGTGAACAGAGAGATTTTCTTTTCGCATATAACGCCCATACTTTTTCAAACTTAATGTTATTTCCAATTGGTTCTCAAGTAGATTTATTTGCTGAAGATCACGATTATTTTCAAAGCATTGCCAACGAAATGGTACTTTATAATGGTTTTGTGGCTCAAAAATCTTCTTCCTTATACCCAGCTTCTGGGGATTCAGACGATTATATGTATTTAGAAGACCTTTCAATTAAACCAAAAATTTATGCTTTTACCCCTGAAATTGGTAGTGATGAAGATGGTTTTTGGCCTACAATTGATAGAATTATTCCACTTTGTCAAGACATGTTACATTCTAATCTGACACTTGTTCGGGCTGCCCACCATTACTGGTTAATAAAAGAGAATAATCCACAAAGTTTAACTGAATTGAATGGTAATTTTCAATATGAAGTAAAAAGATTAGGATTAATCGATCAAGCACTTCAAGTGTCTTTATTACCCTATCAAAATGTATTAAGCACGGGAAATTCTAACACACATCAAGGATTAGTTGATGAAACAATTACTGCGTCCATTTCCTATCAATTAAATCAAAACTTAGAAACGGGAGACACCATTAAATTTTTACTAAAAAGAACATTTAACACCTATGAAATCACTGATACAATAGTTAAAATTTTTGGAACACCTCCTTTACAAATCTTAGAAAATGGAGATCAGTTTGAAAATTGGTCTGGTAATTGGGAATTAAGTTCAACAGAATTTGTATCGCCCTCCTCTTCTTTTACAGAAAGTGCTGTGGGTGAATACAATAACGATGTGAATAAAGTTATTCAATATTTACCGACAATTGATTTAAGTAACTCAAGTGCTGTTAAAATTGAATTTTTTGCAAAATGGTCAATCGAAAACAACTACGATTATTGTTCTTTTGAAGTATCGTTAGACAGTGGTTTAACTTGGATTCCTCAATGTGGAAAATATACAAATTCAGGCACTTCAGCTAATGGCAGTGTGCAGCCAGAAGGAAAACCTATTTATGATGATGTTCAAAATGATTGGGTATTGGAAGAAATTTCTTTGAATGATTATGTAGGCGAAAAAATTCATGTTCGTTTTCTTTTTGCTTCCGATGGTGGTGTAAAAGACGATGGATTTTATTTTGATGATTTCAAAGTATATTATAATTCGTCAAACAACTCTATCAAAAATTTAGAAAACAACAAGTTAGTTAATATTTTCCCAAATCCAAGTAACGGAGAGTTAATTATTTCTGCTGAAAACATGACAGAACAAAGTACGTTAATGATTTTTGATGTCAACGGTAGAATAGTTTTTGAAAGTGAATTAGAAGCGCCTTATTTTGTTAAAAAAGTACCAATTTATCATTTAGACAACGGTTCTTATTTGGTTCAACTTTCAACAAACGACCATATTGTTCATAGAGAAAACATTATTTTGATGAAATAAATCGAAAAAAGTTGAATATTTAGAATCTAAAAATCTTACAAAAATATGAACATAGTATCTTTTTTTGCAGGTGCAGGAGGTTTAGACCTTGGTTTTCAAAAAGCAGGATTTAATGTTATTTGGGCAAATGAATACGACAAGGAAATTTGGGAAACTTATGAAAAAAACCATCCACACACAATTCTTGACAGAAGAAGCTTAGTAAATATTCCTGCTGAAGATGTTCCCGAATGTGATGGAATAATTGGAGGTCCTCCTTGCCAAAGTTGGAGTGAAGCGGGTGCTATGAAGGGAATTGAAGATAAAAGAGGTCAGCTTTTTTATGATTTCATTAGAATCTTAGAAGCGAAACAACCTAAATTTTTTCTTGCTGAAAATGTAAGCGGAATGCTTTTAGGCAGACATTCAGAGGCATTAGAAAACATAAAAGAAATGTTCAGAAATGCAGGAATTGGCTACGAACTTTCATTTGAAATGGTTAATGCTTGTGATTTCAACGTGCCACAAGACAGAAAACGAGTAATTTTTGTAGGTATTCGTAAAGATTTGGGTTTTAAATACCAATTTCAAAAACCTAACTTTCCTAAACTAACGCTTCAAGAAATCATTTACGATTTAAAAGACAATGTTTTACCTGCATTGCCATACAACAAAACCAACAGAGAAAAATGTGCTTTGCCAAACCACGAATATATGATTGGTGATTTTTCCACAATTTTTATGTCAAGAAATAGAGTTAGAAGTTGGGATGAACAATCGTTTACAATTCAAGCAGGTGGCAGACACGCTCCTATTCATCCACAAGCACCAAAAATGAAATTCATAGAGCAAAACATTCGGGTTTTTGTTCCAGGGAAAGAACATTTATACAGACGTTTGAGTGTTAGAGAATGTGCGAGAATTCAAACTTTTCCAGATGATTTTATTTTCCATTATACAAGTGTGCCTGCAGGTTACAAAATGATTGGAAATGCTGTTCCAGTTAACCTCGCTAAATATCTTGCAGAGACAATCAAACAACAGTTAAAACAGCATACATCAACAAAGGATTTAAAAATTGAAAAACAAGAAGCAGTAACAGTATGACAAATATTTTAGAGGCGATTGTAAATATAACAAATAACCCAGTTGTTGAAATTCGGAATCATTACACAGGAAGAAATAGAGCAAACAATGTTGGAGAAGCATTAGAGATGTTTGTAAAAGATGCTTTTGCAAACACCATACAAGAAAAGGACGAACAAGTTAAAAACACAAGATTTAACCAAGTATTTTCTTGGCTTGGCAATCAAAATCACCCACCTGATATTATGATTCGTCTAGGTGATGCAATAGAAGTGAAGAAAACGCAAAGTGCCAATAGTGATTTGGCTCTAAATAGTTCCTACCCAAAATCAAACATTCAGTCCAACAGCAATATAATAACTCAAGAATGTAGAACTTGTGAAAATTGGACAAAAAAAGACTTGATTTATTGTGTTGGACATACAATAGACGATTCTATAAAATCACTTTGGATGGTTTATGGTAACATCTATGCAGCCAAGCACGAAACTTACCAGATAATTAAACAAAAAATTACAGATGGTTTAAACGAAATTCCAAATGTTGAACTTGCAGAAACAAACGAATTAGGAAGAGTAAACAGAGTTGACCCATTAGGAATTACCAATTTAAGAATTCGTGGAATGTGGCAAATTCAGAATCCAAGAAGAGTTTTTAATTATTTGCATACAACTGGAGATTCTTTTGAACTTGTTGCTGTTATACCTAAAAATAAATACAACTCGTTCCCGACTGAAAGCAAAAACAGAATTGAAAACTTAGATAATCCGAATTTGAGTATTTCTGATGTTCAAGTTAAAGACCCGAACAATCCTGCAAATTTGATTGATAGTAAATTGATTGTTTTTAAAAATAAAATAAAGTAATAAATCAATTTCACTATTGAATACGTCTTTTATTTAGCTTACATTAATCTACGTTCTTATTCTGCGTTTATCAGCGAGAAAATTAAAAATCTCTCACAGAATCAATCAGAAGTTTTAATTCCATTAACAAATTATTGAAAATTTTCTGATATTACTCCAAATTTTGCAGTTTTATTAATTTAGAATATAGTCCTTTTTCATTTTTTAATAATTCGTAGTGGGTTCCGCTTTCAACAATTATTCCTTGTTCAAGTACTAAAATTAAATCTGCTTTTTTGATTGTGGACAAACGATGAGCAATAACAAAGGAAGTTCGTTCTTTCATTAAATTATCTAACGCTTGTTTAACTGATTTTTCTGATTCAGAATCTAAAGCAGAAGTGGCTTCGTCTAAAATTAAAATTTTTGGATTTTTCAGCAAAGCACGAGCAATAGCAATTCGCTGTTTTTGTCCACCTGAAAGTTGAATACCTCTATCACCGACCTGAGTGTCAAAACCTTCTGGGAATTTTTCAATGAACTCAAGACAATTGGCTTTTAAAGCGACATCTTTTAATTGATTTTCATCGGCTGTTTTGTTTCCATATAAAATATTTTCTCTAATTGAACCAGCAAAAAGCAAAACTTCTTGAGGAACATAAGCCATGTGTGAACGCAGAAATTCTACATCAATGTCATTAATATCAGTTTCATTGATTAAAATTTTACCATTTGTTGTGTCATAAAATCGTAAAATCAATGAAGCAATGGTGGTTTTTCCTGCACCAGAAGATCCCACAAGTGCAATAGTTTGATTAGGTTTTGCAGAAAAACTTAATCCTTTAAGGACATTGATATCAGAACGTTGAGGGTAACTAAAGTGGACATTATTAAATTCAACAGAACCATTTATTAGAGGTTTTTGTGTGCCCTTCATCAATTCTTTTTCACTATTATTACCTATTATCCTCATTAATTGATCTGTTGCTCCAACAGCTTTTTGTATTCCAGCAAATAATTCGGGTAAAGAACCCACAGAAGCACCCATCATGATGGTAAAGAAAATAAAAGAATAAAAATCTTCCATGCTTAACTCTGGATTTTTGCCTTGTGTTAACAAAAGACCTTGCCAGATAACAAAAACTATTGCTCCAAAAATGCAAAAAATGATAAATGAAGCAAAAACACCTCTCCATAATCCGCTTTTAATATTTAATTGAAAAATACTATTTAAGTGCGTGCGATAACGTCCAATCAACCAAACTTCATTTGTAAACGCCTTAACGTTGGTGATTCCATTTAAACTTTCTTCAACAATGACGTTTGATGCAGCCATCTCGTCTTGTGCTATTTTTGATAATTTCCTGATATATCTTCCAAAAAACACCGCAATAATCGACATCACAGGAACAGTCGCCAACATTAAAAAAGCCAATTTCCAAGACAAAAAGAATAAAAATAGAATCCCACCTAATACAATAATAATTTGACGAAAAAATTCAGCAATTGTTGTACGTAAAGTTTCTTGAATTTGAGTAATGTCAGCACTTATTCTTGAGCTTAATTCACCCACTTTTTGCTGATTAAAAAAATCCATTGGCATATAAATTAACCTCGAAAAAGCATGGGTTTTAATGTCTCTTAGTACGTTTTCAGTAACTTTTGTAAAGATGATTACCCGAAAAAAAGAAAAAATAGCTTGTAAAGCAAATAAAATGAATAAAGCTAAAGCGACATTGTTGATATTATTTAAGTTTATCCACTGTAAATTAGAAGGGGATACGGACTGGGTTGTGCTACCACCAAGTAATTTCCCCATTAGCACTGGAAAAAGTAAACCCATTCCTGTAGATAAAATCAAAAAAATCCACCCAATCAAAAAAGATATTTGATAAGGTTTTAAATATTGAAAGATTTTTTTTGCCTGTTGAATTGATTCTTTACTTAACTTGACTTTTTCGGTTTTTTTTTCTCGTTTTGGTCGTAACATATTTCTTGTTTATGGTGCAAAAATAGATATAATAGTGCAATTGTATTCTTGAGGAAAAGCAAAAAAACTATAAAATAAGCGTTCACACGATATTATTGCTTTATGGAATAATTTATTTTTAGTTTCATTATTTTAAAATCAATTTTGCAATGTTATAATATTTGAAAGTTTTTGAAAAAAAATATACTTTTTTGATACAAAAAAATAACTACTTTTGCACCCAAATTTTATAAGATGAAGATATTAGTTTGTATCAGCAAAGCTCCTGACACTACATCAAAAATTGGATTTACTGATAATCACACAAAATTTGATGAAAACGGTGTTCAATATATAGTAAATCCTTACGACGAATGGTACGCTTTAGTTAGAGCATTGGAAATTAAAGAATCCAACGGTGGAAATGTAACCATTATTAATGTGGGTACTGTTCAAGACGAAGCGATCATAAGAAAAGCATTAGCCATAGGTGCTGACGATGCTGTACGTGTTGATTCTGAAGCTAATGATGCTTATTTCACTGCATTTCAAATTGCAAATTATGCTAAAGAAAATGCTTTTGATTTAGTACTAACAGGAAAAGAAACCATTCAATACAACGGCTCTCAAGTAGCTGGAATGATAGCTGAAATTTTAGACCTCCCTTTAATTTCATTAGCAACAAAATTAGATGTTAATGGAAACAATATCCTTATTGAACAAGAAGTAATTGGCGGTGTTCAAGTAGCTGAATTGGCTTTACCCGCTGTAGTTAGTTGTGCTAAAGGTATGGCTGAGCAAAGAATTCCAAATATGCGTGGAATTATGGCTGCAAGAACTAAACCTCTTCAAGTTATTAGCCCTGTTTCCTGTGACACATTGACTTCCTTTGTGTCATACAGTATGCCTGAAGCGAAAAAAGAATGTAAATTAATTGACCCTAATAATTTAGATGAATTAGTTCAATTATTACACAACGAAGCAAAAGTTATATAATCCATTATAAATTAAAAAAGATGAAATCTTTAGTATATATCTCAAGCGATCAAGGATTATCCAAATCCGCTTTTGAAACGGTTACTTATGCTAAAAAACTAGGTGGCGATGTTATAGTAGTAAGCAACGGAAGTAATTCCGACCTTTCAAAATTAGGTAATTATGGTGCTTCTAAAATTTATGTAGATCGTTCTCTAAAACAAGCAGATGCTCAACTTTTAGCAAAATTAGTGGTTTTTATCGCTGAAAAAGAAGGAGTTGAAATCGTGATCTTTTCTCATGATTTTACAGGTAAAGCGGTTGCCCCAAGAGTTTCTGCAAAATTAAAAGCAGGTTTAGTTTCAGGTGCAATTGAATTGCCAATAACTGAAAATGGTTTTTTGTGCAAAGTAAATGTATTTTCTGGTAAAGCTTTTGGAATGGTTAAAGTTTTGTCTTCTAAAAAAGTAATCTCTTTACTTCCAAACTCTATTCAACCTGAAGAAACAGGAACATCTTGTACTGTTGAAGAAATAGATGCAAATTTGGGTAGTTCAAATTTAAATATTAAAGAATTTAAAAAACCCGAGGGTGAAGTTCCTTTACCAGAAGCAGAATTAGTGGTCTCAGCTGGCCGTGGCTTAAAAGGACCAGAAAACTGGAAAATTGTTGAAGATTTAGCAAAATCTTTAGGAGCAGCTACTGCTTGTTCAAGACCTGTTGCTGATGTTGGTTGGAGACCTCATCACGAACATGTTGGTCAAACTGGTTTCGCAATCCGCCCTAATTTATACATTGCTTGTGGTATTTCAGGTGCAATCCAACATTTAGCTGGAGTTAATGGCTCTAAAGTTATTGTGGTTATAAATACAGACAAAGAAGCTCCTTTCTTTAAAGCTGCTGATTACGGTATCGTTGGTGATGTGTTTGATGTACTTCCCAAATTTACTGAAGCAGTAAAAAAATTAAAAGGAAACAGTTGATTTTAAAATTTATTTTTAACTTTGAAAAATAAGGAAACTATTTCTTTTCAATTGTTAAAAATTATATGAATAAAGTCAAATTGGAGATTGCCGGCTTGTCGTATAGCCAAACTCAATCTGGTGCTTATGCCTTAGTTTTAGTTGAATCTGGTGGCAAAAGAAGTATTCCTATCATTATCGGTGGATATGAAGCACAAGCCATCGCTATTGAGTTGGAGAAAATGAAACCCAACAGACCATTAACCCACGATTTATTTAAAACTTTTGCCGAATCTTTTGGAGTTAAAGTAATTGAAGTGGTTATTTACAACCTAAACGAAGGTATTTTTCACTCAAAATTAATTTGTGAAAAGGAAGGTCAGTTTTCTGAAATTGACGCCAGAACTTCTGACGCAATTGCCCTTTCTTTACGTTTCAAATGCCCTATTTATACTTTCGAATCTATTTTATCTTCAGCTGGAACTAACCTAGACGAAAGTAATGATATTTCAACAGAACTTAGTGAGGAAGAATTAATTGAAGAAGATGCAAATCCAATGAATAATTTAAATATCGACGAACTCAGAAAATTATTACAAGACGCTATTGACGACGAAGATTATGAAAAAGCATCTAAAATAAGAGATGAATTGAAAAAAAGAAACTTACCTTAAAACTAATCATATGTCACTAAAAATTCGTTTAATCATCATGAATTTTCTCCAATTTTATGTTTGGGGAGCATGGTTAATTACTATTGGCACATATTGTATGAATGGAAAAGGTTGGTCCTTTCCTCAATTTGGTGCAATTTTTTCAACATTAGCCCTTTCAAGTCTAATTATGCCCGCTTTAGTAGGAATTATAGCCGACAAATGGATGAATTCAGAAAGATTATACGGTTTATTACACATTTTTTACGGGATAATATTGTTTTTTGTACCAAATGTGGACAATCCAGACACTTTATATTACATAATTTTCGCTGCAATGTTATGTTATATGCCAACTATTTCTCTTACCAATTCAACATCTTATTCCATCTTAAAAAATAATGGTTATGATGTTGTAAAAGATTTTCCACCAATTCGTGTATGGGGAACCATTGGTTTTATTGCTGCTATGTGGGTTACCAACATAAGTGGGAGTAAAGACAATGGAAATCAATTTTATATAGCTTCTATAGTTGCTGTTTTGTTAGGGATTTATGCTTTTACTTTGCCCAAATGTCCTCCTCAAAAATCAATTTCTAAAAATGCCAGTATTTTAGAACAATTGGGATTAAACGCTTTTAAATTGTTTGGAAATTACAAAATGGCCTTGTTTTTTATTTTTTCAATGTTTTTGGGGGCCGCTTTACAACTTACAAATATGTATGGAGATGCTTATTTAGACGGATTTAAAGAAATTCCAAAATACACAGACAGTTTTGTTGTAAAATATTCTACTATAATAATGTCCATCTCTCAAATTTCAGAAACTGTATTTATTTTGACCATTCCTTTTTTCTTAAAAAAATTTGGCATCAAAAAGGTAATGTTATTTAGTATGTTTGCTTGGGTACTTAGATTTGGGTTTTTTGCTTATGGCAATCCAACCGATGGACTTTGGATGATCATTGCTTCCTGTATTATTTATGGTATGGCCTTTGACTTTTTTAACATTTCTGGTTCATTATTCGTTGAGACTTCTACGGACACATCTATAAGATCAAGTGCTCAAGGATTATTTATGATGATGACTAATGGAATTGGAGCATTTTTAGGCACAAAAGTTAGCAGTTGGATGATTGCTTCATTCTTTATATTAGAAAATGGGAATTCAGATTGGAAAGGGATTTGGTTAAGTTTTGCGATATACTCAGCAATTATTGGACTTCTTTTTGCTGTATTTTTTAAACACAAGCATGAAGCAGATCAAATCAAAAACATTCATCATTAAAATGATAATTTTGGTTTTTAATTAATCAAATAAAAAAATAAGTCAAATTACTTATTCAACTATAAAGTAAAAAAAAGTATTTTTGTCGTTACTTAACATTATTTTATCAAAAATAAATATTTATTTGTATCTTTATCTTTTGGTATCAATCAAAAAGTGCCTAAACTTTGAGTCAATTTATTAACATAGAATTCCTATTTAAAGAACATTATAAAAGAATGTTTAGATTGGCAAAAAATCTATTACACGACCCCCAAGCGGCAGATGATGTAATACAAGAAATTTTTATCTCTATCTGGAAAAACAGAAAATCTTTAAGTATTTCAAGTAGTATTGAAGCCTATTTGACAAAGTCAACTGTAAATAAATGTATCACTGTTATTGAACAGAATAAAAAATTTCAAAAAACTGAAATAAATGACTCAAATCAATATTTTGCTACTCAATCCAACGAAGAAGAAATGGATTTTGAGCTAATTCAACAATGTATTAATGCCTCTTTAGATAAACTTCCACCAAAATGTAAAGCAATTTTTATGTTATGTCGTTTTGAAAATATGAAGTATAAAGATGTAGCAGAACATTTAGAAATTAGTATTAAAACTGTTGAAAATCAAATGTCTATAGCACTTCACAAGTTGCAAGAAGACCTTAAACCTAAACTAAAAAACTTCTACTCTGAAAAAAAAATTGAATTTTTTTAAAAAATTTTAGTTTTTCTTTGGGGGTAAAATCAAAAAATACAGTCTAATATTTAAAACCGTAATAAAGTGAACAACAAAAATTTGATATCAAAAGTAATTTCTGGAAATGCAAGCTCTTCCGAAATGAATAAATTTCAAAGTTGGTTGTCAGAAAATGATGAAAACAAACTAGATTACCAACAACAATTGACAATCTGGCAAATGACATCTAATGAAAACCAAATTGATGACCTAGAACCCGATGTTGAGTCAGCATGGGCATCTTTCTTAGAGAAAAAAGAACAAAGTTTTGATTCTTCTTCTAAAATAATTTACAAAATAGCCGCAGTACTGATTGTTGTTTTAACCGTTGGTTCAATTTCTTCTTATGTGCTTTTTAAAAATAATCAACAAGAAAGTAACTTTTTTGCTAAGAATTGGTTTCCAAAAGTAAAAACTGAGAAAAAAGAAGCAAAAGAAAATAATTCTACTTTGAACATCCAAACTGCTGAAAATTCTGCTAAACTGTCCCTTAAAAGAAAAGTTAGAAGAAAAAATTCAAATAAAAATTATGTTGAATATGTTTTGATTGATAGTTCTAACATTAAATTAACTGACAATAGTGCTTTGAAATTTTTAGAACAAGATAAACAAAATTCAAGAATAGCTTCTTTAATGGGAGCAGGAATTTTTGACATCAAACCTTCTAATCAATTATTTATCCTTGAAACAGAACATGTTATTATTCATGTTGAAGGAACTAAATTTAGAGTCAATGATCCAAGTGATGATTTTCCCTTTGTTGAACTTTATGTAAATGAAGGATCTATGGAAGTTTTTGAAAAAAATAATATCAGTAATAGTATCTCCCTTAATTCAGGTCAAAAATACTTGTTTGATATTAAAAATAGACAATTTATTGAAATAAAAGAAAAAGCTAAAAAACAAAATAAATGGAAATTGTTTTGGAAAAATAATAAAAATAAATAACCCTAAAAAAATATTCACATGAAAAAATTTAACTATTCCTTTGTTTTATTGATTGCAGTCTCAACTTTTCTGTTGCTATCTCAAACTTTTCAATTCAACCCTGAAACAGGCGACCAACAACTAGATTTTAAACTTAATGAAATCAATTCTAATGCTTTGTCTGATATTAATCAATTTGTAGAAAGAGTAAGTGAAGTCTATGTTGTTGACCCAAACAAAGTTAAAGACTTACTTAATTTTATGAACCCTGCAGATATTTTAATCAGCTTCCAAATTCAAAATATTACAGATTATACTCTTGCTGAGATAGTTGAACATTATAGAACCAACGAAGAAAAATCCTGGCACAATATGTTACCTCATTTTGGAATAACAAAAACTTCCTACGAATATGTAGAGTTGAAAAAAATTAAGAAATTTTACGAACCTTCCTATACAATTAAAAACCTAAGTAAAGTTAAATAGTTCAACACATTTTTTTCGTCTGACCACGCTCACGAAAAGAAAAGTAATCGGATAACTTTTGTTCATCCGATTATTTCATTGTAACTTGTTTGTATTCAATTGTACTAAAGTTTAAAAGTAAATCAAATTAATTTTATTTCAATTTCAATTTTGTGTTTTTTTTAACCTCAAAATACTAAGTTATTATAGTTTTTGTCATTTTCTAATCAAAGATTAAAAAAGTTAGTACTTTAAGCAGGTCCTAGATATGAAATTCAACGTCATCTAAATCGTTCTTTTTTTTACCTCCAATCATGTTACCAAACATTAGAATAATAGCAGTCAAAAGAATAACTTGAATAATAAGTGAACTGTTTACCAAATCAATTTTAAGTGAGTCATCCAAAGCCAAAAAAAGCAAAATAGTTATTAACCCACGAGGTGCAATGAAAAGTAAAGGAAAATTGGGCAATCGAACAGTAAAAAGTTGAAACCCTCTAAAAATAAAAATTGTCGCAACTATCGACCCAGACCAAAGGAGAGTTTCTGAATTTAATACATCATTAATTTCTATAAGGAATCCAAAAATAATAAAAAAGACGGCTCTAATTAAAAAAGTAAATTCACTCACAATTTCTTTAAATTTATGTACTTCAGTATTTAATTTATCTAAATCAATTTTCTGAAACCATTTGAATTCTTTTAACTTAGGTATATTCCCTAAAAATAAACCAAACAAAAGAATAAAAATCAACCCTGGTAGATGAAAAAGCTTTGAAACGTCGTATATCAACACAATTAAGATAATAATTGGAAGAAATTTAACATGATGTTTAATGTTTTTAAGTAATACACTTAAAACAAAAATTGCAATCAGTGAGACTAAAACAATAATAAGAATTTGAAGTAAAAAAATGCCAACGGAATAAATATCCACAATTTTATTTAAAATAATAAAGTTAAAAAAAAGAATGCCAAAAATATCAGACAAACTACTTTCATATATAATAAACTCGCGGTGTTTTTTTGTAAAATTTCTAACCGATGGAATTGCAATTGCACTACTTATGATACAAAAAGGAATGGCATTTGCAATACTACTTCTGAAATCATTACCAAAACTTTGAAACACGTAGGCTAATAAAAAAGCTAAAGCAAACATTGGTAATAATGAAACAATTACAGATTTGAATATTAACTTTTTCTTTGAAGAGGTTAACTCTAGATCTAAAGAACCTTCCAATACAATCAATACTAAACCTAAAGAACCTAAGATTGGCAATGTATTTTTTAATTCTGGGACTTCTATTTTGAATTGAACAGATAAATATTTTGCAAAAACCCCTAAGATTAATAATAATATAACAGAAGGAATTTTAGTTTTTCCTGCCGATATATCGAAAATATAAGCAAAAAGTAATAAACTACAAATTATTATTATTATTAAAGTTTCACTCATTATTCAATAGTTGTATTTATCAAAGCTTTCCTGTATTCAGTTAATATTGATGATTTGTAAATAAATCCTACAAATTTAGTCTGATAAACTACTGGAAGTATCCAAAAATTATTTTTTTCAAATTTAGTTAATATTGAATTAATATTTTCATCAAGCCTTGCGAATTCTTTTACTTTTTCCATTAAATCGGAAACCTTAATTCTATCATATTTCTCAATTTCAAATAAATATTCTTTAATATTATCTAAAAAGATTAATCCTTTTAAATTGTTGTCATCGTCTATAACAGGGAATACGTTTTTATCAGATATTTTGACATTTTCTATTAATTCACCTAACAACATATTTACTTTGAGTTTTATAGAATCTTTTTCAATTAAGTTTTCTATGTCAATACTATTCAATAATGCCAAATCCTTACTATTAGAGAACATTTCGTCTTCCTCAACTAATCTTTTTGTATCCATAGAGAAGGGTTCAAAGTATTTTGAAATAGTATAGCTTATAGAAGAAACTATCATTAAAGGAATCATTAAGGTATAGCCCCCGGTTATTTCAGCAATCAAAAATATTGACGTCAAAGGTGCATGGTACAAACCACTTAAAACTCCTGCCATACCTACAAGCGTAAAATTAGAAACAGATACATCTATTTGAAACCAAATATTTAAAATTTTAGCCAATAAAAATCCTAAAAATGCACCTACAAATAAGGAAGGAGCAAAATTGCCTCCATTGCCACCACTTCCAATAGTTAAAGCCGTCGCAATTGGCTTCAACAAAATGATACATAAGATAAAAAACAACAAATGCCAATCTTTTATAATAAACTCATGTAAAACGCTGTTAACATGGAGATAAGTTGTGTTATCAGTAGAAAGTGCTTTAATAAAATTCACACCTTCTCCAAAAAAACTTGGAAAAAGTAAGATTAAAAAAGCAAGTAAAATACCACCAAAAAAGACTTTAAAATATTTATTTACCTTAAATTTATGAAAACTTTCTTCGACCTTGACAAACACCCTTAAATGATAAACAGACAATAAGCCCGATAAAACACCAAGAGCAATATAAAAAAAGGTGAAATTGTAATTAAAAGGGATTACTTTGTTAAAAGAAAATAATACATCTGAATGGAGAATAATTTTTGAAATTAAAGCTCCACTTGCCGCTGCTAAAATTAGCGGAATAAAAGCAGTGATACTTATATCCAAAAGCAATGCCTCTAAGGCAAAAAGCACTCCCGCAATAGGAGCATTATAAGCAGCTCCAATACCGCCTGCGATTCCACAAGCCAACAATAAAGATCGATCGTTGTAATTTAATTTATAGGTTTTTGAATAATTTGAACCAAACGCAGCTCCTGTTAGTAAGATTGGTGCTTCAATACCTGCTGAACCCCCAAATCCAATTGTTAATGAACTTGTAAGAACTTGATCATACATTTGTTTTTTAGGTATATAGCTAGAATTTTTCTTTATTCTTCTATGTAAAAACGATATACCTTTTTCAATTTTGTTTTTTAATAAATAATGGACTAATAAAACAGTGAGCAAAATACCAACAATAGGTAAGCCAGCAATTAGATATTTTGAATTTAAAAATTTTAAATCAGCTAAATAATTTAAAATAATGTGAATAATAGATTTTAAAACAACTGCTACTAAACCTGCACTTAAACCAACTAAAACACTCGAAAATAAAATAAATTGTTTAGGTGAAGATTTTTCTTTTATCCATTTAATTAATTCATGTATTCGAATGGTCTTCATTGTTTAAAATCTTATTTATTACACAACGACAAAATATTGTGAAAAATGTACATTTATATTAAAGAATTGATTACAACTATAAAAAAAGAAATAAATTCTTAAGTTTTCAAAATTAGGCATTTCTAATTTTCAATACAAATATTTTTGAAATAATTGATAAATCCTATTGTATTCATCATACCAAGAACTGTATTCTTTAAATCCATGTCTTTCTATCGGATAAGTCGTTATATTCCAATTTTTCTTTCCTTTTTCAATTAATCTTTGACTCAAACGCATAACATCTTGATATTGCACATTATCATCAATTAATCCATGTAACAAAAGAAGTTCATCTTTTAACGATTCTGATAAATAGATTGGAGAACTTACACGATACGCTTCTGGGTCTGTTTCAGGAAAATTAAGAATATTTGATGTGTATTCTAGATTATAGTGAGCCCAATCTGTAACAGAACGAAGAGCAGCACCACAAACAAATTTCCCTGGATATTTAAACAAAGCCATTAAAGTTAAAAATCCACCGTAAGACCCACCATAAATTGCAATTTTATTTGAATCGATAGCATATTGTTCAATCAACAATTTACGAGCAAAAATATAGTCATCTAAATCTTTACCCCCCATATTTCTATAAATTGCAGTACGATAATCTCTACCATAACCATCACTGCCATGATAATCAATGTCAATCACAGTAACACCTTCGTTTGCTAACATTTGATGAAACAAATATTCTCTATAATAGCTACTCCAATATTGATGTGCATTTTGTAAATATCCAGCTCCATGCACAAACATCACTGCTGATTTTTTATTATTCTTTTCGGAAGGAAGATATATTCGAGCTGGACAATTTACCCCATCTTTTCCTTTAATCTGAATTAAAATGGGGTTTGTGAAAGAAATTTCTTTAAATTCTGCTGTTTTAGAGAAAGTAATTTGCTTTTCAAATGAATTGGCTTGTATATTCTTATGATAAATCTCCCATGGAGTA
Organism: Flavobacteriia bacterium; assembly: GCA_016183815.1. Classification (GTDB taxonomy): domain Bacteria; phylum Bacteroidota; class Bacteroidia; order Flavobacteriales_D; family Crocinitomicaceae; genus M2408. Next base: position 23,697 of record JACPDW010000010.1, read on the forward strand.
TTTTTAGTAGAATATAAAAAGGCCAATTCTCTTCCATTTGGACTAATTACAACTTGATGTGCTCCTTCTTTTTCTAATATTTTTGTTAATTCGTTATTTTTTAAATTGTATTGATAAAAATCAAGATTACCAGCATGACTTTTATTTAAATGTAAATAAAAACAATTTTGATTTTTGTCAAACAATGTTTCTCTTACTTCATAATTTCCATTGGTTAAAGCAGTTTTTTTTCTATTCATCAAATTAAATAAATACAAATGACTGTATCCTGTTTCCTCCGACTGAAAATAAACGTTTTCCTCTTCTTTATCAAATCCTAAAACAGCTGGATCAAAATTCCATTCAGAAATTCCTGGTCCACCTATCCAAGCAGCATCATATTGATATTCAATCATTTCATATCTCCCTTCAACTAAATAAATTAATACTATCCATCGATGTTTATTATCTAAACTTCTTAAATCACACAAAGCTGTTTCATTTTTATTAGAAAATATCAAAGGGTGAATAGAAAAATTTGAAGGAAAAGAAACAATTTCTTTCGGTTTATATAAGGAATAATAGGAAGGTGTATCGTTTAAGTGAGGTAAAAAGCGAAAATCAATATAATACATACTGTCTTTAACTCGATTATAAATAGCTAATTGGTGTTTACTTAAATGATGTATTGAAACTTTTGACCTTGCTTTTTTGCTTTGAGAATAACCTTCTTCGTTGACCATTTCTTGAATTTCAGTGGCGTCATTGTTTGGATAATCGGATAATACAAAACTGACAAACGTATGTTTCAAATTGGTTTGTATTTGTTCTATCTCATGATTTCCATAATACATTTTTTTAGGGGATTTTAATGTGATTTTTTCTTCATTTTCCTCTATTAAATGATTCTTTTTATCCTCTTTTTGGATAAATTCAAATAATTCTTTTTGTTGCTGAATTAAATAATCGTTTTGTTTTGTTGTTTTTTCAATAGCATTTCCCTTCAAAAAATTTGTGATTTGTTTGATTGAAGAATGTTTTAAATTTAACTCATAAAGATTAGAATTTTGTTCATAAACAAGCACATTTTCATCTTCTCCAATAAAAAACTGATTTACTGGACTTTGTGTTTGTACTAAAACTTGAATTTTTTCCGTTTTTTTATCAAAAAGAAATAAATTGCCCTTTTCAATAAAAAAAATATGCTTAAAATTAGTTTGTTTTTTATCATTTAATAAGAGTTGGAATGACTCTTCTATCGGATTTTTTTGGATATTTTTTTTCTCAAGATCATAAAAGTAGGTTGAATACAACAGTTCTTTTTCAGGATTCCATTCAAAAAATATTTTTTTATTATCCCACGACCATTGAACATTTTTCGGTGGGTGTCCAATAAAATCATATCCTTTCATGATTTTTTCTAATTCTAAATTTTGGCAAAAAAAAGCAGAAGAAATCATCAAATAAAGTACTAAAAAAAACAATAACATCTTAAAGTTTTCAATTTTTCTTATAAAATTTAAATTGGAAATCATACTAAAACATTTTGGACTTTAAATAGGATATCAACGGAAATTGAATGGAAAAAGAAAAGTTTTTATTGTCAGTTTGTTCAACAACAAAAGAATACTTAACTCCATTTTGTGTCCAATATCCTCCATTTAACGGTTTATTTTTTAGTTTAGGAGCAAAATCTGTTGAATACAAAAACAAAAAATCTTTTTTCTGAATAATTTTTAAAGGAGGTGAATTTAATATATGAAATCTATTGTTTTGTTTTCTCATAATACCTTTGGCAAACAGTTGAGCAACAAATTGCTTTTGAAATTCATTCATTGACAACAATATAGCATAACCTGGCTTCAAAACTTCTTTGGTTTTTTTAACTTCAACCATATTAAACTCATCGTCCATTTCAGTTTCGATGTACGTTTCTTTTACAAGATGACTGCCCCCTTCAACAACAGCAATATCCCCTTCCCACGCTTTTACAAATGATTTTAATGGAAAAGCAATTTTACTTGCATATTTTTGTAAAAAACTCCACAAAGGATGAGTTAGATTATTTTTAAATTGCTCTAAATCAAAGTGAAACTGGATACTTTTATTCCCTTCAAATTGAGAATTAAAACTCAATCCGTTATTTTTAAGTTTTATTGGAGAATTTTGATCAAAAACAAAAGAACCTTTTAAATAGGTGTTTATACTGTCAGTATCATGAGCAAAATAGACACTTTTAATCCCCAATTCCATCCATTTAGACCATTTTGATAATATCTGAACATGTTCATTTTTGTATGGATTTAATCTTTTTAATTCTTTCCAATACAAATGTTCATCGCCTTTTCTTGAATACATCACATGATACATTCTTTTTGGCAATTGATTGCCTTTATAAACAAAAAACCAGGTTTTACCGTAAGTGAAATATATTTTTTCCTTTTTTAATCGATGGACTTTTTGACCACCCACAATGGTATCTTCAATTAAAAAGTCTTTTTTTAACCTATTTATCCCATTAAAAATTTTACTACTGTCTTGTACTGAAATCAAACCACCCCACTCTCCGTTTTCATTAGCAAAAAAATAAATGGGTTTTTGAGCTTGAATTCCATACATTTTACTTTGTGCTAAAATAAAATCATAAGATAAATATTCCCTAAATGGAACCCTATTAAAAAACATAAATGCATGAGATTCTCTTGCTAATTCAATAAGGTTAATTTTACCAATAAAATCACCAACAGGTATTCTATCAGACAGTAAGGGTTCGGGTTCTTTTTTAAATAATATTGGTCGCAAATAAAAAAAAGCGACTAATAAAGAAAGTAAAAAAGCGATAAAAAGACCCTTTCTTGCCATCTGAATTAATCTTTACTCATCACATAAACCGTATTAATCAAATCAAGTAAATATTTACCTGAATGTTCGTAATTTCCTTCAAAAGTATATTCTAAACTAAATGAAGTTTTTTCTTTAGTTGTTTTTGAGGAACTCAACTCGAAAACTCCAGTTTTACCTTTCATTGCGTTTATTAAATCATTTTGTTTTTTGCTTAACATGTCTTGTGGCAATTTATCAATCGTTAATCCCCAATTAAAATGACCATACATAAACTTGCTTTTTTTAGCTTTTTTAGCTTGAATTCCACTTAAAGATGCTGAACCATAACCCTTTGTATGAAATTTAGCTAAATCCTCATCATTAGTAAATATAAATAAACCATTTTGGTTGATTATATAAATTGGGATTGAATTAAAAAGAGCTTCTTCAACAACCCAATATTCATTTTCTTTGTGGAAACGCGAAGTCATTTTACTAAAATATTTTAATATTTTTTCAGGAATTTCATTCTTATTAGTCGAGAAACCAAATGTAAAAATTGGCATTTCCTCCTCTCCTTCAGATTCTTTTTCACTGTATTCAAAGGTTTCTTCATCATAAAAGAACTCAATTTTTTTTGTTTTTACCTTTTTTATACCATTAAAACAAGCAAACATACTTCCCTTATAAGTATTAAAAACAGCTTCTGTATTTACAAATTCATTAATTAGCTCAATCATCAACAAATTTCCACTCACTCTTGGGTCGTTTTGTTTTTCTAAAACAGGAACAATTACGTCAAAAGCTTGTTTGTATCCTTTGTTCAAATTAATGTTATAAGTAATAAAACCCAGAGTATTAGAAGGAATATATTGAAAAACTTTTTTATCAAAACGTGTATCGGTTAATGCTTCATAAATTGACCCTAAGCGTTCACTATAATTGGCATCAAAGTTTAATAAAATTTGATTATCATTTAAATTGATTTGCCCTAAAATGACATTTCCTGTGTATATTTCTTTAATGTCTTGCACTAAATCAGGAAATAAAGTCTGAAAATACCAAATATTGTTGGTTGAACTAAAATTTCTAGAATTGTCTAAATAAAAAATACCATCTGAATTATTTAACAATTGTTTTTCAAAGTTTTTATCTTTTGATTTTAAATGAATATTTGATAAAAACAACTCATTCATTATAATTTTAAAATATTCAAATTGTAATTCCAAAGTTATACTATCTCTTAATTCCCAATAGGTTTTATTAAGTAAGTCATAATCACTCACTTCTACTGAATCTGATGGAACTACTATTTCTTCCTCAAAAATTTCCTCTTCATTAAGTTCGTCTTCTTCGCCCTCATAATACTCTTCTTGATAATAATCATATTGAGAATACCCTCGAGCTAACCAAATTGAGTCTGTTATTACCGAAACCCTTTCAGATGTTGGGTCTATCCTTAAAACGATGGCACTGTTACCTTTAATTAATAGATGATTAAATTGACTTGAATACAATTCCACATCATTTGTCCAATTTTCTTTTTTATCAAAATCATCAAAAACTGAAAATAATAATTTTTTATTTTTTATGCCAAAAGTAAACCCTGCCAGTTCAAATTTTCTATTTTTTCCATAAAAAACATGTAGTTTTTGGTCAAAATCTATCCCTGAATCTTTTAAAGTTTTGTTTGAGGTTGACCCATCAAATAACTCGGCATGTATTTCGTCCATGAAATCATATTGAATCAAATCATCTAGAGGTATTTTTTTTAATAGACTAATATTATTTATACCTAAAACACTTACTGCATCTTTAGGAATTAATTCATCAGGACTTTGACTATAAATTAAATTTGAACTAAGTAAAACATGAAAAAGTATTAACGAAGTTATAGAGTTATTAATAAAAGATTTTTTTTTCATTGAGGTGTTTTGGAAGTACTAAGATAAATAGTATTTTCTAATATAGACAAATTATTTACTAACGAATAGGTGTTCGTTTTAATCATACACGCCGTTTTATTTGGAGAAATTTTTGCAGAATTATTATCACATTTTTCAATGGGTTTATCAAAACGTGTAACAGAGATATAAGTACCTTCTTTTAAACGAGTTAAATCCTCAGACTTTAAACGTTTAGTCGTTTGTTGGGTTAAAGTTGGAACAGAACGAATCAATTTATTTTCTTCCCAATCCAACCAAGTGTGATTAATTTCTTTTATTTCTTGTTGTTTATCTTTCTCAATAACAATTTCTTTAATGGCTTTTTGTAAAGATTGAACATCATCAAAGTCGCATTGAAATCGTAAAATAAAATTTGAAAAATCACTTTCAACTTTAACTCTATGAATACCTTCTTTATTCTCTAATTTTGTTTTATATTCGTCAATCATTTGTTTAATCTCACTTATTTTAGGTACTTTTTTACCGTCTAAACTATCAAGTGCTAAAATTGAATTTATTTTAACTTTACTAGAACTTAAATTAACAACATATTTAAAAGTGCCTGTACCATCGTTATGAATTGTCAAATCATCACTGATTTCAATACAAGAATGAAGAAACAATAGTATAGGAATACTTAATAAAAAGCATGGGGATTGTACTTTTGTAATTTGAATTAATTTTCTAAAAATAAACATAAGTGCTTACAAAATTATAAAAGATAACAAGCAAAAAAAATACCAAAACAATTCTTTTCATTCTTTTTTAACCTCATTCTTCTTTAAATGTGTTCTATTTTAATTAAAAACGTAAATCTAACAAGAAAATTAAGGAAAATAATGATTGATTTCAAATGTCAAAAAATTTAGCTTAAAATAAGTAACTTTGTGCTGTGGAAATGTACAACGATATTTTTAATAAAATAGATTTATCTCATTCAATTGTTATTACTTCTCATCAATCTCCTGATGGAGATTCAGTGGGGAGTAGTGTGGCTTTGTATGAGATTTGTCGTCAAATCAAAGAAAAAAAGGAAAGTGATATTTTAATTTTTTTTCCCGATAAACTACCTTCTCATTTGTTGCCAATGCTCACCAATGTGTCTTTTATTGTCGGTGATGAGAATGTTGATTTTGCTAACAAAAAAATTTTAAACGCAACTCTTCTCTTTTCATTGGATTATAATTCTCCAAAAAGAGTTGGTGAGTCCTTTACTGAAGCCCTATCTCAAACAAGTGCTTTCAAAATTATGATTGACCATCATCTTCAACCTGAGAAATATGCGGACATCTTAATCTCAGATACCGACGCAAGTTCTACCTGTCAGTTGTTATATGAAGTGTTAGAAAAAGCCAATAAACTAAAACTCCTCAACACAAATGTTGCGAAAGCTCTTTATCTTGGAATTGTAACAGATACAGGGTCTTTTCGTTATAACAACGTGAAACCCAAAACCCACGCTATCGTTTCTGAACTTCTTAAGAAAGAAATTCAACACGATAAAATACACGAAGAAATAATAGATTCAAATACAGCAGATAAATTAAAACTACAAGCGTATCTTATCCATCATCATTTAAAAATATTCCCTGAAATGTCTTTGGCCTTTATTAGCGTAAATAAAAAGGAAAAAAATGAAATGAATGTTTTAAAAGGAGATACTGAAGGTTTGGTAAATACAGCACTATCCATCAAAGGCATCAAAATTGCAGCTTTTTTTTCGGAAGAAGAGGATTTTGTTAAAATATCGTTTAGATCAAAGGGTAAACAACATCCAGTTAATGTGTTAGCAAACACATATTTCAATGGTGGTGGACATGCAAATGCATCTGGTGGAAAATACAAAGGTTCACTTGAGGAGTGTTTAAATTATTTTTTAAGTGTAATTCCTCAATTTGTTTAAAAATGAAAGTGTTTAATTTTTTACTTTTTACTTCTTTGCTGTTAAGTTCTTGTCAAGAAAAAAAGCAAGAAAAAGAAATAAAATGGACAAAAGAGCAATCGGTGACTTGGAATAAAAACATGGCTTTAGAAGAAGAACTACAAATCAATTTGTTTTTAAGCAAAAAAGACTGGAAAATGCAAAAAACCGGTTCTGGTTTACGTTATTATATCTACAAAAATGGAAATGGAAAAATTGCATCAGAAGGTCAAGAAGCCAAAATAAAATATTCAATTCGTCTTTTAGATGGGAAATTATGTTATCAAACAGAAAATGGTGAGACTTTTATGTTTCAAATAGACAAAAGTGAAATTGAAAGTGGAGTACAAGAAGGAATTAAAAAAATGAAAGTGGGCGATAAAGCAAAATTAATTATCCCAAGTCATATTGCACATGGTTTGGTTGGTGATTTAGATAAAATTCCCCCTCTTAGTCCAATAGTAGTTGATGTTGAATTGTTAGAGTTAAAACCATGATTAAAAAAAGTATTTTATTTCTTTTACTAATTTTTATTTCTTCCTGTAAACCAGAAGCTGTAAAGGAAAAAGAACCTTTGTTTTTTAATAAAGAAAAAAAATTTGTTAAAAACAGTGATTCTTCCTCAAAAAAAGAAGTGAAAAAACTTCAATTAAATAACGGAATTGTCATTACTTTTTACACTAAAGGAACAGGAGAAAAATTAAAAAAATTTGATGTGGTTAAAATCGACTATAAAGTGAGGTTAAAAGACAGTACGATAGTTGACGGAAATCATTTATTAAAAAAAGAGTGGTTGCCTTTTATAATTGGATTTAACATGCAAACTCCTGGCTGGGATCTTGCACTTTCAGAAATGAATATCGGAGATGAGGCAGAAATATTTTTGCCCTCAAAATTGGCAAGAGGTGAAAATGGAATTAAAGGTTTAATACCACCAAATGCAGACAATTATATACGTATTAAAATAGTAGATAAACTTCCCCCAACAAAAGTTGTTGAAGGTACAAAAATCTGGCTGTTAGAAGAGAATAAAACAGAAAATAATAAAGCAACTCTTCAAAGTACTATTGAATTTCATTATATGGTCAGTACTCCATCTAATCCTCGTTATGACATCAGCTATAGAAAAAACAAACCTTACACCTTTAAATTTTCTGATTTTGGTATTGTAAAAGGACTAAAGAAAGCACTCTTAGGAGTTAAAAAATCAGATAAAATGTGGGTGTTGATACCGTCTTCTCAGGCCTATGGCAGTAAAGGTTTAATGAATCTTATTCAGCCAAATGAACCAGTATTTTACGATTTATTTGTGATGGATGTCAGAAAATAAATTCAGTTTTTCAAATATTTTTATTACCTCTTTAGCTGGTGCAACGTCGTGGACTCTTAAAATTTTAGCTCCTTTAAGTAAAGCTAAGGTATGAAGCACTGTACTTCCATTTTGAGAATCTTCAATGTCAATATCTAATAGCTTATATATCATAGACTTGCGAGAAACACCCACAAGTATTGGTCTGTTTAAGATGGTAAACTCCTTAATGAATTGAAAGAGAGAATAATTTTGATCTAAGTTTTTAGCAAAACCAAATCCTAAGTCAATTATCACATCGTTTATATTGTTTTCTTTCAACAAAACCAATTTTTCAGTAAAAAATTTTAAACACTCTTTAAAAATTGATTCATATTGGAAAGAATTATGCATTTTTTGAAAATCATTATTATTGTGCATTAAAATATAACAGGGTTTGTATGACGCTAATACTTCAAATAATTTTTCATTAAATTGAAAAGCACTTATGTCATTTATTATTCCAACACCGTGATCCAAAACAAATTTAGTAACAGTTGAACTAAAAGTATCCACACTAAAAAGTGCATTTGGAAACTCTCTTTCAATAGCTATAACAATAGGTTTTAATCTATCCAACTCTTCTTTTTCTGGCAAATAAATTGCTTGAGGTCTAGAAGACATCGCTCCAATGTCAATAAAATCGGCACCTTCTTGAAGTTGTTTTTCTATTTCATTTAAAACTTCTTTTATGGTATTTTTTCTGCTGTTTAAATAAAATGAATCAGGCGACACATTAATTATCCCCATAATTTTAGGAGATTTTAATTCTATTAATTGATTTTTTATCTTAAGCACCTGCATTTTAAAAACTCATTTTTATTTAAATATTTAAACAATGAATGACAAAAATAAACAAACAATTTACTTAAAAAAAAATTACTGTGTATTGATTTGATTAACAGATTTTTATAATTTCTTGACTTTTCAATTATGTACAACTTTTTTATTAAAACAAATAAAATTGAAAATCAAGTTAAAAATAATTTTAAAGTAAAAAAATCAAATTACATTAATTTTTAGTTAATTTTCTATTTAAAAGCTTAAAAATTTTTATCTTCAACCCGTAAATCAAACATATTTTTGATGAATCAAACACTAGAACAATATCAGTCAATTGTAAAACAATGTAGGAAAATCTTTACAGACAAAACTAAAGATTATGGAACATCTTGGAGAATTTTACGAACAAGCTCATTAACGGATCAAATTTACATTAAAGCACAAAGAATCAGAACGATACAAGAGACTGGCAACAATAAAATCGGAGACGATATTGATGGCGAATTTCGTGCTATTGTCAATTATTGTATAATGGCTCTCATTCAAAATGAAGAAAATTTAATCGAAACAGATCTTCTTATTGAACAAGCCCAAAATTTGTATGACAAATACAGCATAATTGCTTTTGAATTAATGGAAAAGAAAAACCATGATTATGGTGAAGCATGGAGAGATATGAGGGTAAGTTCTTTAACAGACTTAATATTAATGAAGTTACTTCGTATAAAACAAATCGAAGACAACGATGGTAAAACAATTGTAAGCGAAGGAGTCTCCTCCAATTACTATGATATATTAAATTACAGTATCTTTGCATTAATTCATCTTCAAAATTTTAACTAATGGAAAAAAATAGAATTATTAGTGGTCAATCACTTCTTTTTAATTCCTTGTTTGTTTTATTAAACTTAGCTGGTTTGACATTTGTAACCTTAGGGTTTCATGATTCCTTTATTGAAAGTAAATGGATGTTGACAGGCATTGGCTTTGCTTTGATGGCTTTTAGTGTTTTCGGAATGGTAGTCTTTAAAGGCAAATTAATGATGGCGACCGTTTCAAGAGTTTTAGTCGGGAGTTTATTCATTGTTTCTGGTTTAATAAAAGCGAATGACCCTCTGGGTTTTAGCTATAAATTGGAAGAATATTTTGAAGATGGGGCTTTGGCATTTAGAATTAAAGAGTGGTTTGGTACTCCTGGTTTTTCTTTAGAATTTTTCATTGATTGGGCCTTATCTTTATCCGTTTTAATTTGTATTGTTGAAATAGTGTTGGGTGTTTTAGTGTTGTTAGGAGGAAAAATAAAATTAGTTTCTTGGTTGTTGTTGTTAATGATGTTGTTTTTTACTTTTCTCACTTGGCACACAGCTAATTGTGATGGTAATGTAAAATTTGTTGATAGAGATACTTATCTTTCTTCAAATCCACTTTATGAGATAAAATTACAAGAGGCAAAGACGAATAAAGATTTAAAAATTGTCTCAAAGTCTTCTTCTCAATTGGTTGTCGATGAAAAAAAACAACCTCAATGTGTTACAGACTGTGGTTGTTTTGGTGACGCTATGAAAGGTTCGATAGGTCGCTCTTTAACCCCAAAAGAATCCATGTGGAAAGACATTATCTTAGATTATTTAATATTTTGGATATTTTTAGCTCAATGGATAATAAGACCAAACACTGGTAAAGAAAACAAATATATAATCCCAATTTCATTACTTCTGATTGTATTTTTCTCTTATATTTTTAACTGGTATTTTCCTCTTTTATTTGGTTTTGTTTCTTTAGTTGGTTCTCTTTGGGTTTTAAAAGCAGGAGGAAGGGCCTTTGGAAATTTTTGGGGAGTGAGCATTTTAGTTTCTCTACTGTCTTATTTTTTAACATCTTACGTTCAACTTTTTGAGCCAGTTAAGGATTACAGACCATATTCTGTTGGAAGTAATTTAAGACAAAAGATGAACGACGGTATCGAAGGAAAATACGTCAATCTGTTGGTTTATAAAAACTTAAAAACAGGTAAAACGAAAGAATACGATGGCAATAGTAAAGAATATATCGATTCTAAAATCTGGGAAAATACCAGTTGGAAATACGACACAATGGTTACCAAAGAAATTATTCCAACCAAACTACCTTCAATTACTGGACAATTTAACCCTGTTATTTTATTCAATGACATTCAAGAGGAAGAAAAGCAAATGAACTATATTCAAGAAATCATTAATACATCAATGATTCCAGGATATACTTTGTTCGATAAAGAAAATATAACATTTGTTCATGTTCCAGAAAAGGATTACAATACTAACGATTATGATACAACGTTCTTTCAAATAAAAGAAAAAGGTTTGATTTTAAATCCTGAATTATCCGAAATAAGCATCAGAGAATTTTTGATTAAAGAAAAACAAGTTATTATTTTATTCTCTAAAAATTTAAAAGAAGGCAATTTCTCTAAAATCTCTTCGTATAAAAAAATATTTGAAGAGGCTAAAAAACGCAAAATCCCAATGCTTTTAGTTTGTAGTTCAAACAGAGATCAAATTATAAAATGGAGAAAAAAACATCAGTTCTCAATTCCAGGGTTTATAAATGATGAAACTGAATTAAAAGCAGTTGCTCGATCTAATCCATCGTTGATGATTTTGAACAATGGTGTTGTCGTGGGCAAATACCCTCATAGATCTACTCCGACTTTTCAATGGTTACTTAAAAACAAAATCATAAAAAAATAATATGAGAAAAAATATCGTTGCGGCAAATTGGAAAATGAATTTAACCAAAAAGGAGGCCTTATCCATTTTTGAACAATTAGAAGAAGTACAACTGAAAGATAATCAAGAAATTATTGTTTTTTCACCTTATGTTTTTCTTGATGCACTTAAACAAAAACAAAAAAAAGTCAAAGTAGGTGCTCAAAATTTTCACCCAGCGCCCCATGGTGCCTATACTGGAAAAGTCTCCATCAATCATTTATTGGATTTAGAAGTTGAATGTGTTTTAATTGGTCACTCCGAAAGAAGAATGTTGTTTAATGAAAGTGACGAGCTTATTAAAACAAAAATCGATGTCGCAGTCGAAAATAAGCTGGAAATAGTTTTTTGTTGTGGAGAACCCATTGACATTAGAAATAAAAGTAGTCATTGCTCTTATGTTTTACAGCAAATGGAAGCAAATTTATTTCATTTAGACCATGAACAAATCAAACAAATTAGTATCGCTTATGAACCAGTATGGGCTATTGGAACTGGTAAAACTGCAACTACAGAACAAGCAGAAAATATGCACCGTTTTATTCGAATGTGTGTTGAACAGCGTTATGGTTTTGAAATTTCAAATGAAATGAGTATATTGTACGGAGGAAGTTGTAATGCAACTAATTCGTCTGAACTTTTTGCATGTGAAAACATCGACGGAGGATTAATAGGTGGTGCTTCATTGAAAGCAGAAGAGCTTTGTAAAATCATTTCTTCACTGTGAAAAACACTTTATGTTTAAAAATTTCTCTTCAACCATTTAACCCTTGGTCTGAAATATTAGTTTCACAATTATCAGAAATGAATTTTTCCTCATTTGAAGAAAAAGACAATTGTTTATTGGCTTATGGAAATGAAGATGAAATAAATATAAATCAAGTATTAAATGAAACTTGCTTAAATAATGCTCCTATTACTTTTGAATGGACAACAGAAATATTTCCTTATCAAAATTGGAATGAAAAATGGGAAAAAGAGTATGAAGCCATTCATATAGATAACAAAATAAGTATTACTGCACCTTTTCACAATCAAAAAGAATACTTAGATATTAATGTACTTGTGCAAGCACAAACTTCTTTTGGGACTGGTCACCACCCTACTACACAGTTAGTAATAAGTACTATGAACAAAATATTTCCATTTCCTAAAAAAATTCTAGATATGGGAACTGGAACAGGAGTATTGGCAATTTTAGCTGAAAAACTTGGTGCAAATGCAGTAACAGCAGTGGACATTGAAGATTGGTCAATAGATAACGCAAAAAACAATGCTCATTTAAACGAATCAAAATCTATTACTTTTTTGTGTGGGGATATAAATATTTTGAAAAATGAAATATTTGATTTAATTTTAGCCAACATAAATAAAAATACCTTAACGAATCATGTTCCCATTTACTCTAAGTGTTTAAATGTGAATGGTCTTTTAATTTTGAGTGGTTTTTTAGAAAGCGATTTTGATGAAATGAATACAATTTGTATTGAAAATCAGTTGATTTTATCAGAAAAAAATCAAAAAGAAGGTTGGTTATGTTTGTCGTATTCTAAAATTTAAAAAAAATGAAAAAAATTGCCTTTCTTTTATTTTCTTTAATCTTTTTTAGTTCATTTTTTTATGCACAAGAGTTAAAAAAACAGAAAGAAAGTTTTATTAAGGACTTTAAAAATCTTGTTGAACCTTTTTTAAAAGAAGAAAATAAATCGTTTGTTCGAAATGAACTGGAAAAAACCATTATGGATCCAATGGGTTTTTCAGATGATTTAACCGTTGATATGATAAGTACTTATGAGATCCTTAAATCTAAAAATTTCAAACCTTTTCCTATAATTTACAATTACATCTATTCTGTTTGTGCTTTTATGAAAGATAAAAACGGTAAAAGCGCTTTTAAAGATTGGGAAAAAATTATTGAAAAAATGATTGAGAATAAAAACCAAAGTAAAATGGAAGATTTTTTAGATTTTTCTGCTGGTTTTTTCTCAAATAGCGTTTTAATTCATAATCCAACCTTTGATTGGTTATACAGAGGTGGTTCTTACAGCTTTGAAGATCCAGATAGACCTATGGTTATTTTTGAAGGAGGAAATTTAGTTTGTGGAGTAGAAAACACTAGAGAAGATAAAGATAAAAACCCTTACGTTGATAGCATTGTGATTTACGAAGCAAAGGGCGTTTTTGATCCTTTCCTTAAAAAATGGAAAGCAAAAGGAGGAATCATTTCATGGGAAAAAGTTGGATTGCCCAAAAACGAAACCTATGCTGAACTTTCTTATTACAACTTGTCATTAAAAAGTTCGAGTTTAGAATGTGATACTGTTATTTTACATACACCCTATTTTCAAAAACCTATAAAAGGAAAACTCTCTGATAGAGCTTTTAGAATAAATAGAGAAGAAGACAAAACCTATCCTCAATTTAAATCTTTTGATAAAAGGTTAAAAATCAAACAAATTGTACCAAATGTTGATTATGATGGTGGGTTTTCTTTGATGGGTAAAAATTTTGTAGGTATTGGTACAGGTGGTGAACCAGCGTTTATAGTTCTTCACCGAAATAGCAAACCATTTATCAAGCTTTTTACTCAATACATTTCGATCAATAAAGAAATGATTAAATGTTACAACGCACTTTCCTCAATTTATATAGGAACAAAAGACTCCATTTTTCACCCAAATATTGAATTTAATTACGATTTAAAAACCCAAATGATAGAATTTGTAAGAGCTTCAAAGGGTATGGGAACGGCACCTTTCTCTAATTCGTATCATCAAGTGGATATGTATATTCCAAAATTACTATGGAAATACGATAGTCCTGAAATTGAATTAACTTACATTATGGGGCAAAGTTTAGACCAACGATTCGCTCGTCTTGAATCAAAAAATTATTTTGACAATAAATTATACGACCGATTACAAGGCATGAATAAAAATCATCCTTTAGCTGCAATTGCTGAATATTGTTTTAAATATGACGAATATGTCTTACCCGAAGGAAAAATGGCTACTGCCTTAGGATTAACGATTGAACAAGCAAAAGTAATTCTATTGGATTTAGCTACTTATGGGTTTTTAAATTATGACGTTGAAAATAAAATCATCTCAGTGAATCAAAAATTGTTGACATTTGCAAGAGCTAAATCACAAAAAATTGACTACGATAATTTAAAATTTGAAGCAGACTTTAGACCAAAAAAACTAAGCGGTTATACCGATGAACAAATAAAAAAAGAAACATTTTTACAAGATATACAATTAGAATACGATAAAAAAAACAAATATCGTGAAGGGTTAAAAAACTTTGGAATATTTAATCTTGGTACAATGGAAATTAGGATGGAGGGTATAGATATGATTACTCTTTCAGACAATCAAAGAACTCATGTATTTCCTACTAACAACAATGTAATCATCAGAGAAAATAGAAATTTTGATTTTGCTGGCTGGATTATCTCAGGAAAATTAGAAATAAACACATTAGAAGCAAATTATATTTATAATACACATAAAGTAAATATTTTTAAGTCCGAAAAAACATTGTTACGTGTAAATCCTTTACAAGAAGCAGATGGAAAAAAACCAATAATTGTTTCAAATGAATTAAATGCTTTGGTTGGTGAATTATTGGTAGATGACCCAAGTAACAAAAGTGGATTAAGTAAAAAATTTACAGATTTTCCAAAATTGAATGTGAGCAAACCTTCGTTAGTTTATTATAATCAAAAATCTTTGTTTAAAGGTGCCTACGATAGTACACGTTTTTATTTTACTGTTGATCCATTTTCAATGGATAGCTTAGATAATTTTGTTGAAAAAACTCAGCGTTTTACTGGAGAATTGACTTCTGCTGGTATTTTTCCTAAATTTAAAGAACCACTTAAAATTATGCCAGATTATTCTCTTGGATTTACTACAAAATCAGCTGAAAACGGATATCCAATTTATGGGAATAAAGCAAAATTTGATAATAAAATACTTTTATCTTCAAAAGGATTACAGGGTGCTGGTACCATTACTTATGTTGAATCCACTTCAATCTCAAAGGGCTTAACTTTTTTACCAGACTCTACAATGGGATATGCTGAATTTGATAACAAACCTGTAGAAGGTGGTACTGAATTTCCTGATATTCAAGGGCAAGATGTGTATATCACCCTTGTTCCTAAAAACGATGTATTGAAAGTAAAAACGGATATCAATAGAGAAATGACGATGTTCAACAAAGAATGTCGTATAAAAGGAACTGTTTATATCCAACCTTTTGGTGCAAGTGGAAATGGTGTTACTACTTTTACAGATGCTAACTTAGGATCTAAAAAACTCAAGTTTACTCGATGGGAAATTAATTCCGATACGGCGAATTTTAATGTAAAAAACAATTTTGTGGTGGACGATGAAGACCCCCTTTCTTTAAAAACAGAAAATTTACAAGCTCACGTCTCATTCAAAAAAAGAAAGGGTGAATTTAAATCCAATTCAGGTTCTTCAAGAGTTGAATTTCCTGTAAATCAGTATTTATGTAAAATTGACTTTTTCACTTGGTTCATGGACAAAGAGGAGCTTGAACTATCAACGAATGCTGATCGATCAATAGATATTGAAACGGATTTAGATTTAGTTGGAGCTAATTTCTTTTCATTACATCCTGAACAAGATTCTTTACAATTTAAGTCTAGACAAGCTCGTTTTAGCATAAGGCAAAAAACAATAACTTGTAAAAAAGTAGAATATATTGAAGTGGGCGATGCTCGTATTTTCCCTGATACAAATACTGTGTTGATTAGAAAAAAGGCCAACATGGATCCACTTGTAAATTCAGAAATTTTAGCTAATAAAATTACAAAATTCCACAAATTTAGAAATTGTGATACTAAAATTCATGCCCGAAGAAAATATGAATCGACAGGTGATTACCCCTATTATGATAAAGACAGCAATGTGACTTTATTGAAAATGGATAGAATTTGGCTGGATTCAACCTATCAAACTACTGCGACAGGTAAAATTACTGAAAAAAGCAACTTTACTTTAAGTGAACAGTTTTCTTATTATGGCGATGTGCTCATCAAGGCAAACGTTCAACACATTAAATTTTCTGGTTCAATAAGGGTGAATCATACTTGTAACAATTTTACTCGAAGTTATATGGCAATTTCTTATGAAATAGATCCAAAAAATATTCAAATTCCAATTTCTCCAAAAACATTGAAAAGTATAGATAGTACTCAACTTTTTGTAGGTATTTTATGGAGAGATTCAAAAGATTTTGAAGAGATAAAAATGTATCCTACCTTTTTATCTGAAGCAGTTAATGTGAAAGACAAAATCGTTTTCTCGTCAGAAGGGTTTTTACAATATAATTCCAACACAAGAGAGTTTCAAATTGCAAGCAAAGAAAAATTAGTCAACAGAGCTGAAAAAGGAAATTATCTGGCCTTTAACATTAATACCTGTTCCTTAAATGGTCTCGGTAAAATTGATTTAGGAGTTGACATTGAGCCAGTTAATGTTGAAGCCATTGGTAGAATAAATTATTACGAGAAAAATGGTCAAACCACCATGGATTTAACTTTGAAATATGATATTCCTCTTGAAGAAAACTCTTGGGAAAAAATTGCAGATAAAATCAACCTAATTCCAGACTTAAAACCGATGGACTTTCTTTCAACCACTTACAAAAGTGCATTATTAGAATGGACAGATCAAAAAACAGCAGATAAAATTGAATCCGATTATACCTTAATGGGACAAATTCCTAAAATGCCAAAAGAAGCTAAAGCATCCATTGTAATTTCTGGAATTAAATTAAGTTCATTTTATGACAGCAAATTTGATGAAAAAGGTATCATTTCAACTACTGATAAGGCTGCAATTGTTAGTCTATTTGGCAAACCAGTATTTAAAATGTTACCAGTAAAAGTGTTTTTCCAACAATTACCTACTTTAAGTGGTGGAGATAAGTTTGGTTTATATTTTCATCTTCCAGGAAGTAATCAGTACTTCTTAGATTTTTACAAACAAAAAAATGATGGTGAATTAAGAATTTATACTAGTGATGGTGAATTTATCAATGAAGTTAATGAGTTGAAATCAGACAAGAAAAAATCTAAAAACTTTTCTTATACTCCAACTACAAATAGAGTATATTTAGTTAAATTTTTAAAATTATTTGGAATAGAGGAATGAGTTTTGAATACATACTTTTTTGTTTAATAGCGTATTTACTTGGCTCGATACCCTCGTCGGTTTGGATTGGGAAAAGTTTTCATCAAATCGATGTGCGTGAACATGGGAGTAATAACGCTGGAGCAACTAATACTTTTAGGGTTTTAGGTAAAAAAGCAGGTATAATTGTTTTAATGTTAGATATAATAAAAGGTGTTTTGGCTGTTTTGATTGTCGATTTGTTTGTTCAATCAGATGAATACTATTTTGTTCTCTTAAAACTTTCTTGTGGAATATTGGCTGTTATTGGGCATATTTTTCCAGTATTTGCTCGCTTTAACGGAGGAAAAGGTGTCGCTACTTCTTTTGGGATTTTAATTGGGATTTTTCCTTTGGCTGCTTTGATTACTTGTTTTGTTTTTTTAATCAGCTTTTTAATTAGTAGATATGTTTCACTTGGAGCATTAATAAGTGCTTTTACCTTTCCATTTACAGTTATTTTTGTGTTGAAATACGATAATACTATTTTGATGATTTTTTCAATTCTTCTTTCACTTACAGTAATAATAACTCACCATAAAAATATTCGACGATTATTGAATGGAACTGAAAATAAAATGAACTTTTTTAAAAAATAATCGTATATACGTTTATTGAGGAATCATTAGTTTGATTTCAATATTAAAATTTTACGTATGACAAAGTATATTTCCCTGTTATTCTGCTTGTTATTTTATACTCTAAGTTTTGCTCAAAACCCTGAGCCAGAAATAAAAAGTAAAGCAGATAAAGCGTTTAAAAAAGAAGATTTTGTTGAAGCAAGCAAATTATATGCTCAATTATTGACTTTTAATCAAACTGATCCATTTTACAACTATCGATATGGTATTTGTTTAATGTACAACTCCAGAAAAAAAAATGAATCCATCAAACATTTAACTTTTGCGTCTAAATCTGAGGGCTTTGACAATGAAGTATTTTTTTATCTCGGAAAAGCTTATCATTTAGATTATCGTTTTAAAGAAGCAATAAATTATTACAATTTATACAAAACAAAAGCAGGCACAAAAATCAACATGGAGTTGGATGTGGATAGAAATATCGTTATGTCTGAAAATGGTATTCGTTTGCTGAGTTCTTCTAATGAAGTAATTGTTCTTGATAAACAAGAAATTGAAATACCAAGTTTTTTTCGAATCTATGATTTAAAAGACATTGGAGGAAATATTATCGTAACCGCTCAATTTCAATCTAAAATTGATAAAAAAAGAAACCATACTCCTTTAATACATTTTCCTTCAAACCCTAAAAGAATCTTTTATTCTAGTTATGGTGAAGAAGAAAACAGTGGAAAAGACATTTATATGCGTCAAAGGTTACCTGATGGAACGTGGTCTTTACCACAAAAAATACAAGGAAATGTAAATACTCCAAGTGATGAAGATTTTCCTTACCTCTCTCCAAAAGGAAATTATTTGTATTTCAGTTCAAAAGGGCACAATAGTATGGGTGGATATGATATTTTTAGATCGAGATACAATGCAGAAACAAATGAATTTGAAGCACCTGAAAATTTAGATTTTCCAATTTCCTCTCCAGACAATGACCTTTTTTATGTAGTAGATTCTTTAGAAGAAAACGCCAATTTTGCCTCAGCTCGTCAAAGTTTGGACGGAAAAATGCACGTTTATCAAATTAAAGTAGAAAAAATTCCAATTCAATTTGTGGTTGTTAAATCTTTTTTTAGTTCTACAATTAATCCAAATAACAAAAAAGTCAGTGTTGAAGTATTAGATTATTCCAACGGAAAAAAGATTGGAACGTTTAATTCAAGTACAAAAGGGGCTGTATTATTAACTTTCCCTAAAGGTGGTAAATATGAATATGTAGTTTCAGTTGATGGTTCTTCCAAAAGTTTTAGACACTTGATAACTATTCCATTTTTGAAAAATTTCAGGCCGTTAAAACAAAAAATAATTCATGAAAACGATGCTAATAATCAAGAGACCGTTACAATTCAAAATTTCTTTGATGAAGATTTAGATGATGAATATGAGGTGATTAGAGAAATAGCCATGATGAGAGGTGAATTAAATCCAAATTCTGACCAATATGATTTAGATAAAATATCTAAAAAAGCGGACAATAGTGAGATCTATTCCAAATTAGGAATGGCAAAATTAAATGACACGGAAGTAATTAAGAGATTAGAAGAATTAGTTGAAACACAAGAAAAAAGAAATGAAGACTTAGAAAAAGTCAAAGAAACTTCACTTTCACAATCAATGGAAAATATCAAATCCTTAAATGTATTACAAGAAGATCTAAAAAAAACAGTTTCTATAGCTAACTCAAAAAGTGGTGACGATAGAAGAGAAAGTTTTCAAAATGCAGGTTTAATAGTAAATGAATTAAATTTTTTAGAGGATTATTCAGAAAGACTGATTAAAACAGCTGATTCACTAAATGAAATCATTGACAAAAATAAAATTGAAATTTCAAAATATAAAAACATTGTCAATGAATTAGATAAATTGCTCAAATCGGGGGACATGAGTGCCTTCATTTCAAAATTGAATAATGATTTAAGTTCATTGCAGCAATTGCAAAAGGAGAATCCTGAATTTATTTTACCTTCATTATATACTCAAATCATGGCTCAACATGAAGAAATGAATGCCATTGAAGAAAAAATATTTGAAATTAAAGCCAAAAATTTTACTTTTCAATCTGAGATAGAAAAATTGAAAATAGAAGAAGAAAATGCTAGCGGAAACAACAAAGCATCAATTCAAAAGAAAATTGATGAAAAGAAAAATATCCAAACTACTCTTGACAATGAAATCAAAGCACTTCAATTGAAATTAATCAAATCAAATGATCAATTATTAAAACTTGAATCTTCATTGGCTTATTTTCAAGATATTTTAAATTCTACCCCACCTCATTCAGATGTTAACTCAAGTCGAGCAAGCAAAGCTTTAAAAGAACTTGATAATGATAATACTCGAAATCTGAAAACTTATGTTGAACAACAATTAAAAGAACTAGGTGTTGATATGAGGGCATTATCTTCAGAATCAGAAAAAAAGAAAATTGAACGATACAATAATCAAAAAAGTTTAGCTCGAAATTTGAATTCTACTAATGAAGATTTATTGGCGGATAATACTACAACTAATAATGATACTTCTAATGAATTAGCTCCAACGGAAAATAAACAAAATATAAATTCAAATGAAAATCAAAATAATTCCAATAATAAAAATCACGAAGTTTCGGGAAAAGCTAATAACAATTTAAACAGCGATTCAAATCAAAAATCTAATTCCGAAAACGGTAAAAACCTTACAGACAAGGATACCAATGAGAAAAAAGAAAGTTCTTCTTCAAATGAAAAGCCAAATACTGAGTCCAAAAACAATTCAACTGAATTTAATAAAAACAAAGAGAACAAGATTTCTAATGAAAATCAAGCGAATTCCAATAATAACAATGAATCTGTAAACTCTAATAACAAATCAAACAACGATTCAAATCAAAAATCCAATGCGGAAAACAACATAAATCAATCAATTAAAAACACAAATGAGAAAAAAGAAGGGTCTTCTTCAAATTCAAATGAAAATCAAAACACAGAATCTAAAAACAATTCAACTGAAAAGAATAAAAATGAGGACTTAACAAAAAATAATAATTCGAATGAAAATTTATCCACACAAAATAATATTTCTAACTCAACAAAATTAAGTTCTGAAATTGATACAAATCTTATAAAAAAAATGAATAATCCTCAATTTATTGAAGAAAAACTTAACACAAATGTTGAAAAAGCTTCATTAAACAAAACATTTTTAGATTCAAACCCAAATTTAACCGACGATCAAAAAGAAAAAGCCAAAATCAGACAAGATAAAAAAATTCTTCTCTCAATTGACAGTGATATTCAAAGATTAAAAATTGTCACTTCAAACAATCCTGATAATCAAGATGCTAAACAGAGTCTTACTCTTTTGGAAGAAAAGAAAAAGTCATTAGAAAATCAGATCCTTGAGAAAGAAAAAGAGTTAGAAACAAAATTCCCTGAAATAGCAAAAACCACTGCTTGGAACGAGGAACAATTGATTGAGATGACTAATCCAGATTTAGCGAAAGAAATTGGTACTATAAACAATAACAGAACTTTTTCAGATTATACAAAATCAAAACTTCTAATTGATAAAAATCAAGAATTACTTAACGAACTTTCTTTAGATAAAGAAGTTTTGAAAAAAGATTTAAGTAAAAACTTAAATAACACTGAAGCCAAAAATGAGATAAATATGATGGACGCTCTTCTACGAAACACTGAAAAGAAAAAAGAAGAAAGCGAACGTTTTGTGTCTAATTATAAAATTAAAGAAACATTAAAAAATTTAGGTTCTGATGAGGAAAAACTTTTAAATGCTGAATTATTAAAACTAAACCCTGTCGTGCTTAAAGCTCGAAAAGAGTTGCTTAAAGACAACCTTGCTTTTGCTAGTATGCCAGTGAACTCATTAAATGATATCAACAATCAAACGAGCATCTTATCTGGATATTATAACGCACTTTCTGATAGAATTTATGAATTAGAGAAAAAACAATCAACAAACAAAAAAGATACTAGTCTTGTTTCAGAAATAAAACTTCTTAATCAAGAATTAGAAATGACTCGAAAAAAACTCGATGAAAACGAATTGAAATCAGATGAATTGGATAAACAAATGTTAGCTGAAAATTATGTTACACTAAACAATGAAATCAGCTATTTAAAACAAGAAGACAACGAGTTAAAATTAAAAATCAATGATCCAAATACTCCAAAAAAGGAAAAAAAGGAGTTGATGGAAAAAAGAGCTGAAACTTTGGGTAAACAAGCAGAAACGTATGAAAAAGTAAATGCTTTACAAACAGTAATTTTAAGCAAATATCCTCCTAATAAAATTAGAAATAAAAAAATGTCTAAAGAACCCCAAAATATATTGGATTCTTTGGCTTATTCTAGATTCAAATTAAATGAAGCTGAAATTAAAGAAGGACTAGTCGCTTACAAGGAACAAAAAAGTCCTAGTAAAAAAATTAAAATACTTCCAGAATTAATAGAAAAACAAGAGGAGAACAGTATCATTGCTCAACGATTATTATACAATTCCCAATTGAAAAAACATCTAAGACAAGTTACAAGTTATACTACGGACATGTACGCTTTAGAAAGCAAACAATCCATTCAAAAGTCCGTGATTAAATTAAAAAATGCTAAAGATGATGCTGAAAAATCTTTAGAAAAAGAAAAATTAGCTCTAACAAAAGCAAAAAAGAAGAAAAAGGATCTTCATATCAAAAAAATTAGCAACATCAAAAAAGAAATAGACAACATCGAACTTATTGAGAAAAATTTAGAATTAGAATTATTAAAAAGAGAAAGTTTTGAAAAAGAAATTAAAAAAGAACTTCCAAAAAAACAAGTTATCGATATTGCAGATGAAAATAAAATGCGTTCTAATGCTCAATATCAAACGGCAAAAGAGTTGTATATTAAAAAGAAATTAGCTCTCGAAGGTATGAAACTTATTTTCGATGAATTAGATGAAGGAAAAAATCGATATAATGTTGCTGTGGTCGATTATGCCAACGATCCTAATAGAAAAAACAAACAATATGCTGGTCAAACTTTTGAGAATTTAAAAAGCAACTTTAAACAGTTTTCAGAGTTACAAAATAAATACCAAGAAATATCTAAAGAATACTCTTCCAATACTTCTGATTTTCACGATTTAACAAAACTAGAACAGCTTTTTGAAGAAGATATTGAAAAACAAAAACGTGAAGAGGAATTAAAAAACAAAAACATTGTAATCGAACAAGTAGATATGTTGGCTTATGAAGAAAAATTATCCTTTGAAAACCAAATACCTAATGAGGGTATGTATTATCAAATTATGATTGATAAATCTGATAAGATGTTAAATATCAGGCTGATGGATAATTTTTCAGATATCAGAGCAATAATGAAAGAAAATGGAGAAACAGAGTTTTATACATCTTTTGTTAATAGTGCTGTAAATGCAGAGAAGATGTTGTCTGATGTACAAAAATTGTCTTATATTAATGCAAATATTGTAGCTTACCAAAATGGTAAACAAATTCCATTTGTTGAAGCTAGAATGATTTCAGATAATGAATACTATACACAACTTGCTTTAAAAGAAAGTAAAGCACAAAAGGGGAAAAATAAAAAAGGGAAAACTAAAGCAAAAGCTAAAACAACTAAAGAGACAAACTATTCTGAAGATATCGTTGTTCAAAATAAAAAAGAAAAAAATAGCAATGATTTCGGAAGTTATAATAGTGCTGAAACAAATTCAAATTCGAATCAAAGCTCTATTAATTCACAAAAAAATGAAAAGAAAGAGTTTCAATCTTCTGAAAATTTGACAAACAATTCAGTTAAGAATGAAAATAAAAATATAGAGAATACTACAACTAATAATTTGTCAAATAATCCAACAAATACTCAACAAAATTCATCTCAAAAAGACAAAACCAATTCTGAAAAAACCACTGAAATCAATAATTCTGATAACAATACAATCTCAAAAGAAAAAAGTTCTACAAATAATGAATCAACTGTTGTTGTGGATAAAAACAAAACTTGGAATGAAGTCAATACAAATTCTAATAATCAGAATAGTTATTCTTCAAATAAATCGACTGACAAATATGAAAATCTAAAAAATGCAGAATCTATCGATAACAAAAAAGGATTGTATTTCACTGTTCAAATTGGAGCATTTTGGAATAAAAAATACCCTTCAAATTTAGCTGGAATTTCACCTGTTTATTCAAAAAGTTTTGATGGAATGATTCGATATTCTACTGGAATTTTCCACTCCTTAGAAGAAGCAATTCCTGCCAAACAACAAATGATTGCAAATGGTGTTTTTGATGCATTTGTAACCGCTTATTATGATGGAAAACGAATTACTATTGCAGAAGCACAACGATTACTCAGCGAAAAAGGGGCTGGAATTTTGGAAAATAAATAATATTTTTGTAACTTTGATATCACTCTTTATAAAATGACAAAAGTAAAAGAACAAATTGAAACTTTAGCTGTTGAACAAGAAACAGAACTCAAAAATCTAATCGTTTATAATGATGATGTAAACACTTTTGATTTTGTAATCGAATCTTTAATAAAAATTTGTAAACATGAGTTAGAGCAAGCTGAACAGTGTACTTGGATTATTCATTATAACGGTAAATGTCAAGTTAAAGAAGGGTCTTTTGATGAGCTTGCCCCAATGTGTTTATCTCTTTTAAACAGAGGGATTACTGCTGAGGTACAATAAGTGATGATTAAAATATATTTTCTATTAGGAAAATTTATTCTAACCTCAAATAATTCAATAGATTATACTTGTGAATAAGTGTTTGATTTTATTTTGTTTTATTGGAGTTATTTTTCCAACATTTTGTCAAAATACGACAACAGTAGATTGTTCAACTCTTGAGTCTTCCCCTGCAAATTTGAAATCCATTGAAAAAAAAATCAATGAGGGGTTTGATTACTTTTCCAAAGGAGAGAAAAAAAAATCTATAGACAATTATTCAATAGCAATTTGTTTAGCTCAAAAAATTAAAAATTCACTATATGAAGCAAAAGCAGTTGATGGATTAGGCTTGGTTTATGCACAAACTAGTGATTTTTATAAAGCATATATATGTTTTAATAATTCTTTAGACCTTTACAAAAGTGAGAATAATATCAAAGGAATTGGCGTAGCTTCAAGTCACTTAGGAAATACTTTAAGGTATTTAGGAAATCACCCAAAAGCATTAAACTACATGTATGATGCACTTAAAATTTGCAAACAATTAAATGACCAAGATGGGATTGGTAAAAATTACATCAACATAGCATTAACTTTTCAAGAATTTAAAAATTATGACGCAGCAATTAAATATAACAATTACGCTTTAAATATTTATAAAGAAAAAAAAGATACTTCTCTTATAGGAACAATATACAACAATTTAGGCACAATTTATCAAGATCAAACTCAGTATAAAAAAGCCTTATATTATTACAAAAAAGCTTTATACTTAGGTGAAAAATGTAATTCCTGCTTTCATATTGGATCAACTATTGGTAACATTGGATTAATTCACGTTGAAAATCAAAACTACAAATTAGCATTAGAATTTCAAAATAAGTCTTTGGATTATGCATTAAAAAATGATTATAAAGAAGGTCAAGCAGACGCCTATTTTAGTCTTGGATCTATTTACCAAAAACAAGACAAAATTAAAGAAGCTTTACTCAATTTTGAAAAGGCGTTCAATTTAGCTGAAAAATACGGTTTTGAAAAATTATTAATTAATTCATCAAAAAAATTAGCTACAATTTACAACGAAAATAATGATGAACATAATGCATTAAAATTTTTAAAAATAAATTCAGAACACAATGAAAAATTAATTATTACTGAAAAAATTCAATTGATAAACGACACTAAAGCAAAATACGAAATCGAACAATACGAAAGTGAAATCCTTGACTTGCAAAACAAAAAAGAAATCGATTTTTTACAAAAAGCAATTTTAATTTCTACCATTTTTTTAATTTTAATTATTCGAGATAAATAAACTAAAAGAAGAAAACGCATTAATTGAACAACAAAAACTGAAAAGTGAAATCGAATTTAAAAACACAGAATTGACAAGTTTTGCACTCAATATTGTTCAAAAAAATGAATTTCTCAACGAACTGAAATTTGAAGTAAAAAAAATTAGAACCAAATTTGCTTCTGAGAAAACAAAGAACAATTAAATAAACTGGCTGTAAGTATTACTCAAAATTTATCTGTAGAAAAAGATTTAAAAGAGTTCACTTCTAAAATCGATTATTTTTCTCAAAACTTCTTTTTTCAACTAACAGAAAAATTCCCCACATTAACTGAAAACGAAAAGAAATTATGTTCTCTAATACGATTAAACTTATCTACAAAAGAAATATCTACCTTATTAAATTCTAATCCTAAAACAGTAGAAATGGCAAGGTATCGTTTACGAAAAAAGTTAAATCTAGATCCAGAAACCTCGTTAAGTATTTTTTTAAATAGAATTTGAATTACTTAACAAATTTTAAAAAATCAATGAAAATTTACTTTATTATCAATGTAAGACCGTTGCAAAAGTCTATAATCGAGGCTTTTCAAAAATTTGAATCAGCAGTCTCGATTGTTTGCTTCGGGATGAGGAATTTAAATTTTTGGATTAACGATGAGAATTGGATTTTGCAAAGGTCTTAATATTTGTTTTTAAATAGTTAGTACTATTTAAGTAGATTATAAATTTTAAAACAATGTTATAAATATCTTAGTTATCAACCCCTACTTTTTTATTTGCTTTCAAAATATATCACTACAAAATAGTTATTTAAATATTAAATATTCTTTTTTTTAAGATTTTTAACTCGTTTTTAGTTAGAATTATAAAAATTCAAATGTAGTGTAAACTATTAAGTATAACTATTGATTATCATTTATTTATTAATTTAATTGTAGTGTTTATATTTAATATATATCAAATATAATAGAGTTCATGTAGGGGTGAATTTATTTGTATTTAGAAAATTTAATGATTAATTTGCAGTGTTGAAATTTAATTCAATATTAATTATTAAAAAACAAACTATGAAAAAGTTACTTTACATTTTTGTATTTATTGCCAGTAATGGATACTTTTTTTCTCAAAACATCGGTATCAATGCTACAGGAGCTACTCCTGATGCTTCGGCTGGTTTAGATGTGGATTTTACCAATAAAGGTTTGCTTATCCCTCGTGTTGCCTTAACAGGAACAGGTGATATTGTAACCCTAACAGGAGCTCCTTACATCACCTCTACTTTAGTCTATAATACAGCTACTGCAGGAGCTAGTCCCAACAATGTTACTCCTGGATATTATTATTGGAATGGGGTGAAATGGGTGGCTTTTACTGGACCGAGCAGTAACGATTGGAGTTTGTTAGGTAATGCTGGTACCTCAGCTGCAACAAATTTCATTGGCACAAACGATGCGGTAGATTGGGTGATGAAAACCAATAATACGGAAAGAGCTCGAATTTTGTCAAATGGTTTAATGGGTATTGGAACTTCTACACCTGTTTCTAATGTACATTTAAATGGTAATATGGTTTGGGGCAATGGAACAAACGCCGCCTCAGTTGGAGGTGTTTTGTCTACTGACCAGGGAGGCTGTATTCAACTTGGAGGTCTAGACGCTACTGCAAATCCAGTAGCTGGTGGTTCTCCATATTTTGATTGGAAATATGGAAATGGTTTAATCCAAGATTACAATGTGCGCATAATAAATGATGCCGATGAAAAATTATCGTTTTATACACTTACTTCATTTCCTTATGCTGGCGGAGTACCTTTGATGACTTTAAAACAAAATAAAGTTGGAATTGGTCTTGCAGCACCAACAGCTGTTTTAGACGTTGCAGGGACTTTTAAATTAGGTACAGCAGGTGATGTTTCAACGGCTTTAAAAAGAGGAACATTTACAGTTAATATACCAAGCACAGCAAATGCTACAGCAGGCACTACCACTGCAACGGTTACAGGAGCTGTCGTAGGAGATATTGTCATCGTCCAACCTCCCTCTACAATGGATAATAAATTTGTTTTAATTGGTTGTACTGTAACAGCTGGTAATACTGTGACTATTTCCTTTCGTAATTTAGATACTGCTGGTGGTGCAGATGATCCTGTTGCTTGTGATTGGTCTTATATATTAGTTCGTCCTTAAATTTAATTGATGTAAAAACAAAGATTATGAAGTATATTAAATTTTTCCTTTTTATTTTGTGCATTAGCTTAGGTTTTTGTTCATTTTACTTTAGTCAAGCACGATTGGTAGTCAATGGTGCCTATATGGTAATTGATAATGCGGCTTATTTAGTAGTAGATAACCCAAATGCAAACGCTATTGTCAGAAATTCGGGACATATTATTTCTGAAGACGAAGATGATAATTTGAAGTGGAATATAGGAACAACAGTAGGAACTTATACCATTCCTTGGGGATATTCTACCACAGATTATTTACCTTTAACATTCACAAAAAATGCTGGTGTAGCCGCTGGAAACATCATATTTTCAACTTATAGAACAGGTACTTGGGAAAATAGTTCCTATCTTCCAGCAGTTATTGGCAATTTTAACAACGCACTAATCAACGATCATTCGGAGTTTGCTGTAGATCGCTTTTGGAAAATGCAAGCAAATGCTTATGGAACTAAACCAGATTTAAGTAATATAATTTTTACTTATGCAGATATTGAACATACTGTTGCTTCCAATACCATCTCAGAAGCAGATTTAGAAGCATGGAGATGGGATCCTGTTACTTCAACATGGTATCAATATGGGACAGATGGTGTTGCTAATACAGTTGCCAATACAGTAACAGTTGACAATATAAGTGCAGCAAGTTACATGGATTGGTGGAACTTAATCAGTAATATCAGTACTGCCCTACCCATTGAAATGACAGAATTTACAGCTTCCTGTAGTAACAATAGAGTAGAAATTCATTGGACCACAGAAAGCGAAATCAATAACATAATGTTTACAATAGAAAAAAGTGATGATGGTGTCAATTTTTATCCTATAGGTACTCTAGATGGTTCATTATATAGTCTTTTCCCAAATTCTTATTCATTTTATGACAATTCATATAGTTCATCTGCAATAGTCTATTATCGGTTAAAACAAACTGACATCGATGGAAAAACAGCTTATTCTGATATTATTGCCAATAGTTGTGCTTCTGAAACAAGTGATTTTGAAATCGTTTCAATATTTAATAACGGATCAGATATTTTAGTTTTTGTAGAGTTTCCTAAAACTATGGATGTATCCTATTTTCTTTACGATACTAATGGAAAATTAATTCAGGAAAGTCAATTGTTGAATAATGATGGTAATGTATTGCCAATAACTTTTGACAAAAGAAATTTACTTGTAGGCATATATTATCTAAGTTTTTTCAACAAAGAAACATTAGTTAAAACAGTTAAAATACCAATTAATAAATAAAAGGGAGGATGAATATTTTTCTTAAAATTAAACGCGATTAAAAATAAAAAAAGTTTTATTAAATCCTCCCTAATTTAATGTTATGAAAATCAAAGATTTGACTCCTTTTGTTGAAGATGCACTAGATAAAAAAGGAAAAAAAACTGGGCAGAAATTTATATCTTATGGGAAAATAGTTGATATTCAATATACAAATAATAAAACAATTAGTACTGTAAGTGTTTTGCAAGTTTATGAAATTCAAAAGTATCTATCTGAAACATCATTGATTGATAATAATTATCAACATTGTGTAAGAGCTTTTTCTTTACAAGATTTGCCGCAAGAATTTAAATCTATACTAAATATGAGTATTCAAAGAAAAATAAATGATAAATAATTAAGAAATAGTGGGGAGAGTAGGGTTTTGTTAGGTACATAAAGTTCAAAATAGTTTTTCAGTAAATCTCCCCATTTTTAAAAATTACGAAAAATCGACTATAAACTTTATTACAACATTAAAAACATAAAAAGATTTTTTTCATTGCTCATACAATTGTTCCTAATTTGAATTTCTTAAACATTTCTTAACTTATTCATTGAAAAATAAATCGAATGTTTTCACTACTTTTGCAAAAAAAATCAAATGAGCAAAGCATTAGGAAACCATATCTTGGTTGAATTTATGGGTTGTGACCCTCACATCATGAACGATGTTTCTACAATAGAAACTGACATGGTGAAATCAGCACAAAAAGCAGGTGCAACAGTAATTAATTCAACTTTTCATCATTTTTCACCTTATGGTGTTTCTGGTGTGGTAGTGATTCAAGAAAGTCATTTAGCTATACACACTTGGCCTGAATACGGCTATGCTGCTGTTGATTTGTTTACTTGCGGTGAAATGGATGCTTGGATTTCTTTTGATTATTTGAAAGAATGTTTTGCGGCCAAACAGTATTCAGCCATTGAAATGAAAAGAGGTGCTGTTCAGTTATTGACTAGAACAGACTTTGACCTTTCTTCCATGCGTGAGAAAGCAACTGAATGGAGAAATCCAGAAATGTACACGAGAAATGTCTGGTTTACTGACAAAGACGAAAATCAAGCTCTTTCTTTACGTTTTACTGGCGAAGTATTTCATGATGTTCAATCTCCTTTCCAACGAGTAAGAATTTTAGAATCATATAAGTATGGTAAAATGTTGACCTTAGACGATATGGTCATGACTACCATCAACGACGAATTTCATTACCACGAAATGATTTCTCATCCAGCGATGTTCACACACCCTAATCCAAAAAATATTTTAGTTATTGGAGGTGGTGACGGTGGAACCATACGTGAAATTTTACGTCATGAAGGAGTTGAAAAAGTTACAATGGTAGAAATTGATGGTGAAGTAATTGAAGCTTGTAAAAAATATTTACCTGAAATTGCTTCTTCATTTTCTCATCCTAAATTAGAATTAATTGTTGACGATGGAATTGCATTTATCCAAAACGCAAAAGCGGATTCTTATGATATTATTTTAGTAGATGGATCAGATCCTGTAGGTCCTGCTGAAGGTTTATTTTCCGTTCAATTCTACAAAAATTGTTACAATGCATTAAAAAAAGAAGGTATTTTGGTGGCACAAGGCGAATCTCCAAAATTTAATGAGAAAGCATTTTCTGAACTAAACTTTACTTTACAAGGAATTTTTGGAAAAGACAAAGCTCCGGTTTCTTTATTTTTTGTACCAACCTATCCAACAGGAATGTGGAGTTTCCAATATGGAATAAAAGGCGATACTTTACCAAAAAATATTAATAAAGACGAAGAAATTGATTTTTTCGTGGAAA
This sequence comes from Flavobacteriia bacterium, assembly GCA_016183815.1. Lineage (GTDB taxonomy): Bacteria > Bacteroidota > Bacteroidia > Flavobacteriales_D > Crocinitomicaceae > M2408. The sequence goes on from JACPDW010000010.1 coordinate 55,367, forward strand.
CCAAAGGTTTACGTTATTATAATGCTGATATTCACAAGGGAAGCTTTGCAACACCAAATTTCGTGAAAAACCTCCTAAAATAATCTTCATGCTCAATTCTCAATTCATCATTCTTCATTCTCCATTACTCATTCTCAATTATCCATTCTCTATTAATCATTCATAATTAAAAAAACATGTTCGACCCAAACGGTGTTGGTATAGCAAACGGAAATATTTTTGGTTTTCCAGTTTCAGAAAAAGAAGCAAATTTGGTCATCATTCCGATACCTTGGGATGCCACAGCTTCTTATGGAAAAGGTGCAAGCGAAGGACCACTTGCAATTTTAAATGCTTCAACACAACTCGATTTTTTTCATCCTCAATTAGCAAAAGCATACGATACTAAAGTGTTTATGACAGCAATTTCAGAGGATTGGAAAAAAATTAATAACGAATTAAGTCTTACTGGAATAGAATATATTGACTTTTTAGAAACAGGTGGAAAAATAGAGGAAAATATTCATTTTCAAGAAGTTGTAAAGGAAATTAACGAGGCTTCTTTAGCATTAAAAAATAACCTTAAAGAAAAAGCGAAAAGTCTTTTAAATGAAGGAAAAATAGTTGCTGTTTTAGGTGGAGAACACTCGACACCTCTCGGTTTAATAGAAGCTTTAGATGAGTTAGGACAACCTTTTGGCGTTTTACAAATCGATGCTCATGCCGATTTACGAGATGCATACGAAGGATTTGAACAATCCCACGCAAGTATAATGTTTAATGTGTTAAAAAACTGTCCAAATATGGAACGTTTGGTTCAAGTGGGTATTAGAGATGTGGCTGAATCTGAGGTGCAATTAATTGAAAATTCAAACAAAAGGATAAAAACTTTTTATGATTGGGATTTAAAAGATGAGTTGTACAAAGGTAAATCGTGGGATTATTTAGTTCAAAAAATCATTTATAGTTTGCCTCAAAATGTCTATATCTCCTTTGATATCGACGGATTAAAGCCAAATTTATGTCCCAATACTGGAACTCCAGTGGCTGGAGGGTTTGAATTAGAGGAAATCAACTATTTATTTTTTGAATTAGTTAAAGCAGGCAAAAAAATCATTGGTTTTGATCTTAACGAGGTGGGCATTTCTAACAATTCAGATTGGGATGCCAATGTTGGTGCTAGAGCTTTATGGAATTTGGTTTGCGCAACGGAAAAAAGTAGAAGAAATTTCTAATTAAAACTCAGTATAATCTGATAAAACTCACTTAAAGCTTTTTCTATTCCATCTGAATTTTTACCTCCAGCCGTTGCAAAAAAGGCCTGACCACCACCACCTCCGTGTATGTGTTTTGAAAGCTCTCTTATTATTTTACCAGCATCTAGTTTTTTCTCGTTAACTAAATTGTCAGAAAAAATGATACTCAAACTGCATTTATCGTCTTCTATGCCACCAATAATTCCAGCAAAATTTGAAACTTCTCCTTTTAATTGAAACAAAATGTTTTTTATTGAAGAAGAGTCTAAATTTACTTTTTCAATCAAAATTGATAATCCATTTGAGTTTTGGATTTTTTGCTTTAAATTTTCTTTTACAACTTTTGTTTTTTCTTTTTGAAACTGTTCAATCTGCTTATGTAAAATACTGTTTTTCTGTATCAAATCATCAATACTTGCTTCTAAATTCTTAGGGTTTTTGAATTTTTCAGCAATCGTATCTAATAAAGTTGCTTTTTCAACATAATAATTTTCAGCTGTTTCGTTTGTAATGGCTTCTATTCTTCTAATTCCAGCTGCCACAGCTGATTCTGAAGTAATTTTAAACAAACCAATTGAGCCAGTTGTTGTAACATGTGTTCCACCACATAATTCTTTTGAGTCCCCAAACTGAATCATTCGTACAGAATCTCCGTATTTTTCGCCAAACAACATCATTGCTCCAGCTTCTTCTGCTTGTTTAATAGGAATAGAACGAAATTCTTTTAAAGATAAATCGGTCTTAATCAATTTTTTAACCAATGTCTCAATTTGAATCAATTCTTCATCACTGACTTTAGTAAAATGAGAGAAGTCGAAACGTAAATAACCCGGACTAACTAAAGATCCTTTTTGCTCTACATGTGTTCCTAGAACTGTTCTCAAAGCATGATGTAATAAGTGTGTAGCGGTGTGATTCGCGGCAGAAAAACTACGTTTTTTTGTATCGACTTTTGCAGTATAATTTCCTGAAATATTTGTAGGAATTTTTTCGCTTAAGTGTATAATTAAATTATTTTCTTTTTTGGTATCAAAAATATAGATTTTGTTGTCACCTTGTTCTAACACCCCAATATCGCCTACTTGTCCTCCTCCTTCGGGGTAAAAAGGGGTTTTATCAAGTACTATTTGAAAGAAAATTTTATTTTTTTGATTTACTTTCCTATATTTTAAGATACTTGTATTGGTCTCTAACTCATCATAACCAATAAATTCTGTTTCTTTGCCTGTTTGTAATTCTACCCAATCCTCTGTTTCAATAGTTGTGGCAGCACGAGAACGATCTTTTTGTTGTTGGAGTTCTTTGTTAAAACCTTCTTCATCAATACTTAAATCCTTTTCACGAGCAATCAAAGAAGTTAAATCAACAGGGAATCCATAAGTGTCGTATAATTCAAAAACAGCCGTTCCATCAATCACTTTATTGGAGTTTTTTTTTGTTTCAACAATCAAGTTTTCAATGCGTTTAATTCCTTGCTCTAACGTTCTAAAAAAACTACTTTCTTCTTCAAATATTACCTTCTGAATAATGTCTTTTTGCTTTAATAATTCGTTGAAAGGATTTCCCATTTCTTGACCTAAAATAACCGACAAACCAGATAAAAAGGGTTCTTTTAATCCCAAGGTCTGATATCCATAACGTACAGCTCTTCTTAAAATTCTTCGAATGACATAACCAGCACCAGTATTTGAAGGCAATTGCCCGTCTGCAATAGAAAATGCAATAGCTCGGACATGGTCTGCAATTACACGTAAAGCAATATCAGTTTCTAATTTATTACCATATTTCACTCCAGAAACTTGCTCCATGTGTCGAATAAGTTTTTGAAATAAATCTGAATCGTAATTGGAAGTTTTTCCTTGTAAAGTCATAGCTAAACGTTCCAAACCCATTCCTGTGTCCACATGTGTTGAAGGTAATAGTTCTAAGCTTCCATCTGCTTTTCGATTGAATTGCATAAAAACATTGTTCCAAATTTCTATCACTTGCGGATGATCTTTGTTTACCAGTTCTTTTCCAGACGATTTTAAGCGTTCTTCAATTGGTCGAATGTCCACATGAATTTCTGTGCATGGACCACACGGACCAGTGTCCCCCATTTCCCAGAAATTGTCTTTTTTGGAAGCTAAAATGATGCGTTCTTCATCTATAAATCTTTTCCAAAGGTCAAAGCTTTCAAAATCTTGAGGCACATTATCTTTTTTATCACCCTCAAAAACAGTTACATACAATTGTTCTTTCGGGATTTTATATACTTCTGTTAATAATTCCCAAGCCCAAGAGATGGCTTCTTCTTTGAAATAGTCACCAAACGACCAGTTTCCCAACATTTCAAACATTGTATGATGATAAGTGTCCACTCCAACCTCCTCTAAATCATTATGTTTTCCTGAAACACGTAAACATTTTTGTGTATTGGCAATTCTTTTGAAACTTGGAATTGAATTTCCTAAAAAGTAATCTTTAAACTGATTCATTCCTGCATTTGTAAACATCAAAGTTGGGTCATTTTTTACCACCATCGGAGCAGAAGAAACAATTTTATGTCCTTTACTTTCAAAAAAATCAAAAAAATGTTGGCGAATCTCTTGTATTGTCATTAGAAAAAATATAGATTGCAAATTTAAGATATTCCAACAAAAGTAAATCCAATTACCAAAGAATTATTATTTAACCTAAATACATAATTCTCCATTCTCAATTCTCAATTCATAATTCTCTATTCTCCATTCATAATTCTCCATTCTCAATTCTCAATTCATAATTCTCCATTCATAATTCTCCATTCTCAATTCTCAATTCTCAATTCATAATTCTCAATTCATAATTCTCAATTAAAAAAAAACACTATGTTTGTTAAAAAAATTTAAGTGAAAAATAAAGAAGAATTTTTAGCTGTTCAAGCTCAAACAAATACAAATCCTTTTTTGTTAGAAATTGAAAATGCAAAGGGTGTTTATTTGTTTGACAAAAATGGAAAAAGTTATATGGACATGATTTCTGGAGTTGGGGTAGCAAATATCGGTCATCAACATCCAAAAGTAATACAAGCTATTAAAAAACAAGCAGATAAATATTTACACGTCATGGTTTATGGTGAATTTATTCAAGAAATGCCTTTAAAATTTTCCAAAAAAATCACCTCGCTGTTACCCTCTAATCTAAACTGCGTTTATCCTGTTAATTCTGGAACAGAAGCCAATGAAGCAGCAATTAAATTAGTAAAAAGAGTTACAAAAAGATCTGAAATAATTTCTTTCAGAGGTTCTTACCATGGAAGTACACATGGTTCTTTGAGTGTATCAGGAAATGAAATTAAAAAAAGAGCATTTCGTCCTTTATTGCCAGATGTACGTTTTTTGGAATTCAATAATACACAAATGTTGGAACAGATCTCCGATAAAACAGCAGGAGTAATAATGGAAACTGTACAAGGTGATGCTGGAGTGAGGATTCCAACTTTAGAATTTATTTCCGAACTTAGAAAAAAATGTTCGGAAGTAGGTGCTTTACTTATTTTCGATGAAATACAATGTGGGATGGGAAGAACTGGTAAACTGTTTGCTTTTGAGCATTTTAATGTTGTCCCTGATATATTAACTTTGGGTAAAGCAATAGGTGGCGGACTTCCAATGGGTGTTTTGGTTTCTTCCCATGAAAATTTACAAGAGTTTACCACCAAACCAAATTTAGGTCATATTACCACTTTTGGAGGAAATCCTTTGATTTGTGCCTCAGCATTGGCTACCTTACAAGTTTTTTCAGATGAAATTGATTTTGAAGAAGTGGAGAAAAAAGCAAAAATTTTAGAAAAAATAATTATTTCAAGCAACGAAATAAAATCCCACAGAAGAATAGGAATGTTTTATGCTTTTGATATGGAAAGTGCTCAAAGAGTAGAAAAAGTAGTAAAAAAATGTCTTGAATTAGGTGTTATAAGTTTCTGGTTTTTATCCCACCCTTATAGTTTTCGTATCGCTCCACCTTTAAATATTTCTTACGAGGAAATTGAAAAAGCAGCTCAACTTATTTTAAAAGCCATTGAAGAAACTAATACCAAATACAATTATTAAATATTCCAAAAATAATTTGTATTATACCGATACTATATGAAAATAGACAAATTTTTAATTGATCTATCTTGAATATGTATTCGGTATAAATAATTTAGGGTCTTTTATATTTGCAACAGGAAGGCAAAGCATCATACACTTCCTTTTTTGCTCTATGTGTTTCTGTGTCGTAACCAACATCAGCTAAATGTTGTTTAATTTGTTCTAAAGAAATTTTATTGGATTGATAACGGACAGTTAAACTTAAATTCTCTTTAATCCATTCAGCATATAAAATTCCTTCCTTTGAAATTAAAGTTTTTTCAATTTTTTCTTTACACATAGAGCAAGCACCCCATACTTTTATAGTTTCTTCTACAATTAAACATTGTTCGTCAATACATTTTTTTACAGTTGGTGTGGCACAGGGCTTGTCTTTTGGATTGGGAAAAAATCGCCAATTTATTCCAGCGGTAACCTGAAGTGGCATAGCAACTTGAGTACCTTTCATTTTTTGATAAAGTGGAATATCAACAATTGAAAAAAAGCGAACTTGTTTAGTAATGGAAATGTTTAACTGTGGAGAAAAATAAAAGGTTTTACCTCCAGTAGAAGAAACATCAATATTATACAATCCAAGATAATCAACACCTTTTTGAGTATTCATTTTTCCAAGCCATTCGTAACGAAATTGTGCTAATACATGAAAGTTTTTTAAAATTTTTGTGCCAAAAAAAACAGAAAAACTTGCAAAATCACCAAAACGCATTCCTAAAGAATTCCAACCTCTTCTCATATACATTCCTTGAAAAAATAATTGAGAATTAATTTTTGGAAACTCACTCATAAAAAACAAATATCCTATAAAATCATTTGCTCCAGTTGTAGTCTGAACTGTTGGTGGTGATGTTTGCCAAATTTCCGTTGAATCAATAAAAAATTGACCATTTTGTTCATTTAAAAATTTTGAATAACCAATAAATGTTGAATCTTCATGTGAACCTAATGGAATTTTCATACCTAATCCAAGAGTTAATTCAGTATTCCAACTTAAAGATTGTTTGCTAAACACTTTATAACGAGGTAACAATATCAAATCACCAAACCCTTTGGATTGAATAATCCTTTGTTCATTTTTTACTGTATCTTTAAACTCATATATTGACCGATGTGTAAAATAACCACTCGAAACAGAAAAAGTCAATTTGTCATTTAATCCATAATCAGTCCTTAAAAATAGATAGTTTGAAGTCAATTTGTCAAAAAATGGGATACTTTGTTTGTCTTCAGTATAAAATTTTTTGGACGAACTAAAACGATCTGAAAAAGCAAGTTCCAATTCTCCTTTTCCTAAAACTCCACTTGCCATTCCACCAGCCAAAGGGTTACTCCCTCCTCCAGAACAACACCCTTGCGAAAAAAGAAAATTACCTGAAAAAAAATTGCTTATTAATACAAAAACTAAAATTAATTTTTGATACATTTTTTTATATCTTTAACACGACCAGCTTCCATTAAATAAATCTGATAAACACCAGATTGTAAATCGTTTAAATCCAAATCGATATTTTTGGTATTTAATGTAACTGGGCTATTTTTTATAATTTTTCCATCAATATTTATCAATTGTATGTTGTCCACTTTTAAACTTTCTATCCAACTAACAGTAATACTGTTTTTAATGGTTGGATTTGGGAAAACAAAACTTTGACTAATTGAATTTTCTTGAATTGAATTCAAACAACCAGCATTAATTTCGTTAAAAGCTTCGTTTACAGCTGCTGTAACGCCAGATTCATTAGGAGTGGTATTGACATTATAATAAACTTTTCCATTACAGCCAATTACAACCGCCTTAGGCATTCCATACGAACCGAAATCATCCATGTTAATTGCACTAGTAGAAAATTCAATCGCCATACTTAATCCAGTATTCATCGACCAAGTTGTTAATGAAGAACAAGAAGTGTTTGCAAAATCATCGGCTAACCAAAATTCAACTTTATTTGGATGTGAAATTGCAAAATTTATAACTGAATTATTAACCTCAAGCAAAGGTGAAGCACAACTTGAACAAGGCATTGGCCAACCAATTACAATTACTTTCCCTTCATTTAATTTATCGTACAAAACATATTGATCGTTTTTACAATCTGTTGCTGTAATCTGAGGTGCAGTTTGTGCGATTATAAATGAAGTCACTGTCAACCAAACAATTAAGATGTAATTTTTTTTCATAAAACATTTTTTTGTAAAATTAAAAAAAAAATTTCTTTTAATCCTTATTAATTCAAGTCAATTATTGGAATCCAACTTTAAATTTATTTTTGAAAAATACTCCCTACCTCTTTGGTTATTTTCTGCAATGTTTCCATACCTTTTTGAAGTGCTTCAGAAGACATATCCTCATAATTTGAAAATAAATTTTCAGTAGCTTCCTGTGAAGGATAAACTAATATATAATCGTTTTTATTATAAGCTTTATCCATTTTTAATAAAAAGTTTTCTGTTTCATTTGAGAACGAAACACTCCCTTTTCTTGCACTACAAATCACTAGTAAATCGCTTTTATAAATTTTAATATTTTTTAAAAAAACCTCCTCTAAAGTGTTAATTAAATGGATATTCAATTCAATAGTTGTTTTCCTATTTTCTAAATACAATTTGATTTTTTCACTAACATAAGAATTGGCAACAATTTCTAAAGAAATATTCAGTTGAAGTGATAATCGGATAATTCTTTCCAACCATGAAGTAAAACTATTTTCTAAATCTGAAAATGGTGGACAATAAAGAAAAATTCTTTTTTTCTCTATAAAAGGACGGTCAATTTTACAAAAAAAGATGGTTTTAGGACAAAATTCTAATAAGCGTTCTCTTTCATCACCAACAATTTTCATCAATAATTGGTCGTGTTTACTGTCATTAAGCACAACAATATCAGCAGCTAACTCTTTTGAAGTTCGTGCGATACCACTACTAATGTTATTATCTATTGTAGCAATTGGATTAACTTTAATTTCTCCTCCTGAATAATGTTTCACAATTTCTTCCATGTGATTTCGGGAAGCACGTATCTTTTTTTCGGCTTCAATATCATTCTGAAGAACACTGACAACAGATATTGGATTTATTACCTTTTTGTCCGTTATTAATATTGAAAAGTCAATTAAATTTTCATTTCCTTTTAATTCATTTGTCGCCACAATAAGATGTTGACTTCTTTTAGAAGGAGAAGTCAATGCTTCATCATCAATGTTTTCTAATAAATATTTTCTTGAAGCATTTTCTGTGATTAAAGAGGCAATCATACAAGTTAAAAGAATTAAAATTACTGTTCCATTGACTACATCTATGTCTAAAATTTTGTTTTCATAACCAACAAAAATAATCGCTAAAGTAGCTGCGGCATGAGCTGAACTTAATCCAAAAATAAGTTGTCTTTCTGAGGATTTTAAATGATAGATTTGTTGTGTGATAAATGCAGCAAACCATTTTGAAAAAAGTGCAAATGTTGTAAGTACTCCAGCAATGATAAGAGACCAATAGCCATTAAATAGTATTTTAATATCAACGACCATACCCACTGAAATCAAAAAGAAGGGAATAAATAAAGCATTACCTATAAATTCAATTCGATTCATCAATGGAGAAGAATGTGGAATCAGTCGATTTAAAGCCAATCCAGCCACAAAAGCCCCAATAATATGTTCCATTCCAGCCATTTCAGCTAAAAACGCAGAAAAGAAAATGACAGAAAGTATAAAAATATAATGTGCTGTTTTTTCACTTTCTAATCTACTTAAAAACCACCTTGATATTTTGGGAATAATCCAAAACATAATGACTAAAAAAATGATAAATGAAGTAATTAATCTCAACCAAAAATCTTGACCTAATTCACCTTTAACGCTCGCAGTAATAATGGCTAATATGATTAAAACAGCGGTGTCTGTCAAAATTGTTCCACCAACAGAAATAGCAACTGGACTTTTTTTTGTTAAACCAAATTTACTTACAATTGGATAGGTAACTAAGGTATGCGTTGCAAACATCGAAGCAGTAAGTAAACTCGCCATTAAATCAAAATTTAAAATATAGTAACACAATGGAAATCCAAGAGAAAGAGGGATAATAAAAGTAAGAAATCCAAAAGTGATGCTCTTATTACGATATTTTTTAAACTCGTTCATGTCTAATTCCAATCCAGCCATGAACATAATATACAATAATCCTATGGTAGAAAACAATTTTACCGAGCCATCTGATTCTAAAAGTTTTTCACCAATTAAATTCATTCCTTTTGGTCCGATGATTACCCCTGAAATGATCAACCCAATGATTGCTGGAATTTTAAATTTCCTTAAAACTATTGGAGTCATTAAAATAATAAAAAGTAATAAAGAAAATATTAGTACCGGGTTTTTTAACGGTAAATGAAAAGAATGAATAAGATGACTAAAAAAATAGTTCATATCTCTTGCAAAAGTACGCTTTTTTATGCTGTTGAAACAGAGTAAGTGATTTAATTTAGAGGAGCTCTAAAAATTCAAATAGTCAAAATTTAAATAGCTTTACAAAGATAAAGAGAAATTATGAAACACATTAGCTTGTTTTAAAATGTTTAAATTTTCAAAAAGAACTACTATTTTAATTTTTAACTACTATTGTTGATATTTAAAAAAGTTTGATTATTTTTGATAAGCAAAAATTTATTAAAACTTTTAGGTGAATTGTTTATTTGATTTTTATTATTTTATTTATGAAAAATAGTTTAACATTTCTAATTATTTTGGTTTTCTCTTTTAAAGCGAATAGTCAACCTTGTGGAGTAGTTCAAAATTTAAGTCAAATTCAACAAACCCAAATCAATTCATTATTAAGTTCTCTTGACAATGTACTTAATGACGAAAATTTGTTTCTCATTGACTCGATAAGTAATGAACTAAAAAACGTTTTTTCCACTCAAGGAGGCCTTCCAGACGCTGTTGAAACTTTTTACACTTTAAATTCTAATATTTCTTGGATAGAGCTGGAAAATGCACTTTTACTTTCCAGAGAATTAATAGCTTCAGACAGTTTGGTATATGCTAACTTATGGAAAACAGCTAAAGGAATGAAACCGCCATCATATCTAGCAAATTCTCTTTTTTTAAGATCCTCTGCTGAAATAGCAAGTGGATTACTTAAAATCGCTGAAAAAGAAACAGATTTAACACGAAAATTATTATATCAGTCATGGGCAGTTAGGACTTTTGATAGTTTAGCTACAATGCAAATTCAAAGTGGTCCATGTATGGGTGCATTTCCATTTCCAGATCTTAGAATTTATAACGACCCTGAGTTTAGCCCAATTATAGAAAATTTTATGCTTTTTTGTGGTGAAGATTCTATAAATGTATTACAAAACGGATGGATTATTGATGACAAAGAAACTGGTGAATTTAAATTTGATGCTGGGGTTATAGCAAATGCATACTATGAAGCATTTCAATACACAGGCAATATAAATTATAAAAATATTGTATTATCAATCGGAAATTATTTAAAACAATTAAAATTTAATCTAAATTACAACTACAATACATTTGTTTCTTTAGGACTCACAAGAGCTTATCAATTAAGCAACGATACTAGCTATTTAAATAGAGCAATAGTAAATTTGCGTTATGCAGTATTTCCTGGACAAATTGAAAATGGCAGATGGGTTGACGGACACAATGCCAATTCAAGGTATCACAGTATTATTATTCAAAACATTATTCCAACAATTCAAATAATACCTTTAACAAATAGTTACAAAAGTGTTTTGGAAAACATGACCCACAAAGCCGTTAAAAACATGTTAGATTATTCTACTGTTTGCAATTCAGCAACGGGATATCGCTGGCTTTTGAAGGCGTACAATCTTAACTCTTCAATTATTTCGGATTTTTTAAGGGATTCTATTTCAAATTTGATTGGAAAACATATCAATCAATCCTTTGAAAATGGAAAGTATTTAGATGTTCCCACGATGGGAGAATATTTAGAATTACTTGATGTTTTATCTAGTGTTGATGAAATAGAGAATAGTAAAAATTTAAAAATCAACATCTTTCCTAATCCAACGAATAAAATAATAAACATAAATTTTAATATTTTAGAACAAGATAATATTGATTTATCAATTTACGACAATAAAGGACAACTTGTTCAAGTCATCGACAAAGGAAAAAAATCTAAAGGAAATTATAATTATCAATTTGACTTTAGTGGAAATAGAAATGGTGTATATTTTATAACTCTATGTTCATCTTATGGAAAAACTACTCAAAAATTTGTACTTATGAAATAAATTTAGATGAGTTATAAAAATTGATGTTATGAATCTAAAATCTTAACCAATAAAAAAAAATGAAATAAATTCTATTTTTTCATTCTATTTCGTTTAAAAATTGTAACTTTGCAGTCGCCTTTGAAAAAAAGCAGTGTGTTTTATTATTAAGAAATGGCGAAAAAAAACAAAGAATATGTCATCCCATTTGTGGGTTTAAAAGTAGGTAAACACGAATTTTTATTTGACATAAACGATTCGTTCTTTGATGATTATGAATTTTCTTTGATTAAAAAAGGGCAACTCAAAGTGAAGTTGTTTTTAGAGAAAAAAGAGAATATGTTGGTGGCAGATTTTACTATGAAAGGAGTAGTAGAAACGATTTGTGATTGTTGTAATGATGTACTTTCATTGCCAGTTAAAAATACTTCAAAATTGATTTATACAATTGGTTTAGAAGATTTTTCTGATGACAATATTACCGTTTTACACCCAGATGATTTTGAAATTGATGTTAAATATCCAATTTACGAACTCATTTCACTCTCCTTGCCGAGTAAAAAAAAGCACACTAAGGGATTTTGTAATCCCGAAATGATAGAAATAATGAGAAAATATATGGTTAATTTTGACGATACAAATGTTGAACCAGGTACTTTTTCTGAGAATTAAATTTGAATTAAATATTTTATTTATAACTAGTTATGGCACATCCAAAAAGAAGACAATCTTCAACAAGAAGAGATAAAAGAAGAACACATGACAATGCAACATCTGGTAATATTGCTATTTGTCCAACTACTAAACAAGCACATTTGTTTCATCATGCTCATTGGCATGAAGGCAAATTGTATTATAGAGGTAGAGTTCTAGCCGAAAAAGAAGTTGCAGTTTAATTTATTCTAATTCTTCATCCACTATGAAGATTGGGATTGATATACTAGGTGGTGATTTTGCACCATCAGCGAATATCTTAGGAGTTGTTCAAGCATGTGAATCACTTCCTAAAGGGGTAACTTTTGCCCTATTTGGTGATATGCATCAAATAAAAGAAGCTTTACAAAATCATAATGTTGACTTCAATAGGATTGAAATTATTCATGCTCCTGATATTATTACAATGCATGATCACCCTACAAGAGCAATACCTAACAAACCAAATAGCTCTATAGCAGTTGGTTTTGAATATTTGTCACAAAAGAAAATCGATACTTTCGCCTCTACTGGAAACACAGGTGCAATGTTGGTTGGTGCTATTTATAAAATAAACACCATTCCAGGTATTATAAGACCTTGTATCACTTCAGTTATTCCAAATATTCTTGGAGGCACTTCACTTTTGTTAGACGTAGGGTCAAATGCGGATTGTAAAGCAGATGTTCTTTACCAGTTTGGTGTATTAGGTAGTATCTATTCAAAAAATATTTTTGGCTTAGAAAATCCAAAAGTTGCTTTGTTAAACATAGGTGAAGAAGAAAGTAAAGGTAATTTGCTTACAATTGCAACTCATAAACTCTTAAAAGAATCCGATGAAATCAATTTTATTGGAAATATTGAGGGTCGAGATATTTTTACTGGTGTTGCAGATGTGATTGTTTGCGATGGATTTACTGGAAATGTAGTATTAAAAGAAGCTGAAGGCATCTATACATTAATGAAAAAAAGAGGCATTAAAGACGAATACTTCGATCGTTTTAATTATGAAAATTATGGCGGAACTCCAGTATTAGGTGTTAAGGGTAATGTAATTATTGGACATGGAATTTCTAATGAAAAAGCAGTAAAAAACATGTTGATTCATAGTTATGAAATCGCAAAATCAGAATTGTCATCCAAAATCAATCAAGCATTTAACTAAATGAATAAAATAACAGCAGCAATTACAGGCGTTCAAGGATATGTACCAGAATACATTTTAACCAACGAGGAACTATCTAAAATGGTTGATACTTCTGATGAATGGATAACCTCTCGTACTGGAATTTCTGAACGAAGAATAATGAAAAATGGGGCTTCTTCTGATATGGCTTGTAATGCAATCGATCAACTATTAAAGAAAAAAGGAATTGACCCTCTGGAAATTGAACTTGTTATTGTGGCTACTGTTACTCCTGACTTCCCTTTTCCAAGTACATCAAACGTGATTTGTGATAAATTGGGAATGAAAAATGCCTGGGGATATGACATCATTGCTGCATGCTCTGGTTTTATTTTTGCTCTTCAAACAGGTGCAAAGTTTATTGAAACAGGTACTCATAAAAAAGTTATTGTAGTTGGAGTTGATAAGATGAGTTCTATTATTGACTATACTGATAGAACAACTTGTGTGATTTTTGGCGATGGATGTGGTGCAGTTTTATTAGAACCAAATTCAGAAGGTCTAGGTATCATTGATGCTATTCTTCATAGTGATGGTAGTGGAAGAAAATATCTAATTCAACCTGCCGGAGGATCTAACTTACCTGCTTCGCAAGAAACTGTTGACAATAGATTACATTATGTAAAACAGGAAGGGAAAACGGTGTATAAATTTGCCGTAACGAATATGGCGGAGGTTTCCGCTCGAATTATGGAAAAAAACAATCTAAAAAGCGAAGATGTGGATTGGTTAGTTCCTCACCAAGCTAATCTTAGAATTATCGATGCTACAGCGGAACGTATGGGTTTGCCAAAAGAAAAAGTAATGATCAATATCCAAAAATACGGAAATACAACTGCTGGAACTTTACCTTTATGTCTTTGGGATTGGGAAAAACAATTAAAAAAAGGTGATAATATTATTTTATCTGCTTTTGGTGGAGGTTTTACATGGGGTGCTCTTTATTTGAAATGGGCTTATGATACCCCAATAAATTAAATTAAAAATTTAACAAAGAAATATTATTATAAATATTTATTTTTACAAATATTTTAAACATTAAAAAACTATGAATTTAAACGAAATCCAAGAACTTATTAAGTTTGTTTCAAAAACAGGCGTAAGTGAAGTAGAAATAGAAAGAAAAGATTTTAAAATAGTTATCAAAACTGAGTCAAAACAAAAAGAACAAGTTATTGTTCAAGCAAGTGTGCCTCCTGTATATCAATCTGCACCTGCAACAACTCCAATAAATGCTCCCACTCCTACACAAAATACGCTTGACAACAAACCTGAAAATCCTATTGAAGAGAAAACAAATTTAATTACCATAAAATCCCCAATGATTGGAACTTTTTATCGTTCTTCATCTCCTGATAAAGACCCTTATGTACAAGTTGGAGATTCAATTCAAAAAGGTGCTACTGTTTGCGTTATTGAAGCTATGAAACTTTTTAATGAAATTGAATCAGAAATTTCTGGTAAAATAGTAAAAGTTTTGGTTGACGATGCTTCTCCTGTTGAATATGATCAAGCTTTATTTCTTGTAGATCCAAGCTGATTTTTATTTTTGATTTTCGTTTCCAACTAATTAGTTACTTATGTTTAAAAAAATATTAATTGCCAATAGAGGTGAAATTGCGTTACGAGTTATAAGAACTTGTAAAGAAATGGGAATTAAAACAGTAGCTGTTTATTCAACTGCAGATAAGGACAGTTTGCCAGTACGTTTTGCTGATGAAGCTGTTTGTATAGGTCCTCCTGTAAGTGCAAAATCTTACCTTTCAATACCAAATATCATATCTGCAGCTGAAATAACCAACTCAGACGCAATACATCCTGGTTATGGATTTTTGTCAGAAAATGAAAAATTTTCATCTATTTGTCAAAAACACGGTATAAAATTTATTGGTGCTTTACCCGAACAAATTGCAGCTATGGGTGACAAAGCAACCGCTAAAGCTACAATGATAGCCGCTGGCGTTCCATGTATTCCTGGTTCAGAAGGTTTATTAAAAGATATTAATGATGCTAAAGATCAAGCAAATATAGTTGGTTATCCTATCATCCTGAAAGCAACGGCTGGTGGTGGTGGAAAAGGAATGCGTATTGTTTGGAAAGAAGAAGATATTGAAAATGCTTGGAATTCTGCTCGTCAAGAAGCCTCAGCAGCTTTTGGAAATGATGGTATCTACATGGAAAAATATATCGAAGAACCTAGACACATTGAAATTCAAATAGCTGGTGATAGTTTCGGAAACGCTTGTCATCTATCAGAAAGAGATTGTTCAATTCAAAGAAGACATCAAAAATTAATCGAAGAAACGCCTTCTCCTTTTATGACTCCAGAATTAAGAGATAAAATGGGTGAAGCAGCCATTAAAGCAACTAAAGCCGTGAATTACGAAGGGGTTGGGACTGTAGAATTTTTAGTGGACAAACACAGGAATTTCTATTTTATGGAAATGAACACCAGAATTCAAGTTGAACACACTATTACAGAAGAAGTTATTGATTATGATTTAATTAAAGAACAAATTAAAATAGCTGCTGGAGAAAAAATCTCAGGCAAAAATTATTATCCTCACCTTCATGCCATTCAATGTCGTATTAATGCTGAAGATCCTTATAATGATTTTAGACCTAGTCCAGGAAAAATAACCAGTTATCATTCTCCTGGTGGTCATGGTGTTAGAATAGACACCCATGCCTATGCGGGTTACACTATTCCTTCAAACTACGATTCAATGATTTCAAAATTGATAGTGGTAGCGCAAACTCGTGAAGAAGCCATATTAAAAATGAAAAGAGCTCTTGATGAATATATCATTGAAGGTGTTAAAACAACGATACCTTTTCATCAGAAATTAATGGAAAATGAAGATTTTAATAAAGGTAATTTTACTACCAAATTTATGGAAACTTTCCAATTTTAAATTGAAAAATATGCCTTTTTTCTGCCATAGATACTGGCTTCTATTTTTTAGTTTAATTTTTGCTTTTCAATATCATGCTCAAATTATCAGTAATAACTCTACTGTAAAAACTAAGAAATCAAAAAAGTTATTGAGTGTAAAAGACAGCTCTGATGTATCTTTTTTTATTGAATATTCACCTGGTTTATCTTTTAGAAAATTATATCCTAACGATGATTTTATTTCTAAACCTTTAGGTATAAAAGAAAATGAAAAATTTCTTTTTACTCATTCCTTTTCTTTAGGAATAGAACATTTAATTGCTCCCAAATTATTTCTACGCATAGGACTTTCTGGAGTAAATTTTGGCGAAAAATATTCAAATAATTCTAACGACTCCATAGTAAAATATTCTAATCATTATAGAACTATTGGAATTCCTCTTCATTTAGGATTTAAAAGTAAAGGAAAAGTGTCTTTTTCATTTTCAGCAGGTTTCCAAGCTCTATTTTTAGTTCATTTTATTCAAAAATATTCTTTAGAATGGAATGGAATAAAAGAATCAAACAAATTAAAACAAGACAAAGATAGAAAACAAACGCTTTTAGCAGTTAATGCAGATGTGAGATGTTCTTTTCCAATTAATAAACTCTTTAATGGATATTTAGGGCTTGGTTTTACAAAACAATTGACCAATTCTTACAACAAACAAGCGGATTACAAACATTATTCATGTTTATTCAATTTAAGAGGTGGAATTTTATATCCTCTTTAAAATTAAACATTTAACAATATTATGAAAAATATTTTAATCTTAGGAGCAGGTTTATCGAGTTCATCGCTAATTAGATATCTTCTTCAACATTCTGAAAATCTGAATATAAAAATTCGTATTGTAGATCAAAATCTTGAAAATATCTTTGTAAAAACTAATCAACATCCTCGTTCTGAAGCATTGGTTTTCGATGCCCTAGATAAGGAAAAACGTTTATTTGAAATAGAAAAAGCCGATATAGTTATAAGTATGTTACCAGCTAAATATCATGTTGAGGTAGCTAAAGATTGTCTTGAGAAAAACAAACATTTAATTACACCATCTTATGTTACTAATGAGATGAAAGCTCTTTCCATAGAAGCCGAAAAAAAAGGATTAATTTTTTTGAATGAAATTGGAGTTGACCCTGGAATAGATCACATGAGTGCTTGTAAAATAATGGATAATGTAAAAGAAAAAGGTGGAAGAATTCTTGAATTTAAATCCTATTGTGGTGGATTAATCGCACCAATTAGTGATGACAATCCATGGCATTATAAATTCACATGGAATCCAAGAAATGTTGTGATTGCTGGCTTCAATTCTACATCAAGATATGTTGAAAATAACGAATTTAAATACATTCCTTACCACCGCTTATTCACTCAAGTTGAAGAAATTAATATCCCTGAATACGGAGCTTTTGAAGCTTATGCCAACAGAGATTCCCTCTCCTACCAAAAGGTATATGATTTAGAAAACTCCCCTACTTTATTAAGAGGTACTTTAAGAAAAAAAGGATTCTGTGAAGCATGGAACATTTTTGTTCAGTTAGGAATGACCAACCCTGATTTTGTTTTAGACGATTCGGAAAATTTAACTCCACGAAAATTTTTAAACGTATTTTTGCCTTATCATCCTAGTTTAACTATTGAAGAAAAATTTATTCGATTTTTAGGCCCACAAAAACATTTATTTCCATTGTTTGAATACCTTGATTTGTTTAGCTCAAAATCAACTATTGGAATTCCAAATGCCAGTGCAGCAGTCATTTTAGAACATATCTTAATCTCTAAATGGAAATTAAATCCAAACGACAAAGATATGTTAGTGATGTTTCATCATTTTGTTGTTGAGTTTAACCATCAAAAACAAATTATTCAATCCTATTTTGTTACAATTGGTGAAAATAATCTTTATACAGCAATGAGTAATACAGTCGGTCTTCCAATGGCTATTTGCACCAAATTAATTATTCAAAATAAAATTAAACAAAGAGGTGTGATTTTACCTATTTCCAAAGAAATTTATGTGCCCGTTTTATATGAATTAGAAGATTATGGAATTCGATTTGTAGAAAAACAAATGGAAATAAACTCAAAAATCTACAATTCGTAATTTATTGCTTCTAAACTATCTATTATCATGACTGCGAAGAAATCAATTCTATCTTAGTATAGATTTGAGGTTTTAACTTAAATGACTCTCCCATTTAACATATAAATAATCAATTTTATTTTTTACTTCATTGTATTTATTTAACATCGAATGATAATTCTCACTGTCATTATAATCAATCAACGTTAATTGATTCTCAATTTCAGAAAGCTGATTTTCAAGTACATTGATTTCCTCTTCAAGTTTTTTTACTTGTTTTTCTATTTTCGCTTTGTTCTTGGTTTCCTCTCTATTATCTCTTGTTTGATAAGTATCATTTTGTTTTAAAGTATCGTTACTTTTTTTAACTTCAACTGTTTTATTATGACTACTTAATCCTTTTTTAGACAAATACTCCTCTAAACCATCATGATAAATTTTCAAGGTTTTATCTTCAATATCCCAAATTCGATTTGTTAAACCACTCAAAAATTCACGATCATGTGACACAATAATAAAAGTTCCTTCATAATTTTGTAGGGCTTTTTTTAAGACTTCTTTACTTTGCATATCAAGATGATTAGTGGGCTCATCTAATATTAATACATTTGATGGACTTAACAATAAACAGCACAAAGCCAGTCTATTTCTCTCACCTCCAGATAAAACAGAAACTTTTTTCTGTACGTCTTCTCCTGAAAACAAAAAACTACCTAATATTTTTCTTAAATCCTTTCTAATTTCTCCAACTGCAATATCGTCAACCGTTTCTAAAATTGTTTTTTTATTGTCTAAAAATTCAGATTGATTTTGAGCAAAATAACTTAAAACTACTTGGTGTCCATATTTAACATCCCCATCAAATGGAATTAATTTCATTATAATTTGTAACAAAGTTGTTTTACCAACTCCATTTGGTCCTAATAAGGCAATCTTTTCTCCTCTACCTACTGTTATATTAATATTTTTTAAAATATTTTGCTCTCCATAAGACTTGCTAATATTTTCAAGTTCAAAAACCCATTTACCAGGTTGATTGGATAAGGGAAAATGAATTTTAATGTTAGATAATGAATCGTCATCGACTTCAATCAATTCCGTTTTTTCTAATTTTTTAATTAAACTTTGAGCAAATGATGCTTTACTGCTTTTAGCTCTGAACTTTTCTATTAACTGTTTGCTTTGTTTTATTTCTTTTTCCTGACTTTTTTTAGCCGATTCCAATCTTTCTAATTCTTCTTGTCTCTTTATTTTATAAACAGAATAAGAATACGGATAATCTAATAACTTTCCTTTTGATAAATCCAAAGTTCTGTTGCACACTCTATCTAAAAACAATCGATCATGTGAAATTAATATCAATGCAGAATCCATTTTAATTAGATAATTTTCAAGCCAAATTATACTTTGTAAATCCAAATGATTGGTCGGTTCATCTAACAATAACACATCAGGTTGATTGACTAATAATTTAGCTAATTCTGCACGCATTTTCCAACCTCCAGAAAATATTTGTAAATTTTTAGTAAAATCTTTTTTATCAAATCCTAATCCTACTAAAATTTCAGCAATTTTCTCTTCCCATTGAAAACCTTCATGAATATTAAATAATTCATTGTATTTATTTAATTCATCTAACAATTGTAAATAACTTTGATTTTCATAATCATCTCTTTCTACTAATTGTTGATTAAAATATTCTATTTTATCTCTGATTTCATTTAGCTGTGTATTTGAGTAATACAAATAATTAAAAAGACTACCCTCAAATGGAATATGAATATCTTGACTTAAAAGAGAAATTTTACACTGAGATGGAACACTTAAAATACCTTCACTGGCTTGTATTGAACCATCAATTATTTTTAGTAAAGTTGATTTTCCTGCTCCATTTTTGCCAACTAAGGCAACTTTTTCTCCTTTGTTTAACTGAAAACTAATTTCTTTGAATAAATACCCTTGTGGTAAAAAAACGGATAGTTGACTAACTTGTATCATAACATAAAAAAAGCCGTTAATTAAATTAACGGCTTATTAATTAAAAATTTATACTTTAAAAATGCCACACATCATGTTCAATGTTCCTAATTTCATCTGTAATTTTTTCAGATTCCATTAGCGCATCTATACCAGTGCGATAAGACTCAATTTTTCGATCAAAAACATTGCTTTGTTTATAGATTGTACTATTAAATTGTCTTTTCCAAAACAAGTCATCAAAACTCATCCATTGTGCATCGTTTTTGGTGTTATATACAAAATAATTGTTGAACACAAAACGACAATGAGGAAAATACAACCAAAACAACTCTTGTAAACCACTGATATTTCCTTTGTTGTCTTGTTTATATACAACAGGACATATACCAATTATTCTAACGTCCATTTGAGATCTTTCTTTATCAAAAAACCAATCCTCTTTCACTCGATATTGAATTATCTCTTTTGAAGAAATCCATAAAGTATCTCTTGGAGGATAAATTGTTTGAAAAGATCCATCAGGCATTAAAATCACTGAATCTCCACTACCATCAAAATTTGATAATGCAGTTTCACTTTGTGGACCTAAACGACCAAAAAATCGAAACACATCATTTTTGAATACCGAATCAGTATAATAATTTTTTCCAGGTTCTGGTATTACTGGATATTTAAATTGATCACCATCAAACAAACGTCCGATTGCATAAGGACATTCTGGATCAAACAATTTTAAATCTCCATTTAAAATGTGTGTACGAATTACTGTCCATAAAGACCATCTCGTTGCGTGTCTAATCCACACACCACCTGAGAAATCATCATGAGGCAGATAAATAGGATGGTTAATTTTTTCGCGCATATCTATTGTTCGCCACACACGTTTACTCCAAATAACGTCCGCCTCTCTTACAAATTCATAAGGAATTAAACGTTTTGTTGGAATGTGTTCCTGAATATAAATACCATCAACTATATTTTCTGACGGTACATTTATTGGCCCTCCATTGATTTCTGGCTGAGCCATATAAACCAAAGAACTGACTAAAAATACTGCACTTACAATTAACTTTTTCATTTTTTCATCCTTTTTAAATGTTATAGTTTGACTACGCAAACTCCTTTTCTTCTCACCTTATCAGGACCGATATAATCAACAATAAAGGAAACATTTGCACCTGGACGGGCTTGTTTTAATAAATTTTGAGCGGCAACATCAATTTGATTTCCACTACCTTTTACAGATCTACCCATAAATTCCATTTCCCAACTTAAAGTTGTAAATTGAACATTTAACGGAATTTCAGGTGGATATTTTGTAAATAATCGAGTTTCAAATTTACTTGCTGAACCTCCATTACCTGCTTGTCCAAAATAAACTTGTGCTGGAGGTAAATTCATTACTCTAAAAGTAAACGAACCTAAACTAACTGTTTTATTAGTTACGGTATTTTTACCACTAATAGTTATGGTGGCTGTTTTTCCACTTCCAGGGAAACCAATATAACCTTTAGCGACTTTTCTTAATTCAACATTACTTCCATTTAATACAGTTTGGTCATAACCTGACGCTACACCTTCCACTTTATTTTCATAACCTCGATATAACACATTCATATCTGGTAAAGAAACAGTTCCTTCTGGTTTCATTATCTTAATTGGTAATGTCCATGGTTCTTTTTTCTCAACACCAGATTTGTTTCTTATTGCTACTGTTCCAGATAAAGTCATTTCACCAGACCCAGAAACTTTTGTTTTAACAACTCCTTGTCCATTAGCAATGGTAATTGAACCACTATTAGAAGTAACCACAGGTTGATTATCAGAGTCATAAGCAGCCATCATTACTTGAACTTCTACTTCATCACCATTGTTTGCAATCGGTGGACCATAAGCCAATGCCATAATTTTATTAAACGAATACTCACCAGTTGACACTTTGCCTTTTAAGTGGTTAACAGCAGTTGCTCTAGCAGACAAAATTTCTTGTTGCATTGCTGATAATGACGCAATTGCAGCAACTAAAGGAGAATGGTCAAATGTTTTTCCTATCCAATGTACTCCTTCCATGTCATGTACTTTTGATCTTTCTTGTTTAGAAAGTTCGGTGTAAACTTGCTCCAAAACGCCAACATCTTCAGGATTAACCTTGTTTGATGCTATCATTTTTTGAACTTGTTTCACCAAATCAGCATTATCTTTATGATTATTTATATCCTTAGCTTTAAAAGACCATGGCTTATCACCATCTTTATAGGTACCTAAACTTTCAGTTAAAAACTTACGGTATTTATTGTAGTTTTTCCATAAAGTTAAACCAGAACCAGTTGGATTTTTAATGTCTTCTCCAACTATTTCATGCATAGGTACATCATATTGGTCTTTAGCTTGAACAGCCATCAAGTTCATTCTAATAGGTAAAAGTGGTGAGTTCTTTTTGTCGTATTTTTTCCAAAGAATTACTTCCTCTTCTTTATCTTTATACTCTGATACGTTTTCTCCACTTTTTTCAAGAATATCTAATTTAATTTTATCAATTTCTTCAACCATTTTTGCTGTTTCAGCATCAATTTTTGAAATCATATCCAAATAAAACTTAACTTTTTTCTTCTTTTGTTGACCTGCTTCATCTTTAGTAGCTGTTTCAAACTCTTCAACTAAAGCTTTTCTTGCCGCTTCACCACGTTCGTAGTGAGTAATGTTTGCTTTTTGAGTATTCTCCTCAATTGCAACAAATGCGTCCAAGATAGATTTCGATACATTAAGAGCCAAAAGTGCGGTAAGTACTAAGTACATCATACCTATCATCTTCTGCCTTGGGGTTTCCTTTCCTCCTGCCATTTCTTTTTACAATTTCTGGTTTGTTAATATTTAAATAATAGAAACTTCTTAGTCTCTAGAAATTGTCATAGCTTTTAACATGTTTCCATAAATACTGTTCAAATCAGTTAAATTTCTGGATAGCATTGCCATGTTGTCTTTGTATCGTTTAGTATCTTCAACTGAATCAGCTAAATTTTGCATCATATCCATTACTTGTGATTGGAATCTTTCAGTAGCTTCTAAATGTGAAGAAGAACCTTTTAATTGTAATTCATATACATTATTTAAAGCAGATAAGTTTTGAGAAACTTTTTGCATTTGTTCTCCAAAAGATTCTCCTTCAGCAGCATCTGAAGTTAAACCAGAGATAGACAAAGAGGCTCTTTCATAAGCATCTGATAATGAGGACACCTTATCTGAAGCGGCTTGCAAACTGTTCACATAAGTATCTGTTGCTGCTGCAGCTCCTGCAACTTCATTAAGTTGACGAGCATTCTCTCCTAAAGTTCTCATCCCATCTCCTAATCGTTCAATTAATTGACCATCAATTTTCGCTTCTTCAAGCATTTTATCAAGATGTTCTGAAATTCCTCCATCTTTTTTACGTGAACTTGAAATTGCATCATGATCTAAGTCTTCACTATGACCTAATCCTAATTCAGGATATACCAACTCCCAATTGGGATCTTCATGAATTGGTTCAAATGCAGAAAAGATAAAGATTATCGCTTCTGTACCTAATCCTAAAATTAACATGGGACTTGCACCTGGCCAGTGTTGAATTTTAAATAATGCCCCAACGATTACGACTGCTGCTCCAAACCCATATAGTTTGGCCATAAATTTTTTCCATCCTTTACTTCCTGGTTTCATAGAATTTGTTTTTTTAAGGTTTTTAAAAGTTTAATTAAACATTGATAAAGTTCTAGCGTAATTGTATATCGCTTTGAACATCTTCGCTACCCTCAGCAGAAAAGTTTTTACCTCCTCTACCGATGTGTGTCATCACATTTCGGAATCCTATATAGGATTTAGCAGTATCTTGATACTCGTATGTACGAGTAGAAGTTTGTAAATAATAACCAATATCTTTCCAAGAACCACCTCTTAAAACTTTACGTTTCATTGATGGTGGATCCCAATCCATAGCATCGTATCTATACTCAGTATTTAAATCATTAGAAAATTCATACATTGACTCATCATATGCTGTTTCACACCATTCTGATACATTTCCTGCCATACAATATAAGCCGAAATCATTAGGATTGTAGGAAAATGCTTTTACAGTATGGAAACCTCCATCTTCAAAGTATCTACCTCTCATTGGTTTAAAATTTCCAAGAAAACAACCTGATTCATTTCTAATGTATGGCCCACCCCATGGATAAGCAGATAATGCTAAATCTCCTCTCGCTGCTCTTTCCCATTCAGCTTCAGAGGGTAATCTAAATTCATTTACATATAATTCCCCCATTGATGACAACCATGTGTTTAATAATTGTGAACGCCATATACTAAAAGCTTTAGCTTGAACCCAAGTAACACCTACTACTGGATAATTATCATATCCAGGATGCCAAAAATACATATTTGTCATTGGGTCATGAAAAGAATAAGTAAAATCACGTACCCAACATAATGTGTCTGGGAAAACATTTACTTCTTCATTAATTATAAATCGTTCTCTATTTTCGTGACCTCTAATTGCATTATTTTGACCTTTTTTATTAAAGAACCCCATATCTTTATCCATACCTTGGTCTTCTTCTGTAAAAGGATGTTTTGGAGTATTCAACATTCGATGATTATCTGCAATTTTATTTCCTTGATTGTCATAACCATTTGGTACAATGTCTATTCTACCTCTTCTAGCGGCTTCTTTTAAATCAATCCAAAAATATTTAAAATTTAATTTTCTTGTATCAATTTCTCGTTTTTTATAGAAGCGTTCTGGTTGAGGATAATACATATCAGCTAATAATGGCATGATTTGCTCATTTTCTAAATCGTTATAATCAAACTCTCTATCCCAATTTAAAGCAAATACAGCTCTATTTTCTGCTCTATTTGAAGGATCAAATTCAGCAACAGCCATTTCTGTTTCATTAAAATATTTTTCCTTATAATTTATATAGTCTTGTGCTTCTTCGTCGTCTTCTAAGCCAATATAAATTTTTTCACGAGCAATTGAATCTCTTACCCAAGTCACAAATTGGCGATATTCATTATTAGTGATTTCTGTTTGATCCATATAATATGCTTGAACAGAAACCGTTTTTGCTCTAGTTTGATGCAAAAATGGAACATCTTGATCGTTTTCGCCCATTGTATATGAACCAGAGTTGATATAAACCATTCCTAATGGAATCTCAGGTTGAAATATGGGACGTCCTAAAACACCTGTCACATGACCAGTTTTAGACTTACATGATACGAGTAAAACAGCAATTAGTCCTACAAAAAACAGTTTTTTCATTTTTCCTATTTTTAAATTATCCGAATCTCACATTAACATTCTACAGGATCAATTTTGTGATATAACGGAAATTATGCAAAAATGGTTACATTTTCAATTATTATTTTATCCTACAACCAACGTGGGTGTTTTGATTTTTGTACCGGTGGTTCTGGAATTATATATCTATATTTCAAAAAGAACTCATGAGATCCTTTTGATATTGTTCTTAATTTATTCAAAGTTAAATCATAAGAATATCCTATGCCAATTTTTCCGCTATCATAACCCAACATTACTCCTAATCCATCACTTAATCGGTAAGTAGCCCCAGCATATAAACTGTTATAAAAAAATCTTGCATTTAACTCAGTAGAGAATTTCACAAACTCTGTTCTCATTAACATTTGAATATCTATACGTTTAACCCCTTGATCATCTAAATTTAAACCTTTACCAACTAATACAAATAAGTTTCTTGCATTATTGTAGTTTATATTTTTCAATTCAGCTCCACTTAAGTGAGTCATAGAAAGCCCTGCATAAAACTTATTCAATGTTTTATAGAACAAACCTAAGTTAACATCTAAATTAACACCTCCACCTGATGCAGGTAAAAGCGGGTCGGTATAATCACCTCCAGATGGAATCCAATCACCATTAAATCCAACATTCACCATACCAAGACCCAGTCCGATACCCAATTCTCTACCACCTCCAAGCTGCCAAGGAAATGATACATTAAGAAGAACGTTATTTTGACGCATGTGACCGATGGCATCGTGATAAAATGATAGACCCAAATTAACAGGTAAATACCTATTAACGTTTGCATCAACATTAAATAACACAGAATTGGGAGCTCCATTAATCTTATCCCACTGATTACGATAAATAATCGTACCAGTTATTCCATCATTCATTCCAGTTGATCCTGGATTGATTGTCATCTTATCATAAATAAAATGCGTCAACAATTTTTCCTGTTGTGCATTTATCATTTGACTTGAACAAGCCAAAATTGTAGTAATTGATAATAAAAATTTTTTCATAAATGGTATTGGTTTACACTCATTTAACTAACCATAGCATTGGAAAAGACCTCTGCATTTGGGCACTAAAATAAATAAAATTATTTAATTAACACATCTTTTGTTAAAAAATTTTAACTTTTTTAATAAAACTTTAAATAGCTTTTACGAAAATAATTCTATTAAGTTACATTAAGTATAGATTATTTAACGAATTCAAACTTTATTAATGATTAATTTTGTGGAATGAATTTTATAAACGGAGAAATATTACTTATTAACAAACCTTATGGCTGGACATCTTTTGATGTTGTCAATAAAATAAGATGGCATATTAAAAGAAAATTGGGTTTAAAAAAAATTAAAGTGGGTCATGCAGGAACCTTAGATCCTTTAGCAGAAGGATTACTTATCCTTTGTACAGGTAAAAAAACAAAAGAAATCGAAAAGATACAGCAAGAAAGTAAATGGTATTCAGGAAAAATACTTTTAGGAAAAACCACACCTTCTTTTGATTTAGAAACAGAATATTCTGAGGAATTTGAAACACAACATATTTTGAAAGAAGATATGGAAAGGGTTTGTAAATCTTTTATTGGTAAACAAAATCAAATTCCCCCGCTTTTTTCAGCAAAAAAAATCGATGGTAAAAGAGCTTATTTGTCAGCAAGAAAAGGTCAAAACATAGAATTAAATCCACAACAAATAGAAATTTTTGATTTTAAAATAAATACAGAAAATTTTCCAGAAATAGAATTCAAGATACATTGTACTAAAGGAACTTATATACGAAGTATTGCAAATGATTTTGGAAAAAAATTAAATTCAGGCGGAACATTAATACAACTTAAAAGAGACTCTTCGGGTTCATTTCATATTAACAAAGCTTATCAAATAGATGAAATTCTCACTTTGATTGATGAGCTTGAGGTAGGGTGATTTTAAAGACAGAACCTTTTGGCTTGTTTAAAAAATATTCAATTTTACCGTTACTGATATTAACAAATTCTTTAACTATATATAATCCCAGTCCAGTTCCTTTTGTTTTGCGTGTTTCTTCTTCTCCAATTCTAAAAAATTTTTCAAACAATTGACTGTGATATTTTTCTGGTATCCCCTCCCCTTTGTCTATAAAAGAAATGTTTATTTGTTGGTCGTTTTGAATATGAATTTCTAAAATTTCATTTATACCAACATATTTTTGCACGTTTTCAATTAAATTTATACAGATTGTTTTAAAAATAAACTCGTCAATATATAAAAAACAAGTAGGTTGATTGTGGTAAATCTTTATCCATTCTTTTTGATATTTTTGATTGTATTTGATTTTTAAATCATTTAATAATTGAAGCAAATCTATCCAATTATTTTGAGTTTCAATTTGTTTGTTTTCGATAGCTGCAGAGAGCAAAATGCTTTCAACAACTTCTTCTAAACGTTTGTTTTCTATTAATGTTTTTTCTAAAAGTTCTTTGTTTTTATCAGGGCTTAATTGGTGTTTTAACAATGTTTGAAGATATAATTTAATAGATGCTAAAGGTGTTTTTAATTCATGTGTTACCGACAATAAAAAGTTGTGTTGTCGTTTGCTTAACTCTTGTTCCTTGGTAATAGAGGATTTCAATTTCCATAATCCGAACAATAATATAAGTAAAAAAACCGTTCCTTCTCCAATTATCATTGAGACTTTATTACCAGTAACCTGATGAACAGCTTTAAATTCATTTGTCATTTTAATCAAGAGGTAACCCCACCATATAAATTGAATGATTACATATATTGATAAAAAATAAAATAAAATTAAAGTTTGTTTTTTCATAAAATATTATTGAATGATTTTTAAAATGATTTATAGATCTCAAATGATTTTAATATGTACTAAATTATAAATAATTTGCTTTAGCAACTTAAAATCTAATTTTAAAAGCGTTTATTTTTTAATTTTGTGAAGTGAAGTTTATTGAAATCGCATTTCGTTTAGGAGTAGTGTTAGGAATATTTTCTTTTATTTGGTTTTTTATTCAATTAAGTTATACACTAATTACCTCAAAAAGGTCAAAATCGATATATGAAATATATTTTTTTAAATACATTCAATACTTTTTAATTGTAAACGTATCCTTTTTATTCTGTTATAGAAATGATCAATTCAATGAAATTGTTTTTTCTGATGTTATTTTTTCAGGATTTGTATTGATATTGTATTTGGTTGGAAAGTTGCAAAATCAAGAAAATCGAAAAAATTTATTTCAATTTGCACAAAACAAATTACCTTTTATACAAATGGGTTACAATTATTATGCTGAATTAGGAAGTATATTTTTTTCAATAAGCATTTTTTTTCTCTTTATTATTTATCCACAAATTGCAACAAATGTTATCAGTAAATGGTTTTACTACAACATATTAAGCATAGAAAAAAGTTTCTTTTTTGGAATGATATTCAAACTAGTAGGTTTTTTTATTTTAATGGGAATTATTATAAAATTGTTAAATGGTTTTATGTTCCTTGTTTCTGGAAGACCATTGATGTCAGTTGATAGTAAATTATATAATAACAAAAATAATAAAGACGACGATTTTGATTCTTATGAAGAATTATAAGAAGTTTTCAAAATAAATTTAAAAGAACAAACTTACCTAATTATCCCCTTTCATCTTTTCAGCGTTTTCTGCCATTTTTAATGCGTCAATCATGTCTTGAATATCACCATTCATAAAACTACTTAAATTATAAATTGTTTTATTAATTCGATGGTCTGTTATTCGACCTTGAGGATAATTGTACGTTCTAATTTTAGCCGACCTGTCGCCTGTTGAAACCAAGGTTTTTCTATGAGCTGCTCTTTCATCATGAACTCGATCTAACTCAATTTGATACAATCTAGATCTTAATACTGAAATAGCTTTTTCTAAATTTTTATGTTGAGATCGACCGTCTTGACATTCAACAACTAAACCAGAAGGAATATGTGTCAATCGTATTGCAGACTCGGTTTTATTAATATGTTGACCGCCAGCCCCACTTGCACGAAAAGTATCTCTACGAACATCACTCATGTTTAATTCAAAATCTACTTCTTCAGCTTCAGGAAGAACAGCAACAGTAATTGCTGAAGTATGAACTCTTCCTTGCGATTCTGTTTCGGGTACACGTTGAACTCGATGAACTCCAGATTCAAATTTTAACATACCATAAATTCCTTCACCGGTAATTTCTAAGGCGATTTCTTTAATGCCCTTAGTTCCTCCCTCTTGTGAATTTAATACTTCATAATTCCAACCTTTTTCTTTGAAAAATAAAGTGTACATTCTAAAACAATCTTCAACAAAAATACAAGCTTCATCTCCTCCTGTACCAGCTCTTAATTCCATTATTGCATTTTTGTCGTCTTCAGGGTCTTTTGGAATTAATAGATATTTAATTTCTTCTTCTAAAGCAGGTTTTAGATTTTCAAGCTCGTCTAATTCAAGTTTGGCCATTTCTCTCATTTCTGCATCCTGTTCATTTTGCAACAAATTTTGAGTATTAGAAATATTATCTAAAATATTTTTATATTTTTTATAAACAATTACAATATCTTCTAAATCTCTATATTCTTTATTTAATTTAACAAAACGACTCATGTCGGAAATAATATCAGGATCTACGATAAGTGTACTTACCTCTTGAAAACGATAATAAATTGCTTCTAATTTTTGTAATAATTCATTCATAATCAATATTCAAAACGACCAAATTCGGATTCAATTGTTAATTTTTTACTATCACTTTTTTCGACATAACCAATTACTTGTGCTTCGACATTAAATGATTTTGAAATTTGAATTATATCGTCAGCAATCTCTTTTGGAACATATAATTCCATTCTGTGTCCCATATTAAAGACTTCATACATTTCTCTATAAGATGTATTGGATTCGCTATGAATTAAGTTAAAAAGAGGGGGAAGTGAAAACAGATTATTTTTAATCACATGTAACGAATCAATAAAGTGTAAAATTTTAGTTTGACCACCACCACTACAATGCACAATCCCATGAATTTCTTTTCTATATTTGTCCAATACTTTTTTAATAATTGGAGCATAAGTTCTAGTTGGAGAAAGAACTAGTTTACCTGCATTTAGAGGAGTAAATTCAATTTTATCTAAAAGTGATTTACTTCCAGAATAAACGAATTTAGATTCTATTTGATTGTCATATGACTCGGGATAAACTTTATTTAAATCTTTAAAAACATCATGTCTAGCTGAAGTTAATCCATTACTTCCCATTCCACCATTATATTCTTCTTCATAACTAGATTTACCAAAAGAAGACAAACCAACGATGACATCACCTACTGAAATATTTGAATTATCTATAACGTCTGATTTTTTCATTCTACAAACTACTGTAGAATCAACAATAATTGTTTTAACTAAATCACCGACATCAGCAGTTTCACCTCCAGTTGAAAATATTGAAATACCATAAGAACGCAAATTTTCTAAAAAATCTTCAGAACCTTTAATAATTTCAGAGATTACAATTCCTGGAATTCGTAATTTATTCCTTCCTATTGTTGAAGAGATTAAAATATTTTCTGTTGCACCAACACAAAGTAAATCATCAATATTCATAACGATTGCATCTTGAGCAATTCCTTTCCAAACAGAAAGATCACCAGTTTCTTTCCAATAACAATATGCTAAGGAAGATTTTGTTCCTGCTCCATCGGCGTGCATTACAACGCAATATTGATCATCATTTCCTAAATAATCAGGCACAATTTTACAAAATGCTTTAGGATACATTCCTTTATCTAAGTTTGATATTGCTTTATGAACATCTTCTTTTTGAGAAGAAACACCTCTTTGATTATACCTTTTATTTTCTTGCATAAATCGATGCAAAATTAATTATTATAAATAAAAAAAGAGTTCCAATTGGAACTCTTTTTTATAATTTAAGTTATTAAATTTTTATTCTTGGAAGCTTACTTTGAATTCTACTCTTCTATTTTCAGCTTGTCCTTTTTTAGTTTTATTACTTGCTTTTGGTTGAGTATCTCCAAAACCTTGAGCTTTCATTCTTCCTTCAGCAACACCTTTTCCAACTAAGTAAGCTCTTACAGCTTTTGCACGATCATCAGAAAGTTTTAAGTTATTTGCAGGAACACCAACATTATCTGTATGACCTTCAATTGATAAATTGTAAGAAGGATTAGCCAACATTACTTTAGCCATTTCATCTAAGATAGGTAATGATTTTTTAATGATTGAAGCTTTTCCAGAATCAAATTGAACTCCTTTCATCGCTTTAGTCATTAAGTTTTTAACAGCTTCTTTAACTACTGGACAACCATTATCTGCAGCTAAACCAGCAGCGTTAGGACATTTGTCAACGAAATCATAAACTCCATCACCATCTTTATCAGGACAACCATTAGCAGAAGCAACACCTTTGATAGTAGGACAGAAATCGTTCACATCTAATACTCCATCACCATCAATATCAACTACTTTTTTCTCAATTACAGTAACACCTTTTGTATTTACATTAGCACCTTCTGCTGTACCTGGTTCTTGATCAATATAGTTAGGAACACCATCTTTATCATCATCCATCATGTCTTTTTCAGCTTTGGCAATTTTTGCTTTTAAAGCTTCTAACTCTGCAGGATTACCTACTTGATTTGGAGTCCAATCAGCATGTTCAGCTTGATCACCTAAGTAATAAGAAAAACCTAAAGCTAAATTTACATGAGTCTTATCTAAACCTCTTAATGCAGCTTTATCTTCAGTCCATTCATCCATACTGTAAGTCCATTGTCCTTGAATACCCGAAGTAAAACCTGCATCTATCCATGCAGACAAATTAGGGATGATTTTAAACATAGTTGACAAACCAAAATTTATACTTACTTGTTTATCCAATCTTGCATTTGGCGTTACAGCATCAGTAGATCTCATTAAAAAAGACATCCCTGGACCAGCATGTAACATAAAGTTAACACGATTTGTCCATTGAGAAATGTTACAAATTGTTCCTAAAGCCACAGTTCCTTCAACTTTCAAATTAATAAAATTATTTGTGAAAGCAACTGCAGTTGTACCATCGTCATTAAATTGGTCAAAAGCCAAACCTAATCGATAACCGAAAATGTTAGTCACATTATATCTTACACCAAGACCAGCGTGTACATAGTTCACAACATTCGCATTACCTTGTCTTCTAACTGGCTTATTAATACCATACTCTAACTCTATGGCTGTTTTTTTAAAATCTGTTTGTGCACTCAACAAGGTTGACACCACTACAGAACCTAATAATAAAATCTTTTTCATAAACATATTTTCTTAAATTACGGGACAAAGTTAATACTAAATAATTAAATAGCAAATTTTTTTTAACTTTTTTTTAAACTTTATTCTATAATACTGAATAACAGCTTGTTATAATATATTTTTTTTAAGTTTTGTTTTGTATTTTAAATTATCTGTTTATTTAACTGAAATTTTTCAAAAATTATAATGTATAAATCAAAAAATAATTAGGTTTGTAGAATGAAAGGAATTATTTTAGCTGGTGGAACTGGAAGTAGATTACACCCAGTAACCATTGCTGTATCTAAACAGCTTTTACCAATATATAATAAACCAATGATTTATTATCCTTTATCGGTACTATTACTTTCAGGAATAAAAGAAATATTAATCATTACAAACAGAGAAAACGTAGAGTTTTTTCAACTTCTCTTTGGGAATGGGAAACAATTAGGCATCAAAATAGAGTATGCTGTTCAGGAAAAAGCAAATGGTATTGCTGAAGCATTTATAATTGGTGAAAAGTTTATTGGCAATGATTCTGTTTGTTTAATTTTAGGAGATAATATTTTTTATGGTGATGATTTAATAAAAAAATTGAAAAACGCTATTGAAATAGTTGAAAAAGAAAAAAAAGCATGTATCTTTTGTTATAATGTAAAAGATCCTGAAAGATATGGCGTGGCAACATACAACACAACAGGAGAGGTAACTTCTATTGAAGAAAAACCAACAAATCCTCAATCAAATTATGCTGTAACTGGCCTCTATTTTTATCCTAATAATGTAATTGAATTGTCAAAATCCATTACTCCATCAGATAGAGGTGAATTAGAAATTACATCAATCAATCAACTATACTTAAAAAGTAAAGAATTAAAAGTTCAAACTTTAGGAAGAGGATTTGCTTGGTTAGACACAGGTACTTATGAATCTTTACTTGAAGCGAGTCTTTTTATTCAAACAATTGAAAAACGTCAAGGTTTAATGATTGCTTGTATTGAAGAAATCGTATATGATTTAAAATACATTAACAAAGAAGAATTTATTAAATTAATTGATAGAGTGAGCAAAAATGAATATGGTCAGTATTTAAAAAACAAGTTAAATTCATGAATATATTAGAAACAGCATTTGAAGGTTTATATGAAATTCTTCCAACTGTTCATTTGGATCAAAGAGGATATTTTTTAGAATCTTTTAATCAAACTTTAAATGCCCAGCTTAACACAACTTTTATACAAGATAATGAATCTATGTCTTTGTATGGTACACTTAGAGGATTGCATTACCAAAAAGAACCATTTTCTCAGTCTAAGTTAGTACGGGTAGTAAAAGGAGAAGTTCTAGATGTAGTTGTTGATTTAAGACCAAACTCAAATACATTTTCAAAACATTTTTCAACAATTTTAAATGATAAAAACAAAAAACAACTTTTTATTCCAAAAGGATTTGCACATGGTTTTATAGTTTTAAGTTCAAATGCCATTTTTTCTTATAAAGTAGATAATATCTATAGTCCAAAGGAAGAAATAGGAATAATTTGGAATGATAAAAAACTAAACATTGATTGGAAATTAAAAGAAAATGAAATTATTGTGTCTGAAAAAGACAAGCACTTAACAAGTTTTAATGAATGTATAAATCTATTATGAAAAATATACTAATTACTGGCGGTTGTGGATTTATTGGTTCACATTTTATTTTGAAATTTCTGAAAGTGAACAAAGACTATCATCTTGTTAACTTAGATAATCTTACCTATGCATCTAACATAAAATATTTAGACGAAGTAAAAGATTCTCCAAAATACACTTTTGTTCAAGGAGATATAGTGGATTTTGAATTACTTAAAGATTTATTTTTAAAATATCAATTTGATTCAGTTGTTCATTTTGCAGCAGAATCGCATGTTGACAATTCCATTCATTCTCCTGCTGATTTTATTAATACTAATATTTTAGGTACTTTTAACCTACTTGAAAATGCTAAAAATTTATGGTTAAATGAAAAATTTGAACTACGTGAAGGGTTTAAAAAATCAAAATTTATTCATATCTCAACAGATGAAGTTTATGGCAGTTTAGGTGCAACGGGCTTATTCAATGAACAATCATCCTATTTACCTAATAGTCCATATAGTGCAAGCAAAGCGTCTAGTGATTTACTTGTCCGTTCCTATTTTCATACTTACGGACTAAATATTAATATAACAAATTGTTCTAATAATTACGGCCCACACCAGCATAATGAAAAATTGATTCCTACAATAATAAGAAATGCTATTGCACAAAAACCTATACCAATATATGGAGATGGATTAAATGTAAGAGATTGGCTTTATGTGGAAGATCATTGTGAAGCGATTTTACAATTATTTAATAAAGGTAAAATTGGTGAAAAATATAATATTGGAGGGAATTTTGAGCTTACTAATTTAGAAATGGTCAATATTATTTTAGAAAAACTGGATTCAATTTTACCTTTAGGAAACAATGAATCTTACAAAAAATATATTGTTTTTGTGAAAGACCGTGCGGGGCATGATAGAAGATATGCGATTGACTCTTCAAAAATTAAAAAGGAACTTCAATGGTCAGCGAAAACATCCTTTGATTCAGGAATTGAAAAAACGATACACTATTATATTTCATTATATAAAAGATAAAAGATTTTTACACTTTCATTCCTTTTACGACTCTATCTTTTCTTTTAGTCTTAACAAGTTTTTTAGTAATCACTAAAAGCATTGCTGATCCTGATTCAGGTGTAGCATAATAAACTAGATTGCCATAATCAATTTCACCCCCCTTTTGACCATCCCACTTTGCATCTAAATATAAACGACCGTTAGAATTTCCTTTACGTGTTTTAAACCTCAAAACTTTATTGCTACCTGGTTCAAAACGAACAATATAAGTTTCGTCATCTTCAATAGATTCTAAAATACATTTCGTACCTGATGGAATTATTATTCTGTTTTCCACTTTGTTTTGAGCATCCACTAATTTTCCATCTTCTGTTCCTTTGTTTTCCTGATTGTTACTTCTAACTAAAATCATTGTTGAAGAGATATAGAATTGAATCTTTTTTAGATTAGATTCTTCTAATTCATATTTTGTTTTTAATTCTTCGGTAAAAGGTATTTTAACTCCACAAGAAAAAAGTAAAAAAAATACAAAAAATAATAATAAAATCTTTTTCATTTTGAAATTTTATTTACAAAAATATAAAATTCTAATCAAATGATTAGCTATTCATTAATTCTTCAATGATTTTATCAATAGAATATCCTTCAGCTTCAGCTTTATAATTTCTTACAATTCTATGTCTTAAAACAGGTTTTGCAATTGCTTTAACATCTTCAATATCAGGTGAGTATTTTCCATTTAAAACACTATTTACTTTAGCTCCTATAATTAAATATTGAGACGCTCTTGGTCCAGCTCCCCAGCTAATAAATTCTTTAGTTAATTTTCCAGCAAATTCTGAATTTTCTCTTGTTTTTCCACAAAGTTTCACCGCATATTCCAAAACATTATCAGGAACAGGAATTCTTCTTATCAAATCTTGATATTCTAGTATCTGAGAAGCATTTAAAACTTGATTAACTTCTTGAATTTGTTCAGATGTAGTAGATTTTACTATGGACAACTCTTCTTGATAACTAGGATAATCCACCCAAACATTAAACATAAATCGGTCTAATTGTGCTTCTGGAAGTGGATAGGTCCCTTCTTGTTCGATTGGATTTTGAGTGGCTAATACAAAAAAAGGCAACGGTAATTTATAGGTTTGTCCTGCTGCCGTTATAGATTTTTCTTGCATTGCTTCTAAAAGAGCAGATTGGGTTTTTGGTGGAGTACGATTAATTTCATCTGCTAAAATAATGTTTGCAAATAATGGTCCTTTAACAAATTTAAATTGTCTGTTTTCATCTAATATTTCAGAGCCGATAATATCTGATGGCATTAAATCAGGAGTAAATTGTATTCTTTGAAAATGTAAGCCTAATGTTTGAGAGATAGTATTTACTAATAAAGTTTTTGCTAATCCAGGAACACCGACCAACAAGGCATGTCCTTTAGAAAAAATTGACATTAAAACTTGATCGATTACTTCATCTTGACCAACAATTATTTTGTGGATCTCACTTTTTAAAATACGATAATCT
The DNA here is from genome assembly GCA_016183815.1 of Flavobacteriia bacterium. GTDB lineage: Bacteria > Bacteroidota > Bacteroidia > Flavobacteriales_D > Crocinitomicaceae > M2408. The sequence goes on from JACPDW010000010.1 coordinate 92,651, forward strand.
TCTACTAAGCGATTAGCCAATTGAACGTCTGACATAAATTATAATTAAAGGTTTTTTATCCAAGAATTTTTAAAAGTGCAAGTTTGATATTCTTTATCAATACGAATGTAAGCACCTGAAATTTTTGAGCTTACCCATTGTTTTATTTTTTCTTCGTGTTTTTGATTTTCAGCTGCTCTTAAAATTAAAGGGTAATCTTCTTTTAAATTTGCCACATGCGGTTGTGTTCTTTCCATCAAACGAACAATTCTAATTCCTTGTTTTCTTTCAATAAAATCAAAATAAAACGAGGGACTTGAGAAATCACCGACTTTCATGTTGTCTGTTAATAAATAAATCTGTTGATCTACTTGATTTAAATCTTCCATACTCCAAAGGATTTCACCAGTAATTGGATTAGTAATAACACCTTTATTTTTGTTTGTGTTTTTATCATTTGAATATTTTTCAACTGCTTCATCCCATGTAATGCTTTTGTCACTTAATTTTTTAAAACATTCTTCCATCATCTCACTTGATTGAGCTAAACTTTCTCTGTTAAATTCAGGTACAATTAAAATATGACGACATTTATATTCATCACCTTTTCTTTCGATTAACTGAATAATATGATAACCGTAATCCGTTTCAAAAACAGTACTAATTTCACTTGGTTTCAAACTAAAAGCAATCGATTCAAATTGAGGAACCATCATGCCTCTTGAAGCTTCTATATACCCTCCTTGTTGTGAACTTCCAGGGTCTTGAGAATGTATGCGAGCTTGTGTTTCAAAAGATTTTCCAGAAATTATGTCTTCTCTAATGTCGTTTAGTTTTTTAACTGCTAATTGTTTGTCTTGTTCGGTAATTTGAGGAAAAACAACGATTTGCTGAAAACTAAGTTGTGAACTAATTAAAGGTAAACTGTCTTTAGGAATTTTATCAAAAAATTTTTCAATCTCTTTGGGGGAGACAGAAACAGAAGATAAAAGTGTTCTTTCCGTTTCATCTGCAAGCATACGTTTTTTAATAGTTGAACGGAATTCATTTTTTATATCGGTAATTGTTTTTCCATAAAACTGTTCCATTTTTTCTCTACCTCCGATTTGATTTTCAATGATTCGAATCCTGTTTTCCATTTCAGCGTCAACCTGAGCATCCGTTATTTGAACACTGTCGATTTCTGCTTGATTAAGTAAAAGTCCTTGATAAAGAAGTTGTTCTAAAATGTCACAATCTGTTATTTGATCTAATTTTTGGCCATTTTGAATAAATTCTATCTTTTTATTCTCAATATCAGATTTTAAAATAGGATTATTTCCAATTTGAGCTACAATTTTATCAATGATGTAGGAATTTTTTTCTTGAGAAAAAAAAGAAAAGCTAAATAGGAAAAAAGTAAATAATATAGTATATTTCATAGTTCAATTGCAAAATTGAGTTTTATTTTGCTCAATATTTAAGATTTTAATGATTATTAACAATATTTTATTGACCTATGGAATATAAAACATCTTCATAAATTTTAATTGGATGTTTTTGAGTTAGTTCTTCTAACCATTTTTTTTCTAAATAACTTTGATAATCAGAAGTAATTACTCCTTTTGCTTCATCAATTGATTTTGGACCAGCAGGTAGAACTTCTTCTACTTTTATTACATAATGTTTTCCGTCGATGTCATAAGGTATATTTAGTCCTTTTTGAAGATTTTTATCTTTCAAATAAGGCGTTTCAGAAACTTCAAATTTGTTAGTTTTCACTTTAAGATTCAGTTCAGTATCTTTGTTTATCTTTTCTAATACATGTTTTGATGTGATGGTATCTTTTTTGTCTTTCTTAAGCATCTTATATACAGAGTTGGCAACATCGGCGTTAGCACATTCATAAACCACAGCGTTTAACCTATCTTTCCACATATAATTTTGTTTATTATTATTATAATAAACTCTTAATCCAGCGGTATCTTTACTTGCTTTATTCCAAACTTTATCAGACATCACCTCGTACAACAGAATTCCATCGTGATATTCTTGCATTAATGCTTTAAATTCAGGATATTTAGCTTCAAGTTGAGATTCTTCAAAACTTAAAATACTGGATTTTTCCCATTGTTTAAACTGTAAATTGACTAAATCATTAATTGATGTGCTTTTAGGGTAAGCATTGGTATTTTTTGCTAAATATTCTGCAAATTGTTTTTGAGTATAATTTTGTTTTGCAAGAGTAAATAAAACCTCATCCGTCAAAATTGATTCTTTTTTCCAATTCCCAGAAAAATAATTAGAGTCTAAACTTTTATAAAAAGGTTTAATCGCTTTGTCTTTATTAGAAATATAATTGTATTCTTTTTTTAAATTCAATACAAAAACATCTTGAGTTAATTTAGATCTTTCATCTCTTTTCACTTTATTTTGAAGTTCTTTTTTCATTGATTCATAAGAAGCAATGTCTTTCCATGAAATTCTTTTTAAAATATGATAACCATAAGGAGTCATAACTGGTTGAGAAAATTCACCTTCCGATTTTAATGCGAAAGCTGCATCTTCAAATTCGGGTAACATTCGAGTTGTAGTACCAGAACCAAATGGAGGTAATACACCACCTTTTTCATTTGAATTAAAATCGTCTGAATATTTTGTCACCATTTCTTCAAAACTTGCACCTTGCTTTAATTTATCGTGAATCTCGTATATTTTTTTACGAGCATTTTCTTTGTCTTGTTCAGTATCTTCTTTACTTAATGCAACCATAATATGAGCTACAGTAATAGTTCCTCTAGCTGGTCTAACATCAAAAACTTTAAGGATATGATAACCAAATTTAGTTCGAATTGGATTTGATACTTTACCAACTGGCGTATTAAAAGCGGCTTGTTCAAAAGGGAAAACCATTTGAAATGCAGTAAAATATCCTAAATCTCCACCGTTTTGAGATACAGAAGGGTCTTCAGAACCACCAGCTCCTTTTGCTACAGTTGCAAAATCTTCACCATTTTCAATTCTTTTTTTAAGTGCAAGCAATTTATTGTAAGCAGCTAAAGTGTCTGCTGAACTTGCATTTTCTGATACTTTTATTAATATGTGAGATGCTTTTATTTCTTTTTTTAATCTTTCATAAGACTCTTTAACTAAAGCTTCGTTGAGTTGATTGTCCACTAAATATGGAGCAGATAACGATTTTCTATACCCTTCTAATTCTTTTTTCAGACGAGGAATTGTATCGTAACCTAAAACTTCTGCTTCAGCCACTTTTAATTTGAATTTTTTAAATAAATCCATGTACTCATCTAAAGTTTTTTTATCGTACTTTGGCGTTGGATTATTTTTGAGATAGATTTGTAAAAAATCAGATTTTGTAACTTTTTTTCCGTTAACTTCCATTAAAACAGGATCTGTTTGAGCAGTCAAAAAAAGAGTTGAAAATAATACACTTACAATAAATATCACTTTTTTCATTTTACATTAAAATTTAAAAACAGCCAAAGATATATAATTCATATGAATAAAATTAATTTTAACATTTTTTTAAAAGAATTCTTTTTTAAATGTATGAATAACTTGTATTAGAATATAAAGAAATTCTATTTAAAATTAAATTTAAATGTGAGCTGTTTGTTTATTATCTATAAAACCATTCTCTTGTTCTTTTTTAATTGTTTTTAAAGGGGTTGAAGTGTTAGTTGGAGTCATATTTACTCTTCCGTTATACACAGCTCCAAACTCCATTTCCATTTGAGTTGTTTGAATGTCACCATTTATTTTTCCAGAAGACCGAATTTCAAGTTTTTCGACATAAATGTTTCCATTTAAAGTTCCATAAATCACTGCTTCTTTAGCTTTTACATCTCCCGTTACTTTTCCACTTAAACCAATAATTATTCCTGATTGAATTGTTACATCACCTTTAACTATTCCATCAATTTTAATACTACTATTGGATTGGATTTGTCCGTCAATTTGACAACCATCTGCAATGATTGTTGCGATTTGTTGACTATCCAAGTTTCTTTCTTTTTTACCGAACATTGCCATAACAAAATTTTTTTTAATTGTTTAAATCTAAAAATTGAGCAGGATTAAGGGGTTTGCCTAAATATCTCACTTCATAATGCAAATGAGGGCCAGTTGATCTACCCGTTGACCCTAAATCGCCTATGATTTGATTTGTTTTAACTTTTTGACCTAAACGTACACGTATTTTAGATAAATGACCATAAAGGGTTTCGTATCCGTTTTTGTGTTTGATTACCACACATTGACCATAACCATAATGATAGGAAGCAATAGTTATAACGCCAGATGCCGTGGCTTTAATTGCATCACCAATTTTACCTTCAAAATCAACGCCTGAATGAAACTCAGATCCTCTACCACTAAAAGGATTTCTTCTGTATCCAAATCCAGATCCTCTTTTGTTTCGATGAGGATAACCTAAAGGTACATATTTTAAGTTTTTTAATAAACTACTTAGATAAATATTATAGTATTTATAAGATTCAATTGCACTTAATTTTGTGTAGTCAATTCCACCCTGCTTAATTTGATTTTTAACGCCCCTTTTTGATAAATATGACGAAATTTTTTCCAATTGTTTATCGATGTTATTGATATAACTTCGAGCAATTAAAGTATCTGTACTCATTGGAGCTAATACTTCATTTTTTAAATAATCAAGCTCTGTTTGAGCCTGTTGATTTTCATTTGCTTTTCTATTTTGAATATACAATGATATAGCTAAAAAAACAATTAGAAGTAAAACAGAGGAAACATAATATTTTAAACGTGAGAGATGCTTTGTGGCAATTGTGATAGACTTTGTCGCAGGATTATTTTTATTTACAATTACAATTGTACTGTATTCTTTTTTTTTTCGTTTTCTATTTATTGATTTATTTTTAAGCACTTAATTATCACATTTGGATTGCGAATATACGAAAAATATTTCATATTGAATCAATTTTAAATCTAAATTTATTTTTTTTAACAACTTTGTGTTTATAAATAGAGAATTTTATATTCTTAATACTCCTATAAAAAAAATATAATTTTGATGCAACTTTTTAATTAAAAATTACGTCATCTAGAACGATTTAATAAATTTGCATATCTTTAAAATATAATATGAAAAAACTACTTTTATTTAGCATGTTGATATTAAGCACTTTGCTTTTTTCACAAGAAATAGATCAACGTTTGTTGGTAAAATACAATTCTTCCGAAATAAAAAAAATACAAAAAGATAATCCCAACGAATATCTATTTTTAATCAATGCATTAAATAAAGGTATTTTTATAGGTGACATTCCTCAAGAAAAAAGTAAATCTATTGTTTTTGATGGAGAAATAACAGTTGACTTAACTCAAACCCATACTTTTTTAACCCTTGGATTAGAAATAAAAGATAAATACCAATATTACAAAATTAAAGGTACAAATAAAATGCTGGGTGTTTTGCCTCGTATTGCTCTTGATGAAAAATTGTTAAAAGAAAAAACTCAATCTACTAAAAAATGAAAAAAATAATTTCTCTTTCTTTTGTATTATTATTAAATTTATATAATTCTATAAATGCTCAAGTAATTAATATTACAGATGCAGATCAAACTCCTTTAACTTGTGCAAATTTTAACGATGGTGCTGCTATAAATTTTGAAGACAATGGTGGTGCGGGAAATTATCCACCTTTAAGCGATGAAACCATTACACTTTGCCCTGATTTGCCTAATGGACCAAAAATTTCAGTTACTTTTGCAACCAATGCAGGTTTTTCCTTTGATGTTGATGCTAGCGATACCATTTATATTTTTGATGGAATAGATATAAATGCACCTTTACTTGGTAAACTAAACAACGGGATCAACCCAAATGGTGGAAGTTATTCTGCAAGTTTTATTAATAATCCAAGTGGGTGTCTAACAATACGATTTCTTACAGATGGAAGCAATGAAGGAACTGGATTTGGAGCAAATATTTCATGTGGAAATCCTCCTCAACCATTTGAATTACATATTGAAGCTTATATTAATGGACAAGGAAACAACGCTTTAAATCCTGCAGACACTGGTTATGTTGATATTTGCCTAGGTGATTCTGTTTTATTAATAGCTAAACCTCTTTTTCCATATTCTTTAGAAAATAATGGATTTGGATACTCACAAAATATTGATAATGTTAACTTTTTTTGGGAAACTAGCAACAATTGGGTAGGTCCAAATAATGACAGCATCTGGTTTGTACCTCCACAAAGAAGTGGTTACTATATGTCTTTAGAAATAAGCGATGCTTTTCCTCAAACCTTTCAAATGCCTTGTAAAATTAGAGTAAGTCAACAGCCCATTTTTAGAACTACAGTACCTGAAGACACTATTATTTGCATCAATCAACAATTGATTATAACTGGAGGTGCAACTCCACAAGACACGGTTGGAGTTCAATTCCCTCCAGGAGCATTTTTATTAGGGGGAACAATAGCTGGTTTAACCTATTTACCAGATGGATCAGGACAAGAATATTCAACCACAATTAATATGGATGATTTTGACAGCACTTTGACTTTTCAAAATGTAAGTGATTTACAAAACATTTGTTTAACTATGGAACACAGTTATCTTGGGGATCTTGAGGTATGGTTGACCTGTCCAAATGGAACAGCAGTTTCTTTAATTAATTCTTATGATCCAGGAAATATTCCAGGTGGTTTTGGTGGTGGTGGTACTTTTTTAGGTGATGCTGATGATAATGGGAATGGCACACCTGGTATTGGCTGGGAATATTGCTTTTCTGCTGTAAACAACACTTTAGGTACAATGGGAGATGAACTTGCTGCTGGAAATACACTTCCAACAACCATTTCAAATGGAACTGCTATGAACCCAGATGGAGTATATTTACCTGATGGAAATTTCCAAGATTTAATTGGTTGTCCTCTAAACGGTGATTGGACGATACATGTTAGAGATAATTTGGGAGTTGATGATGGATATATTTTTGAATGGGGTTTGTATTTTAATTCCGCTTTATTTCCAGAAATGGAAACTTATGTGAATCATTTAGTTGATGAATATTGGATGCCTAATCCAACAATTATTTCAGGATTAACCGATACAATGATTGTTGTACAACCCAACACTTTTGGTGATCACTTTTATACTTATCAAGTAATTGACAATTATGGTTGTGTTTATGATACTACAATTACAATAAACGTAACAGATTTTCCTGTTGTAGATCCTGTTCAATCACAAACTGTTTGTGCTGATCAAGGTTTTGACCCAATTGATTTTACTTTTACTGACAATACAAATCTTGTTTGGGTAAATACTAATGAAGATATTGGATTAGCAGATTCAGGTTTTGTTGATATTCCAAGTTTTGTAGGTCAAAACCAGGGAAATCAAACAAGTAATGCTTTAATAACTGCATTTGCTTACATTGGGGGTTGTATTGGTCAACCAATAACTTTTAACCTCACCGTTAATCCAAACCCAACTATTACAGCAAGTGCTGATGATTTCATCTGTGTAGGTGGTTCAACAAACATTTCGGCAAGTGGAGCTAATACTTATAATTGGGACAATGGATTAGGTGCTGGGGATAATCATGATGTATCTCCAATTGATACTACAACTTACACCGTAACTGGAACAGATAATAACGGTTGTGAGGGTACAGATCAAGTAACAATTTATATTATTGACCCTCCAGTTGTTTTTGCTGGAAATGACACCACTATATGTTATGGAGAATCATTACTTCTTTATGGTACTGGAGCTGATAATTATGCTTGGACAAACGGCATATCAGATAGTGTTAGTTTTATTCCAAACATTGGGACTATTACTTATACAATGACAGGTTCAAGCTCAAACGGATGCTCTTCTCAAGACGATGTGGTTGTTAATGTTTTAGCTCAACCAATTCCGATTATTACTCCTAGTTCAACTATGGGAACTCCACCTTTAAATGTAACTTTTACAAATACAAGCCAAAATGCATCTACTTATACTTGGGATTTTGGCAATGGAAGTAGTATTTTAACAACAACTAATTTAACTGAACAAAACGCAGAATATTCAACAATAGATGTTTATACTGTTGTTTTTACAGCTGACAATGGGGTTTGTTCAAACGATACTACTTTTCAAATCATTGTTATAAATTTTGATCCAGTAGTTTTGCATATACCAAATATTTTTACTCCTGATGGAGATAAGAAAAACGATGTTTATACTATTGGAGTAGAAAATGGAGCTGAATTTGATGGACAAATTTTTAACCGTTGGGGTAATTTAATGTATGAAATAAAAGGATTGTACAATGAAAACGATCCAAATACTTATTGGGACGGAACAAAAGATGGGAAAGAATCTACCGAAGGGACTTATTTTATTACATACGCTGTTAAAGGTCTTGATGGAAGTTCGTATGATGGTCACACTTATTTTCACCTACAAAGGAAAAAATAATATATCAAAGTTCGATTTTAAAATTGAAAGTTTTTGGAATAGAAATTTAAATTTGGTTTAAAAAAATAAAGCTTTTAATTCAGTGGCATCAGAAGGTTTCATTTTACCTGCTAAAATTAAACTAAGTTGCTTTCTTCTTAATGCACCTTCGTATCTTTCTTTTTCTTCGTTTGTTTCAGGGATTATTTCAGGAACTTGAATTGGACCACCGTTTTGATCCACTGCAACAAAAGTATAAATGGCTTCGTTACATTTTCTTTTTTTACCATTTACAGGGTCTTCTACAAAAACATCAACAAACACTTCCATAGAAGAAGAAAAAGCCCTTGAAACTTTGGATTCTAGTGTGAGAATTGATGATTGTAAAATTGGTTCTTTAAAAGATACATTATTTACAGAAGCTGTTACAACAACTCTCCTACAATGACGATGTGCTGAAACGCTTGCGATTACATCCATCCATGCTAAGAGCTGACCACCAAATAAATTACCTAATGTATTGGTATCGTTTGGAAGAACAACTTTGGTTGTTATTGCTAATGTTTCAATTGCTTTTTTAGGTTTCAAAATTAAATTTTTTACAAAATTAGTTTATTTAAAGTTACTATCTTTATAAAGATTGTTAAATTGGTGATTTACTATATTCAAAATTTCACCATGATTGAACTTCATTTAGAATTACTTTTCCCCAAGATTTGTCACCAAACTCTTCAATTAACTTATTTTTAAATTCTTTATCTGTATATATTTTTTTCCCTTTTTTTGGAATTACTTTATCCCAGTCTGGAACGATTAATTCCACTTTTTTAGCAAAATACACTACTCCCCCGTCTTCAGTAGCTAAACCTAGAATCGCACCAGGAAGTCCGTTAAAAGTTTCGGGTCCAACTGTTGGAATAATATCTTCACTGAACCAAGCGTAAAAACGAGTACTATCGTTTAAATGGTATATAGCTTTAGTACACATATATTTTCCAATTTTTCTCTTATTTTCCGTTATTTTCCATTGTCGCTTAATACAATTGTCATTTACAGATATACTTTCACCCCAAAAATTATAAATACTTATTCTATTTTTACTATTTAAATGATGTATATGAGAATTTTTCATTGTAGCCCAATCCATCATTCCTTTTTTTGAAGGGTCTTCAATGGGTTGAAAAACACTTAAAGTATCATCAAAATAAAGTTCGAATTCATCAATAATAATTTTATTTTGATCATTTAACCAGCGTTTTGATCTTTCATCAGTGTATTTTTTTTCTAAATTGGTTTTTCTTTCAAAAATTATTTTTCCTTTATTTATTAATTGTCCAAAAAAATAATTATTCCAAAAAAATGAAAACAAAAAAATCAAAAAAACTAAAAAATGTTTAAAATTCATCTTCTTCTTTGGATTTTTTATGGTTAAATTTATAACTTAAACGAAGTAAAAAATAGCGAGCAATAACTAAAGACTTTGAATCAGTTATAACATTTGCACTAACTTCTCTGTTGGCAGAAATATTTTGATTTAATAAGTCATACGTATCAACTGAAATAATCAAATTTTTGTTCTTTAAGAAACTTTTTCCCACATTAAGATTCCAAATAAAATAGTTAATGTTATATCCATCAGATCGTTGAGAGTTTATAGTAAATTGAGCATCTGTTTCAATAAACAAACCAAAAGGAGTTGTCCAGTGAATTCTAGCAGAGTAATTTTGTGTATAATAGGGCAATAATTCTTGAGAAGTTATACTGCTAAATGGAATATTATATACTAAATAAGCTCCAATTGAAAATTCTAATGAATCTTCTGAAGTATTTAAATTAACACCTCCACTTAACTCGGAATTAATTGTTTTATTTTCTTGAGAATTAATGTAATTATACACTCGACTATTAGCAAAAGCAATATCAGGATTGATGTCTAAAAAACTATTAAAAACTGGGAAACCAAAAGAAAAATTTGCATCAAATGTATAATTTCCGTTAACATTGATAGCTTGAGACACATTTCTTCCATAGGAATCATAGAAAGAAGATTTAGAGATGGCGTTTTGGGTAGAAGTATAATTCATAGAAGCCCAAAGGTATGTATTAGAGAGTGCTTTATACGTATTATAATTTACAGACAATTTATGTACAAAATTTGGGTTTAAATTTGGGTTTCCAATTTGAATTCTATTCGGGTTAGAGTTATCAGGAACGGGTTGAAGTTGATTAATTGTTGGTTGAGATGAGGATGTTCTATAATTAAAATTCAATCTACTATTTTGTGAAAATTTATACACATATCTAAATCTAGGCAAAACATTATTAATTAACTGATGTATTTCCGTGTTGAAAAAAAGATTTTTATTATCAATATCAACTTGTCTAAAATAAACACCTGTAGTTAACCTATGTTTTTTATGTTCAAATATAATCTGTGTTCCTATTCTATGAAAATTTTTATTTGTAACAAAATCATTAGAAAAATTTGAATCAAGTTCTGTGTAAGTTTGGTTGGATAAATTATAGGTATATTTTTCCTGTGAATTTTCATGTATATAAAATTCGTATTCTGTCTCAATTTTAAACTTTTTTCCGATGGGTTCGATATAATTTAATTTAGCGTTGTGAGACAAAGATTTTGCATTGTTTTTTTTGTTTTGGTCAAAATTAAACGCTTCTTCAGTATCTTGTATAACAAGATTAGCTTCCGACTGATTACTTTCTGAAACTAGAGAGTATTTAGTTAATAAAGACCTGTTTTTTTTCTTAAAATTTTTTCTATAAGACATTTGTATAGAGGAATTAACACCTTCTGCAATGTTTTCATTTGCTGTTGTAGTGTTTCTAAATTCACTTCCGAAACTATTATTAAATTTATTTAAACTTTCATTATTGGTTTTATTTGTTTTTAAAGACCATTTAGGTTCAATTACCAATGAGTTTAAAGAATCTATTTTCCATTTATATTTCATGTTAATTTCATGACTTTGCACTTTTTCAACACTTTGATTTTCAACATCTGAAGTATAGGTTGAATCGTTTAATAAAAATTGAGATTTTTCTTTATCGTTAGTGAAAAGTTCATTATTATTATAGGTGTAATTTACGTTAGCTTCTAATTTTTTATTGATTTTATTGTTATAAAACACACCAGACTTCCAAGTTTTAGGGATTCCATTTTGAGAGTCACTATTAAACCACATAAAATCATCTTCATCATTTTGCCAATCTCTTTCTTGATTTAGTCCATAAGTGTACATATCACTCCAATTCAAGCTCGATTTAATTGTATTTGAGAGTAATGAAAAGACAGCGATTTTTTGTTTTTTATCAAAGCGATTAAAAAGTGCTTCCCCTTCGTAAAAAGGAGGATAAGACGAAGTTGCCCCCACATCGCTGGCAAAAGAAATTTTACCAAAATATCCTTTTTTTGCATCTTCTTTTAATTTTAAATCCAAAACTTGAATGGTTTCATTTTCTGTTGAATTTTCATCTTTTTTTTCGTATATCTGTACATTTTCTATACTGTTTGCAGGTAGATTTTTTGTAGCCATTGTTGGGTCTGCACCAAAAAACTCATCTCCATCTACTAAAACTTGTTGTACTTCTTTCCCTTGAGCTTGAATTGTCCCATCACTACTCACTTTTATTCCTGGAAGTTTTTTCAATAAATCCTCAACAACAGCATTTGGTTTAGTTGCAAAAGAATCTGCTACATAAACCAAAGTATCTCCTTTATAGAATATAGGATCTTTATAAGCAAAGATAACTACTTCCTTTAAAAGTTGACTTTTTGGAGGTAAAATTATTTGTTTAATTGAAAACTGTCGATTTGATACACTCGGAAATATATAATAGGAATAATCACTAAACTGAGGGTGAGAAATTCTGAGTTCAAAAGTATCTAATTTTGATAATTTAAAAGTAAAATCTCCTTGATTATCTGTTCTTTTGAAATCGATTAAAAGAGAATCTTTTATTCGCACCAACATTGCTAATGCGTTTGGCAAAGCTCTTTTTGATGTATTGGTTGTATCTACTACATGCCCACTAATTTCTAATTCTTGAGAAAAAAAAGAAAAAGTAAATAAAAAAAATAGTATTGTGACTTGTTTTTTAAACATTAGAAATTCTTTGCAATGTTACTTCTTTTTTTTATTATTGAGACATTTGACTACAAAACAAAGTTAAATTTTGGCTAATTAATAAATGTAAAGATTGTAAAATTGTAAATTTTTAACTCTACAAATTTTTCAACGCAAATCTGCGTGAAAAGGAATCCTATCACCTCTAATTTCTCAAATTAGCGAAACAAATCGATGAAAGTATATGTAAATAAATAATAAGTTTTACTTTTGTTCATTAAAAATAAGAACAATGCGAGTTAAACACTTTACAATATTAAGTATTCTAATAGCAGGTGTTTTTTTATTTAGTTTTAAAAAAACTAAACAATTAAAATCGACTAAAAATTTATTAAAAACAGAATATTTAGTGGTATTTGTTATGGACGGGCCAAGATATACTGAAACATTTGGAGACACAAGTTATCAATATATACCAAACATGGGCAAAAAGCTAAAAAAAGAAGGTGTTTTATATACTGAATTTTTTAACAATGGAGTAACACATACTAATCCTGGTCATACCGCAATAACTACTGGTGTTTATCAAAAGCTAAAAAACAATGGAACACAGTTGCCCAAAAATCCTTCTTTTTTTCAATATTATTTGAAAGAAAAAAAAGCAGATAAAAATACATGTTGGATTATTTCAAGTAAAGGTAAATTGCATGTGTTAGCCAATACAAAAAATAGTGAATGGAACAATCAATATACTCCAAACAAATTTTGTGGACCTGATGGAAACGACAAAGACTATGTGGGTGATGCATATACAAACGAAAAAATCAATGAAATATATTTTAAAAATCACCCTAAATTATGCTTAATTAATATGTTAGGTGTTGATGTAAACGGACATGAAAAAAATTGGGAAGGATACAAAAGATGTTTAAAAGAAATTGACCAATATATTTATCAATTTTGGCAAAAAATTCAACAAGATCCAATCCTTAAAAACAAAACAGCTTTATGGATTACTAATGACCATGGAAGACATTTAGACGGCCATAAAGATGGTTTTATTTCACATGGAGACAAGTGTTTGGGTTGTAGAAAAATCAGTTTATTGGCTTTAGGACCAGACCATTCAAAAGGAAAAATAATCACAAAAGAAAGAGAACTAATTGACATTAGTAAAACAATTTCTGTATTGTTTCAATTTTCCATGCCTACGTCAAAAGGTAAGTTTATGGAAGAATTGTTTAGTACAAACTAAGTTTAAAATCGTCTTCTAAAAAATCATTTAATATGATAATAACTCCTTTAAATGATATAAAATTTCCAATTTAAGAACATATGAAAATCAAGGTTATTAATATCTTTTACTAATTTTGAGGTTGAAATATGAATGAAACTGTAGTATTGTTAATCCAGTTAGGAACTCCAGATAGCCCAAGTGTTAGTGACGTAAGAAAATATTTATCTGAATTTTTAAACGACCCTAGAGTTATTGATTTGCCATGGCTTGCAAGAAAATTATTGGTCAATGGAATAATTGTACCTTTTAGAGCTCCAAAGTCGGCTAAAATATATCAACAATTGTGGAAAATTGGTAATGGCACATCCCCCCTTTTGACTTATTCAAATCAACTAAAAGAAAAATTAACTAAGGAACTCTCTCAATATCATATAGATGTTGAATTAGCCATGCGTTATCAAAATCCTTCAATGGAAGATGTTTTACTTCAAATAAAAAAGAAAAACTACAAAAAAATCATTTTATTACCTCTTTTTCCTCAATATGCAAGTGCTTCAACTGGCTCTGCTTTTGAAAAAGCTTTTGAAATAATAAAAAAATGGTGGGTAATCCCAGAAATTCATTGTGTACATCAATTTTATAACAATGAGAAGTATTTAGAGGCAGTTATAGCTCAAGCAAAACAGTTAAATTTAGTGGACTTCGACCATATTTTGTTTTCATATCATGGCTTACCAGTCCGGCAAGTTGATAAAGTGTATGAAGACGGATTATGTAAAGACCACAATTGCGAAAACGAAATAACTGAAGAAAATAAATTTTGTTATAAGGCCTGTTGTTATGAAACTACTCGTTTATTAGCAAAAAAATTACAACTTAATGAAAATCAATATACTGTGTGTTTTCAATCCCGCTTGGATAAAAATTGGCTTGAACCATTTTCCGATAAAGTTATCGTAAATCTTGCAAAAAAAGGAAACAAAAAAATTGCTGTTTTTAGTCCAGCTTTTGTAGCAGATTGTTTAGAAACCATCATAGAAATTGGGGAAGAATATCAAATCCTTTTTAAAGAAAACGGAGGTGAAAAAATTCAATTAATTCCTTCTGTTAATGCCGACAACCTTTTTGTTGATGCACTAAAAGAACTTGTTTTAAAAGCTGGGGGTTAACTTTTCTAAAATAAAATATAAAACAACTTTCTTAAAATTTACTATTTTTGAAAAAAAACAAATAAACTATTTTCCGTTGTTATTAAAATATTTGAGAATTTTACTTTTGCCATTTTCAATAGTTTACGGATTTGTAGTATTTACCAGGAATTTATTTTTTGATTATGGTATTTTTTCTATGTATATCATTCCAAAAAAATCAATCTGCATTGGAAATTTGTCAACAGGTGGAACTGGTAAAACGCCAATGGTCTTGTTCCTAACAAAAAAATTAAAAGACAAATATTCTGTTGGGATTTTAAGTAGAGGATATGGAAGAAAAACCAATGGATATTTAGATGTTTTTATTGATAGTGATGCCGGATTGGTAGGTGATGAACCCTTATTATTCGCTAAAAATTTAGGTGATGGGGTTAAAATTGCAGTTTGTGAAGACAGAAAAAAAGGAATTCACCTACTTTTAAGTAAGTTTTCAATAGATTTAATTCTATTAGATGATGCGTTTCAACATCGAAAAGTAAAAGCGGGTTTGAATATTTTGATTAATGATTATAATCAACCAATCCATAAAGATTTTTTATTGCCAATGGGTAACTTAAGGGAAGGTAAAAATGGAATCAAAAGAGCAGATTTAATGATTATTAGCAAATGTCCGATGGAAATAAATGAAAATGAAAAATCTCAATTTATTTCAAATTATTCAATGAAAAAAGAAAATATTTTTTTCTCCCACATTGTGTATGAAGATTTTATTCCATTTTTTAAGAACAATATAACTAGTACTAATAAGATTATTTTGGTTACAGGTATTGCTAATTCAAAACCAATTATTGAATATTTAGAAAAAAATTATGAAGTTTTTACACTAAATTATTCAGACCACTATCAATTTAATGAAAAAGATATTGAACAAATTCACAAAAAATTTGATACTTTTGCAAGTCGTGAAATAAGGATTGTATGTACTGAAAAAGATTTTGTTCGTTTTGGTTCTTTGCTAAATCGATGTAAAATGGAGGAATATCCTTGGTATTATTTACCCATCAGAATACAAATAGATCGCGAACAGGAATTAATTAATAAAATTGAAAATTATGTTAGAAGCATTTAAAGTCTCTGTAGATTATTTAAAAAGTAAAACAACGATTCAACCTACTGTAGGAATTATATTAGGAACAGGATTAGGTGGATTAGTCAATGAAATTGAAATTATTGATGAGATTCCATATAATGAAATTCCCAATTTCCCAATTTCAACCGTTCAAGGTCATTCTGGAAAATTAATTTTTGGAAAACTAGCTGGAAAACAAGTTGTTGCTATGCAGGGTCGATTTCATTTTTATGAAGGGTATTCCATGCAACAAGTAACCTTTCCTGTACGAGTGATGAAGTTGATGGGTGTTGAACATTTGTTTGTCAGTAATGCTTCTGGAGGTGTTAATCCAAATTTTGAGATAGGAGAAATTATGATTATTGACGACCATATCAATCTTTTTCCAGCACACCCTTTAATTGGTAAAAATTTTGATGAACTTGGTCCGCGTTTTCCAGATATGAGCAAACCTTATGACCATCAATTAATTGATAATGCTAAAAAAATAGCGGAGAAAAACAATATTCGTGTTTCAACTGGCACTTATGCAGGTCTAACTGGACCCACTTTAGAAACACCAGCTGAATATAAATACGTCAGAGCGATTGGAGCTGACGCTGTTGGCATGTCCACTGTGCCTGAAGTAATTGTTGCTCGCCACATGAATATACCTTGCTTTGCCATTTCAATAATAACCGATTTAGGTGTTCCAGGAAAAATAATGGAAGTTACTCATGAAGACGTTCAAAGAGTTGCAGAAGTTCAAGAGCCAAAAATGACTTTAATAATGAAAGAGTTAATTTCAAGTATTTAAAAAAATTAAACCAATTAAGAAGTGAAAGACAAGTATGAAGTTGTTGTTGGTTTAGAAGTTCACGCTCAATTATTGACCAAATCAAAGGCATATTCTTCTGATTTGAATGAATATGGTGCACATCCGAATACCAATGTCAGCGTTGTTTCATTAGGTCATCCCGGCACTTTACCCGTGATGAATAAAAAAACGATAGAGTTTGCCATAAAATTAGGATTGGCATGTCATAGTGAAATTTCCTCTCATCAATATTTTGCACGTAAAAATTATTTTTATCCTGATTTGCCAAAAGGTTATCAAATAACTCAAGATAAAACTCCAATCTGTACTGGTGGATTTATTGAAATTAAAGGGGAAAATGAAGGGCAAAAAAAAATTGGAATTACTCGTATTCACATGGAAGAGGATGCTGGAAAAAGTATTCACGATGTGGATGTTTACGACACGTTAATTGACTTAAACAGAGCAGGAGTTCCATTATTAGAAATTGTTTCTGAACCTGATATACGAACTTCACAAGAAGCTTATCAGTATTTAACAGAAGTAAGAAAATTACTTCGTTACCTCGATATTTGCGATGGAAATATGGAAGAAGGTTCTTTACGTTGTGATGCAAATATTTCTGTACGTTTAATTGGTGAAACAGATTTCGGGACAAAAGTAGAAGTGAAAAATATGAATTCTATTAAAAATGTCCAAAGAGCAATTGAATATGAAGTAACAAGACAAATTGAAGCAATAGAAAAAGGTGAAAAAATTGATCAGGAAACTCGTTCTTTTGATGCTTTAAAAGGAATTACTATTTCCATGAGAACAAAAGAAGCGGCGAATGATTATCGATATTTTCCTGAGCCAGACTTACCTCCTCTTTATATTTCTGTCGATCAGATAAATGAAGTTAAAAAAACCATGCCCGCTTTACCAAAAGAATTGTTTGTTAAATTTAAAACGGATTTTGGTCTTTCTGATTACGATGCCTATAATTTAACTGACAATAAATCCTTGGCACTTTATTTTAATGAGGTTACAAAAAACACGACACATTATAAAGTTGCAGCCAATTTAATGATGGGCGAAGTTAAATCGTACTTAAACGAACTTGGTGTTGAAATTGATCTTTTTCCAATTTCTCCAATTGTAATTGCAAAACTTAGCAACTTAATAGCTGAAGAAAAAGTCTCCAAAACAGTTGCCAATCAAAGAATTTTTCCTGAGTTGTTATCTAACCCAAATGAGGAACCAATAGATATTGCTTTACGTTTGAATTTACTTGTAGAGTCTGATGAAAACAATTTGAAATCCTATGTAGTTCAAGTATTAAATGAAAATAAAGTCGAAAAAGAAAGGTATCAAAACGGAGAAAAACAATTAATTGGATTTTTTATGGGTCAATTAATGAAAGTTTCCGGAGGAAAAGCAGACCCAAAACAAGCGAACAGTATCTTACGAGAATTATTAGAATCAAGTAAATAAAATGAAAAATATCAAAATATTTATTCCTTTTTTAGTTCTTTTTTTATTTTCATGTGAAAATAAGGAAGAGGTCAAAGAGATTAAAGCAGGAGACAATGTTCAACTTACAGGCGAAATAAAAGGTGGAGAAAATCAACCATTGGTTCTTGAGTATGTTGATGAAAGAGGCAAAAAAGAAATTTCCTCTACCACTTTAGATGAAGAGGGAAAATTTCAACTGTCTGCAAAAATTGATGAAATCTCCATCTATCAATTAAGGGTTGGAATGGGTGAAAGAAAAGTAATTCCTTTAACCTTAGTTCCAAAAGACCAGATAAAAATTGTTGTTTCCTACTCAGATTTTGAGATAAAACCACAAATTAGTGGAACAGAATGGGCAAAACCTCTTTCTGAATATATGAGTTTGTTTAATCAATTTGCTTTAAAGCAAGTAGAATTAATGAAAAGAACAGATTTAACTCAGGATCAACAACTAAAAGAGTTTTTAATAATGAGAAGTCCTATCGATGAATTTTCTTATCAAAGAATATTAAAAGACCCAGCCAATCCTGTCAATTTAATTCTTTTAACCTCTTTAACCCCAGCTATGGGATTTACTTATTGGGACAAAAAACACCTCGAATGTTTTCAAAAAATGTCCACTGCTTTTAATAAAAAATTTCAAGGAAAAGCTGTATCAATTTCTTTAGACCAACAGACTAAACAATTAGAAAGTGCTTATAATGATTATCTTTTGACAAACAAAGGAGATAAAGATGCTCCTGAAATTGCTTTAAATAATCCAGATGGAAAAGAAATTAAACTCTCTTCATTAAAAGGTAAAGTGGTTTTAATTGATTTTTGGGCTTCATGGTGCGGACCTTGTAGAAAGGAAAATCCAAATGTGGTTAGAATTTATAATCAATATAAAAACAAAGGGTTTGTAGTATTCAGCGTATCATTAGATAGAGACATAAACGCTTGGAAACAAGCGATTCAACAAGATGGTCTGAACTGGCCTTATCACGTCAGTGATTTAAAACATTGGAACACTCCACTCACACAAACTTATCAGTTTAACACAATTCCTTTTACTGTTTTAGTCAATAAAAAAGGTAAAATTGTAGGGACAAATTTAAGAGGAGAAAGTTTGGAACAAAAATTGAAGGAATTATTATAAAAAATATGATGAAATCAAACTTAACAATATTCATTATCCTGTTTACAACGGGGTTTTTTAGCCAAATTTCTGTTGAAATCAGTGGAAATATATTTAATGGCGATAGTATTTACATCAGTTCAATTGCAAATAATCGATATGTCAACCATCTAAAAACTTTTGCTGATTCAAAGGGAAATTATACTTTAAAAGGAAATATACCTGCTCCTGATTATTATCAATTTAGAGTTGGAAATCAATCGATTCATATTATTTTAAGAGATAAAAGTAAATTTCAAATTCATGGAGACGGAAAGAAATTTCAACAATTTCACAACATTATTCAATCAGATGAGAGCATTAAATTAAATGAGTTTGTCAACACAATGATGCTTTACAATTACAAAAAAGATTCTGCAACAGCTTATCTCAGAAAATATCCTGAGCAAGAAAAAGAAATCAATCAATCATTTACTACAACCTATCTTGATTTTAAAATGTATAAGGATAATTTTTTAAAGGAAAATCAAAATTCACCTGCTTTATTACCTATGTTAAATGAAACAGATTCAGAAAAAGAGTTTGCACGATATGAAGAAATTGTATTACAATTAAAAGCTTCCTTTGGCAACTCTCCTACAATTCAAAATGTTTATGCTCAATATGAACAAACTAAATCGAGAAAGGAGGCAATGAGTTTTTTAGAAAGCGGAAAAACTGCTCCTGATTTTACACAACCAAAAGTAGATGGCACTATAATGAAATTATCGGATTTAAAAGGAAAAGTTGTTTTATTAGATTTTTGGGCTGCTTGGTGTGGACCTTGTAGAAAAGAAAACCCTAATGTGGTTAAATTGTATGAAAAATACAATAAAGATGGGTTTACAGTAATGAGTGTTTCTTTAGATAAAGATAAACAAGCATGGTTAGATGCTATAAAAAAAGACAATTTAATTTGGCCCAATCATGTTAGCGATTTAAAATTTTGGCAAAATGAGGCAGCCAAACAATATAAAGTAACTGGAATTCCCTTCACTGTGCTAATTGATAGGGAAGGTAAAATAATAGATACTAATCTCAGAGGTGAAGATCTCCATTTAGCTTTAAAAAATATTTTTGGACATTGAACATCGAGGAAAAATTAACTGATAAAAAAATTTTCTTTGCTTCTGATTTTCATCTCGGAACACCAACAATTGAAAAAAGTAGAGAACGAGAAAAAAAAATTTGTGCTTGGTTAGATGAAATTAAACCACTGTGCAAAGAATTGTTTCTTTTAGGTGATATTTTTGATTTTTGGTTTGAATATAAACAAGCAATACCAAAATATTTTGTTCGTATCCAAGCAAAAATTGCTGAATTTACCGATGCAGGAATACCTGTTCATCTTTTTACTGGAAATCATGACATGTGGATTTTTGATTATTTACCAGATGAACTAGGTGTCCATTTATACAGAAATCCAAAGGTTTTTGAACGTGATAATAAAAAATTATATATTGGTCATGGTGATGGATTAGGTCCTGGTGACTATAAATACAAATTCATTAAAAAAGTTTTTCAATCTAAGGTTTGTCAATGGTTGTTTGCTCGACTTCACCCAAATTTCGGATTGTGGTTAGCACAAACATTTTCTCGTGGAAGTAGAAAAAGCACTGGACTTAAAGACGAAATATTTTATGGAGAAGACAAAGAAAGATTGATTCAATATTGTAAAAAAATTTCAACTACAGAACAGTATGATTATTTTTTATTTGGACATCGACATCTTCCATTAGAAATTAAAATAAATGAAACTTCTACCTATATCAATACTGGTGATTGGATAAAATATTTTACTTATGCAATATTTGAAAAGGGTGAGGTGAAATTGTGTAAATATGAACTATAGTCATTCAAATATTATTAACCTGAGTTCGATTATTAAATAAAGTGTGGCTTTGTAACAAAAGAAAATTCTTTTCATGTATTGCTTTTTAACATAAATTTCTTTAAATTTGAAAAATTACTATCATTTAGTTTTATGAACATGTATAAAAATAAAATTTTGTGTTTTATTGTTTTGATTTTTTTATTGTCATGTAATTCAAAACTATTAGAAAAGAATAAACTAAAAGTAAAAAAAACCATTTTATCTCCAAAAGAAAATGAATTAAATAGAATTAATAAAGGAACTTTGATAACACTTTCATTTGATGAAGTGAAAGGCATAGACAGAAGTGAGTATCCTTTAGCAGAATATGTTAAATTAATTGATAGTTCATTTTTTGTGTTTTATAAAAAAACAATCACAAATATTTCCGACGAGTCTGGTGGGATAAAAACTACTAATGAATTTTATAAAGCAATAAAAAAAGGAGAAAGTGAGATAAAAATATTTTCAAGAGAAAAAATTAGATTAAAAGAACTTGATTCGTATCTTGACACATTATTACTTTTAAAGACCTATAAATTTTTAATAAATTAATTGTTTGAGTTTTGTTTAAAAATCTTAAAATATTCTTATTTTTTGTATTAATTATCAACAGTTTAACTTTGTTTTATACACAAACTCAGATTGGAAACGCAATTGAAGGCACTCAAAGCGATGAATATTTTGGGAAAATTTCATCAATGAGTGATGATGGTAAAACATTAGTTATAGGTTCTCCAAATTTTAGTATAATGTCACCAAATAATAAAGAAATTAAGGTTCCACATGCTGGAAAAGTGGTAACATATAACTGGACAGGAACTGAATGGGAACAAAAGGGAGACTTATTACTCGGAAGTAAAAATTATGAAGAATTTGGGAAAAATATAAAAATTAGTAAAAATGGAAAAGTATTAGTTGTTTTGTATCAAAGTGGTTTAGATAATACAGAATTTTATATTCAAGCTTATTATTTGAGTGGAAGCACATGGGAAAAACGAGGTGAAAAATTAATAAGTTCAGAAAAAAATCATTTTGGAAATTCAATTGTTATGAGTTTTGATGGAAAAACTCTTGCTATTTCCTCACCTAATTTTTCTTATTCAACTGATAATTATAAGAAAGGAATCGTCGATGTGTATGACTGGGATGGAAAATCATATCAAAAAAGAATTGGTAAAACAATTTTTGGCGATTTTAATTATAGGAGTCTAGGAACATCAATTGACATGAGTTCCGATGGTCAAACTCTAGCTGTTTGTGGTCAATCTTTTAATAATGAGAAAGTATATTCAGGTAGATTTATAAAAATATTAAATTGGAGCGGTTCAGATTGGGTACAAATAGGAAAAGATTTTTTGTTTAAAAATAAGGAAAATCATTTACAAGAAATAAATATTTCACTTTCAAATGATGGTAATTGTATTGCTATTGGACTTCCTGATAATAATTTATGTGGCGAAAACTCTGGTTATATTTGTGTTTATTTATGGAATAATACAGAATGGATACTAAAAGGCAACGATCTTTGTGGAAAAAAAGGTTATGGAATAGGTTCTGAAATAAAATTATGTAAAAATGGAGATAGGATTGTTTATTCAATTCTTGGAGCTTCAGATTATTTTGTGGCTCTTTCTGAAATTAGACAAGGTTGGGTCGAAATACTAGACTTTGAAGCTTCAAAATGGGTAAATAAATCGAACTTAATAGTAGGAAACAACAAAGAAGAGGGTTTTGGATCTTCATTACAAACAAATGCTGAAGGTTCTTTTCTTGTCGTTGGTCACTCAAGGTGTTGTTACAATAATAATAGCGAAAAACACAAAGGCAAATTACTGACATTTAAAACAGATTAGTTTTTGAAAAAAATTATTTATTAATCAAAGTGATATATCCATGATCTGAAATTTTTGTGTCATTTATTGTAGATATTTCATACACATAAAAATAAGTGCCCTCTGAGCATTTTTTACCGTCAGAAGTACCATCCCAATAACTGTTTGGATTGGAATAATCATAAGGTTCATTAATTTCTTTCATTAAATTACCCCAGCGATTAAAAATTTTAAATTTAATGTCCTTAACCTTCAAACCACAAAAGTCCAAATAGAAAACATCGTTGATGTTATCGTTATTAGGTGTAAAGACATTTGTATTGCAATCTTTTACACTTTCATAAGACTGAATATAAATCGTCTGGAAAGAAGTATCTTGACAACCAGTTTGACTGTCTATTGCAACTAATCCTATTATATAATTATTCACTTGATTAAATTCAACTGTTTGTGAACTTAGATTGTCAATAAACACATTATCTTGACCGTTGTTAAACATCCATATATAGTTTGTTGCATTTTGTGAGTTGTTATCAAAAGTCACAGGTGAATTGATCCATAAATCAGAATTTGAATTGACATTAAAACTAGAAGTAGGTGTTTCTAAAATACAGAAATAATCGTCATAAAGAAAATTTGACGAACAAAAGTTTGCATCTGTGACAGACAATGACAAATCATAACAACCTTCATTTTCTAATAAAATTGTTGCTTGACAATCAGAGTATGTTATATTATTTATTGTCCATAAACAAGCATTATTGATATTGTCCGTGTTCAAATTTATTTGTATTGGTCCACAATTTGATAAAGGTTCAGTAAGTAAATTTACACTTGGGTTTGGCAATATAAAAACTGTAATACTTTGAGTATCACCATGACAAATTCCGTAATATGGTGTAATAACATAAGTTACCTCTCCAATAGCATTTGTAATAGTTTGTAAATTTTGAGAAATTGAGCTTCCAAAACCATCAGAAAAACCCATTGCATTTACACCAGATGCAGTCCAATGGTAAATTACATCTGTAGAATCACTAGTAAAAGTAATGTTAACCATTGAATTATTACAAATAGAGTCGTCCTCAATTAAAATAGTAAATGGTATATTGCAAAGAGTATCTAATGAGCAGTCAATAATGTCAACATTTAATTCACTAATAGTTGAACAACCATTGTCTAAATTAATAACATTTAATTCATAATTATTGGTTTGAGCAAAAACTGTAAGTAGTTCTGTGTTTAATCCATTAGGATTACTTAAGCCAAGAGATGGAGTCCAATATATTTGATAATTTCCTTGATTTGGAAGAACATTTGCATCGATATTAAAAGTGGAAAAATCCAAACAAACTACATATTCAGGTAAAATAATAGTTGGAGAAAGCGAGTCGCTTACAGTAACATTTACTGCTTGACTTTTTGAACAACCCTCAGAAGAAAAGACAGATAAAGTGTATTCAATATCATCATTGATACAAGCTAATGGATTAGAAACACTTGAATTATTCAATCCTAATGTAGGATACCACAAATAAGTATAATTTGGATTAGATTCTATTCCAATATTTAAACAAGAATTAGAACAAACATAAAAATTGTTCGTTTCATCAATTTGAACTTCATTTACGGTAATAGTTAATTCATCTGAAGCACTACAATTCCCAATAGAGTTAACAAGTGTATATTCAAAAACACCTGATGAAGTTGGTGTAAACAAAGGAGCTGGAGAATTTGGATCAGATATATTTGAACTAGGAATCCATGTAAAATTCCCATTATTGTTTATATCTCCAATTGTAATATTTCCATCTTCTAAACACATTATTCTGTCAATTCCTGCATTTCCACTAGAAACAGTTGGCACTACAACAAGTGTGTCAGTATAGATACAATTTCTATTATCACTAGCAGTAAGGTAAAAAATTGTAGTACTCATTACATTAGTTGAAGTGTTTAGTATTTGTTCATTTGAAACAAAATTAGAGGGTGACCAACTATAAGTTTGATAGTTTAATTGAATACCCTCTGCTAAATTTACTGGACCATCTGAAGGACAATAAGTAATATCTGGTAATGAAAAGGGATAATTGGATTGTTCTACAATCATATCATCTTCTAAAGATATTCCACAATCTCCAATTAATTCAATGTGTAAATTATATAAAATTTGATCTTGTAAATGTTGAACATTTGGTTGAGCACAATTTGTACAACTTAATCCATCAGGTGGAGACCAGGAATAGACAAGTCCATTCATTGCAGGATTTCCAATTTGTAAACCATCATCACCTAAACAAATGTACTTGTCAGCTATAGGAATTAGCGTTGGAAATTGGTCAATATATACAGTTACTGTATCTTTAACTGAACAACCTGCATTATTAGTAATAGTATTTATAAAGGTTGTTGTGTTTGTTAAAATTACTTCAGGTAATACAGAAGTATTTGAAGTTCCATTTTGCCATGGCGAATTAGAAGGTTGCCAAGAATTAGAATAATCAGAGGTTGAATTGTTTCCTAGTTGAATTATGGAATTACTACAAGCATACCAATCTTCTGATTCTGTTATATCAACTGTCTCAACTGTCACTTTAGGGTAAGACTTAAAAGCACATCCTGTTAATGAATCTTTCACTTTAAGATAAAAATCGTATAGTCCAATATTTGATGGAAAAAATAATGGGTCACTTTCATTAGAGTAAAAATTCCCATTTAATTTCCATAAATAAGAATAAGCTGGAATAAAAATATTTCCAATATAAATTTGTTGCCCCAAACAAATTGTTGTATCAACAACTGGAAATACAGGGATTTGCCAAGTTGGATTATTCACTTCAATGGAATCAATACAGTTAAATAAAGGGTCTATTAAACTCGTAACAATTACCTTATAAAATAAATGTTCAGTTGTAAGCAATGTAACTGTTTGAGTATTGTAATTAGACAAACCAGTTTGAGGATACCAAGAGTAAATTAAATTTTCATTTTCCTCAGTTCCTGCTATTAAATTAACTTGCCCTGTGTCGAGCAAAGTACTTGGGCATTCAGCTTCAGCTTCTACTTGTATATCACAAAATCCATGGCAATTTCCAATTAAACAATCTCTAACAGTTACTTGATCAGAGCAAGATACACCATTGTGAGTAACGGTTAATTCAAAAATTGAATTTTCGCCAGGAGAATCAGAAACATTGGCATAGTTTTGGTTAGTTGGCCCAAGGAATGTTGCAGGACCTGAGATTTTAGTCCACTGATACGTTTCGTTTATGTTGGGTGTTAAATCGGGATATCCAATTGTACAAGGACCACACAGATCTAATCCAGCTATGGCTTTTATAATAGAAATTTCAATTTCATCAATATATTCACAACCATTTTTTTCTGCCACAAGGTATTTATTTACAGGATTGCTATTATTTTCGTTTAATATTTCCATAGATGGATATGAATAAAATGTAGTAGTAGAGGTATTATAACTGGATAGGTAAGTTGTTGAATGCCATTGATAATCAAATCCATTTTCAGATGGTGTACCAATAGTCGGGTTTGTTCCATAACAAATGGTCAGGTCTTGTCCAGCAAAATTTGAATCTGTAGGACCAGAATTAACTTGAATAAAAACTGTATCTAAAGTGGTGCAAAAGTCTCCATCTGAGTTTTGTAAACTTAAGATTAAGTAATAGCTTGTTTCTGTGGGAGGATTTGCATAGGTTTGAGAACATGTTGGACAAGATAAATTTTGTGGAGGAGTCCAAGAATAACTTACATTGGGTATTCCTTGAATGGGTAGGTCGCCAATTAAAATTTCTTCTCCATTACACACCGATCTGTCATTTCCTGCTAATGCTTTAAAAACGTGTATTACAGCTTGGTCTTTCTTAATACAACCATTAGCATCAATAACTGTTAAAGTAACAATAGAGTTTTCATGTAAGTTAAAACTAGGGTTAGCGATACTTTCCAGATTATTATCCCAATTATAAGTATAAGGTTCTGTGCCCCCTTGTGCTGTCGGATTGCCTCCAATTGTGATGGCATCATTTGGGCAAGTATAAAAATTATTTCCTGCATCAACAGTTGGTGCTACAAACTCATTTAGAATAATGGACGAAACATCACTAATACTATAGGTTAAAGTATCTCCACAAATTATATAATAAGTTATTCTTCTATAAAATTGGTCTTGGTTTTGTACTATGGGTAAATAATCTTTTAAATATGCACCAGCTACCCTGCTCCAAGGACCATTTGAATTATTTGCTTTCTCCCAATAATATTTTAAATAAGCTTTTTGGTCAATAGCTCCAATAATATTTTGATAAATAATTGGAATTAACTCGTTTTCAATCAAGAACTTGTCGCCTTTTATTAATTCAGGTGTACTAAATGTACATAAATTTTGAACACTAGGTGATAAAGTGTCCGTTATATTTAAATTTAAATAATTATTAGTATCAATTGAAATTTTTGAATAATTTGCTATTTCAAAAATTAAATATGGATTTTGATTCGGAGTAGTAAAAATTTGATAATTACCAAATGACCAAAAACCTGAAAAATAAATATTGTTGTCTTTTACATATAAGTTTTCATGACTTAATATTGAAGTTGAATAATTGAGATTTCCATTTAGACAAAAGTTTAAATACATTGAAAAATAACTTGATGAATCAGGCATTAAAGTATTGTTGTTTGGAGGATAATTAAAATAATCATTTGAATATAAAATAGCTGCAATATGAATACCATAATTATTGACACTTAAATTATCAATAGTACTATTTCCTGAATAGAAGTCATTGTTTGGATAAGTATTTAATAAAACAGTTAAAACTTGATTGGATAAAGAGATGTTCTGATTAGCTTCAATTAACGACAGGGGAATTTTTTTAAAATAACCTAGTCCGTTTAAATTTTCATCCGTTATATCACCAGAATAATAAAGATGGTTGTCAAAAAAAGTAATATTTTTTAAAAAAGATGATTCTAATTCAAAATCATCAATTTTAGATAAATAAGTATAATTGTTTGAGCTTAAATCTAAGTCTTGTTCTGATAAGACCAATAAAAAAGGGTCATAACCAGTTGTACTTGTAACACCTACACTTGTATTGAATGGAATTGATGAATTTATATTTAATAAAATATACACTTGATTATTTAAAAAATCATAACTCTCAAAACTATTTGATGGAATTTCTGGCAATGAAAAAGAAGCATAAGATCCTAATAAATCTAATGAAGTCTGAGTGTCTATAGTAGATTTTTTAATTTTATATAAAAAGTATTCATTATTCAAATAATCATTGACTAAAAAATGAATATTACCTTCTTTAATTTTAACTTCTTTAACATAGTCTTGATAGTTGTTAAATGAAGAAAAATAACTTGAAAAAGATTCCGAATCATTTTGAAAAT
This sequence comes from Flavobacteriia bacterium, assembly GCA_016183815.1. Lineage (GTDB taxonomy): Bacteria > Bacteroidota > Bacteroidia > Flavobacteriales_D > Crocinitomicaceae > M2408. The sequence continues at coordinate 121,251 of JACPDW010000010.1, forward strand.
TCATATCATTATTAATACAACTTGCACTTATTTTTTGAATATAAATAGATTTTATTCCCGAAAAAAAAGTGTTATTTGAAGTATAAAGATCTGTTAAAAAAGTTTCATAGACCAAATAAACATTTCCATTTTCAATATTCATACTAGTTATTTTATTGGATGTTAGATTCCATCCATTTATTAAAACATGTGAGTTTTCATAAGATAGAAGATAGCTAATATAATCTATTGAATTACTATTATTTTCGATACTTGAAGCGGAAATAAAAAGCAGAAAGTTATTATTATTATTGTGTAAATTTAAATCATTACTTACATTTAATTGTAAACCCCCACCATACATTCCAGTTAAATAAAGATTGCCTTCACTTACAGTAAATTTAGTATTAATAATCGAAATAGTACTTTGAATAGGTGTTGAATTGTTTCCAACTAAATAATTTTGTTCAAAACGAATGTTTCCTATTGTATCTCTAATAGTTAAATTTAAAAATACTTCATCGACAGAATTGTGAAATGAAATTGTGTATAATTCTTTATTATAAAAAGTTGATTTTTTTTCCCAAGAATAAGTGTTTTCAAGAATTTTACTAACTTCTATAAAAGGTTTTTGAGCATTTAAATAAAAAGTTAAAATACAACAAACAATAAGAAATAATCTTTTCAGTATCATTAAATGGTTAATTTAAGCAAATTTAAAATAATTTTATGAATAAAACAAATTTTTTTTCAAATTATTCCATTAAAAATACCGTTTATTTTATCTAAACTTGGTTTAAGTTTATTGTTTTTTTTCTCACAGCCTGAAAAATGAATGGATTGGGTTTTGCTTTCTTTTAATATTAACTTTATGTTTTCTGGAGTAATTCCACCACCCAAAGCTATTTCAATTTTTTTACCAAATTTCTTCACTAAATTTTTTAACTCAAAAGTGTTTTTTTCAATAGGAAAATGTGCATTTCCAGAGGTTAAAACCCTTTCTATTCCTAAATCAATTAATTGTTCAAATGCTTTGTTTTTGTCTTTTACTAAATCTATTGCTCGATGAAAAGTGATTAGGGTTTGTGGGAAATTAGACTTTATTTCTTTTAAAAAATCGATATTGATTTCTGATTTATTGTTTAACACTCCAGTAACGATGTCAATTTTTCTATCCGTAAACGACAACACTTGTTCAATTTGTTTATAGATTAACAATTGTTCTTTTTTATCCGAACAAAAATGACCTGCTCTTGGACGAATTAAAATCCTGATTTGTTTTGTTGAAAAGTTGAGTGCAGTATTGATAAGTTTTAGTTCTGGAGTAAGACCTCCAACTTCTAAATTTCGACACAATTCAATACTGTCAAAATGGAAATTTTCTGCTATTAAAAGGGCTTTTTTATTGGCACAACACAATTCAATTTTCATAATGCATTATTCTTTCTTTGAAGGAAAGTATCCCGATAAAAAATCCTGTAATACTAGCACCCATTTGGGTTTCTAAGGTATCTTCACTCATAAAAGAAAGTATTAATAATGTTAAGATTATAAAATAATAAATATTTTTTTTCTTAATTATATAATTGAAAAACAGTACACAAAACAACAAAAATAATCCACCTCCAATAATTCCAAACGAAGCAAAATAAGTCAAAAATTGGTTGTGCGTTCTTAACCTATTTGCCGACCATAATTTTGAATCAACAGTCTTATAATAATTATTAAACTCGTCTTCTAAATCACCCGAGGAGACACCAATCAACCAGTTATTAGTAAATAAATGCAAGGCAACTTTAAAATACTCTATTCTTTGTCTAATTGTTTTTCCATTAGGATCATTGTCGTTCCATTCACGTTTAATGTCCTGCAAACGATTTATCATTCCATACGATTTATCAACACAACAATTGTAAATTCCTTTTTCTATGTTTTTAATGTCTTTTTTTGATAATTTTTTGAAATGTTGGGCATCTTTTTTTAGATATCCTTTAGACGACATGTATTGTAACAAAATATAATAAGTTACATACCCATTACTATTTTGAGCGTGTAAATTTTGGTCACTTACTTTACACCATTCTTCTTCTAATTCTTTTTTACAAATGTAGGTATAAACAGGAGTACCATTTACCATCGTTTTATTAGTTGGAAAAGATTCGTATTGATTACCTTTTATTGTTAATTCATTTGTTTTGGGATAAATTATTTTACTTTCCAATACTTTAATTTTCTGAATATAATAAAAAGTGATTGAAGTTATTAAAACCAATAAAAACCCTAAAAAGAGTAAAACAATTTTTTTATTCCATTTAGTATGAAGGTAATAGCAAAAATAAAAAACTGCTGATATTAGGATTGAAATATAAGCACTTATCACCTCTGAAAAGTATATATAAATTAGAAACCATAGAATTAAAAATATAAAAAAAATACGATGTTTTTTTTCATTAAAAAACATTAAATAAATGCTAACACTTACTCCAATACTCATCATTAAACCAAAACGAATATGAGAAAGAAAAATTGACATCTCTCGAAAATCTGTCTGAGAAGTATAAACAAAATAATGAATAAAATTTATTAAAGAGCTGAGGAAGAGTCCAGATAGAAAACAATATAATACTATATGAATATGTTTTTTTTCTAAAGTTTGATTAAATAAAAACACAAAGGGTAATGCATAAAAAGACATTTTAATATTAATGTCTTTCCAAAAAAATTCTGTATTATCTGTCCAAAAATAATTTAAAAAATGAAAGGAAATAAAAAGTAATAAAATTGAAAATGCTGCATTTGATTTAAAAGCATTCCAATATTTCTTTTTATCCCATTCTAAAAGGGTGATTAAAGACAAGTAAATTGTAGATAAAGAGAGAATTATTTTGCTAAAGGACAATCCGAATGCAAAAAAACATAAACCAATAAGCAATAATACTTGAACTTTTTCTACACTCCAATATTTGCTTATCATTGATTTAAAAATCGGTTAACTAATAAACGTACTTTATTTCAAAATAGTATGATAAGCATTTAAATCTTTGAATAAATCCTTGCTTTTAATAATGTATTCATCGTGTTTAAAAGAGGCCAAAGCTCTTCCTTTTTGAAAATAATATCTAGAAACAATTTCATTTTCAAGCATTTCGATAATTTCAGGTTTAAATTTCTCTAAATCTCGTTCTTTTGAAGGTGTTACTTTTTTAAGGATAGATTCGTATTCTGTTTTAATGTCATTGTAATATTCTTCTTCTTCTACCACCTCTTTCATTTTTTGTAACATTTCCTCGGAGGCAGTAGTATAATTAAAAGTATCTTTAACTACAATTTTTTTAAACTCATTATAATCGTTTTCAGAAAGTGAAAAAGTTTCAGCTGAGGCAATCGAAGGGTGTTTAAAATAATATTGGGTTGCAAAATCAAACATTAAATTATTACCTACTAACATAGCTGTAAATCTGTTAAAATTTCTTTCATCTATTACAACATCAGGTTCTATTCCTCTTCCATCAATCACTTTTCTTCCGTTTTGTGTTTTAAAAATTTTAATGAGTGAATCGGGAATTTCTTTTGGACGGTCGTTTACTGCTTTTTCATAATATTCTAACTTTTGCACACATCGTCCTGACGGAGTATAATATTTGGCAATGGTCATTTTTACTTTAGAACCATATTTCAAATCGTAAGTTCGTTGAACTAATCCTTTGCCAAAGGAAGTTGTTCCAACTATTACCGCTCTATCTAAATCTTGCAAACTTCCAGCTACAATTTCACTAGCAGAAGCAGAATTTTCATCAATTAAAACAATTAAAGGAATATTTAAATCCAAAGGTTCGTCAGTGGTTTTATATACTCTATTCTCTTCAGGAATTCGACCTTTTGTACTGACAACCAATTGACCCTTTTTTACAAAGAAATTCACAATTTTTACTGCTTCAATCAGCAATCCACCACCATTTCCTCTTAAATCAAGAATAAGTTGCTGTACGTTTTTTTGTTTTAAATCCTGATAAGATTTTTTAACCTCTGCTGATGCAGTTTGAGTAAAACTATTAAGTTTTATATATCCAATTTTGTCGTCTAACATACCAGAAAAAGGTACATCAGGAATTTTTATCTCATCTCTTGTGATTGGAATGGTTAATTCATCTTTTTCGTTTCTTAAAAGTTTAACTTCAATACTTGACCCTTTTGGTCCTTTTAAAGCAGAGGAAACTTCATCGCTTGGTTTGTCAAACATATTTTTACCATCAATAAACAAAATTTTATCACCCGCTAAAAGACCAGATTTTTGAGCTGGATTACCTTCGTACGGTTCAGCAATATAGGTATATTTATCTATTTTTCTTATTAAAGCACCAATTCCACCATACTGTCCAGTTGTCATTAATCGATAATCTTCCAGGTCTGATTCGTGAATATAAACTGTATAGGGGTCTAGTCCTTTTAACATTGCATCAATTGCATCTTTTGACATTTTACCCGGCTTGATGTCATCAACAAAATACATTTCCAAGTGTTGATAAATCATGTCCATCAACTCCATTCCTTTGATGTATTCAAATCCAGTAGATTGACTTCTTACAAAAGAAATAGGAAGGAAGGTTAAACTAAAAATAAGAGCTAATATCTTAATTTTGATTAGATTCATGAACTGTATTTTCATTAATTATAAGTGTAAAAAGACTTTTTATTTTATCGTTTAAAATTACATATTTTAATTCTTCTCTTGCTGTATAGATTAAAAAAAGTACTAATTTTTTTTCACTTTTCAACAATTCACTTTCTAAGATTCCTTTGTTTTTTCTAATTACTTCTCTTAAAACTCTTTTAATTCTGTTTCTATCATGGGCTTTTTTATGTATTTTTTTTGGTACACTAAGAACAATCTGAAATGGAGCTTTGAAGGAAAAATCATCTTTTAAATGATAAACAATAAAAGGAAATGCTTTTATGTGTTGTTTTTTCTCAAAAAGAAGATTTATAAGTTTTTTACTACAACATTTGTATTTTTTACCAAAACTTTCCTCATTTTTGTTTACCATTACACTTTTTAAAATATTGATTTTTGTACAATTAACTCCACTTCTTCAGGGTTTAAATCTTGTCTTTCTCCAAGTTTCGTCCAAGCTCTATCTTCAAATCTTTTTCGAATAACAGCAGGTGCAAAAGCAACATCCTCTGAGTAATCATTTAAATTTGTAGAAATCCCCAATGAATTAAAAAATGCTTCTGTTTTAATTATGGCTTTTTTAGCTATTTCTTCGTTTTCTCCTGATAATTGAAAAATTCTTTTTCCATATTGTTCTAATTTTTCTTTCTTATTCTCAAATTTTATTTCATAAAGTCGTGGAGCTATAATTGCAAGTGAACGTGCGTGATCTATCCCAAAAAGGGCTGTCAACTCATGTCCAATTGCATGTGTACTCCAATCTGTTATAACACCACAACGCAAATTGCCGTCTAAAGCATGGTTTGCACAATACATTAAGTTGGAAGCCAATCTATAATCACTCGGATTTTCAATTATTCCCTGTGCAATTTCAATTAAAGTAAGTAAAATACCTTCCGCTTCCCTTTCTTGCAACAAATTATCGCTAGGAAAAGTCAAATACTGTTCTAATGTATGCATATAGGCATCTACAATCCCATTAACTATTTGTCTTTTTGGCAAAGTTGACACAACAGTAGGATCTAATATTGAAAATTTTGGGAAAAACAATGCTGAACCAAAAGCCAATTTTTCTTTGATTTCAGAGCGACTGATTACTGCACCACTATTTGCTTCAGAACCTGTAGCTGGCAAGGTTAAAATAGTACCAAATGGTAAAGCTTTTTCAAATATTTTATTTGTTGTTCTTTGTAAAACTTCCCATGGATCACCGTTAAAATAAGACGCTCCAGAAATAAATTTCACACCATCTATCACCGAACCACCTCCTACTGCCAAAATGAAATCAATTTGTTTTTCTCTAACTACTTCAACGGCTTTCATTAATGTTCTATATTCAGGATTTGCCTCAACTCCTTTAAAAAGATGTATTTCAAAAAGTGATAATTGAGTGATAATTTGATTTAATAAACCTGTTTTTTCAATGCTTCCACCTCCGTAAACCAATAAAATTTTTTTAGCTTGAAATTCATTGATTAACTGTGGTAATTTTGACAATTGATTTTTACCAAATATAATTTTTGTTGGATTGTAGTATTCAAAAGAATTCATGTTGTTTTGTTTGAAATTATACAAAAAAATACATTTATAAATATGCTTAAAATAATATGTATCCCCGAAATAAATCGGGATTGAAAAATGCCGATACAATATGAAAATAGACAAATTTTAATTGGTCTATCTTGAATATGTAATCGGTATTATTTCTTCTGCAAAGATAAGTAGTCTTTTAAGATAATTCAAACTACTTTGCTTTTATTGTATTTAACCAACAAATTACTTTGATGAAGTCCTAAACCTCTGAAAATATTAATGTGGAATTATTGCCTCCAAACCCAAAGGCATTTGTGAGTACGTGTTTTACCTCTTTGAACTCTATTTCTTTTTGTGGAGTGAGTTTACTTTCTTCAATTGATTCTGAAAAATTTAAATTGGGAAACAATACCTTGTTTTGAATTGCAAGAATTGAATATACCGATTCAATCCCAGCGGAAGCTGCTAGAGTGTGACCAGTATAGGATTTTGTTGAACTAAATGGTGGCACTTTATCACCAAATACATTTTTCATCGCAATAGATTCTGATAAGTCGTTGTTTTCTGTTCCTGTTCCATGTGCATTGATATAATCAATATCACTTGACTGTAATTTTGCATTTTCTATACTTTTTTTCATAGAAAGTGTGGAACCAAAACCATCGGGAGAAGAGGCCGTTTGGTGATAAGCGTCAGAAGCGTTGTACCAACCACTTAATTTTGCATAAATTGTTGAGTTAGTCTTTTGAAGACTTTTTTTATTTTCTAAAACAATATACCCTGCTCCTTCACCTAAATTTAAACCCTTTCTGTTCATATCAAAAGGTTTACACCATTCTTTATTGTAAATCATTAACGAATTAAACCCTTGAATAGTAAAAATCGACAAACTATCAGTTCCTCCTACAAGCACTCTGTCTAATAAATTATTTTCCAACATTCTTGCCCCCATCATAATTGCATTTGCCGCAGAAGAACAAGCTGTTGAAATAGTATTTACAAAATCATTTATATTTAAAAATCGTGCGATATGTTCAGTGCTTAACCCACTGTCGTGTTGAGAAAAGGCATTTTTATCCCAATTTTTATTATCTAAATAGTTAAAGTATTCGTTTTCAGTGAAATCTATACCACCAACACTTGTTCCTGAAATAATTCCAGTTCTAATTTCTTTATCTATCAAATGATTTTGAAAGGCCTCTTGAGCCGCTAACATTCCAAGTAAAGCTGTACGAGAAATATTTTTTGAAAACCTTAATTTCTCTTTTATTTCTTGATTGTTTAAAGAAACTTCTCCTACTAAATAGTCTTTTAAAGCTCTGATTTGATGAGGTTTAATTCCAGACTTCATCTTCATTAATGAATCAAGATTTTCTCTTACATCTAATCCAATACAAGAAACGCAACCTAATCCAGTAACAAAAATGTCCATATTATTTTTGATTGGCTTCTATGAATGCAGCTAATGAATTTATAGAATTAAAAATCTCTTTTCCTTTTGCGGGGTCATCAATTTTTAAACCATATTTGGAATCAAGTAATACAATAAATTCAAGGGCATCGATGGAATCCAATCCTAATTCAGAACCGAAAAGTGGTTGATTGTCTTGAATATCAGAAGGTTTTACTTCTACTAAATTTAATTGTTCAATTATTTGTTCTTTTAATTTTTGTTTTAATTCACTCATTGTGTCGCTAATTTATATTGTAAATTTAGAAAATCTTTATAATTTTCAATATTTTTTCCTTTATCTAAATAAAACATAAAACAATCAACTTGATTATTTTTGAATTCAATCCAAGCACAAAGACAATGTTTTGCTCCTTTTTCAAATTGAATTTTTGCTTGTTCCAATAAAAAAGAGAAATCAATTTTAGGTCGGATAAAAAAAGTATTTTCTCCATACCATTTGTTTTTTATACATAGTTCACCCATCATAATATTTGGCAAAGTATATACAAATAAAGAAGGACTAGGAGATTTTAAAGTAGAATAAGAATACATAAATTTTTCATCACTGTCAAAACTAGATGAACGGTTACTAAAAATCAATGAAAGAGAATCGTCTTCAATCCCATCAAATGGATTATGGTCTTTAACCATTGCTTCTTGAGCCAAAATTCCTAGTTTAGCCAAGGGATCCATTTTGTAAAATTTAGGATAATTGATTTCTAACATTAAATAATAATCATTTAAAAATTGCTCAGATTGACTAGGAAAAAACTTAATTTTACCATCAACAAAAATTCCCTTTTTTTGTATAGCTACCGTTCTTATCATACTTTTGATTTTTTTAATAAAAGAGTAGCATTACCCCCACCAAAACCAGAAGAAGTTTTTAAAACTACATTAACTTCACTTTGTTTATGCTCTGAAATTACGTTTATAGAATGTGTACACCCTAATTTTTCAAAACCCAAAGAACGGTAGAGAATATTTTTTTCCATGGATAATAAGCATATACCCGTTTCCAAAACACCCGCTGCTCCGAAAGTATGACCAAAATATGCTTTTAAACTATTTAATGGAACATTCTGAAGTTCTGCTCTATTGAAAGCAATAGATTCCATCTCATCATTAAAAATTGTTGCCGTTCCATGAGCTGAAATAAATTGTACTTCTTGAGCCGAAATAGTCGTTTTTTCGATGGTTTTTTTAATACTTCTATATAATCCTTCTCCAGTTCTTGATGGACCAGAAATATGATTGGCATCATTACTACAAGAACCAGATAGATATTGACCATAAAATGAGTTAAAAATGTTAAAATCATTTGACAAAACGATACATGCACCAGCTTCACCTATTGAAATACCATTTCTTTTTTCATCAAACGGTTTACAAATATCACTGCTCACTGCAAATAGAGATTGAAATCCATAGTTAATAAAATCCCAAAGTAAATCAATTCCAATTACTACACAGTGTTCACATAAACCGAATTGTATATAATCAGCAGCTGTGTTAATTGCTAAAACTCCAGAAATACAAGCGTTTGACAACACATAAACTCTATTTTGAGCATCGTACCTTTTTTCAACACATTGAATTAATCCATCAAAAGTATCATTTGGAAAATTTGACATTTCTGCTTTAGTAGTACTTATTATAAAACGAGTGTGGTTTTTTCTAAGAATTGATTTTTCAATATAAGAGTCCAGATCGTTTAGAATCAAATTTAAAAGTGAAATTGCTCTATTTTGATTCAAGTTTTCAATCCAACCCATAGATAAATTTTCACCTTGAAAACCCTTTCCTTCGTGGATTTTTATACCACTGTGATTAGATAAAATTTGTTGATGATGTTCTTCCTTATTTTTTCCTAAAGAACTGATTAATGAGACAGTAGATAAATAAATGCTTTTCATTAAACTCTCCAACTTTGTTTATTTTCCCATTCCATAAAAAAAGAAGGTTTGATTAATTCTAATGTTCTATTTTCTTTTTCTAAAAAAACTTGAACTGTTTTACCCTCTGCTGCCAATTGACCAGTTGTTGCATTAAACACTTCGTAAGTAAATATTAATTTTGCAGCGTTATTAAAATGAAATTTAATAATGATTTTTACTTTTTCTCCATAATGTATCGGAGCTTTGTGTTCTATTTCAGAACGAACAATTGGAGTAAAATAACCATTTCTATAAAAATCTAAATATTCTAATTGATAAACAGTTCCAAAAAACTCTCTCGCATCTTCAAAAAATTTTAAATAATTTCCGTGCCACACCACGCCCATTGCATCCGTTTCACTAAAGCGAACAGCCATTGTCATTTCTGCAGTGATGTATTTTATGTGAGTACTATTTTCAATTGACATTCTAAAATCATTTTATTATTATAAAAAACCTGTCCTTCAACCAATTGTATATTTTCAAATTGAGTTAAAACTGAAATTTTACATTCAGTTGTTGACAATATAGGAGGTAATTCGCTAAGTTCCCATTTTGAAATAGCACCAATAAAACCAATTTTCGCTTCACCACCTTCTGATAGACTTTGTTGATATCCAAAACCTGCAGCACACGATTGAGCAATAAATTCGGTTAAACCGCTTTCTGAAATAAATCCTTCTCTATTAAATAAATTACTTTCTTCCCAAAGTTTTTCTGTATGAAATTCATTGTTTTTTACTTCAAGTATTGAATCAATCATAACAAATGGTTCTCTTTGTGGAATATATTTTAAAATGTTTTCTTTGCTAATTAATACCATTGTATTATAAAATTAAATTTCCTGTCGATTGTTTCAACAACAAAAGTAAAAAAAATGTTTAATGTTTGCTCTAAAAATATAACAGATACTATTTTAGATTAATTTGGTGTAAACTTATATCCTACTCCTCTAATGCTATGAAAATATTTTGGTTCTTTCGGGTTTTTTTCCATCCATTTCCTGAAATTTAAAATGTAATTGTCAATGGTTCTTGAATTTGGTATTGATTCTTCGTCCCACAAAGTATCTAAAATTTCATCTCTTGAAATAACTTTACCAATATTATTGATGAAAAGCTTAAGTAAAGCACATTCTCTTTTGTTTAAATCTATTTTTTGGTTATTTGATTTATTTATTAACAAAAACTGTTTAAAATCAATCAAAAAATTGGAAAATTCAAATAATTCATTTTCAAATTTATCTTCCTCACTCTCAACTCCTTGAATTAAAATTTGTACTTTTAATAAAAACTCCTCTAAATCAAATGGTTTTGGTAAATAATCATTGGCTCCTAATTTTAATCCATAAATCCTGTCCTGTGTGTTTCCTTTGGCAGAAATAAAAAGTATGGGTATTTTACTGACTTTTCTAATTTCTTTACATAAAGTATAGCCACTAACTTCTGGAAGCATAACATCTAAGATAAGTAAGGAATATTGATCGATTTCTTCAATATGATTGAGCATTTCTTTTCCATTATTAAAGGTAATGACATTGAAACCTTCTAACTCAAGATTTAATTTTATTGATTCAGATAAATTAATTTCATCTTCAACCAAGCATACTTTCTTCATATCTACTAAACAAAAAAAGGCAGTCGAAACTGCCTTTTTACTTTTATTAATAAATTTACTTTTTATCTCTAACTAAATGAATGTTGTCATGTCCTTTCACAACATCACCATTTTTACCTACTACTTCATAAGTATAAAAATATACTCCTTCTGAAACTGGTTTTCCGTCTTTTGTACCATCCCAGTATGTATCTGGTTTAGTTGGGTCAAAGGTTCCACCAAAAGAATGTATTTGATTACCCCAACGATTGTAAACCACTACATCAAGTTTTTCAATTATTCCACCACAAATATTCACAAAGAAGTAATCATTGTCACCGTCTTCATTTGGAGTAAAGATGTTTGGCGTACACACAATTGCACCATCAAACGGAACTACGGTTATAATAATAGTAGTATCATCTGTACATCCCGTATTACTATTAAAGGCATTTAAATGAACATAATATTGTCCTTCATTTAAATATTCAGCAAATTGATTCCCTTTAGAATCTGTATTTACTTCAGCAGAACCATTTCCAAAATTCCATATATAGTTGGTAGCATTAGATGAATTATTTACAAAATCAACTGTTAATCCAGGATAACCTTGTAAACTATCTGGTGTAAAGCTTGCCGTAACATTATTTGGAACTACAACAACTAACCCAGTACTTGCAGTAGCAGTACAACCATTTGCATCAGTAGCCACAACAGTATAAGTTGTACTTGAAACTGGATTATCTGTAAAAGATTGATTTGTTCCTGTTGGAGACCAACTATATTGTGCAAATCCAGCCGTTGCACTGATAATTACCTCATTGCCATTACAAATTTCGTAATCATTTGCTTGTGCAATTACTTGAGGATTAGGGTTTACAGTAATACTTACTACCGCTGTATCCATACAACCATTTGCATCAATTCCAGTAACTACATAATTATTAGATACCTCTGAAACATTAAATGGATCTCCATCAACAACGCCGTTACTCCAAATATAGGTTCCATTGGCAATACCTCCTCCACTTAAGGTAATCACATCACCTTCACAAGGTGTTAAATCAGAAGACGATCCTGTAACCGTTGGATTTGGATTAACACCAACCGTTACTTGATCTGACCCTTGACATCCATTAATGTCTGTTCCAGTAGCTGTATAAGTTTGTGTAGCTGTTGCTATAAATGCCTCTCCATTTCCAGCTCCATCAGGTAAAGCAGGTGCCCAAGTAATACTGTTTGTTCCAGAAGCGAATAAAGTTACTTCAGCACCTTCACATACTACTGTATTACTTCCTGCATCAATAACAGGTAAAGGATTTACAGTTACTGGTAAGGTATAAGAATTAATACAGTTATTATCATCTGTACCTACAATCAAAATATTTTGAACAATTGGAGTAGCACCACCATTTGATGTGTTTACAGTTGTACTTGAACCAGCAATATTAGTACCATCTACTACATAAGAAGTTGCACCAAAAATATTCACTGTTGTAGGAACACCAGAACACATTACATTTGGATCAGCTGTTGCAGTAATAATTGGTAAAGGATTTACAACAAGAGTCATCACATCTGAGAATGTACAACCATTAACGTCAGTACCTGTTATTGTATAAGTAGTTGTATTTGTAGCAGATGAATTGACACATTGTGTTGTAGTATTATCCAAACCAAAAGCTGGTGACCAAGTATAATCTAATGCTCCAGATGCACATAAAGACGCTGTTGAACCAATACAAATTGCCTGATCAACTCCTGCATCTATCATTGGTTGGTTAACATTTACAGTAACTTGAGCCATATTTTGACATGTAGTTATATTATTAAATGCTGTTACAGTATAAGTTGTTGTTGAAGCTGGGCAAACATTTTTCAAACTTCCAGAGCCCAATCCATTATCCCATGCAAAAGAAATCAAGTTTCCATTTGGATTAAATGGAGTTGAAACCTGAATATCTGTACATTCTCCAAAACAAATTGATGGGTTTGTCATTGGGTCAATAACTGGCAATGGATTAACAATTACCGAAACTATTGCTGTGTTAAAACATTGTGTTGTACCATCTGTACCCGTAACAGTATAAGTCATTGAGGAAGTAGGATTAAATATAATATTATCAGTTCGATCATTATCCCAAGTATAGCTCATTACACCAATATTTCCAGTTGCAGAACCATTTAATCTAGTAGTATCTCCTACACAAAAATCATTATTACTTGCTGAACCGCTTACAGTAGGTTTGTTGTAAATATTAATGGTTTCTGTATGCTCTACCAATGGGCAAACACCTGCTGCTGGAATAGTATTTTTGATAGTATATGTACCCGCTTGAGAAGAAGTAAGGTCAATACATCCAGTTGATGGAGCAAAAACAATACCTGTTTGAGAAGAAGGATCTAAACTAAAGATACCTGCTGTTCCAGTTAAAATTGGACAAGCTGTTGTTCCTGGCACACAAATGATACCATAAGTAAAGTCTGCATTTGGTGAATTGGTAACTTCAATAGTTGCTGTATTATTGATATTACATTGATACACTCCATCTGAAAAAGTAATTACATAAGTACCTGGTGTAGCCAATTGAGTAGCATCTAATAAACCAGTTCCCGCATCAATACCAGTTGGATTTGAAGTAAAGAAATAACCAGCAAAATCAGTGTAAGTTGGAGTAGGTGATGGAGAATTCACACAAACTGTACCTTGAGAATAAGCTAAATTGATATCACGAATTGGATTCACCAATACATTAATTGAATCTGTTGTAACACACCCATTTATATCGGTTGCAACCACTCTATATTCAGTATTGATAATAGGATCTACAACAATACTTGAACCGAACATTGAATTAGACCATGTAAAATTAGATGTAGCAATATCGATTCCTCCAGCTGTCAATGTTGTTGAATCACCTTGACATATAGATACATCAGGACCTAAATTTACACTTGGATAAAATTGTAAAGTAACTGTAGCAACAGAATCACAAGAAGTTTGACCAGTATCAAATTGTTGAGTATAAACTCCCTCTGCAGTTTGTTCTATTCCATGAATTATAGCAGATGCTCCTTTACAAATTGTTATTGTTGTATTAGATGTAGCTTGAGCTAAGGTTGTTACTGTTACTGGTGAAGAAGTAGCTTGACATGAATTTGTATCAGTTACGGTTACAGTAATTGGATTCATTGCATCGATAGCGAACAAAGTATCGTTTGTACTTCCATTAGACCATAAATAAGACTCATAAGGGGCATCTCCTAGAGTAGGAGCAATTGTCAACGTATCTGTAGCACAATACGTTCCAGCACCTAAAATGTTAGGCATTGGATTTGGATAAATAATAATAGTATCTGTAAAAGTATGAATATCAACACAACCCGTTAAAGGTGTGATAACTTCATTTTGAATGGTATAAATACCTGGAGTACTTCCTGCAATGGTTATCACCCCACTAGAACTTATGTTTAATCCAGCTGGATTAGATGTCCATGTTCCAGATTCCCCCATAATATTCATAAATCCTGGTAAAAATACTGGAGAAATGGTTGCTGGATCGTTTTCACAAAATTCAAAAGGTCCAGGGTAGGTGAAATCTGCTTGTTTTCTTTCTAGAACTATAAACTCAACTATGGTATCGTAAGTACAACCAAAATCATCAACTACTTCAAATTTATATCTATACGTTCCTATTTCAGTTGGGAATAAACCTAAGGTGTCACCTTTTGCAAGTGGAGTAAAATGAATGTTTGTTGCTGGATTACCAACTTCTTCAACCCAATTAGAATCTAAATAAACATTATAGAAAGTTGAATCTGATATCTCATTAACTGTTGTTCCAAAAGTTAATAACCAATTACCTGCATTTCCATTGTCGTTAATTTTTGTATCTTTAATAGACAAAGTCCAAGTACCATTTATAGGACAACCAATAAAATTAGCAAATGATTCCTCTGGTAAGTATGAACCTTCAGGGATAAAATAGGTACTATTACAACCTAAACCACTTATATCACCAGCTTGTTGAAGAGTTTGTAAAGAACTCATATTAAATGTATAGGTTTCAACGACTCCAGAAGGAGGAGAATTATCGGATCCTAGGTTTGCGAAGCAAGTACTTGGCGAATTAATTACAACTGTATTTCCTGAAGGACAACTCAATATTATTTCCAAATCTCCTAAAGCAGAATGTTCGATATCAAAAGCAAACGATTCAATGTCTGTAATTTCATCAATCATTTCTTTGCCATAACATTTAAAGTCCCCACTAATTTCAACTGTTCTAAGACCATCTTCTTCTTGACCATCGGGGATTTTTTTAATCTCACTTGTGATTGGAGTACATGAATCTATATGAAAAACAGTGTCCACAATTCCAATTAAATAGTTGGTATCCCCTAAACAAATAATAGGGAAAATAGGGCGAGTGGTATCGTTTAACACAGGATTTACATTAGTAAAAACTGGAGGACCTGAAACATAAACAATATTATGGATGTAATTTCTGTTGATACATTCAAATTCTGTTAAAGTATCCTTAATTTCAAGGCGAATATGATAAATACCAGAGTCTGCAAATGTGTGTGAACCTTCACTAAATCCAGTTAATGGATTGTAAGTACCTGTTTCAGTTACTTCATTAGAGGAGCCCGCAGGTCCAGAGATATACCAAGTAAAGGAAGATAACTGATTATTTTGAGTATATAACTCTTGAGGTGTTCCCATATCAGGATAAACCCCAAAAGCAGATAAATCTACTACTCCGTTTCTACACAATTTAATGATGTTTTCTTCTGGTGCTAAACCGTCAAAAGTTCCAGAAGCAATAATATCCTGACACGGTACAAAACAAGAAACCTTAAAATTCCAACCTGCATTTACTTTTCCATCTGTGTCTGAAATAAAAACAAAAGTTAAACATCCAGAATTGTTGAAACTTGATGCTTGCAAAACATCTCCAGGATTCAATTGCATTGTATTATCTCCATTTTGAGTATAACAACCAATTAAATTAGAATTTGTGGCTTCACAACCATCATAGACACATAATACATCTCCTATTTCAAGTCTAAATTGTTCTACTGTAAATCGTATTTTTTTTCCAGTATAATCTGGAACAAAGGTAATGGTATCATTAACTCCTTCAGCATACCAAAAAATTGTACTATCAGGATGTCCTAATCCTCCATCATCTATAAACAAAGAGTCACAAGTTACAACAGTTTGTTTTCCTGGAAGGTTATCTAATAAAGTTATCAACTGAGATTTTCCGTAAAATACGGTAAAAATAAAAGCGAAAAGGAATAGTATTTTTCTCATTTTATTGTCTTTTTAAACGCGTAAAAATAATCATTTTTGTCATTAGACGATACTTTTAACAAAAAAGTTGCATTTTTAAACTAAATTTTTTTTATAAACTAATTTTGAAATTTTTTTAGCCATTCAATACCTTCCTCAAATTTTGTAAAAAAATTATAAGGTTTGATGGGTTTTTTGATATAATAAAAAAATTCAGCTAGAAGTTTGTAAAATTTATTTTGAGCAATGACACAAGTGGCTTTAAAGGGAGTTAAAATTTCTAACTCAAAGGTATAATTTCTAGCTTCATTATTCATTTTTACATTTTTTCCTGCTTCAAATATAAAACAGTGTTCTAAACCATTACAAATTTCATTAAAAGCAAAAACCAACTCTTTTAAAGTAGGTTTATCAATATTTAAATTGTCTTTATAGAAGACATGAACAATATTGTCTGTTCTCATTGCAACGATAAATTTATCGGTTTCGATTTTATTAGCTATGTACTCTTCCTGAGTCATATTTACATTTGATAAAGAATCATTCCTACCGTAAAATAGATAAACAATCCTAATACATCATTTAAAGTAGTGATAAATGGACCAGTTGCTAAAGCGGGATCTATTTTATATTTGTTTAATACAAAAGGAATAATTGTCCCAATCATTCCAGCGAAAACAATTACTACAAATAAAGAGGTACTCACTACGATAGCAAGTGTAATATTTTTAAATAATACAGCGATACCTAAAATGATGCTTGAGCAAATGACACCGTTAAATAAAGAAAGTAAAAATTCTTTTATCAATCTGTTTTTAAGATTGTTAATAGCATTGCCTCGAGCTAAAAATTGAACAACAATGGAAGAGGATTGTACTCCTACATTTCCACCCGTAGCTGTTATTAATGGGATAAAAAAAGCCAAAGCGGGGATTTTACTGATGTTATCTTCAAATCCAGAGATGACTTGAGCTCCTAAAATTCCACCCAACATTCCAATAAGAATCCAAGGTAAACGAGCACGAGAGATTTTCCACACACTGGAATTTGACTCTACTTTTTCAGAAATACCCGTTGCCATTTGGAAATCTTTGTCTGCTTCTTCTTTAATGATGTCCATGACATCGTCAAAGGTAATTCGACCGACCAATTTATTTTGAAAATCAACAACAGGCACAGAATCCAAATCATATTTTTCCATCACTCTTGCCACTTCGTCAAAAGAATCACCAGTTTTAACAGATATGATGTTTTTATGTTGATATAAATCGACGATTTTCGTTTTCGGCTTAGCAAAAAGCAATGATTTTAGTGACAACAAACCTACCAAACGATTGTTTTCATCAACAACATAAATGGTATAAACTTTTTCTACATCTTCTGCTTGACGGCGTAATTCTACTAAACAACGATCAACAGGCCAGTCAATTCTGGCTTTGATGAGTTCTTTTTGCATTAAACCACCTGCAGTATCTTCATCGTAATTAAGTAAATCAACAATGTCGTCAGCAGCTTCATCATCTTCCATATGCGAGATGACTTCTTGGATTTCATTTTCACTAAGTTCACCTAAGATATCAGCGGCATCATCGGAATCTAAATTTTCAAGTTGTTCAGCAAACTCTTTTGAAGACAGAGATTTTAGAAATCGATCTCTCACTTCCTCTTCTAATTCCATCAAGACATCTGCTTGAAGACCCTCATTCATTAGATAATAAATGAATTTGGACTCTGTATTATTTAGTTCACCTAAAATTTCAGCAATATCGGCAAAATGTAAATCCAAAATATGCGTTTCAATCCATTCCTTATTTTCAATATGAATGGCATCACGAATCTCTTCTAAAAATTCTTTGTTTAACTCAAAACGCATGAGCAAATTTACACAGATTAATTAAAGGAGGGGTCTAAAAAATCGAATAATCAAAAAATTCACTAAAAATTTAATTTGATTTATGTACTCCAATTGCTTAATTTGAGTTTATATTTGGTTAACTAAATTCAGAACATTTCTCTATCTTTGCATTTTAAACATAAAAATGAGTTTAGATTTAAGTGAACAAGAAATACAACGTAGAGAAAATCTACAAAAATTAACTGAATTAGGAATTCAATGTTTTCCAGCTGAGGAATTTAATATAAACTCAACAGCATTAGAGATAAAATCCGATTTTCAAGAAGGAAAACAAGTCGTTTTAGCTGGTCGAATGATGAGCCAAAGAATTATGGGTAAAGCTAGTTTTATGGAGTTACAAGATTCGAGTGGTAGAATTCAGTGTTATGTGAATAGAGATGAACTTTGTCCAAGTGAAGACAAAACATGGTACAACGATGTTTTTAAAAAACACCTTGATTTAGGAGATTTTATTGGAGTTTATGGATATGTTTTTAAAACTCAAGTAGGCGAAATTTCAATTCACGTACAAAAAATAGAATTGTTAGCGAAAAGCTTACGCCCCTTACCTTTTCCTAAAACAGACTCTGAAGGAAAAACATTTGACGCATTCACCGATCCTGAATTGAGGTATCGTCAACGGTATGTTGATTTAATTGTCAATCCCCAAGTTAAAGATACTTTTATAAAAAGATCTAAAACCATACAGTCGATGCGTGCGTTTTTTAATCAGTACAATTATCTTGAAGTAGAAACGCCAATTTTACAACCTATTCCTGGTGGAGCAGCTGCAAGACCTTTTGTAACTCATCACAACGCACTGGACATCCCATTATATTTAAGGATTGCTAATGAATTGTATTTAAAACGATTAATTGTGGGAGGTTTTGACGGTGTTTATGAGTTCGCTAAAGATTTCAGAAACGAAGGAATGGACAGAACTCATAATCCTGAGTTTACAGTTTTAGAAATTTATGTAGCGTACAAAGATTACAATTGGATGATGGATTTTACTGAAAAAATGTTGCGAAATGTCGTGCAAAATGTCTGTAATTCCTTAGAACTTCCTGTTGGGAATAGTACATTGTATTTCAATAAACCATTTGAAAAAATCACTATGCGTGCAGCTATATTAAAATATACTGGTTTTGACATTGAAGACAAAAAAGAAGAAGAAATTAGAGCATTTTGCCAATCATTAGGATTAGATCCCAAACCAGAGATGGGGAAGGGGAAATTAATTGATGAATTGTTTGGTGAAAAATGCGAAGGTCATTTTATTCAACCTACTTTTATTATTGATTATCCTATTGAAATGTCTCCACTTTGTAAAAGACATAGAAATAATCCTCAATATACTGAAAGATTTGAATTGATGGTAAATGGAAAAGAAATAGCCAATGCTTATTCCGAATTAAACGATCCAATTGATCAAAGAGAGCGTTTTGAAGAACAGTTACAACTATCTGAAAAAGGGGACGATGAAGCCATGTTTATCGATCAAGATTTTTTACGTTCGCTTGAATTTGGAATGCCTCCAACATCAGGCATGGGAATTGGAATCGATCGCTTGGTGATGCTTTTAACAAACCAATCATCTATTCAAGAGGTGCTGTTTTTTCCTCAAATGAGACCAGAAAAAATAAATAAAATTCAATTAAACGAAAACGAAAAACATATCTTATCTTTTCTTAATAAAGAAAAAAGCATGGATTTGCCTCTTCTAAAAGAAAAATCAGGATTAAGTGGAAAACAATGGGATCTTTCGATGAAAAATTTAAGTAAAAATGGTTATATTAAAGTAAATAAAATAGAAAATGAATTAACTGTGGAGTTATTATCATAGATAATCATTATTTTCGCCCTGAGATATTAAGATGAGTAACAAACAAAATAAAGGAATACAAACTGGATATGTTTCAACTGTGATTGGGATTTCATTAATATTGTTTATGATTGGAATTGTACTTTCAGGTTATTTTGCATTAACTACCATTCAAAAACAAGCAAAAGAAAGTTTACAAGGAGACGTTTTTTTTAAAATTGACGTTACAGAGCCAGACATGAAGCAAATTGCCGTTCAAATGAGTTCATGGAATGAATTTAAAGAAGTGTTTTTTGTGTCATCTGAACGTGCTATGGATGATTTTTCCGATAATACAAATCAAAAGGAAGAAATCAGAGATATTTTTGAAGGAACTATGCCTTTACCACCTAGTTTGCGTTTTCAACCAAAAGAAAAGTTTGCAAACAAAAAAGGAATGAAGAGGATTAAAGAAAAATTAATGAACTCCTTTTTGGAAGAAATTGATGAAGTTCATTATGATGAATCGTCTGTTGAAAAAGTTAATTTGGGTTTTAAACAATTTGTATTTTTGTTTTTAGTAATAGCATTTTTTCTCTTAATAGTTGCTGTAGCGATGATTAATAACACTATTCGTTTGGCATTATTTTCAAAAAGATTTACCATTAAAACCATGCAATTAGTAGGTGCCAATGCTTCATTTATAAGAAAACCATTTTTATTTCAATCTTTAATTCAAGGATTTATGTCATCTATTATAGGTTTTTCTCTTCTTTGTTTATTGTTTTATGCTTTGAATAGTATGCTCAAAACGATTGAAATCCCTTTATCACTTCAAGATTTTTTATTTCTTTTTGCTATTTTATTACTTTTAGGACTTATTATTGCATTTTTATCTACTTATTTCTCTTTAAATCGTTATTTAAGAAAAAAATTAGATCAATTATATTAACTTAATATTTATAAATTATGTTTGCATTTCAAAAAGATAATTACAAATGGCTCTTTATTGGTTTAGCTATCAACATCTTAGGGTTTATACTGATGATTGGTGGAGGAACAGATGATCCAAAACAGTTTAATGCTTCTGAACTATTTAGTCCTGTTCGTTTAACAGTTGCACCATTTTTAATCGTAGCGGGCTACGTTGTGATAATATATGCCATCATGAAAAAACCAAAAAAAAACATTAATAAATAAACTTAGGTGGATATAATACAAGCTATAGTTATTGCTATCGTTGAGGGATTAACTGAATATTTACCTATTTCATCAACGGCCCACATGATTTTTACTTCTACTTTTTTTGGTATTGAAGGTGATGATTTTGTGAAAATGTTTCAAGTTTCAATCCAATTTGGTGCAATTTTAGCAGTTGTTGCTTTGTATTGGAAAAAGTTTTTTAATTTTTCACGGCTTAATTTTTATTTAAAATTAATCGTTGCTGTAATTCCTGCTTTAATTTTAGGAAAATTATTTGACGACAAAATTGAAGCTGTTTTAGAAAAGCCCATTCCAATTGCACTTGTTTTAATTGTCGGTGGATTTGTATTACTTTTTATAGATCGTTTTTTCACAAAAAATCAACTTGAAGAAGAAGAACAGATTTCCTACAAAAAAGGATTTATTATTGGATTATGGCAGTGTATTGCCATGATGCCTGGTGTTTCTAGAGCTGCTGCTTCTATTATTGGTGGGATGCAACAAGGTTTAAGCAGAAAATTAGCGGCAGAATTTAGTTTCTTCTTAGCCGTTCCTACTATGTTAGCGGTTACCGTATATTCTGTTTTTCTTAAAGATTGGTCTTTTCAATCAAAAGAAGTGAAAGGTTATGAGATGATTTTTTCCGATAATACACATTTAACTTTTTTTATTTTAGGTAATATTATAGCTTTTGTTGTTGCAATGTTTGCTATTAAATTTTTTATCGGTTTGATTCAAAAATACGGTTTTGCTCTTTGGGGTTGGTATCGTATAATAGTAGGAATTTTTTTATTGGTTTATTTTCTATTGTAATTCAATTTCATCAAAAAAAGCATTTTAATTGATTCTATTTTAAAAAAAATAAATGAAAATTCAAACAAAAATTGAAAACTCTTTTTGTATTATCTCCCATTTGTCAGAATGATTGTTCTCGAATGACGTGGAAAAAAACAAAAAGAAATTAATACTACATTTTCGACAAATCAGGCATTTCTCTTGAAAAAGCTGGTATTCCAGTAACATCCATTCCCGTAATGAGCAAATGAATATCGTGAGTACCCTCATAAGTTACAACAGATTCTAAATTAGCCATGTGACGCATGATTGAATATTCACTTGTAATTCCCATTCCTCCGTGAATTTGACGAGCTTCTCTAGCTATATTTAATGCAATTTCTACATTATTTCTTTTAGCCATTGATATTTGTGAGGTTGTTGCTTTTCCTTCGTTTCTTAACTGACCTAAACGAAAAGTCAACAATTGAGCTTTAGTAATTTCAGTAATCATTTCGGCCAATTTTTTTTGAATTAACTGAAAAGCACCTATTGGTACACCAAATTGAGTTCGTTCTTTAGAATATCTAAGTGCTTGATCGTAACAGTCCATTGCAGCACCAATCGCACCCCAAGCGATACCATATCTAGCTGAATCTAAACAGCTTAAAGGAGCGCCTAATCCAGTTCTTCCAGGTAAAATATTTGCTTTAGGAACTTTTACGTCAACGAAAATCAACTCACCAGTTGAAGAAGCTCTAAGTGAAAGTTTGCCATGCATTTCTGGAGTAGAAAATCCTTCCATTCCTCTTTCTACAACCAATCCGTGAATTCTTCCTTTTTCATCTTTAGCCCAAACTACAGCAATATCTGCAAAAGGAGCATTAGAAATCCACATTTTAGCACCATTTAAAATAACGTGATCTCCAGCATCTTTAAAATTACTTACCATTCCTCCTGGATTGGATCCGTAATCTGGTTCTGTTAAACCAAAACAGCCCATCATTTCACCTGTTGCTAATTTGGGAAGGTATTTCCTTTTTTGTTCTTCACTTCCATATTTCCAAATAGGATACATTACCAATGAACTCTGTACTGAAGCCGTTGAACGCAAACCAGAATCGCATCTTTCTAATTCTTGCATTATCAAACCATAAGAGATTTGATCTAAACCTGGGCCGCCGTATTCTTCAGGGATATATGGTCCAAAAGCACCAATTTCACCAAGACCACTCAACAAATGAGAAGGAAATTCAGATTTTTCATAATACTCATCAATAATTGGAGAGACTTCTTTTTTTACCCAAGCTCGGGCTGCATCTCTTACTAATTTATGTTCTTCTGAATACAATTCGTCTAATTGATAATAATCAGGATGGGTATATAAATCTGTTCTCATTTGATTTTAAAAAAAAATTTTCACAAAATTAATGATATTTTTTAAATAGTTAACAAAGTATCTTAGTGTTTTCTATCTAAAATTAAAGAAACTAGTTGGTTTAAATTATCTTTTGAATGAAGAGTTTTAATTTGATTTAAGGTTTTAAAAATACTTTTATTATAGTTTTCTTGAAGGTTTTCAATTTCTTTTTTTACACCAATTTTATCAAAAAAAGTTAAATAACTTAGTATTTTCTCTTCTTCATTCAGTTTATTAATTCTTTCTTGAAATGAAAGATACTCTTTTTCACCAATCAATTCCACAGCTTTAATTGACAATATGGTTTTTTTATTTTGAAGTAAATCTCCACCTCTTTTTTTACCGAAAAGTGGGTCGTTGTTGTATAAATCTAAATAATCGTCATGTATTTGAAACGACAAACCGACTTCAATACCTAGTTGATAAAGTTTATGTTGATTTTCTAAGTCCGCTCCAGCTATAATTGCTCCCATTTGTAAGGCACAAGCCAATAATACAGAGGTTTTCAATTTAATCATTTGAATATATTCCTCTGCATTTACAAAAGTTCTTCTTTCAAAATCCATATCCATTTGTTGTCCTTCGCAGACCTCAATAGCCGTTTGATTAAACAATTTTAAACAATCAAGTTGACAATTTGTTGGAAGAAATGAAAGTTGTCGATATGCATGAACTAATAATACATCACCTGATAAAATAGCAATGGGAGTATTCCATTTTTTATGTACCGTTTCTTCTCCTCTTCTCAAAATGGCTTCATCCATAATGTCGTCATGAATAAGAGAAAAATTATGAAAATACTCAATGGCCGTTGCAGCTGGAAAGGATTTTGAATATTCTTTCTCAAAAAGTTGGTGGGATACTAAAACCAATATTGGGCGAATTCTTTTTCCACCAAGAGATAAAAAATAATGTAAAGGGTCGTATAAATTTTCAGGTGATTTTGAGAAAGAATTAGAATGAAGATGATTTTCAAAATCTTCAGTTATCTGGTTTATCGGTATCAAATTCATTATTACTATCAAGTTGTTTCACTTCTAAATCATCCCAATTGATATCAGAGTCTTCATCGTAAACCTCAAAATAGGGTTCTTCAAATGATTTTGTTGTAATTAATCTATCTAAAGAAAGTAAGATACTGGGAAGTACAATTAAATTGGTTAACATGGCAATTAGTAATGTTATTGAGATTAACATTCCAAGTGCTTTTGTTCCCCCAAATTGTGAAAAACTTAAAACGGAAAAGCCAAAAAACAAAATAATTGAGGTATAAAACATTCCAATACCAGACTCTTTTATAGAGATTAAAATACATTCTTTCAAATTCCATTTTTTTGTTTTTAACTCTAATCTGTATTTAGAAAGAAAATGAATGGTGTCGTCAACAGAAATACCCAAAGCAATACTAAAGATCAACAAGGTTGAAGGTTTTAATGGTATTTGAAACCAACCCATTATTCCCGCAGTCATCACTAATGGAATTAAATTTGGAATCATTGACACAAGAACCATTCTAAAAGACCGAAATAAAAGTGCCATTAATATGGAGATTGAGATTATTGCAAATAAAATACTAGTGAATAAATTTTTAACTAAATACATTGTGCCTTCAGATACAACCACAGATGTGCCGGTTAAAGTTATTTCAAAAAACTCATCATTTACCGCTTGTTTTATATAATGTTTAAAATTTTTATCTTTATAATATGTTTTGATTTTTTCTGGATTACTGTCAAATTCATATTGTAATGCGGTGTTTTTACTGCTTAAAATTTCAGTAACATTATTATATACAGAAGGGAAATACTCAAACAAACTGTCAATGTATTTTTGCTTGTTTTTTTCAATTTGTTTTAGATAATAATTCATTTTGGATTTATCAGGATTCAAAATTTGATCAAATTTAAGTTTAAGTAATTGTACATAATCGTTCACTTGATAAGAACCTAAATCTTTCATTTGAGTTCGTACCCTTAATGTTGTATTTGTGGTATCAATTAATTCTTTTATGGACATATTACTCGCTGAAGAATTGTTCCAATCAAAATTATCGATGTATTTTTTCAAACGTTTTTTATCTCTATTAGAAAGTAAACGATATTTGGTAGAATCATTGCCGTAGTAAGCCATGTTGATTACTTTAACAAAGTCCACATATGATAGTGATTTAGAAAAAAGTGTGTCTTTTGAGACAAGATCTTGAATCTTTTCAATTTTCTCTAACGTTTCATTTTTAAATAAGCGACCAGGTTTTTTATAATTTATTAATATTTCAAATGGGATGGCTCCACCAAAATTCTTTTCAATAAAATGTACATCTTTTAATATCGGATCTCCAGGGGGTAAGTCACCAGTAACGTTTCCCGTTGCCTTCATTTTAAATATTCCAACAACACTGATTGCTACTAAGACCAAACATGTAATATAAATCCATTTTCTTTTAAATTGAATTAGATAAACCAATTTATCTAAAAATGATTGAGCAATTTTTCTGTCTAAGTGTTTTAAATGTCTGGTTTTAGGAGACTTTGAAAAAGTAGTAATGATCGGGATAATTGTAATTGAAATGAAAAAAACCAACAAGATATTTATTGAAGCTATAACTCCAAATTCAATTAATCTTTGAGAATTGGTAAAGATAAATGTCGAAAAGCCCATAGCTGTAGTGAAGTTGGTTAAAAAGGTGGCTAGACCAATTTTTGATATTACTACGGCAAGAGCTTTGATTTTATTCCCGTGCTTTTTAACTTCCTGATGGTATTTAGTCATTAAAAACACACAATTAGGAATGCTAATCACAATCATTAACGGAGGTATTAATGCCATTAGTATTGAGATGTGATAACCAAACAAACCAATGGTTCCCATTGACCAAATTACAGAAACAAAAACAACTGAATTACAAATGAAAACGACACGAAACGATTTAAAAAATAAATAGAGAATAATTGAAGTAACAAGAATAGATAAACCAATAAAAAAATACATTTCATTCAGAATTCTTTTTCCAACAACAATTCTGATATGTGGTAAACCTGCAAAATGCATTTTACCAAATTCTTTTTCATAATTGAGGGCAATATTTTCAACAGTAAGAACAACTTTAGATGTTTTTTGATTGGATAAAAATTTTTCATCCATCTTAACCATCATTAAAGAAACACCGGTAGCAGGATTATACAATATGTTTTTGTAAATAGGGTTATTTTTGATTTCGTTTTTTATAGAATCAATTGATTTTTCTTTATAACTGACATCAGAAAACACTCTTTTTGCATCAAAACGTTCTTGAGTTTTATTATTTACTAAAGTAAACAATGTTGCCTCAGAAATCACTCCTAAAACCCCATCTATTTGTAAAATACTATCACCAATTTCTTTCCAAGTCCTAAATTTTTCCTCAGTATAAAAGTCTTTATCTTGAATAGCAATTACAAGGGTAGAACCGTCTTCACCAAATCGTGTTTTAAAGTCTAAGTAATTTTTTTGTGCTTCTGAGTTTTTTGGAAGAGTATTGCCGTATTTATTATCAATTTTTAACCCTGTAAAGGCAAAATAGCCAAGAAAAACAGTTATTATTAGCAAAATAGCTAAAATAAATAATCGATTTCTTAAAATAATATTAGCAATTTTTTGCCACATAAAGCAATTCTATAAATTTTAACTCTTTTAATAAAAAGAGAACAAAAGTATAAAAATAAAGAAGAAATTAGGTATAAAACAGTTTATTTTTTCAAATCGGTATCTAACCATTCAATAAATTCTCGATACCATAAAACACTATTTTGAGGTTTCATTATCCAGTGACCTTCCTCCGGAAAGTATAAAAATTTTGATCGTAATCCCTTAACTTGTAATGCTTGATATGCTTGCATACCTTCTGTTTCAGGAACTCTAAAATCTTTTCCACCATGTATTACCAACATAGGAGTGTCCCAATTATTTAACATATTATGAGGACTATGTTTTAGATAATACTCTTTGTTTTCAGCCATCCAGTAAGGCCCTTTATTGTCCCAATTTGCGAAAAATAATTCATCTGTTGTTCCATACCAACTTTCTAAGTTAAATAATCCACAATGTGAAATAAAAGTTTTAAAACGTTTGTTGTGCATCCCTGCTAGATAATATACTGAATATCCTCCATAAGAAGCACCAACTGCACCGATTCTATTGACATCTATAAACGGTTCGTTACTAATCACATCAATAGTGCTAATATAGTCTTTAATTGCTTGACCACCCCAATCTTTTGAAATAGCATCGTTCCATTCTTGACCAAAACCAGGAAGACCACGTCGGTTTGGTGCGATAACAATATAACCTTGTGAAGCAAAATAGGCTAAATTCCAACGATAAGAAAAAAACTGACTCACCATGCTTTGTGGGCCCCCATTACAAAACAATATAGAAGGATATTTTTTGTTTTGATTAAAATTGGGAGGGAAAATCATCCAAACATGCATTTTTTTTCCATCACTTGTTTCTACCCAACGTTCTTGAAATGAAGGTAGTTCAATATTGTCTAAAAGATCTCTATTTATTGAGCTTAGATTCCTTTCTCTTAAACTTTTTAGGGAAATATCGACAATATCAGTAGGTTGTATAAAGGATTGTCTTAAGGTAAGTAATTTGTCTTCATAAACAGAAATGCTCAAAAAATCTTGTTCGTATTTACTGATCTGTTTCCATTCTTTTGTTGCTATATTTAATTCAAAAATCTGTTTGCAACCTTTGAATGGAGCAATAAAATAAATCTTTTTTTCGTCTTCACTGTAACAGTACTCATCGATAGTTAAATCAATATTTTGTGTGAGATTGTTTTTTTGATTGGTTTTTAAATCGTAAAGAATGATGTCGTTTTTATCTGCTTCAAAACCATCTGATTTCATGCTTAACCACGATAAAAAAGTTCCTTTTGGAGAGATTTTTGGATGTAAATCATACCCTTTATTGTCTGAGCTTAAATTACTTGTTTTTAAGGTTTTTATATCGTAACTATAAACGTCTGAGTTGGTACTTAAAGCAAAATCTTTACCTTTTTTCTTTTTACAAGAATAAAATATTTTGCTGTCATCAGAACTAAAACAAGCATCTTCAATACCTCCAAATGGCGGTAAAATACCATCTAAAAATTGATTTTCGAGTAAATCAGTATATGTTGAAGACAGTTTGTTTTCTTTTAATTCAAAAAGTAAAAGATGTCTTTTGTTTTGATCCTGCCACGAATTCCAATGGCGATACATTAAATCATCTTCTAATCTCGCATTAGTTAAGGGCAAATCAGGGTGTTTATCGTGTAAAGATTGCTTCATTTTCAAAGCACCTAAAAGAAGTATTTGATTGTTTTGTTTGGACAATGTAAACCCTTCAACTTCAAACTCTTGAACATTACTAATTTGAATTTTATTTTTTCCTAATAAATCAGTTTTCCAAATTTGAGTGTTTCCGCTTTCTGAAGAAAGGTAATAGATTTCGTTGTTTTTTCCCCATTGACCAGCGTATTCTGAAAAATTAGAAGAACTGATTTTTTGACTATTTAAAGTGCTTATATCGAGCACAAAAAGTCCTGTTTTGCCCGAATTTTTTTCAAGGGAATATTCAGATACTTCGTACAAAACAAATTTTTTATCTGGGGAAAGTGAAAAGGAATTGATTCTTTTCATTTTCCATAACAATTCGGGTGTTAATAATGATTGTGCGTCAGTGAATGAAACTATACAATTTATAAACAGTATGATCAAAACTAATTTTTTCATCAAAAAAAAGAAATAATTAAACAAAGGTAAGGAAAATTTGATTTTAAAAATGGTCTTTTATATTTTTTTATAGGGTAATCAACATTAATCGCAATCCTCTGATTAAATACTAACAATTAGGTGCCGTGATTTTCGTTCAATTTTTGGATAAATGAGTTTTTATGACTTATGTAGCTGAATTAGTGTAATTTCTGGTTTGATTCCAATTCGACCCATATAACCTAAACAACCCAATCCTCGGTTTACATATAAATTTTGATGTTTTCGTCTATACATTCCTGCCCAATGAGGATAAATATATTTTGAAGGACTCCATTTAATAAATCCTGGGATTTCTATTCCAAACTGAAAACCATGAGTGTGTCCTGATAAAGTTAAATCTATTGAAGGATATTTAGTTAAAACTTCTTTATTCCAATGACTTGGGTCGTGTGATAATAAAATTTGAAAAGACTCTTTATCAATTCCTTCAAGAGCTTTGGACAAATCCCCATACTTTTTAAAATGCAAATTTGCACCCCAATTTTCTACTCCAATTAAAGTAAATTGTTCATTGTCTTTTTTTATTATCACGGATTCATTTCTTAATAAATTCCAATCTAATGATTTATGAATTTGAATCATTTGTTCAAAATCTTTTCTTTTTTCCTCTTCGTTTGGCCAGTTGTAATAATCTCCATAATCGTGATTGCCCAATATACTAAACACTCCATAAGGAGCTTTAATTGATTTTAAAATATCAATAAAATAAATAGCTTCGTCTGAAGTATTGTTAACTAAATCTCCAGTAAAAACTATTAAATCTGCTTTTTGTTTCAAAATGACTTCAATGGCTTTTTCTAATTGATGGGAATTGTGCAAGCTACCGGTGTGAATATCAGAAATTTGAACAATTTTAAATCCATCAAAAGATTTTGGAATTTTTGAATTTGAGTAATGAATGGTATGTAATTTAAAATCAAAAGCAGTTTTTACCATTCCATAAATTAATGAAGAAAATGGAATTGCAGTCAATCCCAAAGAAATCTTAGTCAAAAAGTCCCTTCTTCCTTTAATTTCCTCTTTTGGAAGATTAACCCATTTTTCTTGGATAAAGGAAGTAAGAAATAAAATGAGGTAAAAAAATGCAAAAAATAGTTTGCACAATAAAATAAACATAAAAAAATTCAAATAGTAGTTTTTAAAGCTATTTGAAAGGTTTGCGTTCCGACCGAAAAAAAGAAACAAGTACAAAAAAAGTGTAAATCCCCACCAAATAATTATAAATCGAAAAGAAAGACTTTTTTTGTTGAAAAAACTTGTCTTTAAAACAATAAAAGTCATCGTTTCAGCAAAAACTAACAAAAATAAAATTATTAGAAAAAAAATTACTCTGCCATTCATTAAAATAAATGATTAACAAACCCTTTATCGAATAATATTTGTTCCATTTCTTTTTGAATTTTTTGGGCTTCTTCACCTGCCCTCAATGCAAAATCTTTTTGAGAGGACGCATAAATAATCCCTCTTGATGAGTTGACTAAAATTCCCACCTCCTCGTTTAAGGCATAAGAACATACATCTTGCAAACTACCACCTTGGGCTCCATAACCTGGAATTAAAAAAAAATGATTTTTTGCTCGTTTTCTTGCTTCAGCAATTTCTTCTGAACGAGTTGCTCCAATCACAAACATGAGATTTTCTTCCGTCCCCCATTGTTGTGTTTTTTCAATTACTCGTTGATAAAGTGGTTTTTGATTTTCGTCCATAATAAATTGGAAATCCATTGCTCCAGCGTTGGAGGTTAAAGCCAAAACTATAGACCATTTCCCTTTCCAATTCAAGTAAGGAGAAATGCTGTCTTCGCCCATATAAGGAGACAAAGTTATTGCATCAAAAGACAGCCATTCAAAAAACGTTTTGGCGTAATACTTTGAAGTATTTCCAATATCACCTCTTTTTGCATCAGCGATAGTAAAACAATTTTTTGGTATATATTCAATGGTTTTTTTTAAAGACATCCATCCTTGAATTCCTAATGATTCGTAAAAAGCAATATTTGGTTTATAGGCGATACAAAAAGGAGAAGTGGCATCAATAATCTGTTTATTAAACTCAAAAATCGGATCTTCATAAGTCAATAAATGAGAGGGAATTTTTTCTATATCTGTATCTAACCCGACACATAAAAAAGATTTTTTTTTAATTATTTGTTCAACAAGCTGTTTTTTATTCATTTTAAATTTATTGTACTACATGAGGATGATAAGATTGTATTTGAATGGCTTTAGCTGAAAGAATATCTTTCCATTTAGAAATTGGAATATCTAACTCAATGTATTCGCAGGTTTTCATATCTATTTCAGAATCACAGAGAAAGTTTACTAAATCGCTTAAACCATTGTTGTGTGCAAGGAGTAAAATATCGTTTTGTGTTTCCAATTTAGAGAGATAATCTAACAAACTGTTTAAGTCGGCTAAATATAATTCTTCAGAAAAGTGGATAGATGTATAAT
Source organism: Flavobacteriia bacterium (assembly GCA_016183815.1). Classification (GTDB taxonomy): domain Bacteria; phylum Bacteroidota; class Bacteroidia; order Flavobacteriales_D; family Crocinitomicaceae; genus M2408. The sequence continues at coordinate 153,072 of JACPDW010000010.1, forward strand.
TTCCACTAGAAAAGACTAAATCAAAGGTGCGTCGAGTTCTTTTACTACTTGAACAATGGATTTCTACAGGGTTAATTTGAGCTAAAAAGTCAGCCATTAACTTTGATTGTTGAATTCCTTTAGGAAGTAAGTCTCTATCAATGTCCAAATCGGAATCACTGTAAGGTTCAGTTTTAGCGTGTCGTAGTATATGTAATTTCATTTATTATTAGTTCTGATTTGCCACGAAATTATAAATTATTTTATTTCAGTATAAAATTACTTGAAGATAAAATGAACGAAAAAAACACATAATTGTACTGCTAATAAAATGGAAATCATGAAAAAAATAATTTTAACTGTATTTATTTTATTATTTATAAAAGGAAATACACAGGATGTTTTGGAAAGAACAACATTTCCTCAAAACAAAACTAAAGTGCAAATTGCAATTTTATTTGACACTTCAAACAGTATGGACGGTTTAATTGATCAAGCCAAATCAAGAATATGGCAGATTGTTAATGCGGCAAATTCTTTGAGTTATCAAGGAGTAAAACCTGAGATAGAACTCGCTTTGTTTGAGTACGGAAATGATTTTTTAGCTAAGGAATTAAATTATTTAAGAAAAATAGTTCCTTTAACCAATGATATTGATGCTGTCTCAAAAGAATTGTTCGCTTTAAAAACCCATGGTGGACAAGAATATTGTGGTGCTGTGATTTCACAAGCAATCTATCAACTAAACTGGTCTTTAAATCCGAACGATCTTAAAATGATTTATATAGCAGGAAATGAGCCGTTTAATCAGGGCCCTATTTTCTATAAAGACATCTGTTCACAATCTTCTAACAGAGGAATTACAGTAAACACAATTTATTGTGGCGAATACCAACAGGGTATTAAAGAGTTTTGGTATGATGGTGCTCAGCTTGGTGGAGGAGAATATTCCAATATTAATTCAAACAAAGAAATTGTTCATATTTCAACTCCTTATGATCAAAAAATTAATGAGTTGAACGATAAATTAAACAATACATACATCTATTATGGCAATACAGGGAAAGCTAAAAAAGACAATTTATTGGAACAAGATAAAAACGCCCTTAAACAAGCAACAGAATCTAAAACAGAAAGAGCACTTTATAAATCTCAAAGTATTGGTCAAAATGTTTCTTGGGATTTAGTTGATGCCATTACAGTGAATCCTAGTATTGTGGAAGAAATTAAAGACGAAGAATTACCGCAAGAATTGCTTGGAAAAACGAAAGAAGAGAAGGAAGAATACATAAAACAAAAACAAGATGAAAGAAAAAAACTTTCAAAAGAAATTAATGATCTTTCCTCAAAAAGAAATAAACATATTCAAGAACAAACAAAATTAAATGCTGAATCTGGAGAAAAGGATTTTGGCGAAGAAGTTAAAAAAGGAATTTACAAAAAAGCTGCTGAAAAAGGTTATGAACAAAAGGAATTGTAAACTTTACTTACTACTACTACTTTTAATAAAGTCCATAATACCTTCTTAAAAACCATTCGCTGGACAATAACAAAAGTAATAAAAGTAAAATCCACATAAACTCGAGCATTAAATCAACTTCAGAAATTGGATAAAGTAACGGTTTAATGTCTCTTCTTTGATTGAAATCGGTAAATAATGCTTGTCTATTTTTAAAAGCATAAAACTTTCCTTTACTTTTTTCTGAAACATCTCTTAAAACACTGTGATTTGATTTATTTTCTCTTTTTTCAAGAAGAAGGTCTTCAATTACAAAACTACCATTTTTACTGTGTTTTTTTCCATTGTATTCTGTAAAAGCTTTCCATGTATAAATTCCGGGTGTCAGTCTGTTCAATTGTAATTGATATTGATTTTCATTGTTTCCAAATTCTAATTCTGCTTTTTTCCCTTTACTGTCTGTAAGATGAAATAATATGTTGACTTTGTTGATTCTTTCTAATGCTTCATTGTAAAATTCAGCTGTAATAAACATTTTTTCAGAACTCAATACTCTTTTAGGCATTTGAACTCTAAGTTGTGAACTATTGCTTTTACGTACTAAATATTGATTGATGGATGAAAATAATTCATTAAAGTGGGTCGTGTTTTTTTTGTTTGCAAATTCACTCATTTTCCACTTCCATATTCCTTCTCCTAAAAAAACACCATATTTCTCAAATTCATTTTCACCAAAAAAGCACAAAGCATCGTTTTTTGATATATTGGCTACTTTTTGATTAAATAAAACAATGTTTTGTTTGGAAATACTTGATTTTCCATATTTTCCAATCAACGGTGGGTACTTTTCTATATTTTTTATACTTTCCTCACTCAACTCAAACAATTGAAAACTATTGTCATAAACTGCTTGATATTCATCACTTTGATTTTGATTGCCTTGCTCTAAACCAACTTTCAATTTCTTAATTATCGATTGTGGTGTATTAGTACTAATAAAATATAGAATGGGAATTTTACTTTGTTGAATTATTTGACATGCTTGTTCAGAAAACCCAATTCCTGGCTCATGCCATACAATAAGGTCAGTTTTATTTAAATTTTTATCCCATTGATCTATGGTTTTATACTCCACAAAACTATTTTCATTTTGGCTCAAAACACCCTTAAGAGCAGTAATGTCGGGGTGTGGTGCTCCTGAAAGTAATAGAATTTTATTTCTAGATTCCAATACTTCAATATAAAAAGTGGAACGGTTGTTTTTTAATGTATATTCTTTTTCTAATGCTTCTAACTCTACTTCATAACGTTGAAAACCAATTTGGTTGGCTTCTAATTCAAAATTCTCTTGTAAAAATACGGATTTTTCCTTAGGAAAATTTACTTCTTTTTCTGCTAAAATTTTTCCGTTTTTAAGTATTTTTAACTTACTTTTTTTTCCTGGATATTGAAAAGCTTCTACATTTACTTGGACATTAAATTTGTTTTTATAAAATGCTATTTCATTGTGATTCACCTCTTTCAAAATTTGGTCTTTCTTATCTAATTCTGATCCAACGCCCACTGTGTATATAGGAACAAAAGGAAGTTTTGAAGAAGAATAAACTGGATGCATTCCCACATTGTAGTTTCCGTCTGAGATTAAAACAACAGCTGCAATATTTTTGCGGTAAAATTGTTGATGTATCTGTTCAAAGCCCTCTGCTAAATTGGTGCTTTGTTCTTCAAATTGAAATTCTTTTTGTTTTTTTATTTTTTCACCTATTGTATAATATTTTTTATCCATTTCTGGATAACTATTATCGATTTTTGAGAGATATTCTTTCACTTCTTTAGAAAAAGTTCTAGGATTCTCATCGTTTAACATCGATAAGGAATTGTCAACCAATGTGATGATTACGGGTTTTTCTTCTTTATATTCTTTATGATCGACAAAAAGTCCCATCAACAAAATCAACAATAAAAAAAAGGAAAAAAATCTTAAGCCAAATAAGAGATATTTAATTGGTTTTGGAAGAGAAGAAAAATTATTTTTGTACCATAAAAAGTACCATGTTAACCCAAATGACAGGATAAGAAACAATAAGACAAACCACCAAGACCATTCAGATATTATATTCATGTGCGAAAATTAAAGATTATTTTACAAATAAGAGGTAATACGAAATTTTTGTTTTTAATCTAATTTTTTAAGTTCCTTCCACAAAAATTGACTTAACTCTTTGACATAATTTTCTGAAAAATCGAAAAATACACCCGCTATTTGGTACAATTCAGGCAACGATTTTGTATAACCCAAACTCAAACAATCCTTATATTGTTGTAGTGTTTTTTCTTTGTTTTCTTTAAAATTTTTCCAAATAGAGAGAGCAGCCAATTGAGCAAAACCATATTCTATATAATAAAAAGGTACTTCAAAAATATGTAATTGTTTTTGCCAAGCAAAGGACTTAATGTCCTCATATTCTGTCCAGTCCACAGATCCAGTACTGAATTTAAGCTGAATTTCTGTCCATGCATTTTTACGATCTTCATTTGTTTGTTTAGGATGTAAATAAATCCAATGTTGAAATTCATCGACACATGCAATCCAAGGTAAAACACTAATTATGGACTCCAATTGTTCCTTTTTCGCTCTGTTTAAATCTTTTTCATTTGTGTAAAAAACATGCCAATAATCCATACTCATAAGTTCCATTGACATAGAAGCTACCTCAGCGATTTCTGAAGGCAAATTTTTAAACCCAGTTAGATGTAATGAATGGGATAAAATAGAGTGTATGGCATGACCACTCTCGTGAACCATCGTAGTTAAATCTCTTTGTGAACCAACGGCATTCATGAAAATAAAAGGAACTCCACTTTCATATAAAGGATAATTGTAACCTCCAGGAGCTTTGCCTTTTTTTGATTCCAAATCGATGTGATTTAGATCCCCTAAAAGAGCGACACATTCTTCAAAAAATGTATCCATCTCTCCAAATAATAGTTTTGTTTTCTCAAACAATTCTTTTCCGTCTGTAAAAGGTTTTAAAGGATGTTCATTTATAGGATCGACTTCTGTGTCCCAGGGTTTTAATAACTTTTTCCCTAATTTGTTTGCTTGTTTTTGTTGAATTTCTCTTGAAAGTGGAACAATATGTTTTTGAATTGAGAGGTGAAAATCCAAACAATCTTTTACTGAATAATCAAAACGACCCATTGCGACAAACTTATATTCTCTAAAGTTTTCAAATCCAGCGTTTAAAGCTAGAACATGTCTTTTTTCAATAAGCTGATTCATTAAATCATCTAAAGCCACTCTGTCTTTTTTTCTTCTTTCGCTGATTAGTTCAAAAACTTCTTTTCTAAGTTCTTCTTTTTTATCTTTGAGAAAAAGTGAGGCCTGTTGCAATGTCCAGTCTTTTCCTTGATAATGAATGGATTGTGCACCATTTATAGCTCCGTATTGTTGAGTTAATTGATTGATTTCCGCTTCTATAGGGATGTTTTCCTCTCTAAACAAATCTACTGCAATTTTACACAAACGAAAGTAGATTGAATACCCTTTATCATTTGATAATTCTTCAATAAATGATTGGAAAGTCAATAATTTTTTGTTTAATAAATCCTCAAAAGGAGAAAGTTTTGGTTGAATTTCTGTGATAAAAAAAGTATATGCATCTGAGAACTCTTTGTTTTGTGTATCAATTGTCATTTTGATGTACCTCCAAGCTGCATTTTCTTCAATAAAAGCATCCAACTCACTTTTATACAGTAAAAAAGTCTTAAAATCATCAAGTGTTTGAATAGAAAGATCAAGAAGTTTTTGATAGATCACTTCTAATTCATTCCAAGAGGTAAAGTTAAATTCTTTTGGTAAAAATTTTCTTTGTTTTTTTTCGATTAACATAAAATTCATATTGTATGACAAAATTAACATGATATACTGTTAATTCACTTTTTTTATAAATTTTTAAAAAACAAATTTCGATAATAAGTAGGGTATGATTGTTTTTTAACAAAGAAACATTTCCTTTATCTGATAAGATTTTATTTCAAACAATAAATTAGTAACCTGAGTTCGATTATTCAACGGTAACAGATTTAGCTAAATTTCTTGGTTGATCTACATTACAACCTCTCATCACTGAAATGTGATAAGACAATAATTGAAAAGGAATTGTAGCTAAAAGAGGAACGAGATGTTCATTAGTATCTGGAATTTCAATAATGTGATCCGCCATTGATTTTACTTGTTCATCACCTTCAGTAACGATGGCTATAATTTTCCCTTTTCTGGCCTTAACTTCTTGAATATTTGAAACCACTTTTTCATATGAGGTACCTTTTGTTGCTATAACAAATACGGGCATTTCTTCATCAATTAAAGCAATTGGACCGTGTTTCATTTCAGCTGCAGGGTAACCTTCTGCGTGTATATAAGAAATTTCTTTCAATTTTAAAGCTCCTTCTAAAGCCACAGGAAATGAGCTTCCTCTACCTAAGTATAATGCGTTTTTAGCATCTTTATATTGAGTAGCAATTTCCTTTATCAAATTATTTTTATCCAGAATTTCTTTTACTTTTTTTGGAATATTTTCTAATTCAGAAATAATTTCATGGAATTTTGCTGCACTTACTGTTCCTTTTTTGTTCGCTAGTAACAACGCTAAAAGAGTGAGGATTGTTACTTGAGCAGTAAACGCTTTAGTGGATGCCACACCAATTTCTGGACCAGCATGAGTATAAGATCCCGCATCAGTAATTCTTGAAATAGAGGAACCAACAACATTACAAATTCCAATAATTGTCGCACCTTTTGACTTAGCCAATTCTAGGGCGGCTAGTGTATCTGCTGTTTCACCTGATTGTGAAATCGCAATAACCACGTCTTGTTCATTGATTATTGGATTTCTATATCTAAACTCACTAGCGTATTCAACTTCAACATTAATTCTTGCTAATTCTTCAATAAGGTATTCGCCAACTTGAGCAGCATGCCAAGAAGTACCACAAGCCACAAAGATTAATCGATTTGCATTTAATAATTTTTGATGGTAATCTTTTAATCCACCTAAATTTACCCAACCTTGTTCTGTGTTTAATCTACCCCTGAAACAATCGTGTATGGTTTTTGGTTGTTCAAAAATTTCTTTTAACATGAAATGTTCAAAACCGCCTTTTTCTAATGCTTCTAAATGTAACTCTAATTCTTGTATATAAGGGGTCTTTTCTTCTTTAGAAAGATGTACAATTTTTAATCCACTGTTTCTATCTAAAATAGCAATTTCTTCATCGTTTAGATAAACTACTTGTTTAGTGTATTCAACAATAGGAGTTGCATCTGATGCCAAATAAAACTCATTTTCTTTTCCAATTCCTACAACTAAAGGACTACTTTTTCTCGCTGCAATTAAGGTATCAGGATGCTTATTTGAAATCACAACAAGAGCATAAGCTCCAGTTACACTTAATAAAGCGTGTCTAACCGCTTCGACTAAATCCACTTTTTCAGTTTTCATGATGTCGTCAATTAGATGGACGATTACTTCTGTATCTGTCTCGCTTCTAAATTGATAACCTCTGGAAATTAATTCTTCTTTTAGAGTACTATAATTTTCAATAATACCATTATGAATTATGGCAATGTCTTTATTAGTGGTAAAATGAGGATGAGAATTAACATCGTTTGGCAAACCATGAGTAGCCCATCGAGTGTGTCCAATGCCAATGTTTCCTTTAAGATTTTTGTTTATTGTAAATGCTTCTAATTCTGATACTTTACCTTGTTTTTTATAGATGTTAAGTTCTTTGTCGTTTAACAAAGCGATTCCAGCACTATCATAACCTCTGTATTCAAGTCGCTTTAACCCTCTTATAAGGATTGGATAAGCTTCTTTATTACCAACATATGCTACTATTCCACACATAAATAACTAAAACATTGTATATTTGATGTACAATTTTGGTTTCTTCTTATAGATTGTATTTGGTCCATTAAACACAATTCTATCCATAGAACTAACCATTTTGTAAGGTGCGAAGTAAATTGGATTATTAGAGATAACTCCTGAATGAATTTTTTGAATATAATCTCTTAAATCAATAATATAGGATTTAGTATAATCAGAATATTCCCCACTTGCATTAATAGAATACAAGCGAGCATCTCCATCTACAACTCTTGCACCTGCCGAAATGCTTCCGCTTGGAAAATAGGGATCTAAACTATAAAAATTAACAGGAAGTTCCAATTTTGCATATTGAATGACTGCATTTTTAGGAATGTTTTTCAAAAAAGGAATTTCAACAACTGCTCTGCAATTATGGGCTTGGGCGTAATATTCTTCTTGACCTAAAATTTTGTTTTGAAGAATCATCCCGGGTTTATACGTTTCATTGTCAAACTCTACATGATTAAAATCAGCACAATCGGCATTAATTAAAAAATTATATTCTTTTTTATGGGTTATATCAGTAGAATAATGATAATAAATAGTCATTTTAGTGTTTGTTGATGACATATTGAAATATAAAACAGCTCCTTCATTGACTACAGCAGGATTGTTGACTTTTATTTTTAATCCTTTAAAATATTTTAAAAAAGACTCATTATCAACAAAATCAGAAGGAGTTTCCTCACTGTGTTTAATAATATTTCTTGCTATTGCTGTATCTAAATGTATTCTTAATTGTGGACTTAATAAATTTTCTCCTACTTTGACTTGAGTACTTGGGGCTGGAGTTTGAGTTTGAGAAAAAGGCATTACCCAATTCAACGTAAATGTTTCTTTAGAATCCTTTGTATAATAGGTACTGCTTAAACTCAAGTCCTCTTTTAGTTCATAAACTTCAAAAGTTTGAGGAGTTAAATTTCCATAGTGACCATTATATTCTAGGGCTAAAACAAAAGAATCAATAATGATATAATCAATAGAATCAAAAGTAGTGTTTGAGGAAATTCGTATTTGAGTATATAAATCAGCTTTAACGTTTCCAAAAACAGGATCCAAATAAGATCCCAACATTGCTGAGGAGTTATTAGACGAAACTAAAGAATCATCAGCTTCTGTATAGGTGATTAGTTGGAAAGTATCGACAGCTCCTGAAATCAATAAATCGTTATCGGAAACAAAACTTTTCCCTAAATTATTTTCTTCCTTTTTACAAGAAAAGAATATAAAAAAGAGTATAATTGTTAGTAAGGTGTTTTTCAATGGATATAATTTAAGCCAATACTTTATCTTCGATTACTTTATCAAAAAATTCTGACAGTGTCTTGCTTTGATTTTCTTCTAAAATAAATTCTTGTTTCATACAAGGAGCATCTTGAATTAAATTTAAAGTCTCCTCAGACAGAGAGGGATCTCCTATAATTAAACCATCACTTAATTTAAAAATGTTTTTCATAATGTTATTATAGGATATGTCTTGGTATTCTTGTAAAAATTTCTTATCAAATCCTTCAAACTTCAATTTTTCAGTTAGTCTATTATCCCAAATTGGTTTATTTTCATCATTATAAAGAGTTAAAACCACTTTAGAATCATTAAAATGAGGGTCTTTATGAAAGATTTTTTTAATATACAAAGGCATAAAATAAGTCATTTCACCATGACAGAAAATCACGTCGGGTTTCCACCCTAATTTTTTTACGGTTTCAAGCACGCCTCGACAAAAAAACATAGCTCTTTCGTCATTGTCTTTAAATAATTCATCGTTATCGTCTTTCAACAAGGATTTTCTTTCAAAAAACTCTTCATTATCAATAAAATAAACTTGTAAACGAACTGTTGGAATAGAAGCTACTTTTATCAATAAAGGATGGTCTTTGTCGTCGATGATAATGTTCATTCCTGAAAGTCGAATTACTTCGTGTAATTGATGTCTTCTTTCATTTATACAACCAAATTTAGGAGTAAATACTCGAATATCTTTTCCAGCATCTTGAATGCTTTGAGGGATTCTTTTGGTAAATGTTGCTATGTCGGATTTAGGGACAAAAGGACTTAATTCTTGAGAAACAAAGAGTATTTTTTTCTTTTCCATGTAAAAATGAAATGATTTTAAGTTGCAAAATTAAAAAAAAATTTCAAAAAATCCAAAAAAACAATAGCTTTGCCGTTAATTTTTTAAAATTCAAGTTGAAAATTATTCGAACTAAGAAGTCAATCAATCATTTTTTAGACAAAAAAAGATCTAAAAATCTTTGCATTGGATTTGTTCCAACGATGGGAGCATTACATTCTGGACACTCTTCATTAATAGAAAAAGCAAAAAATGAGTGTGATTTGGTAATCGTCAGTATTTTTGTTAATCCAAAACAATTTAATAATTCAAACGACTTTAAGCATTACCCTATTAAGACTAATGAAGACATAAATTTACTAAACTCTTTAGCTGTTGATGTCTTATTTTTACCAAAAGTCGAAGAGGTATATTCTCAAGAATTTGTAATGCCTAATTATACAATAGGTGCTTTGGATAGTATAATGGAAGGGAAGTTTAGACCCGGTCATTTTAATGGAGTTGTGGAAGTTGTTTATCGTTTGTTTTCGATTATAAGACCACAAAAGGCCTATTTTGGATTAAAAGATTTTCAACAACTGGCAATTATCAAAAAGATGTCAGAAGAAATGCATCTTCATGTGGAGATAATTCCCTGTGATACGTTAAGAGAAAAAGATGGTTTAGCATTAAGCAGTAGAAATTTAAGACTAAATGAAGAGGAGAGGAAAAATGCATTGTTTATTTATCAAACGCTCAAAGAAATACAAAAAATCTATATGAAATTTAAACCAATAGAGCTTAAGAAAAAAATGACTGAACTTTTTAAAAACTCTCCCTTAAAATTAGAATACATTGAATTTATCGACTCTAGTTCTTTTGAAGTTTTGGAAGAAAATTGGACAGATTTCTCTATCGCGTGTATTGCTGCATACGCAGGTGAGGTTCGTTTAATCGACAATATGTCTGTTAATAAAAGAACACTACTTGACAAATGATTAATTTGGTGTTATTTTTGTAAAATAAAAAATTATGAAGTATTTAAAAAGTTTGTTTTTGCTAGCTTTTATTATTCAGATAAGTAGTATTTTGCTTTATTCTCAAGAAGAAAAATTTTATTTAACCATTCAAAATGAAGAAAAAGCAAGTTTAGAAGCAGGTTTAAAGGAAATAAATCTATATAAAAAAAACGCAAATATTCAAATTTATATTGGTGCAATTGAAGCGAAATTAGCTCAATTTGAAAAAAATCCACAACAAAAAATCTCTAGTTTTAAAAAAGGAATAGAACAAATTGAATCTGCCATAAAAAAAGAACCAAACAATGTTGAATTTAGATTTATACGATTTATGATTCAAGAAAAAGCACCTAAAATATTGCGTTATCAATCCAATTTAGAAGAAGACAAAAAAATGATTGAAAAAAACTATACCTCATGCAGTCAGATTGTGAAAAAAAATATTACAAAGTACACTTCAGAAAATAAAAGTTTACAACTGCGATAGTAAAATCTAAGGATTATTATTTGTTGCCATAAATTTCAACGTCTTTCTCGTTTATTATAGAATCGCATAATATAACTAGACGCTCAATCATGTTTCTTAATTCTCTAATATTTCCCGTCCAATGGTATTCTTGTAATTCTTTCATTGCTTTTTCCTCGATTATTTTTTGAGCAAGTCCTTGTTCGTTACAAATAATTCCAAGGAAATAATTAGATAAAAGTGGAATATCCTCTGCCCTTTCGTTTAGCGAAGGTACTTGAATTGGAACAACGGCTAAACGATGAAACAAATCTTCTCGAAATTTTCCTTCTTTAATTTCTTGTCTTAAATTTTTATTAGTTGCAGCAATAATCCTACAATCAACTTTTATGTCTTTTTCTCCACCTACTCTTTGAATCACATTTTCTTGAAGAGCTCTTAAAACTTTTGCTTGTGCAGAGAGACTCATATCTCCTATTTCATCTAAAAACAATGTACCTCCACTTGCCAATTCAAATTTACCTTTTTTATCTTTTATGGCAGAAGTAAAAGCACCTTTTTCATGACCAAACAATTCGCTTTCAATTAGTTCAGAAGGTATGGCTGCACAATTCACTTCAATAAAGGGCATTTTACTTCTTTTAGAAAGTTCGTGAATACTTTGAGCAACTAATTCTTTTCCTGTTCCATTTTCTCCTGTAATCATCACCCTTGCCTCTGTTGGAGCCACTTTTTCTATTAATTGTTTAATTTGTTGAATAGCAGTACTCTTGCCAATCATTTTGTCGCCTTTTATTTTTTTAACGATGGCTTTTAACTCTTTTTTCTCTTCGATAAGATGTTCTTTTTCAAAGGCATTACGAACAGAAACCAAAATTCTATTTAAGTCTAATGGTTTTTCTATAAAGTCATACGCTCCTTTTTTTAGGGCTTCAACGGCGGTTTCTATGTTGGCATGGCCGCTAATCATTATGAACGGTGTATGAATTTCTGATTTATATGCTTTTTCCAACACTTCTATGCCGTCCATTTCTGGCATTTTAATATCACAAAAGATTAAATCAAAACTTTTTTTATTTAAAAATTCAAGGGCTTCCTTACCATTTTCAGCTTCATGAACCTCATAATTTTCAAATTCTAATATTTCTCTTAATGCCCTGCGAATACCTTTTTCGTCGTCAATGATTAAAATTTTTTTCATTTTTTTGATTTTCGGACTTACCCATTGTAAAATTAAAAATATCTTTGGTTTATTTTAAAATTACAAATGGTATTATTTGAACTTTGCTTCATTTTTTTGTAAAATTACTATAAAGCGTTTACTTTTATTAAAATTTGACAACTTGAAAATTCGGGGAAATCATTTCTGGTTTTAAAATTTTTACTTTTAATTAAAAAGAGCTTAAAGCAATTGTCTTCCTTATAAAAATCATTAAAAATATTGATAATAAGTTGTGATCTTTAAAAATTTTGATGTCGCTTTTTTTGACTATTTTATGTGGTTTCTGATTCTATATTAATTATCATTTTATAATAAAATCAATCTTTTTGTATTAGGAATATTTCAATATTCAATTAAAAAAATTAATTTAGCACAGCCAATGAAAATAATATCAAACATAGGTAAATATTTTATGATGTTGTGGATAGTCTTTTCTAAACCAGAAAAACTCTCTGTTTTTTTGAAAAGAACCATCGATGAAATTCAAATGATTGGTATCAATTCACTGCCAATTGTTGCATTAATGTCAACTTTTATGGGAGCTGTAATCTCTTTACAAACGGCTTCCAATATGGATTCTCCATGGCTACCAGAGTACACCATCGGTTATATCACAAGGTCGAGTACTATTTTAGAATTTTCACCCACAATAATTTCATTAATTTTAGCAGGTAAAGTTGGCTCAAACGTCTCCTCTGAAATAGGAATGATGCGTGTAACAGAACAAATTGATGCCCTTGAAATCATGGGAATCAACTCCTTAACGCACTTAGTATTACCCAAAATAGTGGCAGCGATAACTTTTTTTCCAGTGTTAGTTATTTTTTCTATGATATTAAGTTTGATGGGTGGCTGGTTAGTTTTGGTTTTAACAGAATTGTCCTCAACCGACACGTATATATTTGGATTACGTTCTTTTTTTAAAGTTAGTGACATCACTTATGCCTTATCCAAAACGGTTGTTTTTGGATTTTTAATTGTTTCTATCTCCTCGTTTTATGGGTATTACACAAAAGGTGGGGCTTTAGATGTCGGTCGGTCATCTACACAATCGGTTGTGATGAGTTCAATAGCAATTCTAATCGCTAATTTAGTGATGACTCAAATGATTTTGATGAAATGATAGAGGTAAATAATGTCAATAAATATTTTGGGTCTCATCATGTATTACAAGACGTTAAAGCCACTTTTTATAAAGGAAAAGTTAATTTAATTATCGGTGCTTCTGGCTCTGGAAAGTCTGTTTTAGCAAAATCAATTGTTGGTTTACATGAAGCAGATACTGGAGAAATATTTTATGATGGCCGAGATTTTACAAAATTAAACCCTTATCAACGACGAGACATTAGAAAAGAGATAGGCATGCTGTTCCAAGGGTCTGCTTTATTTGATTCTATGACAGTTGAAGAGAATGTGATGTTTCCTCTTGTAATGTTTTCAAAAAAAACAAAAAAAGAAATGCAGGAAAGAGTTGATTTTTGTCTGGATAGAGTTAATTTGCCAGGTAAAAACAAACTTTATCCAGCAGAATGTAGTGGTGGTATGCAAAAAAGAATTGGGATTGCTCGTGCCATTTCAATGAACCCAAAGTATTTGTTTTGTGATGAACCAAATTCTGGCCTAGACCCACAAACGTCTATAATCATTGACAACTTAATTCGTGAGATCACTTATGAATTTAATACAACGACGATTGTGATTACCCACGACATGAATTCTGTTATTGAAGTTGGAGACACCATTAATTTTATTTATAAAGGTAAAAACTGGTGGCAAGGAGATTCTAAGACCATTTTAAAAACAGATAACAAAGAAGTCATCGATTTTGTTTTTGCATCTGAATTTATGAAAGAAATAAAGGATAAATTAAAGAGATAGGATTTATAATAAAAATTCTTATTCAATCAATCTTCAATATATATTCGATTAAGTCTTGAGGATAAAGTGCTTAATGTTTCATAAGGAATGGTATCCATTTTTTTTGATAACTCATTTAAACTTTGATTTTTTCCAATGATTTCAACTTCCTCATTTTCTGTGCAATTAATAGCACTGACATCAACCATTATCATATCCATACAAACTTTACCAAGTACAGCACAATATTGGTTTTGGATAAATACCCCACCTCTCCCATTACTTAATGACCTTCTAAATCCATCTGCATAACCCACTGGAATAATGGCAATGCTTATATCTGTTTTGGCTATAAAACTTCTTCCATAGCCAATACTTTCGCCTTTTTTTATTTTTTTTATTTGAGAAACACTAGATTTCCATGAAAGCACTTCTTTAATTGAAGAAGAAAGTTTTTTGTTTTGCGTCATGCCATACAACCCAATCCCAAGTCTAACCATGTTTGTATTGAGTTCTTCACTTTTATATATGGCTTCTGAGTTGGCTATGTGATTGAAAAATGGGTAAGGTATTTTGCTTTCAAATTCTTTAACAATCTTGTTAAACAAAATAATTTGATGTTTTGTGAAATCGTCGTTTTCAAAATTATCAGAATCAGCAAGATGAGAATAAATACTCCTAATTTTTACCTCAGGTTGAGATAAAACACTATCTAAAACTTCATTCATTTCACTGATTTCAAAGCCCAAACGTTTCATTCCAGTATCAAATTTGAGGTGAATGGGATAATTTTCAACCTGTTGTTGTATTAAAAAATGAATGAATTTTTCTAAAAAAGTTTGGCTAAAAACACTTGGTTCCAATTGATATTCAATTAAATGATGAAAATCATTCTCGTCAGCATTCATCACTAATATTGGTAGATGAATGTCGTTTTTTCTTAACTCTATTCCTTCTTGAGCATAAGCAACACCTAAATAATTTACTCCATTATTTTGCAAAAATTGAGCTGTTTTTACTGCTCCAGTTCCGTAAGCAGACGCTTTAACCATGACAAGTAAAAGATCATCTTTTTTGATTAAACTTTTCCAAAATAAGAGATTGTTTTTAAGTATTCTTAAATCAATTTCAATATATGTTTGATGTTTTTTCTCTTGCATTAAAGAAATCCATTTTTCCACATGAGATTTTCTAGACCCTTTAGCTAAAATAACTTCATTTTTAAAAAGTTGTGTTGATGGAAATTCTTCATTTTGAACAAAAAACAATTGTTTAAATTCGTATTTTCCAATAGATTTTTTAATTTCTTTTAACACATTTTCTTTAATGTTATCTATACCAAGTACAAGCGATTTGTCTTTAAAATTTTTAAAGCTATGTAAATATTCCAGTGAGCTATTTAATGCATCTAAATCAGCATTATAAGTGTCGTTTATCAACAATGTATTGTTTTTCCCTTCGATGAGTTCCATTCGTAAAGCCAAACGAGGTAAGTGAGCAATATTTTCTTTTATTTTATATTCTGATATTTTTAAATATTGAGCCAACGCAATACAAATACTCGCATTTTCTTTTTGATGTGAACTAAAACTTTCAATACCATTAAAAAAAGAGCTGTACTTTTTTATCTCCACAGGGATAAATTTTGAATCTTTTTTTGGTAGTTTTATTTTAGTATTAAAAAACACAGTCGAACAGTTTGTAAATAAATTTAATTTTTCATTTAAATGTTCTGTTTTGTCTTTAAAGTTTTTTTCATGAGCACTTCCAAAAGAGGTAAAAACTCCAATTGTTGGTTTTACCATTTCAGCTAAAATTTTCATTTCACCAGGTTTTGAAATTCCACATTCAATAATGGCAATTTGATGATGTGCCTGAATTTCAAGTAAAGACAATGCAACTCCCAGCTGAGAATTGTAACTTTTTGGACTCTTTACTACTTGTAAATCACAATGTATTAAGGTGTACAACCATTCTTTAACACTTGTTTTTCCAACACTTCCAGTAACCGCTATAACAGGAATTTGAAATTTTAATCGATGAAACGAGGCCAATTCTTGTAAACTTTCTAAAGTGTTTTTTACAATAATAAAACAAGCATCCGGAAAATGTGCTGAAACTGGTTTTTTTGAAACACAAAAATACTTTACTCCTTTTTGATAAGCTTCTTCAATAAATTGATGACCATCTCTAAAATCTCCAATTAAAGCAAAAAATAGGGTATTTGATGGGTATATTATTTTTCTACTATCGTAAGAAACTGTTTCTATAGGCGACGAAATTACACAACTTTTGTTAGAGATAATCTCACCTTGAACTATTTGTGCAATATCATTTATAGAATAATTTAACTTCACTGATTTCCAAAAAAAAAGACCGCATAACGGTCTTTAAATATAGTTTAAATATTAATTAGTGTTTAACAACAAAACGTTTTGTGAAAAGAGAACCCTTTTGTTGAATCGTAGCTAAATAAACACCATTTTTGAAAGAATTTACTTCTATTTTTTCACTAGTATTCATATTACCTTCATAAACTACTTTTCCAAGAACATCAGTAATTTTTAAGTCAGCTTCACCACCTTGACCTAATGTTAAATGAATGAAATTGTCTGAAGGATTAGGTAATATGTTAATACCTTTATTAACTGCTTTAATTTCCTTCACACCAGAAAGGTTAGTTGAAACCATAATATCTACTGAATCTACACGATCGTTGTTAGTTGCATCAACTATATAATAACGGTATTTTGTTGTAGCATGATTTACATCATGAGGGTTAATATGAACAGCCAATGCTGCAGCCTCACCATTTTCAACTAATACATTTGTTGTTGAAGGAGAAGTCCAAGGATTACTATTCATTTGTGATGCTCCAAAACATGTACCTCCTGTCGCGTCTGTTTCATGACCCCAACACAAATAGTCAGACCATTCCGTAGCGACGTTTGGACTAGTTGATTCGTATTGCCATCTTGTAACTTTCCAAGTGTGTTGATTGCCGGTGTTGTTGTGTATAACCAAATCAATAATCTCATCTAAACCTGAAGCATTGGTAATTGAATGTGTAAGTCCAGAAATATCACTAGTTTGATTTTTTATGTTGATAGTTATTTGTGCATTTAAGCTATTATATCCAAATAAAGTGAAACTAAATGCTAATGTTGTAAGTATAATTTTTTTCATAATCGAATAAATTGTAGATACAAATATATTTAATTTTTTATAAATATCCAAATTTTTTTACACTCTTATTTTTAAAGAGTTCAATCATTATTTTAAGTTTTGTTTAGCATAGTTAATAAACAAAAACGTAAAACACTGTATATTAGTAGTATAATTATAGAAGAATCGCGTTTTAGACAAAATAAAATAAACATAAAAAATTTAGGATTACAACAATGCTAGTGAATTAAATCAGACTTCATCTTTAATAATGGTATAATTTTGGCTTGAATTAAGCATAATCTTTAAATAAATTAAACATGAAAAAAATCATTTTTATTTGCACTTTAATTCTTGGTTTAACACAAAACATAACTATTTCTCAAGAAGAAAGTGGAAAAAAACTCCCTGAAGTTAAATTAAACGACATGAATGGAAAAGCGTACAATACATTATCTTTAGGTTTTAAAGGTCCTGTAGTAATAAGTTTTTGGGCAACATGGTGTTCTCCTTGTAAAAAAGAGCTTAATACAATACACGATTTATATACAGATTGGCAAGCAGAAACTGGAGTTAATTTAGTTGCTGTATCCATTGATGATGAAAAGACAAAAAATCAAGTTCCAATTTATGTTAACGGAAGAGGTTGGGAATATTTAGTTTTAATGGATCCAAATGGTGATTTTAAAAGGGCTATGGGTGTGAACAATGTGCCTCATACATTTTTAATAGATACCGAAGGAAATATCGTTTATTCTCATAATAATTACGCACCTGGTGATGAGGAAAAATTATATCAAAAAATTAAAGAAATAACTAAAAAATAAATCATTTTTCGCAATTATGAAAAAAACAAAAGCTCTAATACTCCTCTTTTTACATCTACCAATATTCTATTTTGCTCAATTTAATCAAGGAAATTTTACTGGAAATGTTGAAACAATTTTTCAATATTTAAATAAAGATACAGTCATTGGTGCAACTCAACCTCCTGAAAAAAGTTTAATCAATACCTATATGAATGTGTTTTATACACACAAAAATTTTAAAGCAGGACTTAGAGTAGAATCGTATTTACCTAGAATACAAGGGTATCCTGATCGTTTCCAAGGTACGGGTTTGGGAATGAGATACGTCGGTTATGCAAACGATTTTTTAGACCTTACCTTAGGGAATTTTTATGAGCAATTTGGTTCAGGAATGGTATTTAGAGCTTATGAAGATCGAGCTTTAGGATATGACAATGTGATGGATGGGTTTAGAATTATTTTAAGACCTTCAAAAGCTTTGACTTTAAAAGCCGTTTATGGAAATCAACGTTTATCTTTTACTGGAGGTCAAGTGATTAAAGCTGAAGGAATAGTAAGAGGATTAGACGGAGAGTTGAATATAAATCAGCTTTTTCCAAAATTCAACGAGTCTGCTTTTCAATTTAAAATCGGGACATCTTTTGTCAGCAAATTTCAAAAAGATAACGATCCAAATCTAATTTTACCTCAAAATGTAGCATCGTATGGTGGTCGTTTTTCTATGCGTTATAAAAATTTCTTACTTGATGGCGAATACATTCAAAAAGAAAACGATCCTTCTAACGACAATGGTTACATTTATAATAAAGGTCATGCCGCATTATTTAATTTGAGTTATACGAAAAAAGGTTTGGGAATTATTTTATCGGCTAAATCAGTGGATAATATGAGTTTTCGTTCTGATAGATCCAAAGACCTTCAAGATGTATTTATCAATTTTTTGCCTGCAATGAACAAAACACATACTTATAATTTAGTTGCCACTTTATACCCTTATACTACTCAACCTTTAGGTGAGGTTTCATTTCAAGCCGAAGCACTTTATACAATAAAAAAAGGAACATTATTAGGTGGTAAATATGGAGTGCCGATAAATGTCAATTTTTCTACTGCCTATAAACCGATGCAACACACTTTGCCTTTTGATTCTAGTTTAGTTACTTATAAAGGTCGTGTTTTTGATTTGAGTGATAGTTTGTTATGGCAGGATTTTAATATCAACATTACAAAAAAATTCAATAAAAAGTGGACAATAATTGCCTCTTATTTTGCTATCCGTTTAAATAATGATGTAACCAAAGTAACGAATTTTGCAAAAGGAATTATCAATGCAAATATTAGTGTGTTAGAATTAAATTATCGTTTTAATTCTGTTCATTCGGTACGTGCTGAATTACAATCTTTGTTGACTAAAAAAGACAATGGAGATTGGTTTACAGCAGTTTTGGAATACAATGTTTCTCCTCATTGGTTTGTAAGTGTAATGGATCAGTATAATTACGGCAATCCAGTTTCATCAAAACAATTACATTATATTGTTGGTACTTTTGGATACATCAGAGACGCTTCTCGAATAATGTTTTCTTATGGAAGACAAAGAGCAGGACTTTTTTGTGTTGGCGGAATTTGTCGGTTTGTGCCCGCTTCCAATGGTTTAACGGTTTCTTTTACTCATAGTTTTTAATTAATTAAAATGAAAAAAATAGTTATTCTTCCATTAATACTGTTGATATTTTCTTGTGACAAAGTAGATAGACCAATTGAAAACAAAGGGTCAACGGTTCTTGATGAAACTTTATATCCAGGAAGTTGGTCTGATTATCCATGGCCGACATTTGAGCAAAACACCAACACCAATCGAAACATACTTTTGGAAGATTATACTGGTCACACTTGTGTATATTGTCCAGCAGCTGCAGATGTAGCACATCAATTGGAAGAAGAGAACGCAAGTCGATTGTTTGTTGCTTCAATTCATGCTTCTCCGGGAGGAATTGGAGATTTTCAAAAATTAGAACCACCAACTTTTGTTCATGATTTTACTACTCCTGAAGGAATTCAATACGGAGTTACTTTTGAAGATGGTTACGGATTTGTTGGAAATCCTAGAGGTACAATTAATAGAATGATTTTTAGCGATTATATGTTTCAACCTGCCTCAAATTGGGCAAATATTATTTCTACAGTTTTGACTGAAAACCAACTCAAAGTAAATCTCCAATCAAAAATTAATTTTTTTGAAACTACTCGTGGCTTGTTTTTACATACCGAAATTGATCCAAAAGAAACTCCCCCAGACAGTATTCAGTTGGTTACTTATTTTATTGAAAATGATTTTGTTGCCCCACAGAAGAAAAACGGTGAAGGTACAATTATGGATTATCACCACCATAATGTGCATAGAGGTAATCTTGATGGATTAGCTTTTGGAAGAAAACTTGACGAGACATACAAAAGGGAAGATGGTTTGTATCAAATAGACATCAGTTACAAAATTCCAGAAGCTTACACGGCTGCAAATTGTCATGTGCTTGTTTATGCAATGAATCCAAAAACTTACGAAATTTATCAAGTGATTAAAGTGCTCATTGAATGATTAACAAAAGAAAAATGTATGGAATTGCTTGGCTTACATTACTTGCATTTCCAATTTTAGCTATTGTCATACATTTTTTAATTTTTGGTCACATTGATTTTATTAAAGGAATCATTTTTTGGGAAATTGACCTCAGTAGGTTTGTTTTAGGCAGTTTTGTTGGTGTTCTTTTTGGTTTGTTGATTCAAAAAGTTATTGATAAATCTCAAATAGAAATAAATGATTTTGAACAACTCAAAAAACAACTTTCTAGTTTAAATTTAAGTATAAAAGATAAATTGTTTGTCTCCTTTTGTGCTGGTTTTGGTGAAGAATTTTTTTTTCGATTGTTTCTTCAAAAATATTGGGGTGTATGGATTACCGCTATAATTTTTGTTGCAATTCACGGCTATTTTCACCCTACAAAATGGGAGAGAAATAAAATTGGATTTACCATTTTACCCTTTATATTAGTTTTAAGTTTTGGTTACGAATATCTAGGTTTTTGGTTTGCCGTTGCAACCCACATGTTTTATGATTTTGTAATTTTTATTAACGTCAAAAACAAAGAAGACGAAACACCTTTTTTTCAAATTAGAGAATAAAATACAATTACTTCGCAACTTTATTGTAACATGTTCTGCAAAGTGGTTGGTATTTTTCAACTGCACCAACTAAAACTTGTTCTTTATTTTCAACTAGACGATTGGATACATAAGCTAAATTACCGCAAGACAAACAAATGGCGTGCACTTTTGTAACATATTCAGCAATACACATCAATTCAGGCATCGGACCAAAAGGTGTACCTAAATAGTCCATGTCTAATCCCGCCAAAATTACTCTAATTCCTCTGTTTGCTAAATCATTACAAACCTTGATTAGACTGTTGTCAAAAAACTGAGCTTCATCAAAGGCAACTATCCTTTCTCCTTTTATTCTTTGAAAAACATCTTCAGGTTTTTGAAGCACTATTGCTTCTAAAGCCGTACCTTTGTGACTTACAACAGCTGATTCTGCATAACGATTGTCGATAGTTGGTTTGAATAAAATTATTTTTTGATTGGCAAATTCAGCTCTTTTTAAACGACGAATCAATTCTTCTGTCTTTCCAGAAAACATTGACCCACAAATTACCTCTATCCATCCGTGTTGTCTAACTTCAGTAGGGAAATATTCTAAATACATACATTATTTTTTAGTTTTCAACACAATATAGAGAATAACTATTTCAACCCATTGTGATATAAAATTGGTCTATTTGTAATTTTACGTAAAATTGACATGAAAGAGTTGATTTGAAAACCTTTCGTTAAGAACTTTATTAAAATGTTGAAAAAAAAATAAAATGTTAGAAGATAAAATTGCTCAATTAGAACTTATCAAAGAAAAAATTACATCTTTAGAAAAGGATTCTTTTAATTTTGATTCAGCAAATGAATTGGAAAACTTATGCAAAAATCTTTATGATTGGACTATCATTTTGAAATATAAATTATGTGAACAAAAAGTTTTTAAAAATGAAACATTTGAACTTCCAGATGTCAACATACTCGATAACAATAAATTAAGTGTAAGTGAAACAGTTGTTAACCCAATTGAGGAAAATAATATAGATTTGTTTGAACAAGAAAAAGAAAATGTACTTTCTGTTGAAATGGAAGAAAAAGAAACCATATATGACATGGATATCTTTAGTACAAATGAATATCAAAACGTTAATTTTGAAGAAAAAGTTGTTTCAAGTGCAAAAAGCTTCGTTGAGGAGCAAAGCACAATTTTTGCTTTAGAAATTGATGAAGAAGAAGTTGAACCGATCATTGAAACAGAAAACTTAACATCAAATCAAGAAAATGAAAAGGATTTTATCGATGAATTAATTTCCGAAAAAATTGAAAATAATGATGACAGCTTAGTAGGACATTTTTTGCAGTCAAAAATTGAACTTTTAGAAGGTGCATTTAGTTTTAATGAACGATTTCAATATGTTCAAGAACTTTTTTCTGGTTCAAATGAAGAATTTAACAAAGCAATAAAACTTTTTGACGATTTATATTCATTTTCAGAAGCCAAAGAAGTTTTATTAGATTATATCAATTTATATGAATGGGATACGGATTCAGAATTGGTTAAAGATTTTATAATCAAATTGTATCGAAGATTTTTGAAATGATTGTTTTTAATTTAAAACAGTATTTACAACTTCTTCTTTTTACCTGTTTTTTTACTTTTAATCTATATTCTCAAAATGAAGAGATTAAATCGCTCTGTAAAAACTTATGTTCTGAAAAATATTTTGGTAGAGGGTATGTTAAAGGTGGCGATTCTCTAAGTGCTTTCTATATAGCAGATGAATTTAAGAAAAGAGGTTTACAGAGCATCAACGGTACATTTTTCCAAGAATTTTATTTTGATGTCAACACTTTTCCATCACATATGGAGTTAAAAATTGACGATAAACTATTAAAACCTGGAATTGATTTTTTAGTTGACCCCTCTTCTGGAAGTTCAAAAAAGAAATGGAATTTTCAACTCCTAAAACCAAATGATCTTTTGGAAAACTCTTCTTTTTCTGTTTTATTAGATAAAATTTCAAACAATAATTCCATCAACAGTATTGTAATTCAAGCGAAAGATTTGAAAGGTGATTCTTTAAAACAAATTAAAAGTGTTGCAAAAAAATTAAGTGATTATTATGATGTGATTTTAATTTTATCTGAAAAACTAACTTTTTCTGTTTCAAATGTTCAAATGAAGCACACCCTGATTTATTTAAAAGATTTAGAGGTACAAAAAAATAGTTTAGTCGAATCGAATATTATCTCTCAATTAAAATCAAATCATAAAGCCAGAAATGTGTTGGCCGTTTTACCAGCAAAAAAACCTACAAACCATTACCTATTTATCACTGCCCATTATGACCATTTGGGAGGAATGGGAGATAAAGTTTTTTTTCCAGGAGCAAATGACAATGCAAGTGGAACAAGTATGCTTTTTGCATTAACTGATTTACTTTCCACTCAAAAAAGAAAAAAAAATATTGTTTTTATTGCTTTTGCCGGAGAAGAAGCTGGCTTGATTGGTTCAAAATATTATGTTGACCATCCACTTATACCCCTAACAAATATTGATTTCGTACTCAATTTAGATATTATGGGAAGCGGAGAAGAGGGAATAACTGTTGTTAACGCAACTGAATACCCCAAAATATTTGATAAATTAGTGAATACAAATAAAAACAATAAATATTTGTCAAATATTAAAAAAAGAGGAAAAGCCGCCAATTCAGACCACTATTGGTTCAGTGAAAACGGAGTGCCTGCCTTTTTTATCTATACAATGGGGCCAAACAAAAACTATCACGATGTATTGGATACTTATGAAAATTTATCTTTTAATGAGTACAATGACTTGATAGAATTTCTATCCAATTTTATCAAAAAAATTTGATTTAGACTACAATCGACCTAAAATTCTTTTGGATTCTATAACAGCATCGCGATTTGTTCCCAATGAAATTCTGTCATTGTAAATAACAAAAGGTCGTTTTAAAAAGGTATAATTTGAGAGCATGTACATTTTATAATCTTCATCTTTTAATTCAATATGATGAAGTTTTAACTTTCTATACATCATTGCTTTTCTAGAAAAAAGAGCTTCGTAACTTCCCAATTTCTCTTTTAACCAGTCTAATATTTCTTCTTCAATAGGATTTTCTTTGATATCGATTAACTCAATATCGTGACCTGGTTTTAATTCATGCAAAATTCTTTGACAAGTTTTACATGTTTTAAGGTGATAAATCCTTTTCATTTTAAAAAAATAGAAATATTTAATTTTTCACAAAGATAAATATTATTTATAACAAATCTAAATAAAATAAATTTTACTTTAAAATTTTAACATTTCAACTACTTATACGATTTCCATAGATATTTGTCTTTTTCTCATATCAACTGCGGTAACAAGGACATCAACAGTATCACCAAAATGATATTCCTTTTTGAAACGAGATCCTACAATCATGTATTTACTTTGGTCGAAATAGTATCTATCGTCATTCATTTCCTGAAAAGCAACTAATCCTTCGCAAGCATTTTCATTGATTTTAACAAAAATTCCAAAATCACTTAAGCCAGAAATTGTTCCTGAAAAAACAATTCCTAGTTTGTCCTTCATGAATAAAGCTTGAAAATATTTTGAAGAATCTCTTTCTGCCTCATTTGCTTTTCTTTCTGTTTTTGAGATGTGTTTGCATTTTTCTTTCAATTCTTGCCCATAATTCACTTTTGTATGGGTGATTTCTTCCCACAAAATTCTATGAACTAACAAATCTGCATAACGTCTAATCGGTGATGTAAAATGAGTGTAATCATGAAAAGATAGTCCATAATGTCCTATATTATCTGAATCATAATAAGCTTTTGCCATTGAACGAATCGCCATGTTTTGTATGATGGAATATTCGTTTTTCTCTTTAATATCATTTAACAAACGATTAATAGATTGAGCAATTTGTTTTGGATGAGAAAAATCTAATTTATAATTAAACTTATCAATAAAAATTTTAAACACTTCCATTTTAGCTAAATCAGGAGTATCGTGACAACGATAAACAAAAGGTATTGGTGTTTTTTTCTTTGCAATGTGCTCAGCGACAGAACGATTTGCAAGCAACATAAATTCTTCAATTAATTTGTGGGCTTCTTTAGATTTTTTAACGATTACTCCGTTAGGATTTCCTTTTTTATCTAATGTAAATCTTAGCTCTTCCGATTCTATTTCTAAAGCACCATTTTTAATTCGCTCTTTTCTTAATTTTTGTGCAATAGAATTAAGCATTAACAATTCTTCTTTATAATCACCCTCTTTTCCTTCAATTATTTCTTGTGCTTCTTCGTAGGTAAATCGTCGATCAGAATATATTACTGTTTTACCAAACCATTTTTCATAAACTTTCCCATTTTCATCAATTTCAAAAACTGCAGAAAAAGTCAACTTTTCTTCATGAGGTCTCAAAGAACAAACAATATTTGACAACTGTTCTGGCAACATAGGAATCACTCTATCAACTAAATAAACAGAATTACCTCTTTTCATGGCTTCTTTGTCCATTGCTGAATTTAATAAAACATAATGACTTACATCAGCGATATGAACGCCAATCTCGAGATGTCCATTCTCCAATTTTTCAAAAGAAATGGCGTCATCAAAATCTTTTGCATCAACAGGGTCAATAGTAAAAGTGATTTTTTTTCTGAAATCTTTTCTATAAGAAATATTTTCTTCTGAAATAGTATCAGACACATTCTCTGCTTCTTTGATAACTTCGTTGGGAAACTCAAAAGGAATTCCTTGAGCACAAAGAATACTAAGCATTTCATTGTCATTTGCATTTTTAGAAGTTAGGACTTCAACGACCTCACCATAAGGATTTTTTGATGATTTAGGCCAAACATTAATTTTAGCTAAAACCCTGTCTTTGTCGTTTGCTCCTTTTAATTTTTCTAGTGGAATATAAATATCCACACCTGATTTTTGGTTGTCAGGTATAAAAAATGCAAATTTTGAATGTTTTTCAATAAATCCAACGAAAAACGATCTGCCTCTTTCAACAATTTCTATTACTTTTCCTTCAGTTCTTTCTTTGCCTTTTTTAGTAATCAACACTTTAACAGTATCGCCGTTCATGGCTTGAAAAGTATTTTTGGATGATATGTAGATGTCTTTTCCTTCTTCAATCAATAAAAATCCAGCTTTGTTTGCTGTAATCTGTATCTCCCCAACTACACTTTCAACGTGTTGATTGAGTTGATATTTTCCAAATGGTAACTCTAATAAATAACCCTCTAATGAAAGTTCTTTTAATACCTCAAAACATTGTGTTCTAAGTTCATTATCTTTAATGGCTAATTGCGAACAAACTTCTTTAAATGAGATGGCTTTTTCTGGGTTTTTCTCAAATAATCGTTGAGATAAATGTAAAATACTTCCTTTAAATTGGGTTAATTTTTTTTTCTTTTTTTCTTTTTTTGACATGTATTAAATCTTAAATGTATATGATTTTATTAAAATAGAATCATTGAATATTTATCAAAGGTATTGAAAAAACAAGGAAAACCATCAAAAATAATGATTTATTATTGTTTTGTTAATGTCCTATTGCAGAAAAATGAAGAGAATAAAATAAATAAAATAATCTACAATTAGGAATAATACCGATTACAAATTCAAGATAGGTCAATTAAAATTATCTTCATTTCTGCCTTAGGCGGTGTCAATTTTCATGTCGTATCGGCGTGTTACCTATTATTTTTAGATGAATAAATAATTGTATTTGGCATAAAATATATTAATTTTGTAAAAAACAAAGGTATGCTTCAATCAATGACCGGATACGGAAAAGTAAACGGTAGTTTTAATGGAAAAAAAATTCAAATAGAAATAAAAGCTTTAAACGGGAAAAATTTAGATGTATATCTCAAACTTCCAAGTGCATACAGAGAATTTGAACTACTTTTTCGACAAAAAATCGCCCAATATCTAGAAAGAGGCAAAATAGAAATTTTTGTAACTATTGATAACGAAACGAAAAAGTCAAATAATATAATTAACAATACAATTTTTCAGTCCTATTTTGAAGAAATTAAGCAATTGAATACTACCATTCAACAAAAAGAAATTGACTATTTTTCTACCATTTTGAAACTTCCAGATGTACTGTTATCTAATGAAGAAGATATTAATGAAGAGGAAAAATTATTCATTGAAGAGAAAATAGTTGAATGTTGTGGTTTTGTAAGCAAATATCGATTAAGAGAAGGTGAAGAACTCAAAAAAGAGTTTGTCTCTATCATTCAAAGAATACAAGAGTTGTTGACACAAATTGAACCTTTTGAAAAAAAAAGGATAGAATTTTTAAAGCAAAAATTTAGAAAAAGTGTGGAAGAATGGTCTAAAAACATACAACTAGACGAAAATCGCTTTGAACAAGAATTACTTTATTATATCGAAAAATTCGACATAAACGAAGAAAAAATGCGACTTTCACATCATTTGAATTATTTTTTAGAAAGCATAGATATTCCTTCTTCAGGAAAAAAATTAGGATTTATTACTCAAGAAATTGGAAGGGAAATTAATACTTTAGGTAGTAAAAGTTATCAGTCGGATATGCAAAAAATTGTCGTTGAAATGAAAGACGATTTAGAAAAAATGAAAGAACAAATATTAAATACCTTATAATTAATTGGATACTTCAAAAGGCAAATGTATAGTAATTTCTGCTCCATCAGGGGCTGGTAAAACTAGTATTGTTCATTATCTTTTGCAACAGGACTTAGGTTTGTCCTTTTCAGTCTCTGCTTGTAGTAGAAACCCAAGAAAAAACGAACAAAATGGCGTTGATTATTATTTTTTATCTGTAAATGAGTTCAAAAGCAAAATAAAAAACAACGAATTTGTTGAATGGGAAGAGGTTTATCCCAACAACTTTTACGGCACTTTAAAAAGTGAAATTATAAAAATTTGGAATCAGGGAAAAACTGTCATCTTTGATGTTGATGTTTTTGGTGGAATGAATTTAAAAGAACAATTTCATGAAAACGCTTTATCTATATTTATTTGTCCACCTTCTTTACAGATTTTAGAAGAAAGATTAAGGTCAAGATCTACTGAAAGTGAAGAGAAAATTCAAACGAGAATGCATAAAGCAAAGGAAGAAATGAAAATGGCAAATCGTTTTGATAATATTTTAGAAAATAACGATTTAGAGAATACTTGTATGCAAGCAAAAGAATTGGTTGAAAGCTTTCTCAAACAATGAAAATCGCCCTTTTTTTTGGCACTTTTAACCCGATTCATGTCGGTCATTTAATCATAGCACAGCACATAATTAATGAAAATTTAGCTCAACAAACATGGCTGGTTTTAAGTCCACACAACCCATTAAAAGATAAAAAAAGTTTATTGCCCGACCTTCAACGATTGTACATGACTCGATTAGCCGTTGAAGATAATGATAGGATAAAAGTTAGTGATATAGAATTTTCTATGGCTCAACCGAATTACACTATTCATACTTTAATTGCACTAACAGAAAAATATCCTCAACATAGTTTTTCTTTAGTGATTGGTGAAGATAATTTAAGGAATTTTAGTAAATGGTATAATTATGAAAAAATCATTGAAAATTATTCAATAATTGTTTTCCCCCGAAATCTTCAATCAAGCGAAACAAATATTGAAAACAAAATTTCACAAAATCATCCCAACTCTTCATCAATTCGATTTGTAAAAGAGTTTCCTTTATTGGATATTTCTTCAAGCTTCATCAGAAATCAAATTAAAAACAAGAAAGATGTTCGTTATCTTTTAAGTGAAAAAGTACTAAAATTTGTAAGTGAAATGAATTTTTATAAATAGGGTCTGCTGAATAGTAGATTTTATTTGAACTCAATCCGTTTTTAAAAATGAACTTGGTATTTTACAGATTGGTATCGGCATCATTTTATGTTGATTAATTCGATTTAATTTTTTATAAATGGCTAATACTTCTTTTTGACGAGAATTCAATTTCGAATCATCACCTTTATGATTCATAGCCCATTCTAATTCGGGATAACTTGCACCAATTTGATCTTCATCACTTCTTCCGTCTGCAAAAAGACCATCTGTTGGTTTAGCTTTTAAAATTGATGTTACAACGCCAATGTGTTGAGCCAATTCAAAAACTTGAGTTTTATTTAAATCAGCAATTGGACTTAAATCTACTCCACCATCACCAAATTTGGTAAAAAAACCAATACCAAAGTCTTCCACTTTATTTCCAGTTCCAGCTACCAAAAGTTGATGTGTTTGGCCAATAGCATATAAAGTTGTCATACGCAATCTAGCTCTAGTGTTTGCCATTGCCAGAGCATGTTGTGTCGTTTCTATTGGATAAGTTTTTTCTATACTTTCAAAAATCGATGTTAAATTAATTTCTAAAGAAGAAACATTTTGGAATTTAATTTCTAAGTCTTGTATATGTTCCTGAGCTCGAGAATATTCTTCTGCTGTTTGTCGAATGGGCATATTAAGTAGTAATGTTTTTTTACCCGACAAAGCACAAAGGGTTGAGGTAAGTGCTGAATCTACACCACCAGAGATGCCTATTACAAAACCAAAAAGCCCAGCTTGATCACAATAAGTTTTCAGCCAGGCCTTTATATGTTGAATTATTTTTTCTTTATCCAAAAAATTAGAAAAGGATTCCTACTTTAAACAATAATTGAGTTTGACCCGATTTAGCAGCGAAATATTCATTGGTTTCGTATGTGCTATTTTTGTTCAAGTCTCTGTTAACATAAAGATGATTATTCTCAGGTTCCTCTGGTTTAAGGGTTACGTGTAAAGGAGTAAATCCATAATAAAAACCTGCCTCAAACAATAAAGAGGTACTACCAGAAAACTTCCATTCAGCACCAGCTGCAATACCTATTGCAGATTTAACAAAAAACACTTCATTTTTGGCTTTCATATTTGTATTTTCCTCGCTTTTTTCTCTCCAAACACCTGAAGCGTCTTCAGACAAAGTGCTTCCTGAATCGTCAATTTTACTTGAAATAGTAAACCCTGTTCTTAAGCCAAATTTACCAAAATATCTTAAGTTTCCATAGTAATCTGTTCTAAAAGTAAACATTAAAGGAATTGTAGCATAAATTACTTTATGTTTTCTATCTTTTAATTTATAAATTGATTCGGTTGTGTCAATCGGAACAGGCGAATTAAATAAAGAAGCCTCATAAGAATTTGCGGCAACAACATCATCTTCATTAGTATTATAAAAAACTGCATTATTTGACTCACTATACTGAATTATTTTGGTATCGTCGTAACGATAATAGGTATCATTTGTAGTATTATATTTCCAACGACTAAAATCAAATTCCAAACCAGTACATAAAGCAATATTGTCAGCCAAACGAATGTTTGCATTGGCACCAATAGTAAAGTTCCCACCCATACCGGCAGATTCAAGATATTTAGTTCCTAATTTTTGAAAATTCATTCCAGCACCAAGTACTATTCCTGCTTGAGCTTTTTTTTCAGGTACATCTTGAGCGTTAGCTGATAAAATAACACTAAAGCTAAATAAAGAGAGAATAATTTTTTTCATTTTTTTAGAGTTTAAAGAATGTTTAAGTAATAATTGTTCCAAAGTTATAATTAATTTTGACTACAAAAATATAAAAAATTATGAAATGGATAAATATTTTTTTAATTTCGTTGAGTATCATTGTAAATTCATGTACAAAGAATCCTTTAGATGTAGTGCCACAAAATAAAAAACTACCCATTTCTTTTATTCGTTTAGATTCTATTATTAGAAATTCAAATAAAGAAGAGATTAAAAAATTTCTTTTTAAAATCCAAATTAAACACCAAGAAATAATTCAATACCAATTACAATATTGTTTAGGTATAGGTAGTATTATTGATTCATCAACTTTAAATGGAATTGAACTTTTTAAAAAAGACCCCTATATTTCACGTTTAGAAAATGTAATTCAAAAAAACTTCTCTTCACTTAATGAGATCCAAAAAAAAGTAAAAAATGGCTTTTTATACTTAAACTACCATTTTCCTGAATCTTCATTGCCTCAAAGCATTTTTTTTATCAATTCGTTTTTTTCAAGTAATGTGTATGTAGGTGAAAAGGATATTGCCATTGGCTTAGAGAGATATTTAGGGCCAAATGAGCAAGTAATTAAAGAATTACCATCAAAAGAGTTCCATTCTTGGATAAAAAATAGAATGTTAAGAATTTATTTAGAAAGGGATGTTTTATCTGCTTGGATTTTGACACATCTTGTAAAAGAAGATAATGAGCATTTTGCATCACAAATGATACGTTGGGGTAAAATTCATTATTTTACAGAAGCATCCTTTCCGGCAATGGAAAAAGAATTAATTTTAAGATATACCAAAGAGCAATTTGTGTGGTGTGAAAAAAATGAAAAGGAGATTTGGAAACATTTGGTAAAATATAATCTTTTATTTAGTAAAAATGTAAGAGATATATCAAATTTTATGAATGACGCTCCTTTTACTTCAGGACTTGACAAAAACAGTCCAGATAGAGTTGGACAATATTTGGGGTGGAAAATAATACATTCATTTATGAAACAACATCCTAAAACCCCACTAAAAAAGTTATTAAAATTGCCATTTAATGAGATTATGAAAAATTATGAGCAATAAAAAACCCATGCAGTCGGATTACTGAAGCCTCAGTAACACGTTTAGGGTATTGTTAACACTTTGTAATCCACCGATTTGAGGTTATCTCCTTTCGATTGCTCGAATTGTGGCCCGCCATTGTTGTTAACTCTTTCCCCTGAATGTTTAAAATTGTTAAGCTTCAAAATGCACCGCACGGGTTTTAGTATATTAAATTATTGCGCTTCGTTTAGCTATTTTACTTCTGCTAAAGTAGAACTATTTTATTTAAAAACAAAACAAATTTGGAGAAAAAGTTTTCAACAGATATTATATCAATTATAAACAATTAAATTTGCAAAAGATGAAACATTCTATAGGAATTATTGGAATTGGTAATATTGGAAGTTCAATATTAAATGGTTTATTAAATAGTGATAATATTCACCCTTCTCAACTGCATATTCACACAAGAAATATTTCAAATCTTTCGTGTTGGGAAACTTATTCTGTAAACATAATCAGCGACAAAAAATTACTTTTTGAAAAATGTTCTATAATCATTATTGCTGTAAAACCTTACCAACTGAAAGATTTATTAAAGGAAATAAATAATTATATAAATATTGACAAACATATTATTATTTCCGCAGTTAGTGGGATAAATATTGAAGATTATTTTCTATATATTAATAATAAAACTCCATTATTCCGAATAATGCCAAATACTGCTGCTGATGTTGGCTCATCAGTTACCTGTCTTTCCTACAACAAAAACAAAAAAGTCAATGAAGTGAAAGATTTACTTTTAAATTTGGGTGAAATAATTGAAATAGAAGAATCTTTAATGAATGCTGCTACTGTTTTGGGGGCTTGTGGTATCGCTTTTGTTTTTCGTTTTATCAGAGCAATGGTTCAGGGTGGTATTCAAATTGGATTTGATAGTAAAACTGCAGAAAAAGTAGTTCAACAAGTATTAATTGGTGCTGTAAATTTATTACGTGAAAACGCATCGCATCCTGAACAAGAAATTGATAAAGTTACCACCCCAAAAGGATGTACAATTGTCGGTTTAAACGAGATGGAACATCAAGGTTTTAGTTCTTCCCTTATAAAAGGAATAGAAATGTCATACAAAAGTCTTTCTTAATATTGTCGAAGAAAATACTCTTGTAAATTAGTCTTTTCATGGTGAAAATGCGTCTTCAATATGTTCCCATCGCATAAAATGATCATTTTTAATAATGGAAAAGACATCAAATCTTGTATTAAATTGCAAGTCTTTTTCTAATATATAGGCGTTGGCTACTTTATAAATTTGTTTTTGTTTTTTTTTAGTAACCGATTGCCACGGCTCTCCAAATTCATCTGTAAATCTTGTTTTCACTTCCACTATCACTAAAACGTCTTCTTTCATTGAAATAATATCCAACTCCCATTTGTGGAAATAATAATTTTTTCCTAAGATTTTATATCCTTTTTCTTGAAGAATTTTCATTGCAAAATCTTCACCCCATTTTCCCAATTCTATATGATTCATCTTTCTAAAATTTTGTTCCAAAGTCTTTTTAAGAAAACCATAAAACTGTAAGTGTTTTTATATAGACACAACATAAATTTAATAAAAAATTTATACTTGAACAACATTATTAAGTTAAAAATGTAATTTTTTGTTCAATATCAAAGGAATAGCATATTTTTTTTAATTTTGCTCAAACTTTATCTTGAAAAAATTTTCCATATACATATTATTTCTTTTCGCTATTTTGTTTGCTTTTATACTTCTCATCAAATTAGATGGGAAGAGAAAACAAAGTGAGTTAGATTCTTTTAATCTAAACTTAGAGCATGAACACAAAGATATTTTAAGTGTATTACAATCAAACATTAAAATCTATACTGGTTTTGTAGCAGCTTTACGTTCTTTTACTATCAACAATAGTGCTTTTCCAAACGAAAATGAAATGAAAAATTTTTTGTTGGAAATTGTGAATGAATTGCCTTTTAAAGACAGTTTAATCGTTTCATTTATAGACACTTCACAGGTGTTTAAATATAGTGTAACTCCCTATAAAATAGACCCTTCAAATTTAAAAGGCAAAAATGTTAAAAATATTCGAAGTACAAAAGAAATTGCAAAATTAAAAACATTAATTGAAAAAGGAAAACACATCACATTGTTTAAACCAATCAATTTAATAGAAGGATATCCAGCTTTTCCATTTAATTTCCCTGCAATAGATAAAAATGGTAAAAGATTGGGTTACATAGCTCCTTTAATCAGACTCCACTATTTTTTAAGTGCTATTTTAGACAAAAAATCCGAATTCTATCATCGATTTTCCATTGATGGAATTGTTTTTACTCGCTTTGCCGTTTATGACAAAAGTAAAATTTATCATTCAAAAAAAGACACAGATTTTGTAAATAATTTTGATGAAAAAGAGTATAAAATAAAAACTAGTATTCTTCCTTTTCATGGTCTTCCATTAAAAGTTGAAACAAGATATAAATCTAAACCAGTAGAAAGTACTTCTTTAAACTATTTGATTTATGCTTGGTGTATTTTGTTCCTAGTTTTTGTGATTATAAGTTTTTTACAAGCAAAACACAATCAAAAAATTGTTGAGAAATTAGCTTTTGCACATAGAGAATTAAGAAATATTAATAGGCAACAAGAAAAAAATCTTAACAAAATTAAAAATCTAATTCGTGAAATACACCATAGAGTAAAAAACAATTTACAGATAATTTCTAGTTTACTTAACCTTCAAAGTCAAGAAGAAATTAGTATTGAAGTAAAAAACGCATTGTTGTCCACTAAATCTAGAGTTCAATCTATGGCCTTGGTGCACAATAAATTATATGGAAATGAAAATTTTGACGCCATTAATGCTAATGAATATATTACCTCATTGTGTGAAAACATTTCTCAAATGTATGAAAGTAAAAAAGATGCTGTAAAAACAGAAATTCTTATAGATAAAACATTAACACTTTCTATAGATACAGTAATTCCACTAGGTTTAATGTTGAATGAATTATTAACAAATACTTTTAAATACGCTTTTGGTGAACAAAAAAAGGGTCAAATAGGTATTCAACTCACCAAAAATGAAGATGATTATTATGCTTTGATATATAAAGACAGTGGACTTGGTTTTGATTTTGAACAAAAGAGTAAAAATTCATTTGGTTTAGAACTAATCTTAATGCTTACTGAACAATTAAAGGGGAAAATTGAATACAATAGAACTCAAGGACCAAATTTTGTAATAAAATTCAAAGAAGTATTTTAGTTTTGCAAAATTTTCCATAATTTCAACCCAAATTTTTAATTTTTTTCTCGTGAAAACATTTCTTATTCAAAACAAACATCATTTTATAATCCTTACTTTATTTGTTGTAATTACTTTAAGTTATTTCAAACTTCAACTCAGCGATTACAATCTAAAACAGCACGATATTGAGCAACATAAAGGAATGTCGCGTGAAATTGTAGATTATCGTGAAAGAAATGGGGAAGAAACATTATGGACAAACTCAATGTTTGGAGGAATGCCCTCTGTTCAAATATCATTGTTATATCATGGAAATTATTTTAAAGACATTCAAGACAAATTCATGAAACTTTTACCTCCACCTGCAGGAGTTGTTTTGCTTTATATGATTGGCTTTTATTTTTTATGTATTTGTTTTTGTATCAACCCATGGATTGGATTTTTTGGTGCTTTAGCTTTTGCTTTTTCAACTTACGATTTAATTATTTTACAAGCTGGTCATAATTCTAAAGCCCTTGCTGTGGCCATGATGGCACCAGTTGTGGGCTCTTTTTACTGGAGTTTTAAACGCAATATGTATTGGGGTTTTGCATTATCAGCTTTATTTATGAATATGCAAATTGCTCAAAATCACCTTCAGGTAACTTATTATCTTATTATTTTGTTGATAGGGCTTGGATTGCTATTTTTTATCGAATCTATCCTTAAGAAGGAAATCCTGCCTTTTGTAAAATCCGTAGCTGGAATTGCTGTTGCTTATTTAATAGCATTGATGATAAATTATGGAAACATCTCTTTAACATCCGATTATGCCAAACACACCATTCGTGGTGGAAATGATTTAACCCTTACACCTGATGGCTTATCCAATAAAGCAATTGAAACGGGTGGTTTGGATAAAGAATACATCACTCAATGGAGTTATGGAGTGGGTGAATCATTCACTTTACTCTCTCCCTATGTAAAAGGTGGAGGAACTGTTGCATTGCAGGAAAGTCCTTTTGCTGAAGATGCTTTGAATTCAGACTTAACTTCAGAACAGCTAAAAGGAGCTATGAATTATCCTGTTTATTGGGGAGATCAACCCATCACTTCTGGACCGGTTTATTTAGGCATTGTAGTTGTGTTTTTAGCCTTTTTATCCCTTTTCTTCTCAAAATCAAAAATGAAATGGGCGTTTTTAGGTGTCAGCTTTTTAGCGTTATTTTTATCTTGGGGGAAAAATTGGATGGGATTTACGGAGTTTTTTCTTGATAATATTCCAGGATATAATAAATTTAGAGCAGTAACAATCATCTTAGTATTGGTTGAATTGTGTATTCCTATCTTAGCTGTAATTGGATTACAAGATATGTGGAAAAATAAAATAACAATAGCTGAAAATAAAAAGAAGTTTTTTATTATAACTGGTTCATTTATTGTGTTTTTATTTCTTGTAAAATTAGTTGGTTTAAAAGATAATTATACTTCAAAACCTGAAATAGAACAACAAGAGAACATTGAAGAAAAAATAAAATCCCAACTTGCAGGAATGGATCCCAACACTTTAAAAACTCAATATAATTTGGATGTAAATGACGCAAATCAAGTGAATGATTTTGTGGGTCAGCAAGCAAAACCTTATCGTGAAAGTTACGAAGCAATCAAACAAATTAGAAAAGATATTTTTTCATCAAGTATGAATCGAAGTATTTTGTTTTCGATACTTACATTAGCTTTGTTGTATATATTATTGTTCACCTCTATCAATAGCTATTTTGCTATTGTTGGAATAGGTTTGCTCATTTGCTTTGATTTGATTCCTGTTTCTTATCAATATCTAGGCAATCAAGAAACAGAAAACGCTTACAAATATTGGGAATTAAAAGGGAAAACTTTATATCCTATCAGTGTTTCTGACGCTGACAAACAAATCATGGAAATAGAAACCACAATGAATCCAAAACTCAAAACAGTTGTTGAAATCGGAGAAAAGGAAGGAAATCAAAAGGCAAATGAATTGGGTTATAGTGGAAATGAAAGACAAAGAGTAATCGATGCGTATCGTTTTTCAGCATTAAACAGAGCAACTAATTATAGGGTTTTTGATATGAGTCGTGGATTTGGAAGTGCTGACCCTTCGTATTTTCACAAGTCTTTAGGGGGATACCATGGTGCTAAGTTGAGAAATATTCAAAATGTATATGAATTTCACCTCACCAAAGGAAATAATAAAGTGTTTGATATGTTAAATGTGAAATATTTTATCCAACAACAAGAAAATTCACAAATAGCTAGTCCAAATAACAATGCAATGGGAAATGCTTGGCTTGTTCAACAAATTAATACAACAAAAACTCCAGATGATGAAATTAGGTCTTTAGGTAATGTTTTTGAAGTTGTTAATATTGGTCAAGGTAAAGTTTTAGTCAATAATGAAAACAAAACAACAGCAAAAGTTTTTGGAAGTGAAAAAGTTCAATATTTATTGAAAAATGACAGTTTAGATGTTCGTTTATCCAATGGAATGACAGAGGGTATGGAAGCTGTTTTTGTCATGGATATTCAAGGTAACACTAATTTAGTTCCAAAAATAACTTTAGAAATGGACACTGCACAATCATTTCTTAAACTATGTGAAATCAAAGTTAAAGAGGAATTTAAGCCAAAAACTGAAGCTTTAATGTTGGAAAGTCAAGCAAAAGGACTAAAAAACAAACAATTTAATGCACAGGGAACTATTAAAATGAAATCTTATGCACCAAATAAAATCACTTATGAGTTTGAAAGTCAGAGTGATCAGTTTGCTGTCTTTTCTGAAATTTATTACCCAGAAGGATGGACAGCAACCATAGATGGTAAAGAAAGCCAAATTTATAAAGTGAATTATTTGTTAAGAGGATTAGAAGTTCCAAAAGGAAAACATCAAATTGAGTTTAAATTCTATTTACCTAAATATGATCGAGCAGCAAACTTAGCAAGAGTTGGAAATTTTATCATTTTTATCCTTTTTGCCTTTTTGATATTTAATGAATATAAAAAGAGAAAAAATAAGTTGCTTTGATTAGACTTTGTTAAATAAAACTTCATCGTTTTTTTTACAGCTTTTGAAGATTGGTTGGGATGATGTCATTGAAACAGTTTATCCCTTTGTCTTTAATATGTCTCGTTAATTCTTCAATATTTAAAACTTTGTCGTATTGGCTTTTTATTTTCCCCAGTTTACAGTCCTCAGTTATAAATTTAAGGAAATCTGAAAAGTCGGAGTTTTCATTTGCAAGACGATTAACAGTATCCCAGTCAATTGATTGTTTTATACTTGCAGGAAATAAAATTTCACTTTCAAATACATTATCAGTGTTAAGCTTTATTATACCAATTCCAAAAGCATTGTTGAGGCGTCTTAATTCATCTCTAAATGTTGGATCATCATTAATGTTAATTGCAACCAAATAGCCCTCGTTAGCCCAACTTGAATTAGACACTGCTTGGAAAAAACATTCTCTAAGGTTTACAAAACTCAATGATATTTTTAACTCAAATGAAAATAGTTTTATAGAACTAATAGTTAGATGACTTTGGATTTCTAAAGTTTCCTTTTTGTAGTCTTTAAAAGGGAAATACACGCCAACAAGGTCTGGATGAATCCATTCGTTTTGTCCCTTTGTCCCTTTATTCGAGGTTTCGTGAAAAATGGTTTTTAAGTTCGCTTTAAAATGTGTGTCGCCCAATGCATAGGCGACTAATAGAGAATGCAAGTCTCGTTCGTTAAATTTTTTTGATATAACTTTTTCCTTTTTTGATACTTCGTTTTCTTTTTGCTTTTGGACTTTTTGTACATCAATTATGTCGACAAGTTTTCTAAGAAAAAATTGTGCAGGTCTTTCACTTGTTTGAATAATTATTGAACTGTCACCATTGTTATTAATATCAGTGTAGCAATAAGCAGCAATAGTAGCCCAAGGTGTTTTTCCGGTGGTTGTATAGTCGCCAATTATACCAAGTTCATTCGCTTTTTCCCAGATTTCTTTTGCTGAAAGAGGTGTTGCCGTTTTTTCAATTGTTCTTTCGATGATGTCCCAAAATGTTGTCTTTGCCATATTTTTTATTTATTTTGATTTGGATTTACTATGCCTTAATAATTTAATATTAAAGGAATTTCCTCAATTTTTCACACAGCTAACAAGTTTAACTTATTGTATATCATTGATATAAAAATTAAATCGAGAATAAAGTATTTTTTTGATATTTGAAACGAAAGCATGCTATAAATTTATAAATTAAACAATACAAAGCTAACTTTTTAATTTAAGAAATCCAAAATAGATAACGAATATTTCATTTCAAAAAATGACTTCCAAATTAAACGACAAAAGAATTAAAAAAATAATGGAAAAACTATAAAAAAGTGATGAATTTTAAACTTTTTCGGGAAACTATTTCATTAAAAGATTGGTTGGGAAGATTTTAACTCTTTTTTTCATTCTATTTTTTGTTAAGATTAATTACTCCAAGTTGAATCATAAGACCATAAGTGTCTCGAACTACCCAATCTTCAATTATTTTTCCTTTTTCAAGTCTATGAGTAATATAACCGAGCATTTTAACTTGCTTTTCAGTAGGTGGGATAGGGCCAAATTGTCCTTTATGCGTGCCTGTAGCCAAGAAGCGAACAACTACTTTGTCCTTTTCAGCCACAATTTCCTCTAAGTCAAAGCGGATATCTGGAAATGCTTGTATTAACTCCTTCATCCTTTTGATGTTTCCTTCGGATCCACCTCCAAGGTCATTTGGGTTTGAATTATCATGATGCACCCAATTTTCAGAATGGGTTTGGTGTAAAATTACAAAATTACGACCATTCCATCCTTCTTCGTAAAATAGTTGAACTATTTGTTTATTTTTTTTCAAAATGTTCATAGCATTTTCAAATTTTTGTTGATTGAAATCATTATTTCTTGCCTTTTCAAACAAAGATACAAAATAAATTTCAAAAAAAACTCCCAATAGAAAGTAAAGAGCTTAAAAAAAATCATAATAATGTTTAACATTAGACGCAATCCCCTACCTCAAAATTTAAAGCGATTTTTTTTCATCCTTTATATCTGGCAAATTATATGCAAATTCAGGCGAAATATCATAATTCCAAATATTTTCTTCACCATTTTGAAATGTATTAATTATATTATCCCAAACAATTTCTCCAAATTTTCCAATATATACTTTTTTGAAACATGATTCATCATAAAGCTTTTCAATTCCCTGAAGATGTTTATGTGCATTTAAAAGTCCTTTGATATCTATTGTTTTTATTAAACCATCGTTAAACTCACATGTAATCAAATAAGGTTTTACATCTATTATTTTTTTTACTTTTATCATTAGCTTAAAGGTTTAATTTTGTGAAAGTTTTTGGTATTCCACATTTCTAATAATTCTACTTTATGAATTTCAGCCCATGCTTGTACAAGTTTCATTTTACTTAAAGGTAAATCTCCATTAAGTAAATTTCCGTTTTCAATAATAATATTTGCTTCGAACTCACCATAAGAAACTTTAAAATGTGGGGGATTGTGATCATTAAAAAACATAAAAACTACAAGACCATAAAATCTGCTTATCTCAGGCATTTTTTTCCATTTTCAAACAAAGATACAAAATATTTTTCAAAAAAAAACTCCCAACAAAAAGTTAAGAGCTCAAAAATTTTGTGTTTTTTAAAATCTACTCTACTACAAATTTTTCTCTTAGGTTTCCAATTTCTATAAACAAAACTTCAATACTTTTTGTTTTATTATATTTTAAGTTTGAAAATTTATATTTGGCTTCAATTATTGCAATATTTTCCATATAATTTTAAACTATGATAAAGGTTCGATATTTTTAAGAGGTTCCCTTTCAACTGCTTTTTGTCAATTTTCAAATAATTCTAGCTTGTGTATTTCTAGCCATTCAAAAATTATTTTATGTCTTCAATTGTAATAACCTTTAAGAGAAATGCTTAAAACCTTTCAAATTCTTCTTCTACTTTATTAATCATTCTATCTTCTTGATTAATGCGTCTTGACCATAAGCCTTGAAGATTATATTTTAATGCTTCCGGTTTTCCAGTTCCTCTATATGGATTTTGTGTAATTTCAATTAAAATTTTCTTAATTTTATTATAAGAAACCAAATTACCTGTCATCTTATAATTTTCAAGTTGTTTGTCGGCAGTTTCCGAAATAATTAATTTATATTTACTCATAATTTTAAAGGATCAATCTCTTTAAAATTATCGTTTTTTAATATTTTATTTATTCCCTCAACAAATTCTTGGTTATAGATTTTATCATCAGTCTTAACAGAACTAAAATCAGTGTCTATAATTTTCACAAAAGAAAGATTTTTCAAATACTCCAAAAGAGCTTTAGCTTCTTTTCTTTTGTTATTTATCGATAGTTGTACCATGATTTTTAGTTTATTACACAAAGTTACAAAATATTTTTAAAATAAAAAACTCCCGATTTTT
The DNA here is from genome assembly GCA_016183815.1 of Flavobacteriia bacterium. GTDB lineage: Bacteria > Bacteroidota > Bacteroidia > Flavobacteriales_D > Crocinitomicaceae > M2408. The sequence goes on from JACPDW010000010.1 coordinate 194,585, forward strand.
GAAAGCAAGAAGGATGATTTACCAACGAATTTCTCGTTAACGAAGCAACGAGGAATTTACAAAACAGTAGTTAATCAATTGTATAAAAATCAGCAGTAAGATAAAAAACAGTATCTATAAAAAACAAATCCCCATTTTTAGTTAATACATTTTCATCGTGTAAATCTTCAAGAATTATCCCTAATTCAGGGCTGTAGTAATCATTATTTTTTGTGTTATTAAAGCCATTTTCTGTTAAAAAGGTTTTAACATTTTCTAATTCTGTGGCCTCATTTGCTTTTACATAAACTTGTTCAACGACGGCATATAGTGAACCATTGAAATAATAAAATCCTTTCAAATCATATGCGGTAGCTGGGAAAAAGTAATTGTTTACTAATAAATTGTGCAAATAATCTATCCATGAAGTGTAATATATGGAATCATTAAGCTTTAGAACTGTTTTGCTATTTTTTAGATATACTCTTTGTTCAGCTCCTTCTGAAACGAATTTATTAAAATCTATATCCTTTACCCAAAGGTTGTTATTTTCAATGAAATGAGTTAATTTTTCTGTTTCTTGATTTTTGTTTTGCTTACCGTTTTCAACCAAAGCACTTGTTCCTTCGCTTCCTTTAAGGTAACAGGTAATTGTTTGGATAAGTTTTCCAAATTTAACTTTGCTCTTTCCTGAAATGATATTTTGTAGTTCATATTTTAAATTCATTTATACAAAGTTACAAAATATTTTTAAAATAAAAAACTCCCGATTTTTGAAAAAAAGGGAGTTTGATTAATACTGTATAATTAGGTTTATTCTACTACAAATTTTTCTCGTACATTTCCGATTTCTACAAAATAAATGCCTTTGGAAAAGTTGGAAACAGCGATAGTTTCTGTTGTTCCGTTAACTTTTTTTCAGTAGTTTTTGCCCTGAATTAAAAGTACAAATTTTCATTTTGTAAAGGTGTATTGAATTTTAGGTCTAATAGACTAAATTCTTACTTTCTCAGTGGTTAATATTTTTACAAGTAAGACAGTAAGAGAAGTAAGGGGTTTATTATGTTGATTGTTTTCAATATTCGAAACATTTTCAAACAAAGACACAAAAATTATTCCAAAAAAAAACTCCCAACAAAAAGTTGAGAGCTTAACTATATTTGATTTAACAAATTTTATTCTACTACAAATTTTTCTCTAACATTTCCGATTTCTACAAAATAAATGCCTTTGGAAAAATTGGAAACATCAATGATTTCTTTAGTTCCATTAATGCTTAATGTTATTAAATCTATTTCTTTCCTTTTTTAATTGGTATAATTTGTTTTGAATTAAAGTCTTTGTTTAATTCGAGTAAAGGAATTTCTTCTTTTGTAATTGGTCTGAAATTTTTATATTTACCAGGATAACCCATAACAACAACTTTTGTTTCTTTAAAAGATTGAGAAATTTCAAAAATTGGCTCAATTATTACATCTGAATTTGATTTTTTCATAGCATTATAAATAGCATTTGTTTTAGCTATTTCAATTTCCACACCTCTCTCTTCAATTGATTCTCCAGTTACTTTGTTCTCGTCTATAATCAAATCAACTAACACTTGTTTTTGAATCACCCCAGTATCAATAATTTTCATTGTTTTAAGAGTTCTTGTTTTTACAGTTCCGCAAGAACTAACAAGTAGAGTTGTACAAATTATTCCAAAAAAAATATTTTTGTTCATTTTTAAATTTTTTAAATTCCTGCCTACTCTTCGGTTTTTCTGCTTCCACCACAATTTTTAAACCTACTAATATCAGTTGTATTTTAAAAATACTACGACAAAGATAACAAAATTTCTCGATAACGTGCATATTATGTACATTATTTTTCACATTTACTTACTCAACTTTGTAACTTTATGATACATAGAGGAGAAGTAATTGAGCAGGCTGTGAGAAATAGTGGGATGTCAATTACTAAAATTGCTCAAAAAATAGGTAAAAGTAGAAGATGGATGTATCTCCAAATGTGGATTTGGAAATTATTATGAAAATTGGCTTACTACTAAATTACGATTTTTCAAAAAAAATAAAATTTCCTAATAACACTTATATTTTATCAGAACCACCTGCGCAAAGTTACTAGCTCAATGAAAATTCTGAAAATTATTAGAGAGAGAAGTATTCTTTTCGCGTCTGCTTCTAGTTGAAATACATTAAAGCCAAATTATATTATGGAAATGTTTTATAAATATCTTCTCGTTTATCAAAAACAACAAAAGTAACAACATTACATTCAAATTGAATACCAAATCTATTAATACCTAATTTTATTCTATAAAGGTAGAATAACCAATTTCTTAATTTTTTATTGATTTTAAAAATTAACTTTTATAAACAAAATTCATTTACCTAATTCATATAAATCAAATTAATTGAGGTAAAATATTATTTCTAACCAGATTAAATATTGCCTGTAAATAGAAATTCAAACTCGTTTGTCTATCTGTTTTAGCTGTTATTTTTGCTAATGGAACAACTGTTGTATTTTGATCAGTTAAACCAATTTTCTCAATTGTTTTTGTGTATAGACTATCAGGTGGAATTCTAGATGCCATAACAACTAAGTTTAAGTGAATGTTTTTTTGTTTTATACTTTTAAGATAATTTTTTAACCAGTCAATAGATGTTTCATAATCAGCCCATGAATAGCATAAAATGTATTTTTCGCCGTTTTTCAAAACAACATAAAAATCATGTACATCTATAGGCAGACCATAAAAATCATTATCAGTTGTATCTCGAAAATCGTCCATAATTTCAAAGCCTTGTCTGTTCAATTCTAATGCAATCCTACCAACTAGAGTAGTTTTTCCTGAATTTTGTTGACCGGCTAAAAGTAAGTACATCATGTTTATCCAAATAAATATTATTCTACAACAACTTTTTCAATCCATCTTTTGTTTTCTTCAATTATTGAAACAAAATAAACTCCACTTTTTTCTACATTGATTTCCATTTTTTTTCCTGAATGCATTGTTTCATCATAAATAATTTGACTCAAATAATTTTGAATTAAAATCTTAGAATTATTAAAAGGAAAAACAATTTTAACTTTTCCTGTTGTAGGATTTGGCGAAAGCTGCATTTTTATATCTTCACTTAATTCCTTAGAATTTGCTATATAATTTTCCGAAAGTTTTACAGTTAAAATTTTAATCCCTATAGATCCAGTAACATAAATATTATTATTTAAATCAAGATATAACTCACGACAAACTGGATTTTCATTTACTAAAAAAATACTGTCCCAAATTAATTCTCCATTAGATGAATAATTAAGCAGTAAATATTTACGTCCTAATACATGAATATTATCATTATTATCTACAGCCAAATCATTAGGATATTCATTATTATTAAAATATTCTTTTTGCCAAATTAAATTCAAATTACTGTTTAACTTTTGAACTACAATATCATAATTGTTATTAGGTTTTTTACACCATCCAGTAGTAATAATGTTATTTTCACTATCATGTGCAATAAACCTTAAATCATTACTAATATAATCCGCTGCAACAAAGGTTGAGTTATAGAGTAAATTCCCTTGAGTATCATACTTCTTTATAATATTACCAATTGGACTTGTATAAAATACATTTAAATCTGAATCTATTATAACATGCACTGAAGACTCATTTGCTTGTGCAAAAGTTAAATTAACATCAGACCATAATAATTGTCCATTAATGTCATATTTTAATAATCCAAAAAATCCTGCAACATAAATATTGTCATTTTCACTAACTTTAATTTCTAAACCTTCATCATCCCACGATGTATTGCCACTGTCAAATATAGAATGCCATAATTCATTTCCATTTGTATCATACTTTATTGTTAGACAATCTATATTTGTACCCTCAAAATCACCTGAACCAGTTACAATTACTCCTCCAGAATTATCTAAACTTAAACTATTTGCCTGATCCATACCACCACTGTCAAATGTTGTAAACCAAATAATTTCTCCAATTTTATTTATTTTTACAACAACTATATCAAATCCTGTATTTACTTCTGTAAAACAAACATATACATTACCAAGCTCATCACAAGTTATCATTTGATCACCACCCCCGTTTACAGTACCAACATGCACATTGTTTAATAATTTTTTCGTCCAAATTGTATCTCCAAAATTATTTAATCTCACTATAATAAAGTTGTAAAAAGGATTTACACCATTACAACTTCCAGCAACATAGATAAAACTATCTTTTAAGACTATGTCCTCACCTATAGGTTGAACGAAATTTTCAACATCATTATTATTAGACCAATTTACGAATGGTTGGGCAATGCAATTTGTTGTTAAGACCACCATTAATAAAACAATTTTTTTCATTTTCATCAGATTTTTTACAAAGATAACAAAATTTCTCGATAACGTGCATATTATGTATATTATTTTTCACATTTACTTACTCAACTTTGTAACTTTATGATACATAGAGGAGAAGTAATTGAGCAGGCTGTGAGAAATAGTGGGATGTCAATTACTAAAATTGCTCAAAAAATAGGTAAAAGTAGAAGATGGATGTATCATATAGAAACAATGTTTAAAATCGGGAAAATAATCAATTATAATTTTTCTTCGGATATAAACATATCAAATCTAAGCATAGAAAAATCCTCTTATACTATGCAAGTTGAAGAAAACAAAAACGAAAACTATTGGCAAGAGAAATACTTGGCTCTTTTAGAAGAACATGCAGAATTGTTGAGAAAACTGAATAAATAGAGTTTGTTTTTTCGTCTTAAATAATATTTTTTTAAATCCCTTTCGTTCTTCGATGGAAACAATGGCTATATTATCAATATTATCTCTGAAAACGAACGTAGATTGTACGAAAAACAAATTGAGGGTTTAAAAAAAAGAGGAGGTTGAACATTTGAAGGGTATGTTGGAGAGGTTTGCTTTAAAGTGAGGTTAAAATTTTTACAAGTAAGACAGTAAGAATAGTAAGGGGGTTTTAGATAATAATTGATTAATTTCTTACTTTCTCAGTGGTTAATATTTTTACAAGTAAGACAGTAAGAGAAGTAAGGGGTTTTTAGATAATAATTGGTTAATTTCTTACTTTCTTAGTGGTTATTTTTTTTACAAGTAAGACAGTAAGAATAGTAAGGGGTTTTGGATATGTATTTGTTACAAGGAAGTTATATAAAAACTATTCTAAAAGATTGAAATATTCTCCAACAAATGTTTTAAATCCATCCTCATAAAGATTGTAACTATTAAAATTTACAAGTAAACCTTTTGGAGATTTAAGCAATTTCATATAAGTTAGAACTTGTGCATCAAAGATAGGCGAAAATTCTTTAACAGATTTTAGTTCTACAACAACACAATTTTCAATAAATAAATCACATCTTAATTGTGTATTAATTTCTAATCCTTTGTAAACTACAGGTATAATCAATTCTTTATCATAAGAATAATTATTCAACTCTAATTCTTTAACTAAACAAGAATGATAAACACTTTCTAACAAACCTGGACCTAAGTTTTTATGAACTTCAATGCATAAGCCAAAAACTTTATAAGCGATATTATTAACTTCTTTTTTTTTCATATTTATTTAAATTGGAAATTGAATTTAATAATTAATTTAGACTTTTACAAATTTTAGTGAGATTTTTTTCACAAGTAAGACAGTAAGAGAAGTAAGGGGTTTATTGGTTAATTATTGATTTAATTCTTACTTTCTTAGTGGTTTATTTTTTCACATGTAAGACAGTAAGAATAGTAAGTGGGTTTACGAAATGTTTTACTATTTACCTTCGGTTCTACTTCGCGGTCATACAATCTTTGTGTTTTTTTTCTCAACTCGAAAAATCGCATCTATTCTCTACATTAAACCCGAAAAAGTTATCACTTTTAACGAACTAATGGTGTTTAATTTGATTCAAATTTAATTGATGAATAAATAGTACAAAATCCAATCACATATACTTAAAAAATGTGGAATAGCTATGAAAATAAGAATTATGGTGACGCAGAGTTAGGAAATCCAGCGAAGCTTTGTGTATTTTTAACATCTTTTTACATAAAACAATCAAGAATACTTAACTTTGTTGGATCATGAACAACAAATTAGGTTTAATAATTTTAGATGGATGGGGCATTGGTAATCGTTCTTCATCTGATGCAATATATAATGCGAACACGCCATTTATGGATCAACTTTGGCAGAAGTATCCACACGCTACTTTATGCACTCATGGTGAATCCGTTGGTTTGCCTGAGGGTCAAATGGGTAATTCTGAGGTCGGTCACATGAATATCGGTGCTGGTAGAATCGTTTATCAAGAACTTACTCGAATCAATAAATCCATTCGAGAAGGAGATTTTTTTCAAAATCCAACTTTGTTAGAGGCCTTTACTTATGCTAAAAAGGAAAATAAAAATATCTTTTTCATTGGTTTACTCTCAAAAGGTGGTGTTCATAGCTCACAAGAACATCTTTATGCTCTCTGTCAAATGGCAGAAGAGTTTGATGTGAATTCTTACGTTTTTGCATTTACAGACGGAAGAGATTGTGACCCAAAAAGTGGGATTCACTTTATGCAAGAATTTTTAAATAAAAAAAATTGTAGAAACACCAAAGTCTCGGGCATAATTGGTCGGTACTATGCCATGGATAGAGATAAAAGATGGGAAAGGATTAAAAAAGCTTACGACTTAATGGTAAATGGTATCGCTGAGTTTAGCAATAATCCTTTAAACGTCTTTGAAAATTCTTATCAAAATGGAATCACCGACGAATTCATAGTACCTCATCTCATTATACAAGAAAATGGAGAAAAAGTTGCTTTAAACCAAGGCGATGTAATCATTTCTTTTAACTTCCGTACAGATAGACCAAGAGAAATTACTACTGTATTAACTCAACAAGATTTTCCTGAGTTTGGAATGAAAACCATTCCACTTAAATTCGTTTCGATGACCAATTATGATGACCAATTTAAAAACATTTCGGTCGTTTTTGAAAAAGACAATTTAAGTCAAACTTTAGGTGAAGTATTGGCGAACAATCAAAAAACTCAGTTGAGAATTGCTGAAACAGAAAAATATCCTCATGTAACCTTTTTTTTCAATGGAGGTCGTGAAGAAACTTTTTCTGGAGAAGAACGAATTTTAGTCCCTTCTCCAAAAGTAGCCACTTATGATTTACAACCAGAAATGAGTGCGAATGAAGTGAAAGAAAAAATGCTTTCCTTTATTGAAGAAAAAACTCCTGATTTCTTTTGTTTAAATTTCGCTAATCCAGACATGGTGGGACATACAGGAGTATATTCAGCCATTCAAAAAGCGGTAGAAACGGTAGATCAATGTTTAAAAGAATTGGTCGATAAAGCTCGTACTTTTCATTATGAATTGATTATTATTGCAGACCATGGTAATGCTGATTTTGCTCTCAATGAAGACGGAACTCCCAATACTGCCCATTCGATGAATCCTGTGCCTTTTATTTTGGTAACAGAAGATAAGTTGAGTTTAAAGAGTGGTATTTTAGCAGATATGGCTCCTACTATCTTATCGAGAATGAAACTTCCAATTCCAGAAAAAATGTCTGGTCAAGTGTTGACTTCAATCAATGAAAAAGCATAAACTTGCATTTGTTTGTGGCTCAAAAGCTTGGGGAGGTTTAGAAATAAATCAATTTAATGCTTGTTGTTGGTTTTCAGAAAGAGGTTATGATACTTTGTTGTTTTGTAAAAAAGACTCAGAAATTGAAAAAAGAGCAAAAGATAAACAACTTCCTGTTGAATATTTAAAAGAGCATCGAAGATACAAATATTTTTTTGCTGGTTTGTATTTTTCAAAACTCATTAGAGAACATCGTATTACTCATCTTATTTGCCGTGACTCAAAAGATTTAAACATCTGTTCAATTGCTAAATCTTTTGCTTTTCAAAAGTTTTTTTTAACTTATATAATGGAAATGCAATTGGGAGTTTCAAAAAAGAACTTTCTTCATACCGCAAGATACCTCAAAATAGATGCGTGGATTTGTTTATTACCTTATCTAAAAAAACAAGTTTTAGAGAAAACAAAATTTCCAGAAAATAGAATTTTTATTTTGCCAAGTGCTATTGAAATTGAACAGTTTACTTTAAGCAAAGAACAACTTAAGGAAAAATACGCTTTGTCTTTAAACAGTTTTATTTTTGGGATTTTAGGAAGAATTGATCCATTAAAAGGTCAAGAGGAAGCAATAAATGCATTTAATTTGCTCCCAGATTTGTCTTTTATTTTACTCATTGTTGGATCACCAACCTTAAACGAACATTCTGAGTATTTTGAGCAAATTCAACAATTAATTGAGAAATCAAATTTAAATTTTAAAAATAAAAAAATCTACTATTTTCCTCACGTTGAAAAAATTAATGAAATTTTTCCTCTATTTGACGTTAGTTTAGTCTGCTCAAAATCAGAGACTTTTGGTATGGTGACTATTGAATCATTGGCTTTTGGAATTCCAGTGATTGGTACTCAAAGTGGCGGCACACCTGAATTATTAGATAATGGTAAATATGGATTGCTTTATACTCCTGGAAATATAGAGCAATTAAAAGACAGAATGCTTCAAATGTATCAAAATCATCCCTTTGATGCAAATCAATTAAAAAAATATTCAACTAATTTTGAAAAAAATCATATTTTAAATCTCTTTGAAAAAATTCTATTTAAAAATGAAAAATAAACTAACTTTTTTGTGTTTATACCTGATTAATAGCTTATTATTGCTCTCTCAGGATTCGTATCACATAATCCCTCAAGTACAACAAATTCGATATTCTTCAGGATTTTTTCAATTGAATGAAATAACAGAAATTGAGGATGAAGAGCATTTTTTTGCATTTGAACAACAACTTTTAAAAAAAGAACTAAATTTAATAAATACTAAAGCTATTATCACTAAAAATAAAACAAACAACTTTCAATTAATACAGAATCCCTCTCTTGAGGAGAATGAATATAAAATTGAAATTAACAATAAGGGAATTAAGTTGTCTTCTAAAACAAAAACTGCGATGTTTTATGCTGTTCAAACATTTATTCAAATGAATGAATCCGTTAAAAATGGAAATTTTCCTTTTGTAGAGATTAAAGATAAACCACATTTTAATTGGAGAGGAATGCATTTAGATGTCAGTCGTCATTTTTTCTCCATTCAAGAAGTTAAGCAATACATAGACCTCTTGGCAAGATATAAGATGAATACTTTTCATTGGCATTTAACTGATGATCAGGGCTGGAGAATAGAAATTAAAAAATATCCACTATTAACAAGTAAGAGTGCTTGGCGTAATGGAAGTATGGTTGGACATTATCGTGACCAAAAAATGGACTCAATAAAATACGGAGGATTTTACACACAAGAAGAAATAAAAGAAGTAGTAGCATACGCTAAAGAAAGACAAATAAATATAGTTCCTGAAATTGAAATGCCTGGACACGCTTTAGCCGCATTATCTTCCTATCCAGAATATTCTTGTCAAGGAGGTCCTTTTGAAGTGGCCAAAACTTGGGGTGTTTTTGAAGATGTTTTTTGTGCAGGCAATGAAAAAACGTATCAATTTTTAGAAGATATTTTAGACGAAGTTCTTTCTTTGTTTCCTTCAGAATGGATTCATATCGGTGGAGATGAATGTCCCAAAACCAGATGGAAAGAATGTTCAAAATGCAAAAAGAAAATAAATGAACAACATCTAAAAGACGAACATGAGTTACAGAGTTACTTCATTCAAAGGATTGAAAAGTACCTATTAAGTAAAGGGAGAAAAATTATTGGATGGGACGAAATTTTAGAAGGTGGTTTAGCCTCTAATGCTGCGGTGATGAGTTGGAGAGGAACAGAAGGAGGTATAACGGCTGCTAAAATGAAGCATTTTGTAGTGATGTCACCCGGAAAACCGTGTTATTTTGATCATTATCAAAGTGAAGAGATTAAAAATGAGCCCGTTGCAATTGGAGGACTAAATACATTAAAAATGGTCTATGATTATAATCCAATTCCAGAATCATTAAACGAAGAGGAAAAAAAGTACATTTTAGGTGCTCAAGGCAATGTTTGGACGGAATACATGAACGATTTTAAACACGTGCAATACATGATTTTGCCAAGAATGACTGCTTTAGCAGAAGTATTATGGTCAAATCCAATGGATAAAGATTATTCTGACTTTATAAAAAGACTATCAACGCATCAAAATTATTTTGAAAAACAAAAATTGAATTATTTTAGGGGTTTTTAAGAACTCTGTTTTACATTATTCAATAATAATTTTTTTCGTCCATGTTTTTTCCTTGGAATTTACTTGAATAAAATAAATACCTTTTTTCCAGTTTAAAGTAGAAAGGTTTTCATTATTGTTTTTGTTTATTAATAGATTTCCATTAAAATCAAATACTTTAACATTTTGAAAAATCATCTCTTTAGAAAAGCAAATTTGATTTTTTTCATGTTGATAGTAAATATAAGAATTTTTATTCAATTCATTAATTGAATTTTCATTACAAGTAAATGAATGTTGAGAAAGATGAATTAAATCACCACTATCGTTATTGTTGCTATTACTCACACAAGAAGCCACGTAAAATTTAATTTCTCCAACATTATCAGAAGGTGCTGTCCATTTAAAAAAGAATTGTGAATTAGTATTAGAGGTAGAAGTATGATTAATAAATTGTTTAGTGCCAGATGTTAAAATGGCAGTTGAGGGCGTAATTGCTTGTAATGTTCCAGCTGTTGTATTAGAACTAACAATTCGAGCGGTTGTTTGAAATCCTTTTTTAACAGCCGAATTATTTATTTCTAACATTACGTCATAAACTGTATTGGGCACGTATTCATTTACTATCTGACCATCTTTACTTACCTCAATAATATTGATGGCAGAATTTGTGGTAGCAGTACCATTGTGGCAAGCTGTACAATTCGTTTCTCCAGGAGCACCAGTTCTTCCAGCAGGAGCACCATTTCCATTTAAAGCATGGTTACTTTTAGTTTTTGAAATATAATTAATTGAAACAGAATTAACCGACAAAAAAGAAAAACCTACTATTGCTAATAGGAATAAAAAGAGGATTGATGATGATTTCATTTCACAAATTTAAAAAAAGATTTATTTGAAACTAATTATTTAATTTACCTTGTTCTATCCAACAAGAAAATTTTTTAATCAAAGAATCATTTACTGCTTCGTTTGGAGGTGGTGGCATTTTTTGAATGCCCTCTCCAGAAAATGAAGACAATATTGTTGAAGCATTTGAAGAAATATTTCCGTAATCAGAAATTTTTGGAGCTATACTTCCGTCTTCGTGACAAGAAAAACAAGAATTTTGTATCAGTGGGTATATCTCATTTTGAAAAGAGATGGTATCTGTACAATCAATATTGGCTGTATCACCTATTTTCATTTCATCTTTACTACATGAAACAAATAAAAATACTATAAATAAAGTAAAAAAACGCATAACTAAAATTTAAATGTTCTACTAATGGTAAATCCTAATCTGTATTGTCCTAAATCCCATCTTTCAATAGTTGCAGGGATAAATTGGGTTTCATTAAAAAGAGAGGAATTACTAAAAGAAACACTAAAACGATGTCCGTTTGTAAGATATTCAAAACCAACAGCTAATGCATCTTGATAAACATTTCCTGGATTGGTTTTTCTAAATGCATGAAAATAGTCAATTAAAAGTCCCATGCTTTTTGAAAATTTAATATTCAATCCAGAACCCAAAGCAAAAAGTGTGTTTTCATCGCCAGGACGAACATAATTTCTGTGTATTAATGTAGGTTGAAGAGCAAAACTAAGCCAAGAGCCAAACTTTTTTGCAATAATAAGTTGAGAACAATAAGCCAATCGATGAATACTTTTAGTAAAATAATGAAAATCATTAATATTACTTGATTTACCTACATAAGAATAGGTGGAAGAAGCATAGAAAGAGATTGAAAAAGGAAATCCTTTTGTTTTTTGTTCGAATATTTTATATTTTAAAGAGCCATCTAAAACACTTTTATAAGCTGAAAACGACCCTTTACTTCTTCCAAAACCAACTAATAGTTTATCACTCAAACCGTATAAAACAGCAAAACGAATGTCTGCAGCATTGTCAAAACCAAAACCATTATCAACTCCACCTGCTTTACCTCCTGCATCACCAAAACGATGTTCAATATGGTATTCAAAATGTCTTTTTTTTAAGGTTTCTACACTTTGTGCGTTAATAATTTTTGAAGAGGAAAAAGTCTCAGTAATCGTTTGATTTATTGAGAAAAAAGGAAGAATAAAAAGAAGAAGGAGTACATTATTTTTCATATTATTTACTTTTTTTTGCTAGTGTTTTAATATAAGCTACCAAATCTTCTATTTGTTGGTCGCTCATTTTTTCTTTAGTATAATGTGGCATGTATTGTTTTCTACCAGCTTTGGCATAAGTACCCCATCTAATAATTTGATATAAATTTAAATCAGAATAATCCTTTAAATGCTTGACGAACATTTTTGCAGACAAACGGTCTTTTGATAAAGAAAGAAATGTAACTCTCTTGTTCTCATGACAATACATACAACTTTTTTCATAAATAAATTCGCCATTTTTAACATTACCTCCTTCACCATATTTTCTTTGTTCACGTGGCATAGTGGGTAGAAAGGTAGCAGGAAAAGCAGTAGAATAGGCACTTTCTATTTTGTTTACAAGTGCTTTTTTCTCATCTGAATCCAATTTTTGCCAATATAAAATGTTTTTATACTCTTTTTTATCAAGAGATAAATCTTTTATTTTTAGTTCGTTCTTTTTAAAATAATGCAATACAGCTTCTAACTCCCAAGTATTTAAATATCTACCTGAGGAACAATACTTACCACACACTTGAATTGCATTACTTAAACTGTCTTTGGCATTTTTGATGATGTCTTTATATTTTTTTATATAATCATCGTTATAAAAACTCGTTCTATTGTAAATGCCCCAAAAAGTTGAACCTTGTAAAAAGGGTAGATTATTTTTTTGTGCGTATTCCAGTCTTTTTTCAGGAGAGGTTTCTTTAAGTAATTCGGTTTCTTTAACAGTATTGTGACAATCCGTACAAACAAAAAATGGAGAAATTCTTTTACCTTTTTTAGCTTTTCCATCAAAAATTATTTGACGACCTATTTCTACTTTATCGAGGTCAATTTTTTCTATTTTGTGAGAATATTTTTGTCCTTTTAAATTTTCTAACACCAATTCTACAGGTAATTCATTGACATCAACTTCATCTAACAATACCGTTTTTTTATGCAAAATTCGAAAGCCAACAATAAGAAATAATATGACTAAAAAGAAAAAAAAATGTTGTTTTTTAAACATCTTAAAATTTTTTATAAAATTAATTTATTTTTTTATAGTTTTACCAATGAAAGTAGTGATGAATAAAAAAGAAATCAAAGAGCTATATCAAAATAAAAGAAAAAACCTTTCTCCTAAGGAATTAAATAGTATTTCTGAAAAAATTTGTCAATTATTATTTCAACAATTTAATTTTGAGAATAAAATACTAAGTGTTTTCCTTCCCATTGAAAAAGAGAAAGAAATAAATACCTATTTGATACTTAATAAAGCACTTAGCATTGAAAGTTTAGTTGTTGTTCCTAAAATGAACGAAGAAAAAACTTCATTAAAACATTATCTTTTTGAAAAAGAAAGCGAATTAGAAATCAACACATTCGGAATACCAGAAATAAAAAAAGGAAAATTAATAGCAGCAGATAGATTGGATTTTGTAATTGTACCACTGTTTGTAAGTGATAAAAAAGGTCACAGAGTGGGTTATGGAAAAGGGTTTTATGATCGTTTTTTGAAAAAATGTCGAACAAATTGCATTTTTATAGGTATTTCACATTTCAATTCTTTCGAAACAATTGATGATCTTCATCAAGGTGACGTTAAGTTGCATTATTTAATTTGTCCTGACAAAGTATATCGATTTCCAGTATTCGATGAAAAGTAAAAAAATTTTGTGCATTCTAAATGCTCTTTTAATCTATTTTTTTTCGTTGTTTTCTATAACATTTTCTCAAGAAAATTCATTTTTACTTTCTATTGAAATTCAAAAGAATCCAAATGATTTTTTTTTACAATCTAAAATAGAATTAAAACAAAAAAAACAACTATTAAGCATTGGACAAGGGTTAGGGATAAATAAAACTATTTTTCAAAAAAGTATATTTCCAAAGTGGCAAATATCCTATTCTTTTGCACTCATAAATTATAAGAAAATAAAATTTTATAGCGGTTTTGAGTTTAATTATTCCAATTTAAAATGGAATCAAAATAAAAATTTGTATTGGCATTATTTTGATTATTCCTTATGTTTTCAGATAGAACTTTTAGAAAAAAGTCCTTTTTATGTGAAATCAAATATTGGATTTTTTTCAGAATTGGGTAATCCAAAACTTCAAAACAATTTAAATTATATACTTGGATTAGGATGGAAGCCCATCGAATTTTCAAAAAAAGTTCTAGGTAGAACTAATTAAAAATTAAGTTGTCTAAAAAATTTTTAAAATACTTTATAAAATATTGCTAGTAATACGCTTATACTGGTTTAATTTTCACAATTTTATTATCACGCAAAACTACCAATTCACTGTTTTTCATTTTTTTATATTCTAAAAGTTTTTCATATACTTTTTCAAGTCCTTTAAGGATATTGTTTTTTTCTTCTGTCTGAATTTCAATTGTTGTCTTAAAAGTGTTTTTTTTCGGTCATATTTATGCAAATTTATATATATATTTGGTTTAGTTTGCTTTTCATTTGTTTCCATTTTATAAGTTAATCGTCTTTTATAAACTTAATGATCAGCAAAAAACAACTTATCTACAATTTATTTTTAAAAACTTTTTCAGAAACATTTTTATTATTATAAAATAATTCTTAATTTTGAACGAAATCTATAAACGTGATGAAAAAAATTGTTTTTTTTACCTTAACAAGTGTTTTATTTTCTTTAATCATTCAGTCATGTGGTTCTTCAAAAGGCAATTGTGACGCTTATGGAGAAAATTCCTCAGACCAAAAATCTGAATTGGCGGCTAAATAATCAGCTAAAAATAACACTTATGATTAAAAATATCTTAGAAAGCAAGAGTGCTCTTGTGCTTCTTTTGTTGTTTTTTTTGTTTTATTCTTGTCAATCTAATGAAGAATCATCAAAAAGTAAAATAAAAAAATCTCTTGATATATTTCAGCAATTAAATGCGTATGAAGATTCTATTTTGTCGAGTGGACAAATTGCTACTTCATTAAAATATGAAAAGGAAAATGGATCTACCTACCAAGTTAGTGCTCATTTAAATCCTAATAATGAAATATTAATGCTTGAAGAAAAAATATCAGAAAACAACAATCAATTTTTGCAAGCCAATTATTTCTATATTCAAAAAGGAGCACTTTATGCAAGTAAGGAATTAACCCAACACAACAAAGACTCTCTAAATGAAGAAAAATACACTGAAAGGATTGTTTTTTATGACAAGGAAAAAGTTTCGAAAGCATATGAAAAAACATCGTCTAAAGAGTCAACTATCAGTCAATTAGATTATACACAAATAAATTCTAAAGGTCTTTCTTTTGAAAAAGCTAAACATTGTTTAAATCAAGAAGGTGAATTTATTACTACTTTTCAAGGATTTGTTTTCCATAACAATATGGTATATATTGTCGTTGGTGGACTTGGTGATGATTCCTATTCTAGTGCTTTGAGAGTAAACAATAAAGATGATTTGGTTTTATTTTTAATGAAAGATCAAAAAAAATACCTCAACAGAAAACTTAAAATTATTTTTGAAAACATTGACGAACAAAATGGATATTCTTATCAATCGTATATCCAGGGTACATTTTCAGATTAACTAATGATTTTAGGCGAACAAGATACTATTTGTGCTCTAGCTTCGACACCAGGGAAAAGTGCAATTTCTATCCTTCGTGTTTCTGGTAAAAATTCAATTGATATTTGCGAAAAAATATTTTCTAAGAAAATAAAAGATAAAAAAAGTCATACCCTTCATTTTGGAAAAATCGGTATTGACAAAGACAACTGGATTGATGAAGTACTGGTTAGTGTATTTCATCACAACAAAAGTTTTACTGGAGAAGAATCTGTCGAAATTTCCTGCCATGGTTCAACATATATCCAGCAAGAAATATTGTCTTTATTAATAAAAAACGGTTGTAGGTTAGCCAAAGCGGGTGAATTTACCATGAGGGCATTTCTAAATGGAAAAATGGATTTAACTCAAGCTGAAGCAGTTACAGACTTAATTTCTTCTGAGAACAAAAAAGCACATGAGATTGCTGTCCAACAAATGAAAGGAGGATTTTCCAACGAACTGGCATTGTTAAGAGAAAAAATGATACAATTTGCTTCTTTATTGGAGTTAGAATTAGATTTCGTTGAGGAAGATATTGAATTTGCTGATAGATCTTCTTTGATTTCCTTAATTGAAGATACAGACAAACATTTACAACAACTTATCTCCTCATTTGAATATGGAAATGCTATAAAAAATGGAGTTCCTGTGGCCATCATTGGAGCACCAAATACTGGTAAATCTACTTTATTAAATCAACTTTTAGGAGAAGAAAGAGCAATAGTTTCTAATATTGCTGGTACCACGAGAGACAGTATTGAAGAAATACTAAACATTGATGGAATTGCATTTCGTTTGATTGATACTGCCGGTATAAGAGAAAGTAATGATGAAATTGAAGTCATTGGAATAAATAAATCAAAAGAAAAAATTAAGTTGGCCAAACTCATTTTGTTAATGAATGACAATGTTCGTTCTATTGAAGATACAAAAGAGTGGGTACATTTAGCCAACACCATACATCAATCCTTTCCTGAAAAAAAAATACTTTTAGTAATGAACAAAATAGACTTGTTTGATTACTACACTGATTTTACAAAAGAATTACCTTATCCTTTAATTGGAATTTCGGCTAAAACAGGAATTGGAATTGAAGAGTTGAAATCTACCATGCTGGAGTTATTTCAGCAAGAGTTTGATTCACAATCTGTAATAATCAGTAATGTTAGACATCTTGAAGCCCTTCAGAAAGGAAAAGAAGCACTCTCAAGAGCAAAAAAATTGCTATTAGAAAAAGTAAGTAATGATTTTATTGCGTTAGATATTAGAGATTGTTTGCATCACATTGGCAGTATAACAGGAGGGATTAGTCACGACAATCTATTAGAGCATATTTTTAGTCGCTTTTGTATCGGGAAATAGTTATCCTTATCTATATTGTTGTACAATTATTAATGTGTTACGATATAGCTAAAGACAGAGTGTGATTTGGTGTATATAAATCTTGGATTAGAAATAAAATAGCGTATGATATATCACTCATAAATTAATTATTTGTTTCTTATTGACTGAAAAATCATACATATGTAGTAATTTATTTTACATTTTTGATTAATTGATTGAAAATTATCATTAAATTTGTATGAAAATTCATTCGTTAATGCCAATAAATGTAAATTATGTACGATATTTCATACAATAAATGGATTTCCATGAGTGATGATGTCTTATCTAAACAAGTAGGACTTTTTATAAAACATCATCGGCTTGAGCAGAACAAAACACAAAAATCTGTGGCTGAAGCCGCAAGTATCAGTCGTTCTACCCTCAGTTTACTCGAAAAAGGAGAAACTGTTACACTTCCTACACTTATTCAGGTGCTTCGTGTTTTAGATAAGTTGGAAGTAATGGATGCTTTTGATATAAAACAAAGTATAAGTCCGCTTGCATTAGCCAAAGCTGAAAAGTCAAAGCGAAAAAGAGCCAGTAATACAAAAACTAACAACGATGAAGAACCAAATTGGTAAGTATGAAAACAGCATATGTTAAAATATGGGACGAATTAGTGGGTGCAGTAGCTTGGGCCGCCCCGCTACCGAACGAATCTTTGGTTTATTTTTGAGAAAAAAATCTATTAAACTCCTTGGTTTATCAACCAGGGATTTATTTCACCCAATATCCTTTTGGGTCTCTGCTCGTGTTTATAATTGAGTGGATATAAACCGTATTTATTTGCTCATCTACTGTAAAATGAATCATGAAAGGGTATTTTTTCATAGGTAGGCAACGAATGTTGTCATATCGAATTTGATAGAATGGATTTTTAGCTAAAGTTTTGATGTATTTATTGAGATAAGATTCAAATTTTTCACCCAATCCAATCAATTGTTCATCATAATAATCGATTGCTTCTTGAATGTCTTGAATTGCTCTAGAATCTAGTTCTAATGTAAACTTCATTAATTTTTCTTTTTAAATTTGAGTTGTTTACGAGCTTCATCCCAAGGTATGTAATCTTCTTTTTTTGCTGTTTTGATTCTGTTTCTTACAAATTTCTTGTGTTCCTCTGGAATATGTAAATTATTTACATTTGCTTCAAATCCTAATTGCTGTATTAGTTCCATAAAGAAATTAAGTTTTGTGTCTGGAATTTTTAGAGTTATTTCTACCATTTATTTACTTATATTTTTTAAATATTTTAATATAATTGAATTATACCTCAAAGATAAACTATTAATTTATAATTGCAAAATCATTTTTAAGAGAACCTCTCCGCTCTCGCACTCCCGAAACTTCGGGTTTACCCCCCCCCCGCTCCGCTGGATTTACAGCTCCGCAGGATTACAAATCCAGCGAAGATTGACAATTTATTAGAGCATATTTTTAGTCGTTTTTGTATCGGAAAATAGATACTTTATACTAAGAAAAAAGCCACCTTAAATTAATAAGATGGCTTTTTTTAAAAAATTTAGTGATATTACATCATTCCTGGCATTCCTCCTGGCATTCCGCCTGGCATTGCTGGACTTGATTCTTCTGGCTGATCAGAAATAACACATTCTGTCGTCAATAACATCGCAGCTATTGAAGAAGCGTTTTCCATTGCAATTCTGGTAACTTTTGTTGGATCAATAACACCCGCTTTGTATAGGTTTTCAAAGGTTTCAGTTCTTGCATTAAAGCCAAAATCATCTTTTCCTTCTTTAACTTTTTGAACAATGACTGCACCTTCTCCACCAGCGTTAGCAATAATTTGACGTAGAGGTTCTTCAATAGCTCTTTTAACGATAGCAATTCCAGTGTCTTCGTCTTCGTTTTCTCCTTTTAATTTATCTAAATCAGCCGATGAACGAATTAAAGCAACTCCACCACCTGGAACAATCCCTTCTTCAACAGCAGCACGAGTAGCAGCTAAAGCATCTTCCACTCTATCTTTTTTCTCTTTCATTTCTACTTCTGTAGGTGCTCCTACATAAAGAACAGCAACCCCTCCAGATAACTTAGCTAAACGCTCTTGTAATTTTTCTTTATCATAATCAGAAGTTGTTGATTCGATTTGAGCTTTAATTTGTGCAATTCTTGCTTGAATATCTTCTTTTTTGCCTGTACCATTGATGATAGTGGTATTGTCTTTGTCGATTTCAATTTTTTCGCAAGTTCCTAACATCTCCATTGTAGTTCCCTCTAATGTCATTCCCCTTTCTTCAGAGATAACTTGACCACCAGTTAAAATGGAAATATCTTCTAACATTGCTTTTCTTCTATCACCAAAACCTGGAGCTTTTACTGCAGCAACTTTTAATGAACCTCTAATTCTGTTTACTACTAAAGTAGCTAGTGCTTCTCCATCTAAATCTTCAGCAATAATTAATAATGATCTTCCTGCTTGAACAACTGGTTCTAAAATAGGAAGTAATTCTTTCATGTTAGAGATTTTCTTTTCGTAAATCAAAATCAATGGATTTTCCATTTCGGTTATCATCTTCTCTGCATTGGTAACAAAATAAGGAGACAAATATCCTCTATCAAATTGCATACCTTCAACTGTTTTCATATCAGTTTCGGTTCCTTTTGCTTCTTCAACTGTGATTACTCCGTCGTTACCAACAACTTTCATTGCTTGTGCAATTAAAGTACCAATTGCTTCGTCATTATTAGCTGAAATAGTAGCGATTTGTTTGATTTTGTCATTGTCAGAACCAACTTCTTTAGAAATCTTTTTCAAGTTTGAAACAATGCTTGCTACAGCTTTGTCAATACCTCTTTTCAAATCCATTGGGTTAGCACCTGCAGCAACATTTTTCATGCCACCAGATACAATTGCTTGAGCTAAAACTGTAGCTGTTGTAGTTCCATCTCCAGCAATATCAGCTGTTTTAGATGCAACTTCTTTTACCATTTGAGCACCCATATTTTCAACTGGATCTTTTAATTCAATTTCTTTTGCAACCGTTACACCGTCTTTAGTAACCTGTGGAGCACCAAATTTTTTACCGATTACCACGTTACGACCTTTTGGCCCTAAAGTTACCTTAACCGCATTTGCTAAAGCATCTACACCTTTTTTTAATTTTTCACGTGCTTCAACATCAAAATAAATATCTTTTGCCATTTTTAATTGTTTTTAAATTGTTAAACTATTAATAATTACTCTATTATTCCGTAAATATCCGATTCTTTCATAATCAAATAAGTATTTCCATCTAATTTGATTTCTGTACCTGAATATTGACCATAAATCACAGAATCACCCACTTTTACTGTCATTGGTTCATCTTTTTTGCCATTTCCTGCGGCAATAACTTTTCCTTTTAATGGTTTTTCTTTAGCTGTGTCGGGGATTATAATCCCACTTGCTGTTTTTTGTTCTGCTGGCGACGGTTCAATCAAAACGCGATCAGCCAAGGGTTTTAATTTTGTTGACATATTTCTAAATTATTTTTGTTTGTGCTTTTTCAAAGCGATTTTTATGCCATTCTAATAAGTAAGACAAGTTAGCAGGGTTTTGTGCTATAAAAAAGTGCTTTATAATTGTTTTATGACAATTTGTCAAGAAATATGACTATTTTTATATGCATTCAAATCAAAAATTGATTTGTTATTTTGAATTTTTGTAATTTTATAAATTGAATAAAATTTAACTAATAAAAAAGATTAAATGAAAAAGTATTTATATTTTTTGCTTATTTTTTTAATTATTGATAAATTTGCTCATACTCAATGTACAAAAATTGGAACATATATAGGTTCATTTAATTCAACCTTCTTAACATTCGTAGATTTAGAAAACCCACAAGTACTAAGAGCAATAGTTTCAGACAAACAGATTTCATTTATATTAAATAATCCTATCGCTTTAAATGACTTTAACGCTTTTTTGGACTCAATCAAAAAAAGAAATATTGAGTTTGTTCTTACAATTCGATTTGAATATAGTGATTCGCTAAATAAAGAAGATAGAATAATTACTAACTCTGATGAACTAGATTTTGTAATATCAAATATTCAAGAATTATTAAATATTTCAGATAATAGAATAACATACTTGCAAGTATTGAATGAAACATTTGGGGTAGGCAGTTATACTGCAACTATTGATTCGTTAACTAATATTTATAGTCAGCTCACAGCAGAAAACATGGTATTATCTTGGATTGATACAATTTCAAAAAGATTTAAGTATTTAATCAATTCAAATAATTATTCTATTGAATTGCTTTCTCCATCTATTCAATCAAAAGGATTAGAATCAGTTAAAAATAATCAAACTAGCTCTTGGACATATAAATTGACATTGAAAATATTTGAAGTAACAAATTTATATTGTGATGCACTTAATTTTCATTGGTATCCTGAAAATTACAATACAATGTATGATCTTGTTTTGTTTTCAGATACCTCTTCATTACTTCAAATTAATGCACCTATTTATAAAACTTGCACAGAGTGGTCACAAGCTCATGAAGTAAGAAATATTTTGCAAAGCAACACTAATTATTGGAATAGTTTGTTACAAACACATTGTGAATCCAACGATTCAAGTTTAACAACAGAATACCTTGCACTAATTAATGACAGTCTTGATATAAATCATTATTATACATATGAAATGTATCAGTTGATGAATCAATATAATTATAAATTTGCTTCCTATTTTGCAATGGTTCAAGATCACTATATGTGCGGTGAAATGAATGGTGTATGGTATGCTTTATGTGATTTGTATGCTACTCGTTTTACTGCTAACAATATTCCTAATGGGAATTTTTACAATCAGTTTCAAAACATTAAGGAATTCATTTACTCAAATTGCACTAACAATATAACCGAAAAAGGAATTGAGTCAAGAAATACAATCCAAGTTTTTCCAAACCCCTCTTATTCAAACATTACTATTGAGTGGAAAATGTCTAACCCAAATAATTATAGTCATGTTTTTTTATATGATACATATGGAAATTTAGTGTTTGAAAAACAAAATTTAAAAACAAATAAAATTAGTTTTTCTACTTCAAAGTTTAATTGTGGTATATATTATTTAAAAATATTAGATAATTCTAATAATTATAGAGGATTTGAAAAAATTGAAATAAAATAAAATTGTCTCATTCTCAATTAAAACAAAGGACAAATAGCTCTTCCTTCAATTTTGTTTTTACAAGTTCCGAAAGAAAACCCAATTTCATGAGAGGGATATAAGTTTTTTCCAAGACTCGAGATTACATGATCATAAGAATAGGAAAGTACAAAGTTTTCTTTAAATTTATATTGTATCAAAAAAAGTAAAGCGTCTTTGTTTCTAATTCCAAAGGCAAAATCTATCTTGTTTTTATAACTCAATACAAAATCAAAATCAGTTGAAATTTTACCTTTTGGTGGAAAACGTACGATATAATAGGGTAAAAATGTCCATTTATCACTTAATTTAAAACGAAACCCTCCATGAAAAAAAGTATGGATTTTATATTTTGAACTGCCTATTTTCCAAGAACTTCCTGTAAGTTCATTAAAACTTAAACCAATAAAATAATTTGTTCCATTCCACCAAATTCCAAGATTAGCATCAGGACTTAAAACAGATCGACTTTCATTCACCACTGGGTCAGGATAAAGTGTTGTAGTTTTGTTTTTATCAAAGCTCCATTGTTTGAATCCAGCTGATAAACCAATAGATAATCTTGTTTCTGTAGTAAAATTAAAATGCCCTGCATAACTTAATAGAAAATGATTCATGTTAAAAGGTCCAAAAAAATCACTCTCAAGTTTAAATCCTATTCCTTGACGTGGAGTTAAGAATTTCTTTTTTTCAGTGTAAATCGGAGTACTGAAAGTAAAAAAACCACTTTTAGGAGCTCCTTCAAAATGAACATATTGATCTCTGTACAACGCTTTCATCTCTAAGCATGGTTTTAAACCTACAAAAGCTGGATTAACGGTGTATAAATTCCAAAACCATTGACTGTATTGTGGGATTTGCTGTCCATGTATAAAAACAAATAATAGCAAGAAAAGGAAAGTATAAATTAATTTCATCGGATAAGTGTCAAAGTTCCTCTTAAAACATTTTCGTCTTTGTCCCTTAATTGTATTACATAATAATAAACGGACTCACTCATTAACTTTCCTTTGTTTTTTCCGTCCCAAGCTTTACTTTCTGTATATGAAGTGGCAGAATAGACTAATTGACCCCATCGACTGTATATTTCCACTAAACAATTTGGATAAAGCGACAATCCAGGTATTTCCCATTTATCATTTATTCCATCATTGTTAGGCGAAAAAGTGTTCATTATTTCTAAATTTAAACCTACTTTAACAAACACAGCATCGGTATAACTACATTGAAGCGAATCCGCTTGTAAATAATAGAGTGTGCTTTCTTTTGGACTGACGGTTGGGGTTAAACTTTTATCACCAAACAAATTGTCTGAAGGATACCATTGATAAGTCGAAGTGTTAGTTGTTCCATTTAATTGAATGCTTTCTCCATATTCTATTTCTCTATCCTCGCCAGCATCAACCTCAATTTGAATCACTTCAAATGAAGAAATCTCTGCAGATGGATATATTTTACACGATTGATAACACGAATTTGTTACTTTTACCACATCACCTTTTTGTACTGCTGTTGTTTGAAAAAATGTATCAATAGTTGTTGCTACCAACACATCATTAATAGTCCATTCATAAAACGAACTATCGGGACAGTTTTTTAATTCAGTAGAAAAGGTAATGATTTCATCTCGACAAATAGAATCTTTATCTGCAGTAATACTAATTATAGGTTGTGGTCGAGTTACTCCAGGTCCTAAAAGAAAAACATCGGTTGAAAACTCTGCTGCTTGAGTAATTCCTACTCCAGACATTGCTCCATTTAAAACGACATAATATACTTTTAAAGGAGCTAAATTGGCTGTTAAAGTAAATCCAGCAGTTGTACCCGATTCGCAATTGCTAATAGGAGTGTAAGTGCTGGCATCACATGCCGCTGCTGCATCTAAAATCAATGCTTGTATACGATTGTCTTGTCCAATTTCATTTTGAAATTGAATGTTTGAAAATACTACTTGGCCTTCCCCACCTGTTTCATTTGTGTAAAATTTCAGCCAAACGGTGTTATTTGCTGTAAAACAAAAACTTGCAGGAAAAACATCAGGTGAACCAGGGAATTGTAATTTTGTAGCGTCGATATTATTTACGTTTGAAGATACAAATGGACACAACTCAAATGCCTTTGTACAATCATCATAAATAGGAGCTTGACTATTACCAACATGATGAAATGAACAAAAAAGTAAAGTCAATAAGGTCACCCTCCAAACATTAAAACACTTAGAATTTTGATGATAAATAGTATAAAGTATTTGACCCATTTCGGGGATAAAATTAGTTAAATGAATGTTAATTGTAATATTTTTCCCATTTTTGGCATAATAAATGAAGCGTTTTTAACAAAATAACGGATTATGAGAGCAAATATTTTTACTTTATTCTTTTTACTAAGCATTTTTTCTGTACAAGCTCAGTCTAAAATTGATTATAACCAAGATACCAAATGGTTTTGGGGATTAAATGGTGGAGTAACATGGCACAATACCGATGTAAGAACAAAAACAGAATGGGGTTGGGGAGCTGTTTTAGGAAAATCATTTAACTATGATTATGGAAAAGCCATTTCCTTCGATTTTCGTGCTCGATTTTTATATGGTGAATGGTTAGGACAAAACAACATTAAAACAGATACTGTTTATGAAAATATTGCCCTCAGTGCTGAAAATTCGAATTATAAAGACTCTCTTAATTATTATGTTTTAAATTTTAAAAACAAACTGTATAGCGTTGATTTAGAATGGGTTTTGCACACTAATTCACTACGTGAGAGAACTGGTTGGGATTTATACTTTTTTGGAGGAGTTGGAATCTCTGCTTTTAAAACAAGAGGTGATTTATTAGATAAAAACAATAAATTGTACAACTACAACAACTTAAATGATTTAAAAGACGGCACCTTGTCCTCAACCTTAGATAAAAAATACGAATCGTATTTAGATGGAACTGGAAAAGCCGTACGTTACTATTTTATGCCAAGTATCGGAGCTGGATTAGGTTATCAAATTACAAGAAATATCTCTTTAGGAATCGAACACAGAATGACTTTTTCAAGAGTTGACCATTTTGATGGATACAATAATCCAAAAGGAAATAATAATAAAACGATTAGAAGAGAAAATGATATTTTTCATTATTCAAATGCATATATTCGTTTTCAATTACACCACAATAAAGTAGTTGATGAAAAACCTGATGACATTAAAAAAGACCCAATTGAAACTCAAAAAATACCAGAAATTCAATTTACTAATCCTGCTTTGTCTGGAACAACAGTTAATCAAGAATCTTTTTCTTTAAAAGCAACTATTCAACATATTGAGAGCCGAGAAAATATAAACTTTAAACATAATGGGGTTTATGTACAAGGATTTTCATATAACAATACCAGTAAAAAATTTGAAAGTAATATCATCTTGCATCCTGGTCAAAATAATTTTGAAATTATAGCCACAAATCCTTTTGGATACGATCAAAAAAATACAATCGTAATTTATAAAGAAACACAAAGTGCACCTCCTGTCGTAAATTTTGTCAATCCTTCTAGTAATCCATTCAATACTAATCAATCAAATTTAAGAATTCAGGCAACTGTACTAAATGTAGTTCAGCAAAACCAAATCACTGTTTTGGTAAATGGCGTAAATAATAGCCAATTTAGTTATTCAAGCACTTCCAACACTTTAATGTTACCAGTAAATTTAAGCATGGGAAGCAATATTATTACTGTTCAAGCTAATAATAACTCAGGATCTGATTCAGAGACCATTACTATATTGTATAATCCTGTAATCACTGAATCCATTCCAGTAGTTTATTTTACCGACCCAAGTCGAAATCCGTATCAAACAAATCAAAATTCTTTTTCTCTTGATGCAGTTGTTCAAAACGTCAATGGAAAAGAAAACATAATATTCAAACAAAACGGAAATTTGAATCAAAACTTTATGTATTATCCACACAACAACCATTTTGAAAGTAATGTTATTTTATCCCCTGGTCAGAATGTATTTGAAATAATTGCAAGTAATTATTCAGGAGTAGCACAAGCAAGTACAATTATAATATATGAAGTCAATGCGCCAAAACCACCAATTATAAATTTTGTTAATCCTTCAATAAGTCCGTTCCAAACAGAAAATGAATGGTTTCCTTTGCAAGCTTCCATCTTGAATGTGGACCAAAACAATCAAATACAGTTGTTGTTGAATGGAAGTGTTATCAATAATTTTATTTTTAACTCACAAACAAAAGTTCTAAGTTCCAATTTGTCACTTAAAGAGGGTCAAAACATCGTACAGATAATTGCAAATAATTCTGATGGTTCTGACTCAAAACAAGTTGCAATAATTTATCGAAAATCAACTCAACTTGCTAGTCCTATTGTAAATTATATCAACCCTGCCTCAAATCCCTATCAAAGCAATCAATCCAGTATTCAAATTTCTGCTTTAGTTCAAAATGTTCAGCAAAACTCTGGAATAAATATTGTTTGTAACAATCAAATCATTAAAAATTTTCAATTTAATGGTACAACTCAAGAATTGACTTTTACTCTTACACTTATTGAAGGTTCCAATTCCATCACCGTTACTGGTTCAAATGAGGCGGGAACAGATAGTAAAACATTAAATATTGTCTATAAAAAAACAGAACAGGTATATCCTCCTAGTGTTATTTTTATAGACCCCAAACAAAACCCTTCAACTGTCTATTCTCAACTGTATGACCTTTCTGCAAAAGTGAGTGGTGTAAAAAGTAAACAAGACATACAGATTTTGGTTAATGGCAATCTATTAACTCAATTTGAATACAATTCATCAACTGAGTTGGTTACTTTTTCCTCTTCTCTTTCATTAGGATCGAATATATTTGAAATAATTGCTAGCAACAGTGCGGGAACAGACAAAAAATCAAGCACACTTATTTATAAAGTTTCTGAACCACTTTTGCCTCCAAATGTTCAAATATTTAATCCATTATCAAACCCTTATACCAGTTCAATACCTTCACAAAATGTTGAAGCAACAGTTTTAAATATTTCCAATACACAACAAATTAATATTACAGTAAATGGACAAAGCGTTAGCAATTTTCAATACGACGAAAAGAAAAAAACGCTTACATTCAATATGCCTTTGCAAGAAGGAGCGAACACAGTTCAAATTTTAGCAACAAATGCAGCTGGTTCACATACAGACAGCAAAACTATTTTGTACAAAAAAGAAAACAAATTACCTCTTCCCATCATCTCTTTTATTCAACCAAATCAAAGTGGTACTTCAGTTGAGACTGTTCAATATATTATGAAATCAACCATCTTAAATATTGAAAATGCTTCTCAAATTTCTTTGTCTTTTAATGGAGCATTGGTTAATCCACAATTGTATTCATTTTCATCATCAACTAAAGAGTTGAAATATAATTGTAATTTGACTTTAGGGAATAATGTTTTTTCTGTAACAGCAAGTAATAGTTCGGGTACTCAAAACGCTTCAACATCAATTGTTTACAAAAATAATGAAAAACCTTGTAATCCTCCAATTATAACTTTTGTTTATCAAGTTAAAAATAACTCAGAGGTAACATCAGATAAAATCACTGTAAAATTTAAAGCTGAAAATGTTGAAACAAAAAACCAAATTGAGTTTTTTCATAATGGTAAAATTGTTACAACTCAATTTAATTTGTCTTCAAAACTAGGAGAAGCCAATTTGATTTTAAATGCAGGACAAAACACTATTGAAATAAACGCAAAAACCAACTGTGGGGAGTCAAAAATCAGCCAAATAATCAATTACAAACCAGTGAATACGCCTTGTTCAAACGTGCCTTCTTTTCAATTGATTCAACCAATTTTACAAGAAATTACTACAGAAAAGACCAAAGCAGATGTCCGTTTAGGTTTGATAAATGTTAGTAATAGTGCTGATGTTCAAATGAAAGTAAATGGACAAAATCAAACTTTTCAAT
This sequence comes from Flavobacteriia bacterium, assembly GCA_016183815.1. GTDB lineage: Bacteria > Bacteroidota > Bacteroidia > Flavobacteriales_D > Crocinitomicaceae > M2408. Next base: position 223,076 of record JACPDW010000010.1, read on the forward strand.
TTGATCAAGTAACAAAAATTATTTTCTCTAATATCAATTTGAAAGAAGGGTTAAACAAAATAGAATGTTTCGCAAACAACGAATGTGGTTCAGCTAGTTTTACAGTGAAAATTACAAGAGTTGCCTGCAATAAACCAGAGGTCAATATTACTCAAACGTCAATTCCAAACCAATCGGAAAGTAATATGGATCAAGTTCAAATAAATGCTAGTATTTCCAATGTAGAGGGTAAAAGCGAGATTGAAGTTAGTAGAAACGGACGTCCAATCAACTTTACCTATATGAATATTACTAAAACGCTTTCAATTCAATCCGGACTTGATGTAGGAGTAAATACTTTTGTCATTAAAGCAAAAAATTCTTGTGGAGAAGACAGTAAATCTTATGTTGTTACAAGAAAAAAAGAAGTAAAAATTGACCCACCAGTCGTTCAAATCACCAGTCCAAGTACTTCTCCATTTTCAACAAACAACCAGTCATATAATTTACAAGCCGTTACACAAAATGTAATTTCGCCACAGCAAGTCTCTTTAACAATTAATGGAAAACCTGTTAACCCTCAATTTAACAGTTCAAATGGGTCGGTAACTTATAATATGAATTTAGCGGTTGGAAACAACAATATTGTGATTACAGTAAGTAATGAGTCTGGTACTGCAAGCGACACTAAAGTGATTAAATACACCAAAATAATAACTGAATATAAACCCGAAATTACTATTTTGAATCCAGCTTCATGTCCAATGACAATTACTAAAGGTGTATTTACTGTAAGAGGATTTGTAAAAAACGTACAAAATGTAAGTCAAATGACTATAAAAGTTAATGGTAAATCCTTGAGTAATGTCAATCCTATTTCATCTGGGGATAAAATTAATTTTCAGTTTGATATTAATGCAGGAATTGGTCAAAGTTCGATTGAAATTACAGCGAATAATACAGCTGGTTCTGATTCAAAATCTTGTATTCTAAAAGTAGAAGACAATTCAAATCAAAATTGTTTACCAAAAGTATCGGCTTCATTTTCAGCTGATGACAAAACGGTAAATGTGAGTAGCGATAAAGACATTTCAAATGTTGTTATAAAATATCACGATCAAAGTGTACAAAAAATAGACAATTTGAGTGGAACCTCAAAATCTTTTACTGCATCTGGCTTATACGCTGGAAAATGTATTATTGGTGTTTGGATTAAATCTGGTTGTAACCAAAGTTCTGATGGACCAGGGTACGGAGAATACGTTAAAAACCCTAAAGTTAAAACAGCTTGTATGAATGACGGTGGCAATCCAAATGGGTGTAAACCTGTTGTCAGTGCTGTTTTTACTACTGACTCAAAAAGTGTTACAGCTACAAGCACTAAAGATTTGTCCAATGTTGTGTTAAAATATTTTGATGGTTCAGTTCAAAAATTTGAAAATTTAACAGGAAAATCAAAAAGTTTTTCAGGAACAGGTCAAAATTCAGGAAAATGTATTGTCGGAATATGGATTAAATCTGGGTGTAATCAAAGCAACGACGGACCAGGATATGGAGAATTCGTCAATAATTCATCTGTTTCCTCTTCTTGTTCAGGAAATAAAAGTGATTGTAAGCCAAAAGTCAATGCTCTTTTCAATCCTGATTCAAAATCTGTAACTGTAAATAGTGATAAAGAGTTAATAAATGTTGTATTGAAATTTCACGATGGACAAGAACAAAAAATGGACAATTTAAGTGGTTTTACAAAAACATTTAAAGGCAGTGGAATTAATGTAAATAAGTGTATTGTTGGCGTTTGGGTTAGGTCAGGTTGCAATGAAAGTAAAGCGGGAACAAATTATGGAGAATGGGTTTCAAATCCTCAAAACACACAATCTTGTGGTGGTGACGATGGAAAAAAAGACGACGATGGTAAAGGAAAAGGAGGTTTAGGAGGATCAAATCGAATCCCACCTGGGAGATAATTAATGATTTTTATTTATAGTTATAAAAAGAATAATTCTTACTTAAAAGATTTTCTTTAATTTTGTAAGTTTCAATTTTGAGTTAATACAAACCCTATGTCTTTTTTAAATATCGACCAGATTGAAGCTTATGTATTTGATAAACATGAATTACAAATCTGTGAAGAACAATTTTTACATTTAAAGAATTCTTTTTCTTTTTTAAGTAAGTTTTGCTCAGACAAAATTATTTATGGAATAAATACTGGTTTTGGGCCGATGGCTCAGTTTAATATATCAAAGGGAGATTTAAATCAACTACAATACAATTTGATTAGAAGTCATTCCTCTGGTATGGGGGAGCCATTATCTGAATTATACACTCGTGCAGTGTTGTTGGCTAGGATCAATAATTTTCTTCAAGGAAATTCAGGTATTAGTCCTGAAGTAGTGGAAACTTTATTGTCCTTTTTAAACAAACAAATTCATGTCGAAATTTTTGAACATGGTGGAGTAGGAGCTAGTGGTGATTTAGTTCAATTGGCTCATCTTGCATTAAATTTAATTGGTGAAGGGCACTTATTTGAAAATGAAAAAAGGGTAAAAGCTTCTGAATTGTTGAAGAAAAAAGGAATACAACCTCTCAAAATACAATTAAGGGACGCTTTAGGTATAATGAATGGAACTTCTTGCATGACCGGAATAGCTTCTGTAAATGTTATTTACTCTAAACGATTAATGGAATGGGCGATAGTAACTTCCTCCATTTTAAATGAATTAATGGAAGCTTACGACGATTCTTTTTCTGTTGAATTAAATTCTACTAAAAAACATATAGGTCAACAGGAGGTGGCTAATAGAATGCGAAAATTATTGTCAGATAGCAAGTTAATAAAATCAAGGGCAACTTTATATTCTAATAAAAAAGAGAAAGAAAATTCAGAATTTTCTCATAAGATACAAGAATTTTATTCATTACGTTGTGTGCCTCAAATATTAGGACCAATTTGGGATACAATTGAATACACTCAAAGGGTTGTAGAAAATGAGATTAATTCAACAAATGACAATCCAATAGTATCTTTAGAAAATGAAAATGTTTTTCATGGAGGAAATTTTCATGGAGATTATATTTCGTTAGAAATGGATAAATTAAAAATTGTTTTATGCAAATTAAGTATGTTAGCTGAACGACAATTAAACTTCTTAATGAACCACAAGATAAATGAGAAATTTCCTCCATTTTTGAATGGAAAAAAATTAGGATTTAATTTTGGAATACAAGGAATTCAATTTACAGCTGTCTCAACAACTGCAGAGAATCAAACATTGTCTAATCCAATGTATGTTCATTCTATTTCTAACAATAATGACAACCAAGACATTGTGAGTATGGGAACAAATTCAGCTATTCAATGTAAAAAAGTATTAGATAATTCATTTCAAGTGATGGCTATTCATTTAGTAGCAATTTGTCAAGCTATCGATTTATTGAATGAAAATCAAAAAAAATGTTTATCTTCGTCTGCCAATTCAATTTATCAAGAAACAAGAAAAATATTTCCAAAAATGAATGAAGATTTTGTTTCAAGTGATTTTTTGAAAAGTATAGTAGAGTATATAAAAAATAAAAAAATTGCATAATGAAATGCGCACTTATTACAGGAGCATCAAGAGGAATTGGTAGAGCGATTGCTATACAAATTGCGAAAGACTTGGGCTTTCATATATTAATCAATTATGCATCTAATGAGGAAGCAGCAAAAGAAACTTTACAACTAATTAAATCTGAAGGTGGAAGTGGAGAATTAATCCCTTTTTCTGTTGAAAACGGAGAGGAAGTTCAAAAAAAAATGCAGGATTGGTTTAATAATAATCCAGAGAAAGAAATTACTGTTTTAGTCAATAATGCTGGAATAACCAAAGACAATTTGTTTTTATTAATGCCTGAGGAAGATTGGGACAAAGTAATACAGGTTTCAGTTAAAGGAATGTATAACTGTACTCAAGCTATTTTACCAAAGATGGTAAGAAAAAGATACGGTAGAATTATTAATATGGCATCTGTTTCAGGAGTAAAAGGTAATGCTGGTCAAGCTAATTATGCAGCCGCAAAAGGAGCGGTTATTAGTGCCAGTAAATCTCTTGCACAAGAATTGGCTAGAAGAAATATAACTGTAAATTGTGTAGCTCCAGGGTTTATTAAAAGTGATATGACAAGCCATCTTAACGAAAAAGAATTGGCTCCAATTGTTCCTGTGAATCGTTTTGGTTTACCTGAAGAAGTTGCCTATTTAGTCAGTTTTTTAGCATCAGACAAAGCTGCATACATCACAGGCGAAGTAATAAATATTAATGGTGGTATATACGCATAAATGGAACACAGAGTAGTCATTACTGGTTTTGGGATTTACTCCTGTATTGGTGAAAACAATCAAGAAGTCCTTAATTCTTTGCAAACGGGTAAAAGTGGTATTATTTACGATAAATCAAGAGAGGATTTTGGTTATCGTTCTTGTTTGACTGGAATGGTAAAAGATCCCGATTTGAAACCATTTCTGAACAGAAGAGAAAGAATCGGAATGCATCAACCTGCAATGTACGCTTATATGTCCACCAAAGAGGCCTTAGAAATGGCAAAATTAGATGCTGATTTTTTTGCTAAAAACGAAACGGGAATAATCTACGGAAACGACAGTACTGCTGGCTCAATTGTGGAGACAATAGACAAAGCTAGAGATAGAAAAGACACTACTTTAATAGGAAGTGGGGATATTTTTCAAAACATGAATTGTACTGTAAACATGAATTTATCTACCATTTATAAGTTAAAAGGAATTAATCTTACTTTAAGTGCTGCTTGTGCATCTGGTTCTCATGCAATTGGAATGGGATATTTAATGATTAAAGCTGGTTTACAAGATCGTATTATCTGTGGTGGGGCTCAAGAAATAAACATCTATACTATGGGTAGTTTTGATGGATTAAGTGTTTTTTCTATTAAACAGGACACTCCAGAAAAAGCATCAAGACCTTTTGACAGAGATAGAGACGGATTAGTACCATCGGGTGGTGCAGCAACTGTTATTCTTGAATCATTAGAATCAGCTAAAAAAAGAAATGCAAAAATATACGGAGAAGTGATTGCATATGGTTTTTCTTCAAACGGAGATCATATTTCCAATCCAAATTTTGATGGTCAGTACCGTTCACTACAAATGGCATTAAAAAATGCAAAATTAAAGGGGGAAAAAATTGATTACATCAACGCACATGCTACTTCTACCCCTGTTGGCGACGCTACTGAGGCTGAAGCACTATTTCAAGTATTTGGAAGTAAAACACCCATTAGTTCTACGAAAAGTATGACAGGTCATGAATGTTGGATGGCTGGAGCTAGTGAAATTGTATATTCATTATTGATGATGCAAAATGATTTTATAGCACCTAACATTAATTTTGAAAATCCTGATGAAAATTCAGCAAAAATTAATATAATTGCTGAAAAAAAAGAACAGAAACTAGATAATTTTTTGTCTAATTCCTTTGGTTTTGGTGGAACAAATTCTTCATTAATTATTAAAAAATATAAACATTAATATTATCTTTGCTTTTTTAAAGAATGAATAGAGAAGAAATTATTACGATAACTAGAAAATTCTTATCAGAAGAATTTGAAGTAGATCCCTCAACTATAGAAGGAGAAAACAATTTAAAAACAACATTAGATTTAGATAGTTTGGATTATGTGGATTTGGTTGTTGTAATTGAAGAAAACTTTGGATTCAAAACAAACGCAGATGATTTTCAAAAGGTTATTACCTTTAATGATTTTTATGATATGGTCGAGCGTAAGCTCTCTAAGATTGTATGAGAAAATGGGATGGAAAATCTAAAGGAACAGTTTTAGGTTACCGATTTTTTATTTTTTCAATACAAATATTTGGACTTAGGGCAACCTATTTTTTTGCTTCTATAGTTTCTCGATATTTTTTTCTTTTTGCAAAAAAACAAAAAAATGCTTTATTGGATTTTTATGTCAAAGGGTTTCAATATACTTTGCCTTTAGCCCAAAAAACTACTCGTCAATGCTTTAATCTTTTTGCTCAAACTTTAATAGACCGTTTTGCTTTTTTTACATCATATAAAAAAAAGTTTTCCTATGACTTTGAAAACGAAACCGTTTTACATCAATTATCTGAAGAAAAGAAAGGAGGTGTGTTGATTTCGGGTCATATAGGTAATTGGGAAACAGCAGCTAATTTACTGAATGACAGGGTTACAGATACAATAAACGTGTTGATGTTAGATGAAGAAGTTGAAAAAATTAAATCTTTTTTACAACTTAAAACAGGAGGTCCAAAATTTAATCTCATTGCGGTAAAAAACGATTTGTCTCATGTAATCTTAGTACATAAAGCCCTTAAAAAAGGAGAGTTAGTAGCAATGCACGCGGATAGACCAATTAGAGATAATAAAAATTTTGTGTTGACTTTTCTAAACAAAAAAATACATATACCCTCAGGTCCATTTATTTTAGCTCATAAATTTAAAGTGCCTGTAAGTTTTGTTTTTGCTGTAAAAGAAAAAAAATTTCATTACCATTTGACAGCTACAAACCCAGTAATTTCTTCATTATCAGAATTGGATTTGGCAAAAGAATATGTCGTTCAATTAGAAAAAATGGTTAAAAAATACCCAAATCAATGGTATAATTTTTTTCCATATTTTGTGGATTAATGGCAAATTATAAAAAAACAAATCAAATTCCTGCTTCTTTCTGAAGTTGAGGTAAATTTAAAATATGAATGTTTTTTCCAATGTTTTCAATCAACTTTTCTTTATTAAATTCTGCCAAAGTTCTGATTAATGTTTCATAACGTGTACCTGCCATACTGGCTAAATCTTTTCTAGACAAAGTGTAATTTAAAGCGGAGGAATTTTCATCCCAACCAAATGTTTCTAGTGTTTTTATTAAAACCCACGCAATTTTGTTTCTGATTGGTAATTGATTGGCTAGATGTTCTGATTCTCTTAATTCATTGGCAAAAAAATCAAGCATAAAGACAGCAAAATTTGGATTTGAAACAACTAAATCTGTATAAATTTGTAGTGGCAAAAACAATACTTCAACATCAGACAAAGCATTCGCAGTTACTGTATAAGTCCAATTTCCACCAAATCCTCGATGCCCAACAAAATCGTCTTTTTTAGCTAAACGTATTATACGTTCTTCGTTGTCATTGGTTTTTTTTGTAATTTTGACAAACCCTGAGGTGATAATAAATATTCCTTCCGTTTTTTGACCAACAGAAAATATGATGCAATCCTTTTTAAATTGTAATCTTTTGCTGTAAAATTCAGCATAACTACACCATGAAGGAGAACAATAATTTGACAATAACATTTACAGTACTCTATAAAAAAACATACTTTAAACCAAAATAGTTATCAAAAACATATTAAAATTAACCACCTATTGTAACCATCGATCGATTTTTATACTCTTTGGATATTAAATTATTTTCATCAAAAACATTAGCTCTTTGTTTTTTCTTATTTTGAATATTTTGAATTATTAAAGAATTAATATCCATTCCTTTTCTTAATGAAGATAGTAAATCCGTTTCTTCACCTGAAAAAAGACAATTTTTTAATTTTCCATCTGCTGTTAGACGAATTCTATTACAAGTATCGCAAAACGGATTTGTGATTGAACTGATTATTCCAAAATCTCCTTTAGAGCCAACGATTTTAAAATTTTTGCTCGTTTCGTTTGCTATAATTTCAAGAGGAACTACATTTTCTTTTCCAAAAAATTGACTTGTTTTGTCTATAATTTCTTTAAAACTAATTTGTTTTGAAAAATCCCATTTATTTCCGTCAAAAGGCATGAACTCAATAAATCGAATTTTAACCTTTTCGTTTTGAGTCCATTGTATAAAATCAATAATTTCGTCGTCGTTAATACCTTTTATTAAAACTACATTCACTTTTAAATCAAAATTTTCTTTGATTAATAAACGTATATTTTCCATTATTTTTTGAAAATACGTTCGTCTAGATATGCGATTAAATTTTTCTTCGTTTAAAGAGTCAAGACTAATGTTTAATTTTTTTATTCCCAGCCGTTTAAAATCTTCAATGTATTGATCAATTAATACTCCATTGCTTGTAATTGCAATTTCGATTGGCATTGTTGCTAAACCTTCAATTATGGAAAGAAAATCTTTTTTCAGCAAGGGTTCACCTCCAGTTAATCTGATTTTTTTCACTCCGAATTGTACAAAAGTTTTTGCAATATACAACAATTCTTCTGTACTCATAAAATGTGTTTTATCTCTTAGTGCGATACCTTCTTCTGGCATACAATAAAAACATCTAAGATTACATCTTTCAGTTAATGATATTCTTAGATAGTCGTGTTTACGCCCAAAACCATCGAGTAAAACGGAATTTTTATTGTCCATGTATATAAAGAAAATCTTCTTTTGTTAATAATTTTTGAGAAAGTGGAAATAAAGTTTCATCTTCTCTGAAAATATGTAAACGAATTAATTCAACTAATTCTCTAGCTGTATTGTAAGCTAAATCAAAAGTAAGCATTTGTGATTCTGTGTCTCTCAATCTTGTAGCTAAACCAAACAAATTGAAAGAAAGAGCTCCTAATTGTATAAATTTAACGTGGTCATCTTCCATAAGATCAATAGCCGTTTGTGGATTATCACCTTCGCCGTGTTCACCAGATTCAATAAAACGTGTATGTAATATTCTAAAGTAATCTCTTTCTTCTTTTCTGTTATGAGGTAAAATATGCTCGTCAAAATAAACGTAAAACAAATTCATTTCGTCAGCTATTTCTCTTGTAAATGAATAATTACTTTCTCTGAACTTAGATAGACACTCATCAAAAATTTTAACTTTTTCTTTGACTTCCTTGTGTTCATTTACTAATTCTTGAATAAATGGATGGAGTGTTTCATAATCTAATCCCACCGTTTTACTGCTATCATAAGCATCAGGAGGATCCATAGCTGAAAACTCTTCGTCACCTTCTTCTTTTTCTGCGTTTCTTAAAATTGGATCATTTTCTTTTATCTTTTTCTTGAATGTTTTTTCATCAATCTCCTTAGAATCAAAACGTTTACCAGTTGATTTATCTATAATTTTCATTTGAAAAGCGTTATATTTTTTTGTAAATATCGGTAGCTTTGCATATTCAAAACATGATATAAATCATATATTTAGATGAAAAATTGATAATTTACACAATTTCAAATAGTTATGGTTTTGAAAATTGAGGATTATTCAAAAAAGAAGTATCACTTAAGGTTTTTAAAAAAGCAATTAAATCATTTTTATCTTGAGTGGACAAGCCCAATCCAAATTCTTTTCCTGGTTTAGTCATAATTGGATCAACATACGGTGAAATTTTAACTCCATTATTATAAAACTCAATCACTTGTTCTAAAGTCAAATACCTTCCATCGTGCATATAGGGTGGAGTGAATTCAATATTTCTTAAAGTTGGAGTTTTAAATTTGCCAATATCAGCTGAGTTGTTTGTAAATAAATAACGACCTGAATTGAGTTCATTAAAATTATCATCTAATCCCGTATTATGATAGGAATTATCTGTAAAAAGTCCTAAAGTATGGCAATGAAAACAGTCACCTCGTTCAGTAAAAAAAATATCTAAACCATTTAATTCTTGTGGAGTGAGTTGAAGTTCTCCTTTTTTATAACGATCATATTTTGAATTACTTGAAATCATACTTCTTGTAAATTGTGCCAAAGCAAAAGCTACTTGATTGACACTAATTTGTTTACTCCCAAACACCTTTTCAAAAAGTGAAGGATACTCAGAATGGTTTTGAAGTTTTGAAACATCCGTGCCAAAAAAAGTGCCTACTTCAAAAATCATCGCATCTTCCAAAGTTGAGCCAACACTTCCGTCCCACAAAAAGGAACTGTGCCATGCTAAGTTGATGTGAGCCAAACTATTAACACTTTGTTTTGAAAATGATTCTGTTTGATTATGACAAGAACTACAACTCCTACCATCGTTTGAAAGTAAAGTGTCGTAATATAATTTTCTTCCCAAAGCAACTCCTTCTTTAGATAATCTATTAGAAGTATTTAGAGTCATTTCAGGAAAATAGTTAGGATAAGTTAGTTGAATATATTCTAAAGGTTCTTTATAAGGGGTAATTTCTTCCTGTTTTTTTTTACAAGAAAAAATTAAAAGGATAAACAGAAATAAGAATAAATTAATTTTTGAAATAAAATACATCTTGCCCATTCTTTTTAAGTACATTCATTACCGAATCATTATTCATTGAATACGCTTCATGAATTGTTAAATCATAAGTTAGAGGATTTTTAAACCATTCTAAGATATCATGAACAATTTCAATTTTATCTGAAGTATTTTTGATTTCCTTATTTAATGGTAATTCATAATGAATTCTCATTTTAGATTTTCCTAGGTGAAAAGCATAACCGTAATATGAGCCGTTTAACAAATATCTTCCTTCTAATTTCATAAAATGATAACCACCACCCATTGGTTCAGGCCAAATCATGTTCTGATTTTCTATGGTATTATCCAAATAAGCAAACACATTACGAGCGGAATCAATACCTAAATCAAAATGAAGAGAAGTGTATTTTCCTAGAGGAATATCGTTGAGTTCAAAAAATAAAGTTTCTGATTTTTTTAAATCTAAATAATGTATTTGTGAATCAACTATTGAGTCAGAAAATTCGTTTGAAAACAAAGTAATATTACTTATATAATAATGTAAATCGGTTAAAGTGAACATATTGCCCGCTTCATTCGTGTAGGTATGAGGGTCAAAATTTATATAATCAGAACCAAGCTGATGGGTGAAATTAATTTTAACTTTTGCAACTAGTTTTTGTTCGCTTTTTGAACAAGACAAAACAATCAGCAATAAATTCAAAACTACAAAAACTTCCTTCATTTTATCTAAATTCGGAAGTATAAAGTTAGTATTTTTTTTTTAAATCTGAGTTCGATTTTACAAGAATATTTGAAAAATCGAACTCAGAGTAATAATTTAAATGCTTTACATTTTTAATCCAGAACGAGGAAATAACATTTTAGTGTTTGGTCTGATAATCAACATCAAGTATGCCCAATTACTATTATTAGAAACACTTCCTCCTTTAAGAGCTTTCATCGTTCCTGTTCCAAACATTTGTGAATAACCACCTTGAATTGAAACATTATCAGTGTATTTATACAAAACAGTAAAATCAAATTCAGAACCTAAATGAGAATCTCTTGCTTTATATTCCAATGGAAATTTCATATCTCTTACTGGAGCCGCAGCATTGAAATAATGACTATTTAAAGAAAGAACCCAATTTTTCATTTTATAACTTATTCTTAGATAAGCATCAAGTAACCCAACAGAATTGGTGTGATTTCCAACATAAAAATAGTCCATATATCCATTAAATCTATGGTTTGTTCCATAAAACGGATTAAAAGAATTATTTACTTTGTTAGCTGTATCAATTTGACTTGTACCTGAAAGCATTTCAGCACCTAAAGTAAACAACCATGATTTTGTCGGTTTATACCCTATTTCGGCACAGAAATTGAAAGCACTTAAATCGCTTGTTTTGATATTTGTTACACCATTTTTACCCATTTGATAATAAAAATATCCTAAAAAATTAAATTTATCATTAGAATATTCCCCCCTTAACCCTAAAGTTTGAGTATAAATAGTCGTAGAGTCCGTAATTTTTGTTACCGTATCTAATTTATTGTAAGACATTCCGTTATTTAAAAACAAAAATGAATAATTACCTTTTCCAAGCACTTTATTCACCCATAAATATTGGAATGTTTTATAATTAGCTACAGAATATTGTATAAATTTACTTTTGTCTTCATTCTGATTATAAGCAAAACCAGCATCCACCGACCAAGTACTGTCTTTATACCTTACTAGAGCAGCATCATGTCTTCTAGCTTGCATTGCCCAATCCAAAGAACCAAATATTCTTTCATCGTCGTAAGCAATAGTTTGACGACCTATTTTTGCAGAAAATCTTTTGTTAAAAAACAACTCTGCATTGGCTTCAAAAACAGACAACAATCCTTTCGTGTCAATAGCTGAATTCGCTACACTACCCCATGTTCTTATGTCTTGAACAGATAAATTTAATTTATAAAGACTATGTTTATACGTCGCCCCTAATCTTGCTCTTTGAGAGATAAAAGCACCTGGTTTAAAATTTTGAGGTGCTAACGATTGGAAACCATGACGAATTTCACCTCTCGACATATACTGCCCATTTATTTCGAACTGAGAAAATAAGTTATTTAATGTAAATAAACTTAAAATTAAAATTACTTTTGTTTTCATTATTTTGTATTTAATTTGTTAACTATTTTTTTAAAAGAAGGAACTCAAGCCGTACCTAAAACTTAAAATCAAAAAAATGGAAAGAGTTCCTTCAAATTTTTAGCTAGGTCTAACACAACCTTTTCTATGATAAAAATTCCAATTTATTAAAGTTGCAATCACTGCAAAAATACATAAGCCAATAAAAAACGCATTTGGTGTACCAGAAGCATTAATTGAACTCATTATTAATATAGAGAACAAAAATGGTCCAAAAGCAGCCACAGCAGCAGTCCACCCAATAACACCAGCAGCTTGTCTTGGATTATGTTGGAAAATAATTGGATATTGACGGAAAGTTGCTGCGTTTCCAATACCTGTAAAGAAAAACAATCCAAGCATTACGGTAACGAACATTGGAAACTGATCTAAACTCGTAGGAGCAACTAAACCTAAACTTACCAATAAAATTGTACCAATTATTAAACCTAATCCAGAAATAGTTGTTAAAATACCACCACCCGTTTTATCTGCAACAAATCCAAACAATACACGACTTGCCGAGCCAATAAGTGGGCCATAAAAAGCATAGGTTAATGGGTCTGGAGCATTTGGAAAACTACCATAAACAGATTTAATCAACATTGGAAATGCAGCTGCAAGTCCAGAAAAACCACCAAAAGTCATGATATAAGTAATAGTACAATACCATGTATGTTTATCACTGAAGATGTCTAATTGTTCTTTAATAGAAGCTTTTACAGGAACACTTCTTAGTTTAATCCAGCTTAACACTCCAAATATTAGAAGTAAAGGAATATACCAAAAAGCAGCCGTTTGTAAATATATATTTGAATTTTTAACTCCATTTTCTGTTTCTGAAAACAGTTTTAAAGTACTTTCAGCTTTTTTAGGATGAATATTTGTAAAAGATTTTGCTTTAACAGCAACTGGCAATTTCTCAAAAAACACAATTGGATCTGAAGGCACATTATCAGCAAAAACTTTTTTTACTACTTTTTTGTCAAGTTTTTCAGCGATTGTTTTTTGGATTTCTGGTTCAATAGTTTTATAAACCTCCATCACTTTTTCCTCGCCTAATTTTGTAAACATCGTTTCCACTTGTTTTGGTTCAATTTTCGTGAAAACGGCTGAAGCACCATAAATTCCCACACCAATCATAATAGGAGTTAAAAACTGAACTAAACTTACTCCAAAATTTCCAATACCAGCTTGAATTCCTAAGGCAGTACCTTTAAGTTTTTTTGGAAAAAACAAGTTTGTACTTGGCATATAAGAGGAGAAATCACCTCCACCAAAGCCAGTTAAAAAAGCCAAGACCATAAATACCCAGAATGGTGTTGTCGTGTCCATTACAGCAAAACCTACTCCAATACATGGAATGAGTTTTAAAAATGTTGAAATGGAAATTACATGTCTAGTTCCATAAATAGGAATGATAAAAGAATGGATAATTCTCAAACTACCTCCTGCTAAACCAGGCATCGCAGCTAACCAAAACAATTGGTCTTGAGTAAATTTAAATCCTATTCCATTTAGCTTCACCACTAAGGCACTCATAATAAACCAAGTAGCAAAGGAAAAAGTCAGTGCACCTGTTGTAATCCATAAGGTTTTCCAAGCCATTTGCTTTCCACCTTCGTTCTCCCAAAAATGCTCATTTTCAGGATCCCATGTTGTTAACCACGTTTTTGACATAATTTTTAAATTTAAATGTTACAAAATATTAACGAACGATTCTTAAAATGGGACACGGTGATTCTTTAAATACACTGTACGTTCTTGCACCCATTAATAACTTACCCTTTGGAGAAGCATGGTGGCTCGCCAAAATAATCAATTCAGTATTTTTTTCTTTAGCAACTGATATTATTTCCTCTGCCACATCACCTTGACCAAAAACAGCTTCAATGTTGTTTACTTCCATATTTTGGAGTTTTTTTGCTTCATCTATCAAAATAGTTTTTCCTTCTGCAACCCAAGATTCTCTAATTGCTTCCCATTCAGGTGAATCGGTGGCTAATAAACCTGTACTATGAAATTTAGAATTTACATATAATAATACAATTTTACTTCCCGTCTTTTTGCTTAAATAAGCTGCGTGTTCTCTCGCTTTGTCAGCCAATTCTGAATTTCCAACAGGTAATAAAATGGTTTTGTATTCTAGTTTTCCGTCTTTACTTCTTTCAACTGCTTGTAAAGCTAAATCAGGAATATGATGTTTAATTTCAAAATCAATTTGTTCGTTTACAATACGAGCTTTACCTCCTTTTTCAATCCAAACTTTAGTCCATTTTCTTTGAGCTAATCTCAAAACCACAAAAGCAATTACAGCTAACAATGCAAAAGATAAGAATCCATAAGTGAATGACCCAGTAGTTTGTTTTGAAATTCCCATTGCATTTGGAATAAAACTACCTCCTAATGCACCAATCTCACCAATCATACTACCTGCTACAGCTGTTGCTAGTGGCCATCTCAAAGGTACCAGTTGAAACAAAGCACCATTTCCAGCTCCTAAAGCGGCAAAAGCAAACATGAAAATTATAGTCGTAACAGTAACATTTATAGGAAAAGCTGCAGCAATGATAAGCAAAATAATAAATCCAAAAACGGCAGTTAAAGTGTTTACACCACCCCATCTATCCGCAGCCCATCCACCTGCCACACGTACAGCTGAACCCATTATGGCTGCTAACATAGTAAGTTGACCAGCTTCTACTTTTGTTACACCAAAGTTGTCGTGAAAATAAGTTGGTAAAAAGTTGGCCAAACCAATAAAACCACCAAATGTTATGATATAGATTAAATTAAATGACCACCCATCACGTTCAAATAAACAAGCTATGTGCTCTTTAAGACTTTGTTTTTCAATATCTGGTGGTTCTTTAGCGAAAATTATCATTACCACTATTGGTATTAACATGAATAATGCTGCCATACCATAAACGGCTTGCCAACCAAAATTAACTGCTAAAGGAGGTGCAAACAACATGGCCAAAACTGTTCCACTATTTCCCGCACCTGCTATTCCCATTGCTAAACCTTTATATTTAGGTGGAAACCAACCAGATCCTAGAGATAAAGCGACTCCAAAACTTGCACCTGCAATCCCAAGTAATACTCCCATTGCCAAAACATCTGAATAAGTGTCAACCATGTAATACCCGAAAATCATCGCAAAGAAAATCAATGACATTTCCGTAAGTGCAGCGTTTTTACGTCCAATGTATTGTGCTAATACACCTAGAGGAAAACGCATAATTGCACCTGCTAATATAGGTACGGATATCATAAACCCTTTTTGAGCATCTGTTAATCCAAATTCTTCACTAATAAAAGGTGCCATCGCTCCATTGAGGACCCATATAGCGAAACAAAAATCAAAATATAAAAAGGACGCAAATAATGTTGGAGCGTGTCCTGCTTTTAAAAAAACCTTAAAATTTCCCATGACTTTTCTGTTTTATGAAACAAAGCTAAGTCGGTTTGTCATTTTAATTTATGATTCATATCATATATATAGCTATTTGTTGTCATAATATTCATTGTAAAACCTTATATAATATGATTTATATTATATTTAAAATTTTTATAAAATTTTTTGATTTTTTATTTAAATAATACTTTTTTAGCAAATAATGTTAAAAAAATTCTTTTTTTCCCACTCCTTTTTGTTTTATTCTTTTGCATGACCTTTAATTAAAATTTTTTTTTTAAAATCTGTATTATGATTATGAATTACAAGCTAATTAAAATATTAGTCAGGGCAAACTCACTCTTTTAAATTTTAGGAGATGAGATTATGTTAATTTTATCACTAAATTAAGTTTTGGATCGTAATTTTGTACTTTTTTGTTATGAAAAACTGAAAATGATACCTATTACATATTCAAGATAGACCAATTAAAAATTATCTTCGATGCTGCCTTTGGTGGTGTCTAATTTCATATTGTATCGGCATTTTTTAATTCCGCTTTTTTCGTGGATGCTTATTATTTTAGACTTATTTAATAAATGTATTTGGTATAAAATTGGAAATCGATAATAATTGTATTTGGTTTAGATGCAAGCTCAATGAAAATTATCGATTTTTAAAGAATGAAAGTTTTGAGGAACAAATAGTACTAGAACTTAGCCAATGGTAATTACAGCGAAGCTACTTTTTGCTTACTTTTTTGGTAATGAACTTTTCTCATGAGCACCTTTAAAAACAAAAAATAAGCGTAAAAAAAGTATCAGAATAAACACTTAGTATGCAGTTTTTTTTAAATTAAAGTAAAGGTTTTAAACTTTTAAATTGACACAAAATTAGTAGATACTTTATAATCAGAAATTCGATTTTTGGTAATTTGTTTTGGTAATTTTAAAAAAGTATTCGTTTGCCCTGAAGACACAATATAATTTCTATTAGCGTTCAATTCAGAATTCTTTATCTTTGCAAAAGAAATAACAAAGTATGTTTTTACAAATTCTTAAATCTAAAATACATAGAGTGAAAGTCACTCAAGCAGAATTAAATTACATTGGAAGTATTACAATAGACGAAACTCTAATGAAAGCATCACACCTCATTGAAGGAGAAAAAGTACAAGTCGTTAATATCAACAACGGTGAACGATTAGAAACGTATGTGATTAAAGGTAAAGCCAAAAGTGGTACTATTTGTTTAAACGGTCCAGCGGCAAGAAAAGCTGCGGTTGGAGATAAAATTATTATTATATCCTACGCCTTTATGACTGAAGAAGAAGCCCTGTCTTTTAAACCTTGGATTATTTTTCCAGACGAGGAGACTAACTTAATGAAAGAATGAAAACAAAATGGTTTAAAGGTTTAAAAATAATACTCCCCTTATTTTTTGGACTTTATTTGATGTGGTATTTTTACTCATCAATGTCTGATGATAACAAAAAGTACTTTTTTGAGGCCTTTAAAAGATGTAATTATCTTTGGATAGTTATTGGAATGGCATTAAGTATATTCGCTTATTTTATACGTGCTTGGCGTTGGAAACTAGTTCTTGAACCCTTAGGATATACCACTAGTTTTTGGAACAGATATCATTCACTAATGATTGGATATTTAATCAACATGACCATTCCTAGAGCTGGTGAAGCTTCAAGAGCTTTAATGCTGTATCGTTCAGATAAAATCCCATTTGCAAGTTCATTTGGCACTATCATTCAAGAAAGAATTGTTGATTTATTCATGTTGTCTCTCCTTACTGGAGCAAGTTTGGTTTACTCTAAAGAAACATTTATTTTGTTGTTTCAACAGATTAAACAACGATTTCCAAAATCAAATCAAGAGTCGAATTTTTTGGTTTTGTCTATTTCCATTTTTCTTTTTTTTCTACTCGTTTTTGTAGGGTTTTATATGTTAAATAAAAAATATCCTGACATTAAGAAAAAAGCCATACATACAGGAAAAGAATTGATTAAAGGAATATTTTCATTAAAAAATTGTTCAAATATTTATTTCTATATTTTGAGCACCTTGTCTATTTGGATATTGTATGTTGTCTATTTTTCTATTGCCTTTCTTTGTTTACCCGAAACACAAAATATTTCATTTGAAGGTATATTATTGGCTTTTATTTTAGGGGCTGTTGGTATTTCTTTTACAAATGGTGGTATTGGTGCTTTTCCTCTTTTAGTGGGACTGGTAGTAACACACTTTTTAAAAGATAAATACGATAATGCACATGCCATAGGAAATGCAATTGGAATGATTATTTGGGTTTCTCAAACAATACTTTTATTGATTATGGGTTTAATTTCACTTATTTTATTGCCAAAAAAACACAAAACAGAATATGATGAATCAACAGATAAACTTATTGTTGAATAAAATTGTAGATCAGAATAAAGCTGCTGAAATCATTCAACTTTGGAAAAGAGAAGGACAAAAAATTGTTTTTACCAACGGCTGTTTTGATATTTTACATAAAGGACATATTATGTACCTTTCAAAATCAGCAGATTTAGGAGATAAATTAGTTATCGCTGTAAACACCGATGTTTCTGTCAAACAGCAGAATAAAGGAGAAAACAGACCCATCAACAAACAAGAAGATCGTTTACTTTTACTTTCTGCTCTTCAGTTTGTTTCTTTGGTGTTTTTGTTTAACGAAAGTACTCCTCTACAAGCGATATTGGAGTTAAAACCTGATGTTTTGGTAAAAGGTGCCGATTATGATGAAAATCAAAGAGAGAAAACTGAAAAAAATTATATTGTCGGCTCAAATGAAATATTATCAATGGGAGGCGAAGTAAAAACAATTCGATTAGAAGAAGGATATTCATCTACGTCAATAATTAATAGATTTAACTCAAAATAAATACATTTAATTTGTATAAGCTTTAAAAAAAATGTAAGTTTGTTCAAAGTTTTCGACTGATGACAAAAACATTATTGTTTTTATTGTTTCCAACATTTATTTTTACTCAATCCTTAATTGGAGTAAATAAAAGCCCAAATATATCCATTTTAAAGGCAGGTTGTTCTCCACCCAAATATTCCACTATGATGGAATTGAACAATGTGCGTGCTTTAATCCATACAGCGGGAAATATGTGGCAAAAACCAGGTCAAAATTTATCTCAATATGAAGTGCCAAAAAATTCTGGAATCATGGCTCTTTTTACCTCTGCTTTATGGCTTGGTGGAACGGATGTGAACGGTCAGTTGAAATTAGCTGCTTTACGATATAGAGAAGGTCAGGATTATTGGACAGGTCCACTTACAAAAGGACTTGCCACGGTTACTTCTGAGATTTGTTTACAATACGATAGACATTTTGTTACCTCTCAAGATGTGATTAAGGAGTTTGACGCGTGGTATGAAGCAGGATTAAGCGATCAACAAAAAGGAACATCAACTCAAAGTGTATTATTTCCAAATTATACTATTCCTGAAATGATTAAAAATTGGCCTGCACATGGTGAAGTTTCTTTAGGTCAAGATTATTATTTAGCCCCTTTCTTTGACAGAGACATGGATGGCGTTTATAACTGGGAACAAGGCGATTACCATTGGTATGATTTCAAAAAAGACAAACAATGTAGTGTGGATAGAAAAGTTTCACTTTATGGAGACCAAAATTTTTGGTGGGTTATGAATGACAAAGGAAATATCCATACTGAAACAGGTGCAGACCCCATAGGAATGGAGATAAGAGCCCAAGCTTTTGTATTTACTACAAACGATGAAATTAATAACATGACCTTTTACAATTATGAATTAATTAACAGAGGTACTCAAACTTTAACCAATACTTACTTTGGATATTTTGTCGATGGGGCTTTGGGTGATCCATTCGACGATTTTGTTGGTTGTGATGTAAATAGAGGTCTTGGTTACTTGTACAATGGTGACGATTACGATGGAGACAACTTAGGGTTTTTTGGTTATGGAGAAACGCCACCAGCTGTTGGGGTCGATTTTTTTGAAGGTCCTTTTCAAGACAATGATGCAATTGATAACAGCATTGGAATAGGTGAAAACCAAGCGTTGAATGGTATTGGTTATGGTGATGGAGTGATTGACAATGAGCGTTTTGGAATGAGAAGATTTTTGTATTATGTCAACACTGGAAGCACTGCAAACATCAACACCACAGACCCAATCAGTGCCAGTGATTATTATAATTATTTAAGAGGATTTTGGAAAGACAATACCCCATTTTATTATGGAGGAAGTGGACATTATTCAGACCCCGAAGCAAATACCAATGTGGCTTGTTCTTTCTTATTTCCTGGAGACACGGATCCTTTAGGGTGGGGGACAAGTGGATTTCCACAAAGTCCATGGACAGAAGAATCCTCTGGAAACACTCCTTATGACAGACGATTTTTACAGTCGGCTGGACCTTTTGTATTAAAACCAGGTGCGGTTAATAATATAACGGTTGGGGTAGTTTTTGCAAGAGCAAATTCTGGAACGCCTTATGCTTCAGTTGAAATATTAAAACGAGCTGATGATAAAGCACAATCACTTTTTGAAAATTGTTTTAAAGTGTTAGAAGGGCCACACGCACCTATTTTAAAAGCTCAAGAATTAAGTAATGAAATAATTTTAACGATACAAAATCCAGTAAATTCAAATAATTATCTTGAGAGATATGAAGAAATTGACCCGACTATTGTTCCAGAAGATCCAAATGCAGATAAATCCTATCGTTTTCAAGGATATTTAATTTATCAACTTAAAGACGAATCGGTTTCTGTTTCAGACATCGAAGATTTAGCTAAAGCACGTTTGGTAAGTCAATGTGATATTAAAGACGATATTTCTCGTATTGTTAATTTTGAGTTTGACCAAGACTTACAGGCCTCAATTCCAGTTGAAAAAGTTAATGGAGTAAATAAAGGAATTCAACATAGTTTTAGAATAACGGAAGATCAATTTTCTTCTGGAACACGCACTTTAGTGAATTTTAAGAAATATTATTTTGTAGCCCTTTCTTATGCTTACAACAGTTACAAAAACTTTGTCCCAGACGACCCAAATTTTCTAGATGGACAAAAAAAGAAATTTATTGCAAGCAGAAAAGCAGCTTTTGGTGAAATAATTCCCATCGAGGTAATTCCACACAATCCTATACCAGAAAATGGTGGAACAAATTATTTTTTGAATTATGGAGAAAGTCCTGAAGTAACAAGACTTGATGGAAGAGGAAATGGAGGACTTGCGGTATATCTAACACAAAAAAGTATTGATGAAATTTGTTCAAATGGGAAAGTTAATGAAATTACCTATAAAAAATCTTCAAGTCCAATTGAAATTAAAGTTATTGACCCTTTAAATGTCGTTTCAGGCGTTTTTGAATTAAAATTTTATGGATATGTCAACGAACAAAGCAATGAAGCAATAAACGGAAAAGGTATTGACTCCGCCAAATGGGTAATTTATCGATATGATAAAGCAGACGGAAAATTATTAGATTCGATTTTTTCAGAGATAAGCATTTCAAATGAAGATGATTTTAGTAGAATTGAAAATCCGAATTTATTTACTTATGTGAACCCACCTTTAAACAATGAAAACGAACAATTAATCCCTGAGTGGGGAATCTCAGTGCAGATAAGTCAGTCTTTTTTTGTCAAAGTAGCCGAAACATCTACCGATGGAGAAAGAAGATACACTTATCCTCTTGAAGCCAAATTGATTTATAAAGATTCAACAAAAAATTGGTTGGATTTCGTGAACGATGAAAATGGTTTTAATGTAAAAAATTGGATTAGAAGTGGCAATTATGTCCCAGGTGAAAACGATTGTTTAGATCCAGAACCCTATATTAATCCGTGTTTATACCCAGATGAGGACGGCATAGATATAGACGATAATTATTCTAAACTTCTCGACGGAGGTATTGCCCCTTTTCGTTTAGTTGGTTATCTCGGTCCTTTTATGCCCATTAAAAACCCTGCTTCATCGGGTTCTATGACCCAAGCCAGACAAAAAAACAGTTTAATGCGTTTACCAAATGTGGACATATATTTCACCAATGATAAAAGCAAATGGACTCGTTGCCCTGTGATTGAATTGGGTTTCTACACAACACTAAACATAGGTGACGCTCCTCCAGGAACCATAAGAAGAAGTGGAAGCGTGGATAAGGAAGGTAAACCTGATGGAACAGGAAATGGAATGGGTTGGTTTCCAGGTTACGCTATTGATGTTGAAACAGGAGTTAGATTAAATATGGCGTTTGGAGAAAATTCCTTTTTAGGGGAAGAAAATGGTAGTGATATGCTTTGGAATCCCACTGAAAACATGGGAGATCCAGCTCAAGCCCCTTTGCTTGGTGGTCAACATGCGATATATGTTTTTGGATACAACATTAGTGGCGAAATACAAAGTGATAAAAATTGTCCTTATTATAATCCTAACTCAACTAACGATTGGTTGTATAACAAATATACTCAAGGGGATAATAGTGATTATTTAGACCTTTTCTCAAATTTAAGTTGGGTTGTCAATCCAATTTTAAAATCTGGACATTCTGTTCTTGAAAGTGATGCGGTGATTCACGTTAGAGTTCAGAAAGAATACAACGATTATATTGCTACTGGTAAAAACAACGGCAAACCAATGTATTCGTGGGACATGACTACTTTAATGACTCAATTGGGAAGCTTAGATCAATTAAAATCCGCTTTAGACTTAATCAATGTAGTACCAAACCCCTATTATGCTTATTCTGAGTATGAACGAAGTAAAATTGACAGTAGAATTAAAATCATTAATTTGCCCGAGAAATGTCACATTAAAATTTTTAATGTAAGTGGGAAATTAATCAAAACCTATAAAAAGGACAGTCCACTAACTTATCAAGATTGGAATTTAGTGAATGAAAAATCAGTTCCAATAGCTTCGGGTATTTATCTAATTCATGTCCACGTACCCGATGTTGGTGATAGAATTCTCAAAGCATATATTAGTCAGAGGGCTCCAGATTTACATGGGTATTGAGAGAACTATTTTCTAAATGAATGTTTTTTTTGAATGTTACTTATGTATTTATTTTTTTTTCTTTTGCTAAATTATTTGATTTTTAATTTGGGTGTCCCAGCGACGAAAACAGGAAAAAGTTTTTCACGCAAAGAAACGCAAAGTTTTTTTCGCAAAGAAAATAAAGAATTTGTTGAAACGAATGAAATTTTATGAAAAAAGTTTTCACGCAAAGAAACGCAAAGTTTTTTTCGCAAAGTTTACAAACAAACCATTTAAACTTAACTTTTCTCTCTGTTTCTTTGCGTTTAAACTTACCGAACTTTGCGAGATAAAACTTTTCCATCTATACATAAACAATATGTATTTGAAGTTTATAATTTATTCGATTTAACTTTTTTTAGACCCTATTTGTTTTCAAATTCTTTAATATTAATTACAGTATCGTAAAGTCCAATTTTGTCTTCAGGGTGTTTATTTATTCCTGTGTATGATAAACTAGCATCTTCATATCGTTTGAATTTATATACAGCATCGTTCATTAATGCACTATTGAATACTCCAAGACTAACTAATAATTCAAAATCTTGAACATTCAAACCTGTAACTTTTTTAAATAATGCTGGTTCTAATTGTGTGATAACATCTTTTAAACTTCGTTCTCTATAATCTGTTAGATACATGAAAACTGGTATGCGAGTTGCAAACTTGATTAATTTTTCTTGTATTTGTTTTCTTAAACTTTTATATTCTTTTTCTTCGTCTGTTAATTCTTTTTTCTCTTGTCTTGTTAATTCCTTTTCATTTGCCTCTGCCTTTGCTTTTTTAATGGATTCTGACTTATTAATAATGGTTTCTATATCTTGGTTCAAATTTCTAAAGCCTTCAATGTTTGCCAATGCTTGCATGGCTTCCTGATTGTCCATTAATCTTTGAAGTGTGAAATTATCTACATTCACTAATAATGCACTTTCCCATCTTCTTGCCAATAAGGTAGCGGTTGTGCCACTCATTGCAATATCTAAAATCCCTGCTGCATCAATTTCTTTCATTGAGCTACCATCGTATGCTAAAACTGGTAAAAAGTTAATAAATTCTTCAACTTTCTTTTCGGGATTACTTTCTCCTACATTTAGTCTACAACTGTAATCTGCTATTTGACGTAATGCTCTATCTGGTGCGAAATCAAAAACATAACATTCATGCTTAATAATTTCTTCTCGGTTTGGTGCAGTTTTGTCAGGGTTTTTAACTGTCCAAGGTGTTTGTACTCTAAATGCTGCTTGAAAGTAAGTTTCAGGACTTGATGAATTTCGTAACATAAAAATACCCGTCCAAGGTTTCACTGAAACTCCTGTTGTTAATTTACCACATGAAAGCGTAATTGTTTTGGTTAGCAATGGGTTACCTAATGCTTTTTCAACTGGTTTTAATGCTTCAACACCAATACCAGCACCTGTACCTGCACTTACCACCACATCATAATCGTGGTAAAATTTGTTTTGTTTTTGATCTATTAGATTTTTCATTGCATGACATGATGCAACGGTTGGTAAAAACCAAAATGTATGTTGCAACACATTTAATAAACGAGTGTCTGAATAAGGCATAGGTGGTTTTTTTGCACCCATTTTTAAATTATCAATGGTTGTTTCAGACAAATTACCTCTAATTAAATCTAACCATTTTTGTACGTATTCTTCATACTTAAATTTTGCTTTATTTCCTTCCCCATCAGCTGAAAAAAAGACGTTTAAATCAAATTCATTAAATTCTCCTTTCATAGCGACTTCTATGATGGTGTCTGGCATTTGATAGGTGAGCATAACCATTCTTGGCAATGATGAATAGGGATTATCTCCACCTTTCCATTCTGCCTTTGCTCGTTGTTCGTCTGAATATGTCCAGTTGAAAATTTGCTCTTCTATAAATTCTCCCGATGATATTGCCCTAAAAGGTGTGCCCGATAAATATAAGTAATGGTTTGTTGTGATTGGCATATTA
This sequence comes from Flavobacteriia bacterium, assembly GCA_016183815.1. Taxonomy (GTDB): domain Bacteria; phylum Bacteroidota; class Bacteroidia; order Flavobacteriales_D; family Crocinitomicaceae; genus M2408. Next base: position 247,866 of record JACPDW010000010.1, read on the forward strand.
CTTTCATCAAAATAATCAATACCTACACCTTCCCCAAACTGTTGTTCTTTAGCACTTTCTGCTTCAAATAATTCTTTTGCATTTTCACGCCAAGCACCGTAATGGTATTCATCAAAAATAATGCAGTCCCAATTTGTTGCATGAACCCATTCGTTTTTAGATTTTATACCTCCAGCGGAATTTGTTCCTAATAAATCTTGAAACGAACCGAAAAAGACAAATGGTTTTGTGGTATCTATTGTTTCATAACTCAAATCTTCTTCTTTATTCGACACAAATTGCCATCCAGCAAAATCAATATGGGATTCTAAGTCTTCTTTCCAAGCACTTTGAACAGCAGGTTTAAATGTTAAAACCAATAGTTTAGACCAACCCATTTTTTTCGCCAATTGGTAGCTTGTAAATGTTTTACCAAAACGCATTTTTGCGTTCCATAGAAAATGAGGGATTTGATTTTTATTCTCTTTTTTAGAACTTAAAAAATATGCTTCTGTTTTTATAATAGCATCTGTTTGTTCGGGACGTAATCCAAAATCTAAGGTACGCTTATCCTCATTTACAACACCTGTTTTGATTTCAAGAATACACGCTTTTAACTCATTTAGTGAGCATTCGAACCATTCTCCATTGATGTGTTTTACTTTTTTCGAAATTAACAGTCTATGTATGTCTTTATCTGTAAATAAAGTGCCATTATTGCGCATAGCCAATTCTTCCAGTATGATTTCATAACTCATAGTAGGCAGTTTTACAGGGTATTGTTCTGCAACTCTTTCCTCTGCTGTTTTAGTTGTGTAGCCAACTTTAATGCAATTAGGATAGCGTGTATCTGTATATGCATATACTTTTGGGATACTTTTTTCTGGAAAATAATTTTTACTCATAGCGTTTAGGATTTACTTTGCAAATAAAAACAAATTGTTTTTCAATTGTTTACGTTCATTTATGTTTTCCTTTGCAAATAAAAAAACTGTTTTAAATTTTGTTACTATTTTAATCATGTCGAAAAAATACAGAAAAATCGACACAATGAATATGTCATGTCGATTGAAACGACATTTACTATTTATATGTCGAAAAAAATGAAAAAAATCGACACATTTAATTGATGTGTTTATTGTATCGACATATATTTTTTGATTGATTTTCATCTTATTTTGATAATATATCAATTAATTTGTGGTTAATGAAATAAACTTCTCTTCCTATTTTGATGGGCTGTAACCAACCTAAATTTTCAATTTTTTTCAAGTATTCAGATGCAGTTTGACGCTTTGCAATTCCTGCTTGTTCTAATATGCTAATTTTAATGTAAGGGTTACTAAACAGCAAATCAACTAATTCTTTTGAAAAGGATGCTTTAAATTCCGATTTTATAGCTATTTCGGCCTGTTGTTTTAAAAGCAATATGGCATTTATTTTTTCTAGGGTCATTTTTGAAGTTTCTGCTACACCATTCACAACAAACAAAACCCATTCTTCCCAATTATTTTCTTCTGTAATAGACTTTAATAAACGGTAGTAATCGGATTTGTTTTGAATGATGTAATGACTTAAATACAAAACAGGCAAACCTAATAGCTCTTGTTGAATGAGATATAACACATTTAAAATTCTACCTGTACGACCGTTACCATCGCTAAAAGGGTGAATGGCTTCGAACTGATAATGAATTAGCGCCATTTTTATCAATGGGTCTAAATCTGAAAAAACATCATCATTGATGAAAACTTCTAATTTGGCAAGTTTTTCTCTTATGGTGTTTTCTCCTTCTGGCGGTGTATAAACAACTGTATTGTTGGTAGGGTTGGCTAATTTAGTACCTGAATTTTTACGAATATTGTCTGATGTATTTCTCAAACGTTGCATAATACCTACCAACAAGTTAGTTGATATTATTTTTGTTTTAGTCAATTCTTCTATGCCCCAATACATTGCTTGACGGTATTGAAGTACTTCTTTGGCTGCTTGATTTTTTACAGCATCACCCATTAAAGTTGCTTTGTATAACTCATCTTGAGTAGTGACAATATTCTCAATTGCATTAGACTCCTTACTTTCTTGCAAAACAATGGTGTTTAAAAGCATTTCAGGATTTGGTAATGTTTGACAATACCCTTTTAATTCTGCCAATAATTTATTCGCTTTTATAGTTGCTTTGAAAACAGTACTTGTTTCCAAATTTGCTCTTGGTGGCAAATCGGGTAAACTATTGTATGGGAGGTCTTTGTTAAATTTTGTCATTGTACTTATTTAAATGATTCAATTTTTTTTAAATTTTCAAGAGTTGAAATTAATTTACAGTCAATTTCTTTATTTAGATCAAAATTTATAAAATTTCTTAATTCTTGAATTTCTTCTGTTGATGTAACAATAATATTTCGAATTTCGGAAAGAGGTATCTGTAATGAGTATTCTTTTTCTTTTAAGTGAGGTTTTCTTGATTTAATAATTTCATCATATTTTGAATTAATAAAACCTTTAGGAGTAAATTCACGAATATAATTTAAATCAAAATAGCTTTTACGCCACTCTCTTTCATTATATGCAATCCATTCTTTTCCTATTTTGTCATTTACCTTAAATGGTTTAGATGTTAAAATTTGATTACGGCTGTTAATGAAAATTTTTTCAAAAATTCTTTTGTATGCATTAATTATGGAATCTGATGTATTTTCGTCAATTGAATTTATCAGAGATTTAGCATCTTCACTTAATGGTTTTATTGCAATGTTTTGTAAATAAGTACCACAACAACCTTTGGTATCTAAATAAAATTTTTTAACATCATCTAAAATTTGAGGTATTAAAGCATTTTCATAATTATATTTAATACCTTTAGCAATTGTACTATTTTCCTGAAAATAGGAAACTGGATTTAAATCAAATATTTTTGAAAAGTTATCTCGTTCAACAACAACAGCATAAGATCCATATTCTACAACCTCTTTCTCTCCAATATCTCTGTATAATATATTAGAAAAGCTAATCATTGGGACTAAAATATTTTCGGCACAAAAGATTTCTAAATTATACGATGTGTGAATCCCATCTTTAAGTATTGACTTCAAAGACTCAAATGACTTTGTCATATGAACAAGTTGGTTTATTTGTTTCATAGAATTGGCAAAATTAAATTATTGTTCCAACTCCATTGGGCGTATCATACTATCTATAAATGCTATCTCTTCCACAGTTAAACCATATTTAGCATACAGTTTTTCGTCTGTCCAAGGTAGGGTAAAGTCCTGCATTGGAACGAATGAGTAAACTTTTTTCATTGCATTTTGGGTTAATTTTATCAAAGCAACCAATAAATGAAAAAACTTTGTTTGAGTATAGCTAACTACATTTTCTGCTGTTGATTTCTTGGAAAATGGACCAATAATCAAATATGTTTCAGTGCAACATGAATTGGGTTCAACGATTAGTGGTTGTAACCAATCTTTTCCCATACTACCAACTCCCCACGCTTTTGTTATAAGAACTTTATAATCTTTTATAAAATCAATATTTTTTCTAATACTATCTTTTTCAATATAACCTATACCTTCTCTTTGCCAACCATTGTAATAAAATTTAATTGCATTATTAAATGGCTCTTTTTTGTATTTAGGTTTTACTCGCTTATAACTTCCATCTACTCTTACATCAAAGCCGAATGGATCATTAGAACTAATAATATTTGTAAAACTTTTTTCTTTTAAACTTTGCACTTTATGTAGAATTGAAATTGCTTCATTATATCTAATAAAAGTTTCTGCACCATTTTCCAATAAATACCTTAATGATTCAGATTTAATAACACTATTTTCATGAGTAAAAACTTGAGTTTTGCCATTGTAATCTTTTTCCCAAAGAAAAAAACAAACACCTCCTTTTATTTCAACACCTGGGAAGCAATCTGATGCATTTGGAAAATCATGAAGTCTACTTATTCTTTTATCTTTTAACATTTCATCACGAAACTCATCTAAACCTCTACCTCCTGTAAACCATCGAGAAGGAACAATCATAGATAGATATTTCGGTTTTAATTTTTTTGCTTGCTGTATAAACTTATGGTAGATAGGAATTGCACTAGAGCCTGTTCCACCACCATCATTTAACTGATACGGAGGGTTTCCTACGATAACATCAAATTTCATATTTTTAAATAATTTTTCAGGGTTATTGGTATGTATAAATTGGTAAGCGTATGTTTCTAAGGCATCTTCACGCTCGTAAACTTCTTGACTGGCGTTACAGAAGGTACATTTTCCGTTTTTCCAAGTATGTTCTATTTTATCAAAAAGTATGTTGCCTTGTTCAGTATTAAAGGTTTCACAAATGGAATATTTACCGTTTGCAATTTTGGAACAATACACACTTCTTCTTGTGAGAAGGGAGGTTAATTCTGTTATTGCAATTCCAAACAATTGTTTGCTAAAAATGTGGTTTAAACGCTCCTGTTGGTCGGGTATTTCTTTTTCCAAACCTACCATCAATCTTTTTGCAATTTCACGCAAAAAAACACCTGATTTGCTTACAGGGTCGAGAAATGTTGTTTTTGAGGAGGTAAAAAGTTCTTGTGGCAAGGTGTCCAACATTTGGTTAGCCAATGATGGGGGTGTAAAAACCTCGTCATTGCTCAAATTTGCAAGACAAGTTAATACATCAGGGTTATAATTTACTTCAATCATAAACGTTAGTTATTTAATATAAAATAATTTTTTTCGCAAAGAAAGTAAAGAATTTGTTGAAACGAATGATTTTTTATTAAAAAGGTTTTCAGGCAAAGAAAAGCAAAGTTTTTTAATCGCAAAGCTCACAAAGAAACCAGTTAAACTTAACCTTTCTCTGCGTTTCTTTGCGTTTAATCTTACCGACCTTTGCGTGATTAAACTTTTCCAAAAACAGCTATAAATTATTAACAATCCTATGTATTCCATCTTTTAAAACTTTAGTGTTAAAATTAATCAAAAGAGCCAACTTTAAATCAGACAATTTCAAATAGGTAAGTGTTTGGGCAAAATGAACAGGAGCCAACAACTCTAATGATTTAAGTTCTATGATCACTTTGTTTTCTACCAATAAATCTAGTCTATATCCAATATCTTGTTTTACTTCTTTATAAATTAACGGCATAGGTACTTGTGTTTCAACTTGTAACCCAGATTCTCTCAAATCAAAAGCCAAAGCGGCTTCATAAGCTGACTCCAACAAACCTGCACCTAAATTTTTATGTAAATCAATGGCAATCCCTATTATTTTATAAGAAATTTCATTTTCATTCATGTATCTTATTTTTGTTAAGTTTAAAGATACAAATATTTTCACAATGTTTATTTTGCGAAAATTCTAAGTGAACTTTGCGAGATACAATTAGATTTTCAATCATACTCAGCGATTTTTAAAAAATGGGTTAAGGGAAATTCTGCTACTGGCTGAGGAATAAAAACAGGTTCATCTAAATCAGAAAATAAATTAATTTCATCTTTATCAAATTCAGTGTTTTCTAAAAGTTTATTGAGTTGGAAGTCTCTCCTTTTAAGCATATTGCCGTTTACTGGACTCCACTCAGAAAAAGTGATGGGTTTACCATTTGTAGTTAGCATTGATAATGCGTCACCCCAAATGATGTTTTTTTGTAAAATAAATTCAGCCGATTTCAAAAAATCTTCATTAAAATCTTTTTTGTAATGGTGTAAGTAGTATTTTGTAAAAACGCCTAAAAGCCGATCTCTGCACGCTTGCACGTTGTCTTCTAAAATATCAACTCCGTATATGCTAGAAAGTGCTGTAATGGCATTTCTTTCATATTCAAGCTGACTTTTTTTGTATCGTGCTTCTACAACTTTTAATTTTCGTTCTAAAATTTCAACCAAAAAATTACCTGTTCCACAAGCTGGTTCAAGAAAACGGGAATCAATTCTTTCTGTTTCTTGTTTCACAAGATCCAGCATAGCATTTACTTCACGTTTATTTGTAAATACTTCGCCGTGGTCAGCAACTCTTTTTTTTGATTTTACTTGTGTTTCTTTCATTCTAATTTCACAAATTAAATATAAATTTAAAACAAACTTGATTTAAGTTACTAATTTAGAAAGTTTATTTATTTTTTTCCTTCAATAACAATCACCATTTCTCCTTTTATTTTATCTTCATTAGCGGAAAAATAATCTAAAACTTCTATTACTGTACCTCTTATGCTTTGTTCGTAGATTTTAGAGATTTCTCTAAGCACACAAATTTTTCTTTGTTCGTCAAAAAATTCCTGAAAAAGTTTTAAAGTTTTAATAATTCGATGAGGTGATTCATACAAAACACATGTTCTTTCTTCATTTTCAATTTCTTTAACTTTAGTTTGTCGTCCTTTTTTATGCGGTAAAAATCCTTCAAAACAAAATCTATCACAAGGAAAAGCACTCATAACTAATGCTGGAACGAAAGCTGTTGGACCGGGCAAACAACTTACCGAGATGTGCTTATCAACGCATGCTCGCACTAATAAAAAACCAGGGTCTGAGATTGCAGGCGTACCAGCATCTGAGAGTAATACAGTTAAAGAATTTTCTTCTATCTTTTGAACAATTGTATCTAACAATTTATGTTCATTATGTGCATGATAAGGATATACTTTTTTTGAAATTTGAAGATGATTTAACAATTTGAGTGTTACTCTAGTGTCTTCAGCTAAAACGACATCGGCTTCTTTAATACAGCGAATGGCTCGTAGTGTAATGTCTTCCAAGTTTCCAATTGGCGTGGGGATTAAAATTAACTTTCCCATGTTTTATAATTTTGATGAAATCAATTGAAAAGCTTCTTCCCGTAATTCTTCAATGGTTTTATTTTGAATAGATTCTACACTAAAGTAAGGATGAATATAAACCTTGCTTATTCCAGGTCGTGCGGGACCTAAAATATGTGTTGGATCTGAAAATAAACGGTGATTATTTTTGTAAGTTATTGGGATAATTGGCACTTTCATTGTCTTGGCTAATTTAAAAGCACCTTCTTTAAATGGAATCATTAAAGGATAATTTTCATCAGGGATTCCACCTTCAGGAAAAATCGCCAAACTCCACCCTTTTTTAAGTGCATTTTTAGCTTCCACAAATGAGCGTGCTGCTTTTCCAGTTCCCCTAAAAACAGGAATATTTAAGTCAATAAAAAAAGACTTAACCAGTGGATAGGATAATATTTCAGATTTACCTAAAAATAAAAAATGATTGTATGGTAAAATGGAATACATTAAAAAAATGTCGAAATAAGAGGTGTGATTTGCAATAATGATATATGGAGGGGCTGGAAGTATAGATTTTTTATAGTATTTTACATGAATAAATGTAAAGAGTCGAATCATCCAACTCCAAACCACAAATAGGCGAAAACAAATTATTTTGCTTTTTTCCTTTCTTCTAAAAAATCTTATTGGAAAATAAAAAATCAACAGGCCAATGAGAAAAACAATTGCTACATAAAATTTAAATAGTAATCCAAAAACCCCTTTTATTTTTTTAATAAAATTGCTGAAAAATTTGTTTTTCATTCATTCAAAATTAATGAGAAAATCAAAGCAAATAAAATTTACATTTTTTCTTTTTAAATTTTTCTTTTAAAAAAGCCATTTAATTTAAATAGTTTGATAATTAATCAGAATAAAATACACTATTTTTCAATAAACAAAAAAAGCCACCTCAAATAAGGTAGCTTACAAACTTTTATGTTTAAAATTATTTTTTAGTTTTTGAATATCTAGAATTAAACTTATCAATACGACCTGCTGTATCAACATATTTAACAATTCCAGTAAAAAACGGATGAGATTTATGAGAAATATCTAATTTTATTAAAGGATATTCATTTCCATCTTCCCACTTCATGTTTTCTCTACTAGCTGCACATGATTTTCCTAAAAAAGCATATTCATTAGTCATGTCTTTAAATATTACCGTTCTATAATCTTCTGGATGTATATCTTTTTTCATCTCTTTTTTAATTTGGGAGTGCAAAGTTAATAATAAATAATAAATAATAAAAATAATTTCTTGTTTTATTTAAAAAATAATTTTGTACCTTTATTTGCAAAACAAGCAAATGAAAATAAGTACAGCCACAAAAATAGCTATTTTAAATGGCTTAATTTTATCCGTTTTAACTCTTCTTGAATATTTTCAAGTAATTAGCTTTAAGTTAATTTTATCTTATCATTGGCATAAAATTTTGCACCTTTTTGGCGTTATCCTCTTTGTCGGAAATATGTTTGTCGGACCCTTTTGGTTTATTTATGCTTATTATTCAAAAGACGTTAAATTACTACAATTTTCCAACAAATTATTACAAGTCACGGATTCTTATCTAACCATTCCTGGTGTTGCATTAACGGTAATAAATGGCTTGTTTTTAGCTTCTATTTATGGAGGAACAAGTAAACAGCCGTGGTTATTTTATTCCATTTTTTTATTGCTCATTATGTGGGCTTTATCAATTCCACTCATTTATATTCAAGAGAAAATGTATCAATGTATTGAAAACGAACCTGAAAATAGAATAAAGTTGAACAAAATTTTAGTTTATTGGGGAATAGTAGGAACAATTGTTATGATACCTTCTTTACTAGTTTTTTACCTTATGCTAACAAAAAGTGTTTAATTATTAACTTTTTTTTCACTTAAAGCAAGTGTTTGTTTTCTGTCTGGACCAACGGATAAAATATGTATAGGCAATTCTAAATGTTTTTCCAAAAAACTTACATATTCTTTTAATTCAAGTGGAGCATTTTCAAACTCGTTCAACTGTGTCAAATCTTTTCTCCAACAAGGCAAAGTAAGGTAAACAGGTTCTATTTTATTGTCAAAAGCTTCGAATGGAATATACTCATTTTTTTCACCATTAATTAGATAATGTGTACAAACTTTTATTTCGTCAAAGATACTTAAAACATCGGCTTTCATCATGCATAACTCAGTTACACCATTAATCATGATGGCGTATTTTAAAGCGGGTAAATCCAACCATCCACAACGTCTTTTTCTACCAGTTGTAGCACCAAATTCATTTCCTTCTTGACGAATTTTTTCACCTATTTCATTTTCTTGTTCTGTGGGAAAAGGACCACTCCCCACACGAGTACAATATGCTTTAAAAATTCCGATTACTTTACCAATTTTATTTGGTGGAATACCCAATCCAGTACAAGTACCTGCTGTGATAGTATTGGAAGAAGTAACAAAAGGATATGAACCAAAATCAATGTCTAACATTGTACCTTGAGCACCTTCAGCAAGGACTTTTTTCCCTTCTTTTAGTTGTTGATTAACAAATATTTCACTATCAATACACGTCATTTTTTTCATCACTTCAATGGCTCTGAAAAAAGGTTCTTCTAATTGTTTTAAATCATAAGAAAAAGAAGGATAATGTTTAAGAATTCCTAAATGTTTTTCTACCAAAACATCGTATTTATTTTTAAAATTATCTAAAAAAATATCACCAACTCTTAACCCATTTCTTCCAGTTTTGTCCATGTAAGTTGGACCAATACCTTTTAAAGTAGATCCGATTTTATTTTTTCCTTTAGATTCTTCCGAGGCCTGATCGAGCAAACGATGGGTAGGAATAATTAAATGTGCTTTTTTTGAAATAAGTAAACGTTTATTAAAATCAATATTATACGCACTTAAATTATCTAATTCTTTTGAAAAAATAACCGGGTCAATCACAACTCCATTTCCTATAATATTGATTACTTCTTCATGAAAAATTCCAGATGGAATTGTGTGAAGTACGTGTTTTTTTCCATCAAATTCTAATGTATGCCCTGCATTTGGACCCCCTTGAAACCTAGCAATAATATCATAATGAGGGGTTAAAACATCAACAATTTTCCCTTTGCCTTCATCACCCCATTGAAGACCTAACAACACATCTGCTTTCATTAACGTACTTGAAATTTATTTAAACCCTCGGTTATAGTAGGATAAATGGTAAATATTTCATTTAATTTTGAAATTATTAAGAGTTTTTCTACATGACCCTTCACTCCACAAAGAACAATTTCACCACCTACATTTCTAATTTTTGTAAGAGAACGGACTAAAAAATTTAATCCCGAACTGGTAATATATTCTAAATGACTTAAATCATATAAAAACATTCTTTTTTCTTTCGATATTTCTTGTTCTAAAGTATCCATTGCTTCGATGGTTTCCTCAGAAGTCTGAATTTTCCCTGAAAAGGCAAAAATAACAGATTCGTTTTTGTGGTCAACTTTTATTGATAAGCTCATGGTTTAGAAGAATTTGGTTTTTTTATTCCATAAAAATATAAAGAATGGTGTTGAACTTTAACGCCAAACAAGTCTTCAACAGTTTGTTTGATGTGTTGAATTCTAGGGTCGCAAAACTCAATTACTTCACCAGTATCCGTACAGATAATGTGGTCGTGTTGTTTGGAGCCGTGTGATTTCTCAAATTGAGCAATATTTTTTCCAAATTGATGTTTTCTTACTAAATTACAGGCCAACAACAATTCAATAGTATTATACAAAGTTGCTCTTGAAACCCTATAATTTTTATTTTTCATTTTAATATACAACGATTCTATATCAAAATGCCCTGTATAGTTGTAAATTTCAGCTAATATAGCAAAACGTTCGGGTGTTTTCCGATGTCCATTTTGCTCCATATATGCAGAAAATATGTCTTTTACAATCTGTTGTAAATCTTCAGTAGTCATTTACAATATTAAAATGCAAAGTTAGAAAAAAGGAAGTAATAATAGTGACTTCAAAATAATTTAATTAACAAGTTTTGCACACAATTTTTTCAAAAAATAACTAACTCAAAAAATTAACATCTGCTTCTTTAATAATATCAATTACTTTTTCAATTATGTCTTCAATATTTGGTTTAGAGAAATAATCACCATCACTTCCGTAAGCAGGTCTATGGTCTTTAGCACTTAAAGTATAAGGCATTGAATCCAATTGAAAATAGGACTGTTGTTCAACCAAAATTTTATCTAAAATATAAGCGGTAGCTCCTGAACTAACGTCTTCATCTACAATTAATAATCGATTTGTTTTTGACAATGACTTTTTAATACTATGGTTTATGTCAAAAGGTATCAATGTTTGGACATCTATTAATTCTACGTTTATACCCATTTTTTCCAATTGTTTACACGCAATTTCACATAGATTAAAAGTTGAACCATACGACACCAAAGTTAAATCTTCTCCTTCTTTTACAATTTCTGGAATGCCCAATGGAGTTGTGAATTCACCTATATTATTAGGCATTTGTTCTTTAATACGATAACCATTAAGTGGTTCAATAACCAACGCTGGGTCGTCAGAATACATCAAAGTATTGTAAAACCCTGCTGCTTTTGTCATATTTCTTGGAACACAAATATAAATGCCACGTAATGCATTCACAATCATTCCCATAGGAGACCCACTGTGCCACACGCCCTCTAAACGATGTCCTCTAGTGCTGATGATTAATGGGGCTTTTTGACGGCCTTTTGTTCTGTATTGTAAGGTGGATAAATCGTCGGATAAAATTTGAATCGCATACAATAAATAGTCCAAATATTGAATTTCTGCAATTGGTCTTAAACCTCTCATCGCTAACCCAATTCCTTGACCAACAATGGTACATTCACGTATTCCTGTGTCTGAAACACGAAGTTCTCCAAAAATTTCTTGAAGTCCTTCTAAACTTTGATTTACTCCACCTATTTGACCTGCATCTTCTCCAAAAATAAGGGCTTCGGGATGATTTTCAAAGATTTTTTTAAAGTTTTCTCTTAAAATTATCCTTCCGTCTTCCATTTTAGAATTTTCATTAAATTCTGGTTTAGTTTCCGGTACTTTTAAAGAGGAATAATTTGATTGTGAATACAAGTGAGAATTGTATTTTCCAAAATGAATGTCTTTTTGTTTTCTAATCCAAGTATTTAAGGGTAAAAAAGTAGGATTTTTTTGATTGACTTGAAAAATTCTACGTGCAAGACTAAAGACTTCTTTTTTAATTGGTTCTTTATTGGATTTTAATTCTGTAATTTCACTTGATAAATCAGAAGAAAGTGAATTGATTAACTGGTTTGTTTCTAAAAGTTGGATCAATTCGTTTGCAAAATTTTTATTTTCATCAACAAAAAGTTTCCATGCTTTGTTTTTAGCTTCTCTAACCTCGTTTTTAGCGTTTTTTTCAATGGTTTCTAGTTCATCAATGTTTGCAAGAAAAGTGCCCTCAATTTGATAATTTAAAATCCATTCTTTAAACTTCTGAATACAATCAAATTCGGATTCCCAAGCAAGTCTTTCATTTGACTTGTATCGTTCATGAGACCCAGATGTAGAATGTCCTTGTGGTTGATTTACTTCTTTTACATGAACAAGGACAGGAATATGCTGTTCTCTAGCAATAAGAGTAGCTTTTTCATAAGTTTGAACTAAATGCGGATAATCCCATCCTTTAGTAGTAAAAATTTCAAAACCATCTTTTTCTTTATCGCGTTGAAATCCAGAAAGTGCTTCAGAAATACTATCTTTAATGGTTTGTTTCTCGCGTGGAACAGAAATTCCAAAACCATCGTCCCAAACAGACATTACAAGTGGAACTTGTAAAACCCCTGCCGCATTTAATGTTTCCCAAAAGGGACCTTCTGAAGTGGAAGCATCACCGATAGTTCCAAAAGCCACTTCATTACCTTTAGAAGAAAATTTTGTAAATTTTTCTATGTTTTTTAACTCCGGATGGTTCCTATAAATCTTTGAAGCTAATCCAAGTCCAAGTAAACGAGGCATTTGTCCTGCTGTTGGAGAAATATCAGCGGAACTGTTTTTTTGTAACATTAAATTTTTCCAATCGCCATTTTCATCAAGACTGTGAGTTGCAAAATGTCCACCCATCTGCCGACCAGCGGACATTGGTTCTATGTTTAAATCTGTATGTGCATATAATCCCGAAAAATATTGAGTTATGGTAAGCTGTTCAATAGCAAACATTAACGTTTGATCACGATAATATCCCGACCTAAAATCACCATTTTTAAACTGTTTTGCTAAAGCTATTTGTGCTAATTCTTTTCCATCACCAAAAATTCCAAACTTTGCTTTGCCTGAAAGCACTTCTTTTCTACCCAAAAGGGAAGTTTCGCGAGACAAACAGGCCAATTGATAATCGTTTAAAACTTCTTTTTTAAATTGATCAAAATCGATAGTAGTAGTTTCTGAAGAAATGGAATCTTTTATCATAACTTGGAAATTGAATGCAAATATAGTGAAAATCTTAAATAATTCGCTTAATCACAGCATACCAATCATCATTAAAATAGAAAATAATAATAATAATATTGAAATAAAATAATGAATAAACATTAAACTCACCTTCTTAAGTGCTTTATTTCCAATGAGAGCCCCTAAAAATGCAGCAACTACCCCAGTCCACAACAAGGGTTCGTTTACTGTCGTCCATAATTTTAAAAAGGAAAAAGAAACAAAATAAACAGTCAGTCTAATCAAGTCAATACCCATTGAAATAACCGTTGAAGTGGCGACCAATTCTTCTTTGCTTAAATCTACTTTTTTTAAAAATAATGAACGTAAAGCCCCTTGATGTCCTGATAATCCCCCAAAAAATCCAGACAAAATACCACCAATCAATAAAATAATATTGTTTTGTTTTAAAATTTGTATGTTTTTAGCAAATAATTCAATAAGAGTGAAAAGCATTATTAAAAAAGAGACAATAAAAGTAGTGGTAGTAACCTGAAAATCTTTCTCAAACATGGAATATTGAAAAAATATTTGTTTGTCGTTTAAATGAGTTAAAAGATAGGAACCAAAAAATGCAGACAAAGTTGCTGGTAAACCAAAAAGAATAAAAATTGACCAATGAATGTGTTTTTTTAGAAAAATAAACTTAAAAAAAGAGTTGGAAACGTGTACGAGTGCGGTGGCGAAAATGGCGGTTTTCAAAGGGAAAAAAAATAAAAAAACAGGCAATAATATCGTTCCTAAGCCAAAACCAGAAAAAAAAGTCATCAACGAACCAAACAATACAATAAAAAAAACAAGTATTAATTGCATATTTATTTCCTTTTAGAATGATTTCAAATTTACATTAAATTAAAATATTACACTGAAATAATTTCACAATTTGGATTTTATAAATTAAGCGTTTATTAGTGTTTTTTAAACTTTACATCACTACAATTATTTGTATTGTCGGTATATGTCTTTATCCTAATTGTGTGTTTTTTACCTTTTTTTGTATCTTTGTTAAGAATATTGAAATTTATTGGTTTTCATTTAAATTACTTATTTACCAATTTTAAATTTATTCAATTGGTATAAATTTCTTATTATCATAAAAATTATTTGAAAAGAAAGAAGTACTGAAAAGAAATATAAATGGTATGGATAATATAAAATTATTTGAAGAAAAAAAAGTGCGTACCTTATGGGATGTTGATCAAGAAATGTGGTTTTTTTCTATTGTAGATGTTATTGAAATTTTAACAGAAAGCAATAATCCACGACGATATTGGAGTGATTTAAAAATAAAACTTCAAAAGGAGGGTAGCCAGTTGTACGAAAAAATCGTACAACTGAAAGTACAATCTTCAGATGGTAAATATTATAAAACCGATGTGGCAAACACAGAACAAATTTTTCGTTTAATACAATCTATACCCTCTCCAAAAGCAGAACCTTTCAAACTTTGGCTTGCCCAAATCGCCAACGATCGAATAGACGAAATGCATGACCCAGAGCTAAGTATTGATAGAGCTTTACAACTATATCTAAACCTTGGATATAGCGAAAACTGGATTAATCAACGCCTGAAAAGTATAGAAATTCGTAAAGAATTGACCGATGAATGGAAACGTCTTGGTTTAAAAGAAGGGCAGCAATTTCCAACTTTAACTGATATTATATCAAAAAATTGGAGTGGAAAAACTACCAAAGAATATAAAACTCTCAAAGGTTTAAAAAAAGAAAATTTGAGAGATAATATGACCAATACGGAACTCATCTTGAACATGTTGGCAGAAGCATCCACCAAAGACATTTCTCAAGCAGTAAACCCAAAAAATTTTGAAGAGAGTAAAAATGTAGCCAAACAAGGTGGTACAATTGCGGGAAATGCCAGAAAAGAATTAGAAACTAAAACAGGCAAAAAAGTAGTAACAAAACTAAGTGCCCAAACACTTTTAAAAGACAATAAGAAACTAAAATGAACCTAAGATTAGCGTACGAGGATATTGAAAACACTTCCAATGATTTTAAAAAAAGCAAAACACAAAAATTTAGTTGTAATCAATAAAATTAATTAATCTAAAGATTTTTTTTATAATTATGATTTGAATAACTCAATTTTAACTCTCCCCTAACTTTTTGATTAAACCCAAATTAAGCATTAGAAATGCTACATACGACAAAGAAAATGTAAATCAATCCGTTGACTGACAGATTAATACATTTACTTAGTCGGGATTTCTCAGATTTACCGTTCAATTCGGTTTAAATAAACCTCTATCACTGAATCTGAGTTAAAATAGCTATTTTTGTACTAAAATTAGCAGTTTTTAACTTGAAAAATGGTGTGTAAAAGCACAAAAAAAATTAATACAGAATGAAAAGAAGTAAAATTAACGAAGTTTTAAAAAACGGTAAAATTAATGATAGAATATTAGTGAAAGCATGGGTTCGGGCTTTTAGAAGCAATCGTTTTATTCAATTGAATGATGGCTCTTGCATTCAAAATTTACAAGCTGTAATAGATTTTGAAAAATGGGAAGAAGCCAGTCTTAAAAAAATTACCACTGCAAGTTCTATCTCAATTGAAGGGGTATTGGTAGAATCACAAGGAGCCGGACAAGCCCTAGAATTATTAGTAGAAAAATGGGAACTATTAGGTGAAGCACCAGTCGATGAGGTTCAAAAAACCATTTTACAACCAAAAAAACACAGTTTAGAATTTTTAAGAGAACAAGCTCATCTGCGTTTTCGTACTTCAACTTTTTCAGCTGTTTTCAGAATAAGACACGGATTGGCCTTTGCTATACATCAATTTTTTAACGAAAAAGGATTTTTTTATTTACACACACCAATTATTACTGGTTCAGACGCAGAGGGTGCAGGTGAAATGTTTCACGTAACAAATTTTGATTTGGAAGCTGTACCAAAAAACAAAGAAGGAAAAGTTTGTTTTGAAGATGATTTTTTTGGGAAATCTGTAAACTTAACTGTTTCTGGACAACTCGAGGCAGAATTAGGAGCATTTGGACTTGGACAGGTTTATACCTTTGGCCCGACTTTCAGAGCAGAAAACTCAAACACATCAAGACATCTTGCGGAGTTTTGGATGATTGAACCAGAAGTTGCATTTAATGATTTGAATGACAATATGGATTTAGCGGAGGAAATGTTACAATATCTGTGTCAATATATATTAGACAATTATAAAGAAGATTTAAAGTTTTTACATGAACGCGATGCTCAAGAACAACTCAGCAAACCTACTAATGAAAGAAACGAATTAGGATTGATAGAAAGACTTGAATTTGTTACTAAAAATGAATTTAAAAGAATCACTTACACTGAAGCGATTGATGTTTTGATGAACTCTAATCACTACAAAAAGAAAAAATTCAAATACAATGTTGAATGGGGCACTGATTTACAGTCTGAACATGAACGTTATTTAGTTGAAAAAGAATACAAAAAACCAGTAATTATCACCAATTATCCCGTATCGTTTAAAGCTTTTTATATGAGAAAGGACGACAATTGTACAGCAGATCGACAAACGGTTGCGGCAATGGACATTTTATTCCCAGGAATTGGAGAAATGGTTGGGGGTTCACAAAGAGAGGAAAGATTAGACATATTGAAACAAAAATTGAAGGATTTTAACATTCACGAAGAAGAATTGTGGTGGTATTTAGAAACAAGAAAATTTGGCACTGTTCCACATGCTGGCTTTGGTTTGGGTTTTGAGCGAATGGTGATGTTTGTAACAGGAATGACAAATATTAGAGATGTAATCCCCTTTCCAAGAACACCAAAAAACGCAGAGTTTTGAAATGTAATTAATTTCAAAAGCACTAAGCTTGTTAAGCTTTTATCAACAAGTATATAATTTGAAGCTGTTCTACGGACTTTTAAATGAGTGTATTTTGTTCTTTTTGAAAACGAATATTTCACCACCTAGATACAAAATATTAGTTTTCTCCGATATATTAAATTCAAATTTTGCTTCTGATTGATCAAGTTTAAATTTGTCATTATTTGTTGCTTCAAAGTGGATGAGCTGGTTGTCCTGACCTATTAAATTTAGGGTCTTTGGGGAAAAAAACATTTTGTTATCAGTATTTTATAAGTTGTTTCACGATTTTACGTGTAAGGTTTGTTTAAACTAAAAACAAAATAAACTTGCAAATCAAAATCAGAATTCTGATAAAAAATCATTTATTTTTAAAAGGTTTGTAGTTTTTCAGCAGACCCTAAGTGAAAAACTGGAATTTCATAAAGCATATCGAATACTAAACTAAAAACTTTGATATAATGAAGTTAAATTTGATTATTTAATTGCTTATTCTGTTCTTTTATTGTAATAAATTAGAAATTAGCAAAGAATTTAACATTAGTAACCCAATAAATGAACCTGTATGCTTGTCAAATAATAAAAATAATGCCGAAAAAAACTTAAATTACATAGAAAATTTTCAATTATTTTTTAAAGAAATGGTTGATTTGAAAAAAAGATTTTATACCATATACAATTATTAACCTGAGTTCGATTATTAATAAGTCCAAATTTATTGGACTAGTTATTCTATGGATTTGGTAAAATATGAAAGATTCCAAAATAAAAAAGGCTGTCCTTTATTTTGAAACAGCCTTTTTTGTGGTCCCACCTGGGCTCGAACCAGGGACCACCTGATTATGAGTCAGGTGCTCTAACCAACTGAGCTATAGGACCTTTTTTATTTAATTATAAATAAATTAAAATAAAAAGTGTGCAAATATAGTGAATTCTAAATTTATATTTTAAAATTGTTTAATAATTTTTTCAAATAATTGATTATATTCAACAAAATTGTTGTATTCTAATGCTACTGAATCTGAATTTTTTTTAAACCAAGTAAATTGTCTTTTTGCATAATTTCTTGTATTCTGTTTTAGTAATTCAATAGCTGAGTCGAATTCTAATTCACCTTTAAAAAAAGAAAATAACTCTGAATAACCTACCGTATTATTGATTATTGAGTTATTTAATTCAAACAAAGCTTTTGCTTCATCAAGCAAACCTTCATCAAGCATTTTTTCAACTCGTTGGTTAATCAATGAATACAAAAATGTTCTTTCTGGTAATAAAGTGAAGGATATAACGTTATAATTTCTAACTTTTTTACTATTATTTCTAAGTTCTGAATATTTTTTTCCGCTTATTGAAATTGCTTCTAATGCTCTAATAATTCTACGTGGATTGTTTTTATCAACCATTTCAAAATAATCATTGTCTTTTTTCTTTAGTTCCATTAATAATGATTCAATTCCTTTTTTTTCAAAAGTTTCGATGTATTTTTTCTGAATTTCTATGTTGTGAGGAATATCGTCCAAACCATCAATTAAGCTTTTCATAAAAAGTCCAGATCCTCCTACAACAATTATATTTTTTCTTTTTCTAAATTCAATTTCCAAAAAAAGATTGGCTTCATGCTCGAATTTTGCCGCACTTAAAGGAGTTTTTACAGAATGGGAATGAATAAAATAATGAGGCACTAATTCCAATTGTTGAACTGATGGAACGGCAGTGCCTATTTTCATTTCTTTGTAAAACTGCCTGGAATCAGCAGATACAATAATTGTGTTAAAATATTGTGCTAGTTTGATAGCTAATTCAGTTTTTCCACTAGCAGTTGGACCTTGAATTAATATTAATTGTTTGTCAGTCAAATTCAGAATAGGAATTTTAAACTAAAATAGCAGAGGAACAATTTAAAGATCTATCCACTTTTTTAAATAACCCTTGTAAAACGGTTCCTGGACCAACCTCAATCACTTCTGCAGCTCCGTCTTTTAACATTTCATGCATGGTCTGAGTCCATCTCACAGGAGCTGTTAATTGTTTTATCAAATTTTCTTTAATTTGCTCGGAATCTATTACTGCTTTTGCATTCACATTTTGGTAAATTGGGCAGATAGGATTTCTAAATATGGTTGTCTGAATTGCATTTGCTAATTTTTCTCTAGCCGGCTCCATTAATGGAGAATGAAATGCACCTCCAACTTGAAGAATAATAGCCCTTTTTGCACCAGCTTCAGATAAAAGTTTACAAGCTTTTTCAACTGCAGAAACATCACCCGATATAACTAATTGACCAGGGCAATTATAATTTGCTGGAACAACTATACCGTCTGTGATAGATGCACAAATGTTTTCCACTGTTTCATCATCTAATCCTAAAATAGCTGCCATTGTTGAAGAGACTTTCTCGCAAGCCATCTGCATTGCCATAGCTCTTTGATACACTAAATTTAATCCATCTTCAAAAGAAATGGATTGAGTTGAAACAAGTGCGGAAAATTCACCTAATGAGTGACCTGCTACCATGTTTGGTTTAAATTCATCACCAAGCACTTTTGCTAAAATACAAGAATGAACAAATATTGCAGGTTGTGTTACTTTTGTTTGTTTCAATTCTTCATCACTGCCTTCAAACATTAAGGATTGAATATCAAAGCCTAGAACTTCATTTGATCTTTGAAAAAGGAATTTTGCTTCAGGTGATTTTTCATATAAATCTTTTCCCATTCCAGAAAATTGAGCTCCTTGACCCGGAAAAATGTATGCTTTCATATCTAAAATTTGTGTAAAATTAATATTCTATTTAGTCTTCTCAAAAAAAAACAAAAATGTAACTAAAAAGTCTCAATACAAGATTATGTTTAAGTTTACAGCTGAATTAATTTAATCTTCCTCAAATTCTTCATCTTTAAGCTTCGCAACTTTGGTGTCATCAACTTTAAATTCTGTCATCAGATCTAATCCGTAGTTTCGAATTATATCAATTATCACTATTGCTCTCAAACCTCGTTCAGTAATTGTATATTCCACTTTTGGAGGGATAACTGGAAAAACTTCTCTACTAATAAAACCCTCTTCTTCCAATTCTCTCAATTGACTAGTGAGCATTTTGTGAGTAATGTGTGGAATATCTTTTTTTAATTCACCATAACGCATTACTTTATCTTTTAATCGCCACAATTTTTACATTTCTAATTCTCCTAACTTTTTTTAACAGCAACACAAAGGAATTAATACTATCTTTGCAAGCTAATTTTATTACAATCAAATGGATTTTTGGATACGAGCTGCCCAATTGGTATTATCACTCTCAATTTTAGTTATTCTACATGAATTGGGTCATTATATCCCTGCTAAATTATTTAAAACCAGGGTGGAAAAGTTTTATTTATTTTTTAACCCATGGTTTTCTCTCTATAAAAAGAAAATTAAAGATACAGAATGGGGTATTGGTTGGTTGCCTCTTGGAGGTTATGTTAAAATAGCAGGAATGATTGATGAGTCAATGGACAAAAAACAGATGGCTCAACCAGCTCAACCTTGGGAGTTTAGATCTAAACCCGCTTGGCAAAGACTTATTATAATGATTGGCGGAGTCACCGTAAATCTATTGTTAGGATTGTTTATTTATATTTTTGTCGTTTTTGCTTACGGCGAAGAAAAAGTTGCACCTAATGAATTGACTCATGGTCTTGAAGTTCACCCTTATTTGTCTAAATATGGAATCCAATCAGGTGATATAATTACTAAACTTGATGGTCAACCGTTAGAAAGTGCTTTAGATGCCAATGCTGAAATCATGCTTAGAGGGAAAAGAAGTATAAGCATTCAAAAAATTGATGGTTCAAAAAAGACTGTGCAATTACCTGAAAACGTAGAATATGAATTGTTTAAAAAAGGAGCATTTCCTGCTTTTTCTTTGCGTTCAAAAGCGTTGAAAGTAGATAGTATAATTCCACTTTCCCTTGCCGAAGAAATGGGACTAAAAAAAGGCGATGAATTTATTCTTATCAATAATAAAAAACCTGAGTATTTTGACGACATAAAAACCGAACTTTATACTAAAAAGAATAAAAAAATTGAAATACAAGTACTTAGAAACCAAAAAGACACTTTATTACTTCACAATGTTGTCAGTGAAGAAGGCACTTTAGGTTTTGTTGTAACCCCAACTTTTATAGATCAAAATAAAATCAAACACGTAGATTATTCTTTTGGTGAAAGTGTAGGTAGAGGCGTCAACAAAGGAATGAATATTTTAGGCGATTATATGGCTCAAATGAAGTTTTTATTTACTGAAAAAGGAGCTTCTTCTATCGGTGGTTTTGGTTCAATAGGAAAAATGTTCCCCCCTGAATGGGATTGGCAAATATTTTGGTTGAACACCGCTTTTATTTCAATTGCCCTTGCATTTATGAATATTCTTCCTATACCTGCATTAGATGGTGGTCATGTAGTTTTCTTAATATATGAAATGATTACTGGCAAAGAAGCACCACAAAAAGTGTTGGAAATAGCTCAATACATTGGCTTTATACTTTTACTCGGACTTCTCCTTTATGCAAATGGAAATGATCTTTTTCGTTTTCTTTTTAAATAGAAATTATAGAACGCCAGACTCTATTCTATCGGACTAACTTTTTTATCTGCTTTATCGTTATTTAATGGTAGGGGATTTTTATTCAATTCTTTAAAATGGATCCTATTTTTATATATATCTACTGCTAAATAAATTGCATTTCTAAAAGAAAATTCACTAGCAAGATTTTTTCCAGCGATATCAAAAGCTGTTCCATGGTCTGGAGAAGTACGCACAATGGGTAATCCAGCAGAATAATTAACTCCATCTTCAAAAGACAATGCTTTAAAAGCCGTTAATCCTTGATCGTGATACATAGCTAAAATCCCATCATATTGTTGAATTTGTTTTGACCCAAAAAATGAATCAGCAGGAAAAGGACCAAAAGCCAACACATTTTCTTTTCTTGCTTTTTGTATGGCAGGAATTATATGCTTTTCTTCTTCATCTCCAATTTTTCCATTTTCTCCAGCGTGCGGATTTAATCCAAATACTGCAATTTTTGGTCTAATTATTCCAAAGTCTTTTTTTAAACTTTGTTCAAAACAAATTATTTTATCAAAAACAATTTCAGAACTAATTTTATTTGGAACTTCTTTGATTGGAATGTGTGTTGTAACTAATGCAACTTTACACTGTTCAGAACACATAATCATTAAAACTTGTTGAGAATGAGCATAATCTGCAAGGAATTCTGTTTGACCAGGAAAATTAAATCCGTTTTTCTGTAATGCTTCTTTACAAACAGGTGCTGTTACAAGAACATCAAGTTTATTAGACGCTAAATCTTCAACTGCATTTTGAAGTGAAAGTAGGGCATATTTACCTCCCGTTTGATTAATAACTCCAGGTTCAATTTTTACTTCATCATTCCATACATTTATAAGATTGACTTTTTTTGGTATAAATTCTAATGAAGATTTACATGTCTGATAAGAAAATTCTTCTTCATTTAATGTTTTTTTATAAAAAGAAAGAACCCTTCCAGAGCCATAGATAATAGGAGTAAACTCAGTAAACATTCGACTGTCTCTTAATGCTTTGATAATAATTTCGGGACCAATACCGTTGATGTCCCCCAAAGTAATTCCTACTTTTATCATGCTAAATAATTATGTATAAATTCAGTTATTATTCGAACACCAAAACCTGTTCCGCCTTTCCCTTTATAATTTTCTTCGCTTTCTAAAAATGAAGGGCCTGCAATATCTATATGCACGAATGGTTTAGGTGCAAAATGTTCTAAAAATTTTCCTGCACTAATCATGCCTGCATATTTTCCTCCGATATTTTTAAAATCTGCAATGGAAGATTTCATATCCTCCAAATATTCATCCCAAAATGGCAATTCAACAACTCGTTCATGCACCTTATTACCAGCTTCAACTAACATTTGATTGGTTTTATTTTCTGCATTTGACATCATACAGGCCGCTTTTGTTCCAATAGCCATTACTGCTGCCCCTGTTAATGTTGCTGCATTGATGACCAAATCTGGTGTATATTTTTTTGAATAAGCTAAAGCATCTGCTAAAATTAGTCTTCCTTCGGCATCTGTGTTTAATACTTCAACGCTTGTTCCATCCATGATATGGATTATGTCTCCTGGAGTATAAGCGTTTTCCCCAGGTCGATTGTCTGTTGCAGGAATAAGACATATAAGGTGTACGGGCAAAAGTAATTTGGCACAAAGATATATTGCTCCAACCATCATTGCCGCTCCAGCCATATCGCATTTCATACTGTCCATTGAACCGGCTGTAGGTTTTAAACTTAACCCTCCTGTATCGTAGGTTACTCCTTTTCCAACCAAGACAATAGGTTTTTTGTTTTTAACCTTTTTAGGTTTATATTCGATGATAGTAAATGTTGGAGGGTCTTGAGAACCTTTATTTACAGACAATAGACCGCCCATTTTTAATGCTTCAATTTTACTTTTCTCTAAAACATTCACTTTAGTGTCCTTTATTTTTGAAAACAAAGAAACGATTTCATTTGAAAAGTTAGTGGCATTTAAATAAGATACAGGTTCATTAACCATATCTCTTGTCCAATAAACAGCGTTTAAAGTATGGTTTAAAAAAGTTACTTTCTCTTCTGTAAGCACATCAGAAAGATGTATTGTATCAAGTGAATATTGTAAGTTTTTTTTTTCTTTTTTATATTTCAAAAATTGATAAGAAGACAAGCAGAATCCTTCAACTAAGGAGAATATGGTCTCTGAATTATTTCCATGCACAAAAACATTTTTTTCTGTTCTTTCAATTAGTGTTCTGATTTTATGACCTAAAACTCTATATTTTTCATTTGTAAGACCCTCTTTGATGAAGAAAATCATACCAGTATTTAGTTTTAAAAATAAAAAATCATCTTTTGATTTCAACCATTCATTAATAGAACTATCAAATGTGTTTTCTACTTCTTTTGCCGAAGTGTTTTCTGTTGAAAGTATTAGCAAAGCAGACTTTAGTTTTATGGAAGCTATTCTTTTAAGTTTCATATTAAAATTTAGGAAGTAAAATTACGAAAAAAAAGCCGATTAAAAATCGGCTCTAATTTGTTTATGCTGGTTTGTTATAATTGTCCATCTGAATGATAAGCACCATTTTTATAAACTTTTACTTTCAATAAGATGCCGTCTTTGTCATAGACATAAACTTTGCCATTAAGTAAACGTCCTTCTTTAAATTCACCATCTTGCCAAATCTCATCGGCTTCATTATAAACTTTGTTGTAGCCATTTGGCTGAAATTTACCTCCTTTAACAATGGGATTGTTTACCCTTGGGGCACCTTCGTTTGAAGCACCTGGATCTTTCACTTTCACTTCAGGGTTAATCATTTCTTTGGTCTCACTTTTGGCGATAGAACCGTCACCATTAAATTCAATAATTTCTTTCACATCTCCATTTTCATAAAATCGAGTTGCTTTGCCAGTCGCAATACCATTATTTGATGTATATTCAAATTCAACTTGACCATTGGCATAAAAATATTTAACCTTTCCTTGTTCTTTGCCGTTTTCATTATATTTGGCCTCATATTCAAGTTGCCCGTTCTCGTGGAAGCGTTTTAAAGAATCTTGGTATTGATTTTTTTCGAAACTACCAACTTCTTTTATTTTTCCGTTTGCATGGAATTTAGTATAACTACCTTTTGGGCGATTATTACTGTACATTCCTTTTAATTTTGGTGTTACCCCATCGTTATGGTATTTTATCCAAAGACCTTCTTTTCTGTCGTCAGTATAACTACCTTCTTCGACTTTTCCTTCCATAGGATAACCTTCTTGGGGTTTATCTTTTCCGTAAAATATCCATTTACCTTGTTTACGACCAGTGGCATCTTTTTGGTTAATCTTATCGTCTTGAAATAAAATAGCCACTTCAGAAGAAAATACTAAAGCACTTGTGAAAAACAATAAACAAAACACAGGTAAAAATCTATTCATTTTTGGTGTATTTAACACTTAGCCACAATAAAAGTAGATATTTTTTTTAATACTACAATATTTATTCCACAAAAATTCGTCAAAAAGTTTTTTTTTTTCGATAAAACTAAACAATTAAATTAAATATTACTCATTTTTTTAATGTCCACGTTTTCTAACATAATTTTTACCATTTTCTCCAAGGTAAATTCTTCTTTCCAAAACCATTCTTTAACAGAATAAGAATCGTCGATAGAGTCTGGCCACGAATCTGCAATTTGTTGTCTAAAATCTGCTTTATACTGAATTTCAAATGTAGGTATATGTTTTTTGATTTCAAGAAAAAGGTCTTTAGGAGTAAAACTAATTCCAGCAAGATTATAAGAGGAGTGAACACTTAATTTTTTCCTATCTGTTTTCATCAACTCAATAGTTGCCCTAACAGCATCTTTCATATACATCATTGGTAAAGAGGTGTTTTCCTCTAAAAAGCAAGTATAATTTAAATTGGCTTTGGCTTGATAAAAGATGTCAACTGCATAATCAGTAGTACCACCCCCTGGCAAACTACCATATGAAATTAATCCGGGATACCTCAAACTTCTTACATCAACACCAAATTTTTCATGATAATAGGCACACCATCTTTCACCAGCTAATTTGGAAATTCCATACACGGTATTGGGTTCCATTATTGTAAACTGTGGTGTTTTGATTTTTGGTGTATTCGGGCCAAAAACGGCAATAGAACTCGGCCAATATATTTTTTTTAAAACTCCTTCTTTTCCCAAATCTAAAATACTAAGTAAACTTTCCATGTTTAATTTCCATGCTAATTCAGGGTTTTTTTCACCAGTGGCAGACAATATGGCAGCTAATAAATAAACTTCATCAATTTTTTTATTAAGAATAAAATTTCTCAAAGAAGCTTTATCTAACACATCTAATTGTACGTATGGCACACCCGTAAAAAAATTATTTTCAATCACTTTAATATCCGAAGCAAAAATTTCTTTATCAGGAAAAACACGACATAATTCAGGAATCAATTCTGTTCCAATTTGTCCACATGAGCCAATGACTAATACTTTATTCATGATTTATATTTTTTAATACTAACAAAACAACAACAATTTAATCAAAATAAATTTTCAATTAGGTCTTGGTTTAGTGGTTCGGGAACCGTTACCTTTAACAAAGGTTCTTTTTCCATGGCTCTTTTAATTGTAAACACAGCTCCTTCATTTCTTGCCCATGATCTTCTGCTGATTCCATTGTTAACGTCCCAATGTAACATCATTTGTATTCTTCTATCTGCCTGAGTTGATCCGTCAAGCAACATTCCAAAGCCACCATTTATAACTTCTCCCCAACCTACGCCTCCTCCATTGTGAATTGAAACCCAAGTTGCTCCACGAAAACTATCTCCAATCACATTATGAATGGCCATATCTGCTGTAAATCTCGACCCATCGTAAATATTGGAAGTCTCTCTAAAGGGCGAATCCGTACCTGATACATCATGGTGATCTCGTCCAAGTACAACTGAACCTATTTTACCTTCAGCAATGGCTTTGTTAAACGATTTAGCAATTTCTATCCGACCTTCAGCATCAGCATATAAAATTCGAGCTTGAGAACCCACAACCAATTTATTTTCTTTTGCTTCTTTAATCCATTGGATATTGTCTTGTAGTTGTTGTTGAATTTCAGGAGGACTAGTTTTAATCATTTCTTGCAGAACTTCTAAAGCTAAAAGGTCAGTTTTTTCTAAATCTTCTTTTTTACCAGAGGTACATACCCATCTAAAAGGACCAAAACCGTAATCAAAACACATTGGGCCCATAATGTCTTGAACGTAAGAAGGATATTTAAAGTCAATGCCATTTTCAGCCATCACGTTTGCTCCAGCCCTTGAACATTCTAAAAGAAAAGCGTTTCCATAGTCAAAAAAGTAACACCTTCTTTCTGCATGTTTGTTGATAATATCAGCATGCCTTCTCAAAGATTCTTGAACTTTTAATTTAAACAATTCAGGATTATTAGCCATCATTTGATTTGACTCTTCAAAACTTTGTCCAACAGGATAATAACCTCCAGCCCATGGATTGTGCAACGAAGTTTGATCTGAGCCCAAGTCTATTTTAATATTTTCCTCATATAATTTTTCCCAAACATCTACGACGTTTCCGACATAAGCAATGGACACAATTTCTTTATTTAATAAGGCAACTTTTAGTCTTTCAACCAATAAATTGAGGTCGTTGAAAACTTCGTTAATCCACCCTTGTTCATGTCTTATTTTGGTGATTTTGGGATTAACTTCTGCACAAACGGTAACACAACCAGCAATATTTCCAGCTTTTGGTTGAGCTCCAGACATTCCACCTAATCCAGAGGTAACAAATAAAGATCCTGTTGGAGATTTCCCAATTTTTCTAAATCCATTTAAAACCGTGATGGTTGTCCCATGTACAATACCTTGAGGTCCAATATACATATAAGAACCCGCAGTCATTTGTCCATATTGAGTTACACCAAGGGCATTAAACTTCTCCCAATCATCTTGTTTTGAATAGTTTGG
This sequence comes from Flavobacteriia bacterium, assembly GCA_016183815.1. GTDB lineage: Bacteria > Bacteroidota > Bacteroidia > Flavobacteriales_D > Crocinitomicaceae > M2408. The sequence continues at coordinate 275,554 of JACPDW010000010.1, forward strand.
AATCATCATTCCATTGGTTACTACTACTCGAGGAGCTTCAGAATGAGAGGGAAACAAACCCAAAGGGTGACCAGAATACATAACTAAGGTTTGTTGGTCTGTCATTTCAGACAAATATTTCATAGTTAAACGATATTGAATCCAATTTTGAAAAACAGCACCATTTCCACCATAAGTAATAAGTTCATGTGGATGCTGTGCAACGGCTTTGTCGAGATTGTTTTGAATCATCAACATAATGGCCTTTGCTTGTAATGATTTTCCGGGATATTCTTCAATTGGTCGAGCATACATTTCGTAATCAGGTCTAAAGCGATACATATAAATACGCCCATAAGTGTTTAGTTCCTCTAAAAACTCTTTTGCCAATTCTTTGTGGAACTTATTTGGAAAATAACGTAAAGCGTTACGAAGTGCCAGTTTTTTCTCTTCTATTGTTAAGATGTCTTTTCTTTTAGGTGCATGATTTATTTTAATGTCATACTCTTTTTTTGTAGGAAGTTCTTCTGGAATACCACTTCTTAACTCGTTTTGAAAAACACTTAATATCATCATTCATAATTTGAGCGTAAAATTAAGTTTTCTATTTTATTTTGTATTGAAAAGTAAAGTTTTTTAAATATTTTCTTTACAAATGATTTTTTTTAAAATTATAAAGTAAGTTTGTAAATCTATGGGCTTTATAAAAAAAGATGCTATCCGAACAATGAGTTTAACCTACGTTGGACTAGCATTGGGTTACTTGAATAAAGCTGTCTTGTTTTTATGGATACTTAGTTCAGAACAAGTTGGGTTAATCAATTTAATTTTGAGTGTTTCACTATTGTTTGCACAATTTGCAAATCTTGGAGTTATAAATAGTATTTTAAAATTTTTTCCCTTTTTCAGCGACAACACAGAAAAAAAATCAAGGTTTATCAGAATGACCTTTGGAATAGTAATACTTGGAATTGTTTTTTTTAGTGTTTTAACACTTGTGTTTAAAGAAAGCATTTTGAGTTTTTATAGAGAAAAATCGCAGGAATTTGTTGCTTATTATTTGTGGATAATCCCACTTGGAATCGCCAATGTATTTTATTTGATTTTAGATTATTATCTGAGGGCTATTCATAAAAATGTGTTGGCAGTATTTTTAAATGATTTTTTACTAAGATTAATGGTCACCGCTTTGTTAATCATCTTATGGTTTAAATGGATTAATTTTGAAGAATTCTTTGTTTTTCATTGTTTTATTTATTTCATTCCAACGATAATTATTGTGATTTATCTAATTAAAAACAACGAAATACAACTTAAAAAAAATGTTTATAGAATTCCTAAGAGATTAAAAAAAATAATATACTCTTACAGTTTATATAATTTCGCTAATTCTATTGGCGTTTTATTTGTTTTTACGATTGATGGAATGATGATTGCTTCCTGTCTTGGGTTAAAAGCAACAGGCGTTTACACAACAATGATTTATTTCAGTTCTGCACTACAAATCCCTTATCGTTCTTTAATTCGAATAAGTAGTCCGTTAATTCCAAAATATTGGAAAGATAGAAACATGATTGAAATGCAAACCTTATATCAAAAATTTAGCTCTGTATCGTTTGTGATTATTTTGTATTTATTTCTGCTAATATTTGCTAATAGAGTAGAATTATTTTCTTTATTACCAAAAGATTTTCAAGCAGGAGAACAAGTGTTTTTTTTATTATTAATTGGGAGAATTATAGACATTTATTGTGGGTTGAATGGAACAATATTGTTGAGCTCAAAAAAATACAAATTGGACTTATATTTAACGATTTTGTTGATTGGAATGGTCGTTTATCTCAACTATTTGTTTATTCCAATATACGGCATCGAAGGAGCGGCTTATTCAACAAGTTTGGCTTTGATAATCTATAACATATTTCGTTTGTGGCTAGTTTATTATTATTATCGACTTTATCCTTTTCAATTAAATCATTTGTATATTTTGTTGTTGTTGTTTTCCATTATTTTTTTATCTGGATTGATTAACAATATTTTATATTATTTTGACACTGCAACTTTCATCATTTTAATAGTGAATTTTATTTTAATTACGGCTTTATTTTTTATACCTATAATCTTTTTAAAATTAGAAGAGGAAATAATTAAAAGTATTTTAAATATTTTTTTATGGGTAAAAAAGAAATTTTAAAGGGTTAAGTTAAAATGCTTTAAAAAATTGCATTATTTTTGTTAATTAAAAAACTAGTAAACATAAGTCTATTTAGTATAATTTGAACTCTATTTATAATTATGAAAAACGCTCCATTAATTATTTTTTTCCTTTTTTTTTCTACACAGTTCAATGCACAAACTGTTGAGACAATGGAACTTGCCCATAAAAAATACTCTTCGGATTCGTTAAACAAACTCTATTTTAACAGAGTTTTGACCGATGAGATTATTGAAGCATTTGAAACATCTACAGATTTTTTTATTAGAGAATGGAGAGGGTTTACTAAAGAATACATGGCCTTTCTTCAAAATAATCATTTTAATTTTGGAAAAAAAACAGTTATGCAGATTGAAGTATTTTTCAATAAAAACGAAAAAATCGATTGTTTTTTCTATCAAATAAACAATTCAACTTTAACGGAAACGCAAAATAAAAAATTAAAAGAATTAACGATTGAGTTTTCAAAGGCGTATATATTTACTTTAGATGCTTCTAAACCATTTAGTAATTACGGAACAATAACTTTTATACAATAATAATGTCAATTGGATTAATTGCGTCTGTTTTAATTGTTTATTTTTTCCTTCTAATTCTTATTGCAAAAATTACCTCAAAAGGGGCAGATACAGATACTTTTTTTACTGCTGGTAAAGGAAGTCCATGGTACTTAGTTGCTTTTGGAATGATTGGAGCTTCGTTGTCTGGTGTTACGTTTATTTCAGTTCCAGGGACGGTTCAAACCGAAGGAATGGCATATTTTCAGGTAGTTTTGGGTTATGTTTTAGGCTATCTTGTCATTGCTAATGTTTTAATGCCAATTTATTATAAAATGAATGTAATTTCCATTTATGAATATTTAAAAAGTCGTTTTGGTACAGTAAGCTACAAAACAGGAGCAATTTTTTTTATTCTTTCTAGAACTTTAGGTTCAGCAATGAGATTGTATTTAGCAACATTAGTTTTACAATTGTTTTTATTTGATGCAATTGGAATACCCTATTGGTTAACCGCATTTATTACAGTAGCTTTAATTTGGGTTTATACAATCAAAGGAGGAATTAAAACCATTGTATTTACAGATACTTTTCAAACTTTTTTTCTTGTAAGTTCCTTAATTGTTACCGTTGTTGTAATTGCCAATAAATTAGACTTATCTTTTTTTTCTTTGTATGATCAAATTACTGAAATGACTACAGGAAAACATAGTTTAAGTAAAATTTTCTTTTTTGACGACTACCAATCTAAACTTTTTTTCCCAAAACAATTTTTTGGCGGTATGTTTATTGCAATTGCCATGACTGGATTAGACCAAGATTTAATGCAAAAAAACCTTACTTGTAAAACTTTAAAAGACGCAAAAAAGAACATGTACACTTTTACAATTATTTTAGTTTTTGTTAATTTTTTATTTTTACTTCTTGGTGGTGCCTTGTATCTTTATGCTCAAAAACAAGGTGTTGAATTGCCAATAAACGAAAGTGGTAAAGTGCTTACCGACAAAGTTTTTCCAACTTTAGCATTAAATGAATTTGGCACAATTGCTGGAATTTTCTTTTTATTAGGAATCACTGCATCAAGTTATGCAAGTGCAGACAGTGCTTTAGCCGCCCTTACCACAGGATTTTGTATTGATTTTCTAGGATTTAAAGAAAGGCAGGACGAGAAACAAAAAAGCAAATTAAAACTTTTTACTCATTTGGGTTTTAGTTTAATATTTCTTTGTATTATATTAATTACTTATCAAATAAAAGCTGAGGCATTAATCGGTGTAATTCTAAAAATAGCTAGTTATACTTATGGACCACTATTAGGACTTTTTGCATTTGGTATTCTCTCAAAAAGAAAACTTAAAGAAATTTATACTCCTTTTGTATGTGTAATAATTCCTTTTTTGTGTTTTTGGATAGATAAAAATTCAATCACATGGTTTTCTGGATACCAATTTTCTTATGAATTGCTGATTTTAAATGGATTATTGACCTATTTAGGACTTTATTTTATTTCTGTTCGAGACAAAAATTAATTATTCAAATGTAATTAAAACAGCACCTTTATCGACAACATCATTACTTTGAATTTCTATGCTTTTTACTTTTCCAATACCTTCAGCTTTTAAGACATTTTCCATTTTCATGGCCTCTAGAGTTAGTAATGGAGTTCCTACTTCTACCTCATCGCCAATTTGAACAGAAATATTCACAACTCGCCCAGGCATTGGAGATTTCAATTGATTTAATTTTTTTATTTTAACTTTATTAAGGCCTAAATCTTCAATCAATTGATCTAATGAGCCCTCTTTGGTAATGTCAAAAATTCTATGATTAATTTTCACTTTAATTTTTCTATTTTCTAATTGTTCTTCTAACAATTCTCCATAAAAAGATTTTCCTTTTAACTGTATGGTGAAAAACTTTTCATCTTCCCAATGAACAATCGCTTGATGATTAATAGAAACTTTTTGTCCGTCAACTTTCCAAGAATTTTGTGTCATAACATAGTTTTCAACAAAGATACAATTATTTAAATAGTCATTGAATAAAAAATCAAAAAAGACTTCATTCCAAAAAAAATACTTTTTTATTTGAGAATATAACGCATTAATTTCAAAGACTTTAGTTTAGAAAATGAAAAAAAACGAGGTGTTAGAAAATCAGAAAGATATATGACAAATAGAAAAGCATTTAGAGTTGCAAAAACAGATTTAAAAATACGACAGATATACCACAGAGTAAAATGAAGAATTAAAACTCATATTAGTATTGATTTTGTTGCATATAATATTTAAAAAGAACTAGAACGATTACAGAAGCTAAAAAAATCAACACTAAGTCCAGGTTAAGCTATAAATATAGAGAAAACAATTTATTCAGTAAAAATCAAGCATTCAATAACAAATGAACTTATTTTTACTACTATAAAAAATACAGAGGAACAATAATATTTAGCTAAATTGTTTGATTTTTAATTTGGGTGTCCCAGCGATGAAAACAGGAATTATTAGAACATAAATTAAGGAAAAAAATTAAAAATTTGTTAAAGTATTTGCTTTGAGTTCAAAAAACACTTAACTTTGTTGTTACTTATTGGGGTCGTTTTTGGATTTGACAGCAAAAGCGATGCTTAAGTGAAAGCATGTAGAGCGTTGAGGTGGAGCTCTTGAATATCCTGTCTCAAACCATAAAAGACAACACGTCTTACGCACTTGCAGCTTAATCCGACAAAGTCGAATTGGCTTAATTCAGTCGAAGTTTAGTAGGCCGAACAAGTACTTTCACCCACGCCTCCGTCTGTTAGGCAGGGATTTTGAGAGTTCAGAAATTACAGACTGGTACTAACCGCACTTCGAGGAAGGTATAAGAAACTAGAAGATAAGTTGCTAATTGGGTGTTTTTGTCCGTTTAGCAGTCGAAAATCAAACAAAAACTAAACATGTAGAAGACTTAAAAGTCCGTTGTTTGGACGAGGGTTCGAACCCCTCCGACTCCACGAATAGAATGAGAAATAGTTTGTAACTGTTTCTCATTTTTGTTTAATCACTAGAGGTGAGAAGTCTATACCGAGGTATATTTTCGAGGTAAATCCGTAGAAAATAACCATCGGTAAACCCCTCCTACTCCACTTAACTAATTCAATAACGCTCAACACCTCGTAATAAGGTATGTTTTGAGAGATTTTTTATGTTTTAACATTTATAAAAAATTAAAATAATGGATTTTTCACTTTACATCAACTTTTTTTATTCAATTGAAATGGGATTGATATATATGCCATAAGCAGCGAGAAAATATTTAATGATTATAATTTTCTTCAAATAAATTTTGTCAGTTAAAAAAAAATGTTTATTTTTAGGTAACAAACCAAAATTTACCTTTTATGTTAGTCAAAACGTATAGTAGTGCCGTGTGTGGCATTGAAGCAACAACCATTACAATTGAAGTGAATATTTCACAAGGAATTAACTTTTTTTTAGTTGGATTACCTGATAGTGCGGTAAAGGAAAGTCAACAAAGAATAAAAGCCGCGTTTAAAAACAATGATTTAAAATATCCAGGAAAAGAAATAACGGTGAACATGGCTCCTGCTGATATAAGAAAAGAAGGATCAATTTACGATTTGCCTATAGCCATTGGGATTTTAGCCGCAAGTGAACAGTTGGCTTCTGTTCCTTTAGATGAATATCTAATGTTAGGTGAACTTTCTTTAGACGGCACAATTCAAGAAATGAGGGGTGTTTTGCCCATCGCTATTAAAGCCAAAGAGGAGGGATTTAAAAAAATTATTTTACCAAAACAAAATGCTAAAGAAGCGGCTGTTGTTAAAGAACTGGAGGTGATAGGAGTAAGTCATATTAACGAAGTATTAGAGTTTTTAATCAATCCTAAAAGTATTTTAAGAACAAGCGTTGACATTGCTTTAGAATTTGAGAATAAGATTTTTGAATGTACAGAAGACTTTAGTGATGTAAAAGGTCAAGAAAATATCAAACGAGCTTTTGAAATAGCTGCTTCAGGTGGACATAATGTGATATTAATTGGCCCTCCTGGTTCTGGTAAATCGATGTTAGCCAAAAGGTTACCTAGCATTTTACCCCCTATGACACTACAAGAAGCATTAGAAACCACAAAAATCCATAGTGTAGCAGGGAAAACAGGAAAAGAAAAAGGATTGGTCACAAAAAGACCATTTCGTAAACCACATCATACCATTTCAGATGTGGCGTTAGTGGGTGGAGGCAGTTATCCACAACCAGGTGAAATTTCTTTAGCGCATAATGGTGTACTTTTTTTAGATGAACTTCCTGAATATAAAAGACAAGTTTTAGAGGTTATGAGACAACCTTTAGAAGATCGAACGGTTAGTATTTCAAGAGCGAAATTTTCCGTTGACTACCCTGCTGCGATTATGTTAGTAGCTGCTATGAACCCTTGTCCTTGTGGTTATTATAATCATCCAGAAAAAGAATGTAGTTGTAGTTCCTCAATGGTTCAAAAATATTTAAATCGGATATCAGGACCCTTATTAGACAGGATTGATTTGCACGTTGAAGTTGTACCTGTTGGCTTTAATGAATTAGCTTACGATCGTCCAAAAGAAAGTAGTTTAGATATTAGAAAAAGAGTAATTGAAGCGAGAAAAATTCAAGAAACTAGATATAAGAATGAAACGACGATTTATTGTAATGCTCAAATGGATTCAAGATTAATACAAAAACATTGTAAGATTTCAGATGCTGGAAGAGAAATTCTAAAAACAGCAATGGTAAAATATGGATTATCTGCACGTGCTTATGACAGGATACTTAAAGTGTCAAGAACGATTGCTGATTTAAATGGAGAAGAAGATATAAACATCAGTCATCTTGCTGAAGCAATACAATATAGAAGTTTGGATAAATCAAATTGGGCCTAATTTAGAAAAAATCAATATCTTTTTAGCTTTTCAAGTTAAAAATTAATTTTATTGAAATTTTTGTTTTAAAAAAGTAGCATAAAAAATGTAACTTTGCAAAAATTTTCTTCATGAGCGATGCAATAAAACACGAATGCGGAATCGCCTTATTACGTCTTAAAAAACCACTTTCATTTTACGCAGAAAAATATGAAACGGCATTATATGGCATCAACAAGATGCATTTTATGATGGAAAAACAGCGTAATCGCGGTCAGGACGGGGCGGGCTTGGCTAACATAAAATTCGATATGCAACCAGGAGAAAGATATATCTCTCGATTTCGTTCAATACATAAAAATCCTATTCAAGATATTTTTGACCACATTCATAAAAGAATTAAAAACATCAACGAACTCGACTCAAAACTTCTAAAAGATGTTGACTACCTTAAAAAAAACGTCGGATTTACTGGAGAATTATTTTTAGGTCATTTAAGGTACGGTACTTTTGGCAAAAATAACATTGAAGCATGTCACCCTTTTTTAAGACAAAATAACTGGATTACTAGAAATTTATGTTTGGCAGGAAATTTTAATCTCACTAATGTTGAAGAACTTTTTGATACATTGGTTCGAATTGGTCAACATCCAAAAGAAAAATCAGATACGGTAACTGTTTTAGAAAAAATCGGTCATTATTTAGACAAAGAAAACGAAAAAAAACTCACTCTTTATAAAGATTCATTTGAAAAAAACGCGGAGATTTATCAGAAAATCGCCGATGAATTAGACATTGTTTCCATACTAAAAAATTCTTCCCAAGATTGGGATGGAGGTTATGCCATGGCTGGACTTTTTGGACATGGAGATGCTTTTGTTTTAAGAGACCCAAATGGAATAAGACCCGCTTTTTGGTATGAAGATGAGGAAATTTGTGTGGTAACCTCCGAAAGACCTGTTATTCAAACTTGTTTCAAAACTAGAACAGAAGACATAAAAGAAATCAAACCTGGTCATGCACTGATTATCAAAAAAAATGGACAAGTTAGTGAAGTAGAAATCAACGCAACGAAAGAAAAGAAAAGCTGTTCCTTTGAACGAATTTATTTTTCAAGAGGAAACGATAAAGATATCTATAATGAGCGAATTAATTTAGGTAAATTAATTGTTAAACAGGTGTTGAAGTCAGTGAATTTCGACCTAGATCATTCTGTTTTTTCATTTATTCCAAACACTGCTGAAATAGCATTTTATGGAATGATTAAAGGGTTGGAAGACTATTTAAACGAACAAAAATTAAAAGAAATATTAGCATTGTCTTCCAATAAAAATGAAAAAGAATTAGAAAAGATTTTATTTAAAAGAGCGAGAATTGAAAAAATTGCAATAAAAGACGCTAAATTACGAACATTCATCACATCGGATACAGAAAGAGACGATTTAGTTTCCTCAAGTTATGATATTTCTTATGGCACTGTTCAAAAAGGAATGGACAATTTGGTGGTAATTGACGATAGCATTGTTAGAGGAACAACTTTAAAACAGAGTATCTTGAGAATTTTGAACCGATTAGAGCCAAAAAAAATTGTGGTGGTTTCTTCCGCTCCTCAGATAAGATATCCAGATTGTTATGGTATTGACATGGCAAAAATGCAAGATTTTATTGCTTTTGAAGCAACAATTCAACTGTTAAAAGAGCACAAAATGGACTATGTTTTAGATGAGGTATATCAACGCTGTTTAGAGCAACAAAACCTGCCGAAAGAGCAAGTAAAAAATGTAGTCAAAGAAATATACAAACCTTTTACTGCAGAACAGATCTCCAAGAAAATTGCTGAGTTGTTAAAACCAAAAGACATACAGGCAGAAGTGGAAATAGTATATCAATCCATTGAAAATCTTCATGAGGCCTGTCCAAATCATAAAGGAGATTGGTATTTTACGGGTGATTACCCAACTCCTGGGGGATATAAAGTGGTCAACACTTCCTTTATAAATTATATGGAGGGTAAAAACGAAAGAGCATATTAACTAAGTGTAATGGATTTTTTTTCTACAAAATACATGAAATTATTTGCCTTATTCATTGGAATAGTGGCACTTATTCTTTTTTTATTTCCCATTAACCTATTTGAAGGGGAGATAGTTTTTGAGTTAAACGGAAACAGGTTTACAGAAAACGCAAAATTAAGTTTGTCTTATTTTATTGGTATTGGAGCTTCTGCATCGGAAACGAAAGATGTTGTCGATTTTAATTTGCTACCATTAGGCTTTTTGAATGTGTTTTTTTTACTATTTTGTTTACCTCTTCTGATTTCCTATCGATTTTATCTAAATGATTTGAAGAAAGGGGGTAATATAATAAAATAACGAAAAGAAAACTTGTATATTAATCGCTTATAATATCTTTAATTGTTTGTATTAACATTTCCTTTCTTTTTTCAAGAGGAAAATTTTGTTCAATTCTACTCCTAGCTTTTTTTTGAAGGAGTTCAAAATTTGAACAAGTAAGGGCATTGTCCATAATTGTTTTTAATTCATTAATATCCTTTTTCATCAAAACGAATCCAGAATCCTCAATAATGAAAGGCATTGAAGAGACGTTTGATACGATAGGTACACAAGAACTCAACATTGCTTCACACAAAGCATTAGGAAAACCCTCAGACATTGACAATTGGAAATAAAATTGTTTGTTTGACAAAAACTCTGATAATTGTTGAGGATTCATTTTATCAACTAAATAAACATTATTTGAAATATTTTGTTGATTTTTAATCGTTTTACCTCCCACAATATAAAAAGAACAATTTGGATAAAATGGAGCTATGTCTAAAATTAAATCAATGCCCTTTAAATAAATACCAAATCTTGTACTTAAATCCGCGGCAATTGTTACAAAAGAATTTTTTTCTTTATTTGGCGAAGAATACCATTTATTATAATTATAACCATAATAAATCACTTTATAAGGAGTTGTACATTTTTTAATATGACACAATACTCCTTGGCAAGAGAAATCCATATTTTGATAAGTATATGAACTGTAAATCAATTCCTTTGAAACTGGCAATAAATAACTTGCTTTTGTAATACTGAATTTAGTAAACCATCGTAAATATTTTTTATAAAAATTACCATACGAAATAGATGGAAAAGCTACACAATCTGTTCCACTTAAAACTAAAACATGAATTTTATAAAAGAGAACTTTAAATAATGAAGGAAAAAAAGAATGATACCCACCAAATTGAGTCACAAATAATTTAACTTTAAAATGTTTAAATATGAAAAAAATCTGTTTTATAAATTGAGTAAAGATTCCTTTTTTATTTCTTACATCAAAATAAAACTCTATAACTTCAAATTGTGTTTTTAAAATTTCTATATCTTTTTCTACAAAAGTGGATTTTCCATTATGAAAATATAGAATTTTTCTCTTCATTTAATTTATGAACATTTGAATTTGAGTAATTTTTGTTTTTGGACAGAAGATAAAATTTCTATATACAGTATCATCAGATACATCTAACAATGAATGGATTTTTCTTAAACAATGATTACGATATTGGAAAATTTCATATTGATCTAAGTCATCTAAAACTTGTTGTGTTTCTTTGGCAATAACATCATAAACTTCACAAATTATAATGGGTTCTAACTGTCTAATTGTTTCTTTACTGCATTTTAAAATAAGATGTTCTGTACATTCTGTATCTAATTTGAGTACATCTAATTGACTTAATTTATTTTCTTTAACAATAGTGTCTAAAGTAATTACATCTACTTCGTAGGAAGAAGATTTGTTTAATCCAAATTTATTTTGTAAACTGTTTGAACCGTTTAGATTATGTACAACCCATGGATATTTTGTATTAATAACATCGTGAAAAAGCAATTTTCCATCAAGATCCGAAACAGCTTTTTTAATCAACGTAGAATTAGTTATGTTGTTGAGGGCAATATTTTCTTGTACATAATGAGAAGGGCCAAAAGAAGGTTCGAATGTATAAATAGAAACTTTTGGGTTTAATTTTCCAGCTAATACAGTAAAATATCCAATATTTGCCCCTACATCAAAAAAAACTTTTGACTGTAAAATTAATTCCTTAAATAATGGCGAAAATTCATAATTTTCAGCTCCATTAAAATATAACTCTTGTGTTACTGAGCAAGTTTGATTTGTTTTTAATTTAAATTTTACTCCAAATGCTTTAATCTTTAATATACCTGATATAGTAATAATTTTCTTATTGAAAATCATATAGACTATATAGGCTATTGGTCTTAATATCGCATTTATTTGACTAGAATAAATTATTTTGTAAAAAATAGATTTCATTATTACAAAAGTAATTTTTTTATTGCGAAAGCATTTAATTTGAAACATAAATAGTTGATGATCTATAAAAAAACTTTGATATTTGAAAAAATAGACTTAAATTTGATAAAAAATGAGATATGAAGAAGAATTATTTTATCCTATTCGTTTTATTAATTTTTAATTTACATTCTCAAATTGAAAATGGAAGAGTTGCATTTTATCCTTTAGATGGTGATGCAATAGACATTAGTAGTAATCAATTAAACGGAACATTGATAGGGGCAGTTCCTGCAAATGATAGAAACAATAATTTAAATTCTGCACTAACATTTGATGGAGTAAACGACTATGTGTCTTTGCCTAATTCCCAACTTCTTAAGCCACAATTTCCTTTTTCAATAGCTTTTTGGGCTAAAATCAACGAAAGTGAAGCTACAGTTTTTTACACCTCCGATTATATTGATCAATACTATTATGGATTTTGGGTGGGAATTACTTTAGAGAATGAAGTTCACATAAACTTTGGTGATGGTGGTAATTCGGGTACTTCAAGCAGACAATCAAAGGTCGCCTCTCAACTTCTTCCTGTTGGTTCTTGGCATCATATACTTTGTGTAGTTAGAAGTGCAAATGATATGGATATTTATATAGATTGTGAAAATGCTGGAGGAAATTATTCTGGAGAAGGAGAATTGCAAATGGTTTACTCAAGTTCTGCATCACCTAGATTATGTAACGCTGTTGCTCAGTCAGCATTAGACCCAACATTTATGAATGGCTCAATAGATGAATTAATGATTTGGAATAGAGAAGTTACTTTAGAAGAGCTTAAGTCTTTTTGTCGTACTTCTAGTTTAAAAGCTGAGGAAGAGTTGGCTTTAAATGTATATCCTAACCCAGCAGAAGAAGAATTAAATCTTAGTAGTGAATATAATAAATCAAAGTATGAAATACTTACTTTATTAGGTGAGACGATTAAAAAAGGAAAAATTACAAATAGTGAAATTGATATAAAAGAGCTTTCCAATGGTCAATATTTGCTTAAAATTGAATCTAGCAAAAGGGTTATTAAATTCATAAAACAATAAATCTAAATCGTAAAGGGCAAACGATTTTTTAAAGATTTGGCAAGTGTTATGGAGTCGATGTATTGAAGTTCTGACCCAATAGAAACACCTTTCGATAATGTAGTGATTTTAATTTGAAAAGGAGAAAATTTTTTGTACAAATAATAATTAGTAGTGTCCCCTTCCATCGTTGCGTTTAAAGCTAAAATGATTTCCTCGACCTCGCCGTTTTGAAGTTTATTTATAAGGGTTTCTGTTTTTAAATCGTTTGGACCTATTCCATCTATAGGAGAAATAACTCCTCCTAAAACATGATAAACCCCTTTGTAACTTGAGGTTTCTTCAATTGCCATCACATCTTGAATGTTTTCCACCACACAAACAATTTTTTTTTCTCTGTTTGGGCTTGAACAAATTGAACACGTGGGAGTGTCAGAAATATTATTACATAAATTACATAAAAGAATTTTATCTTCTAAATCGGCAATACTTTGAGCAAGCAACTGTATGTCTTCCGTTTTTTTGTTTAAAATGGAAATGGCTAAACGAAGGGCAGACCTTTTTCCAATACCTGGAAGTGTACTTAACTGTTCAACGGCTTTGTCTAAAATCAAAGAAGGGATATTCATTATTTGCCTTTTCCTTTTAAAATGATAAAAAATGTAAATAACATTATTTTAAAATCTAATGCTAAAGAAATATTTTTTAAGTACAATAAATCGTATTTCATTCGCTGAATCATTTGATCTACATTTTCAGCATAACCATATTTAACTTGACCCCACGAGGTAATTCCTGGTCGAACAATATTTAATTCTAAAAATTGCGGTTCACGAACGACAATTAAATCAATATAAAATTGTCTTTCTGGTCTTGGTCCAACCAAAGACATCTCTCCTAAAATTACATTAATAAATTGAGGAAACTCATCAAAACGACTTTTTCTTAAAAACTTACCAAAAGGGGTAATACGTGGATCGTTTTCTGTAGATAATTGAGGGCCATTTTTTTCAGAGTTTATATACATGGTGCGGAATTTTATAATCTTAAAATTTTTACCATTTTTTCCAATTCTATCTTGTAGAAAAAAAACAGAACCTTCAGAAGTAAATTTGATGATTAACGCAATAAATAGAAAAAAAGGAAGTAAAATTATTAAGGCAAGAACAGAAAAAAGTATATCGATAAACCTTTTGGTTGTTCTTTGCCAAACAGGCATTCTGTTTGCGTTGACTTCAATTAATAAAGCACCAAACAAGTTACTCATTTGAACAGATCCAGATAAAATGTCGTACATATCAGGTAAAATTTTTATTTTTATATTTTTTCTAGAGAGTTTAGCAATAAGTGTTTTAAGTCGTTCATGTTCAGTGCTTTCCAGTGCAATAATAACTTCTTCTACCTGATTGTTTTTTAAAATTTCATCTAATTGATTAATATGTCCCAAATAAGGTATTTTATTTTCTAAAAGTTTATCAATCCCATTTAAATTAATGAAACCAATGAAAGTATTTCCAATGCTTTTTTTCATTCCTTGAATTTCAAGGTAAATGCTCAAAGCTTTTTCACTTCCACCTAACAAAACTGTTGAAAAGCCCTCTTTACGAGATTGAATTTTATAAACTTGTAATGAGACCCAAATGATTCGTGGAAAAAAACTGATAATAAAATGCAAGGTGAAAAGTAAAGCTATAGATTGATAATATGCATAATAACCTTTAATTGAATCGTCTAAAAGAAGGGCAAAAAATAAAATAATACTGCCCATTAAACTTGCTTGAAATGTGAGGGAAAAAATTTTAAAACGATGTAAACGTTTTATATCCACATACGTTCCTTGCAATAAATAGATGAAAAGCCAAAAAATGGGGACAAAAATAATTCCATAATAAAAGGATTCACTAATTTCAAATGGACTTTTTTCAATAAAAATTTTACGAAAATAAAAAAACAAGAACCAAGAACAAAAAGCGGCAACAAAGTCGAGTAAAATAAAAAAGTATATTCTGAAAGGAATTTTCATTTTTTATACAGAAAACGAATATTATCGATAAATATTTTGCTTTCTGATTTTGTAACATCTAAAGATGCCGAAAAGACATGTTTAAAATAAACAGCTGTACTTTGACTTGAAACCAATTCTTTCAAATCAATATATATTTTTTTCCAGCCAAGATTAGCATAATCAAAGGAGTTTAAAGAAATATTGGGATTGGTTTTTTCATAACCATTAATTGAAGCATTTAAAGAGGTAAGAAAAGAATTACTTGTCATATAATCTATTTCTAAATAAACTTCAGCACCCGCTTTTGGCACATTATAAAAAGGGATGCTTTCATAAGCAAAAACAGAATCAATTTTATTTAACTCAATATAACCATAAAAATTACCATATTTTACATAATTAGGATCATTTTTTTTCTGAAGTAGTGCTAAATTTCCGTTTAAAGGTGTCAGCTCTGTTGAAGCATCTTCAAAATCTTCTACCCAAAAAGACAAATTTGAAAGGTAATGTGTGCTAGGTTTTATTGTATGAACCTTATCAATTTCCATATTGATTACTGTGTCAAATGTACTACAAAAAGGGTAACTTTTTTTTGTTGCAGAAATTCCGTTATTTCTTACCACAGGATACAGTTTAATTTCTTTTTGGCCTTCAAGCAAAAGTGGGATTTTAACTGGCAACTCAAAATAACCTATTATTTTCCCATCAATACTAATGTAAACATCATCAAACTGGTGACTTAATATTCCAGCGGCACCTGCTTCATCAGGGTTTTCAACTATTGTCCATTTATCAATCTCAATCCATGTTGGGTTTTGATTGTTTTTTACGCAAGAAGAGAAAACAAATAGCAAAAATAAAAAACAAAAACAGCTTGTTTTATACATCCATTTCGAGCTTAAATAAATCATAATAAAGGTTTTGCTTTTTGTATATTGTCCAAAATTTGGTACGCTAAGGTCAGTGCTTTAGAAGCGTCAAAAATGTTAACTTTTGGAGCGTTATTATTTACAATGCTGTCGTGAAAAGAAATCAATTCTTCTTTAATAGCATTAAAATCAAAAATATCTGGCTTGTCAAACAAAACTTTTTTCTTTGTTTTATTTTCACCTAAATCAAAAACGATATCAAAAGGATCTGGTTCGCCTTCAATATTTTCTAAGCGGAAAACTTCCAATTCTTTAGTTAAAAAATCCACACTAATATAAGCATCTTTTTGAAAAAACCTTGATTTTCTCATGTTTTTCAATGAAATTCTAGAAGAAGTTAAATTGGCCACACAACCATTTTTAAAAACAATTCTCGCATTTGCAATGTCATCAGAATCACTTACAACAGCAACTCCAGAGGCAGAAATATTTTCAACTTCAGAGTCAACAACGCTTAAAATAACATCTAAATCGTGAATCATTAAATCCAACACAACAGGAACATCAGTCCCACGTGGGTTAAATTGTGCTAAACGATGTGTTTCAATAAACATTGGGTTCTTAAAGTACGGCATGGCCTTTACAAACGCGGGATTAAAACGTTCTACGTGACCTACTTGAACCTTAATTTGATTTTTTTTGTTAAGTTGAATTAACTTTTCGGCTTCTTCGATTGTTTGAGTAATTGGTTTTTCAATAAAGACATGCTTATTAGCAGAAATTATTTTGTAAGCCAGTTCAAAATGAGAAATAGTTGGGGTAACGACATCTAAACAATCAGACTGATTAATGAGTTCATTTGGGTTTTCAAAAAAAGGAATTTGAAACTCATGAGCTATTTGTTTTCCATAATCCAAATTGTTGTCATGAACACCAACGATTTTGTACAAAGTATTTAATTCTTTCAGTAATCTTAAATGAATTTTACCTAAATGACCGACTCCAAACAAACCTATCTCTAACATGGAAATAATTTGTACAAAAATAATCAATTTCAAAAACTTTTTTCAAAAATGTATTGAATAAAAAAATTATAACTATCTTTGCAGAGCTTTTAGAGAAAAGCACACACAATTTTTGAATTCCGATGTTTCGGGAGATTGAAAAATTAAAAAATTGGTTTGGTAGTTCAGTTGGTTAGAATACCTGCCTGTCACGCAGGGGGTCGCGGGTTCGAGTCCCGTCCAGACCGCTTTTACAGTTGCAAATCCATGCAACTTAGCGAAAGCCCTTCATTTAGAAGGGCTTTTTTATTTTCCCTACATTCAGTTTCACCCTATTTCACCCACTTACCAGTGGGCAAATCGGTGGACATAAATTCCACGAAAAAAGTCCACCGAATAAGGTGTAATTGCACTGCTTTTCAATACTTTGCATTTTGTTATAATGAACGCTTGCTGTAAGTTTAACCAATTAAAAAATGAACATTATGGAGCGTTCAACATTCTCAGTTCTTTTCTACGTGAAAAGGTCTAAACCATTGAAAAACGGTGATGTACCCGTTTATTTAAGAATTACTGTAAACAGTAAAGGCGCAGAGATTTCTCTCAAGCGCAGTATTAATCCAAAATTGTGGGACACTACCCGAAACAAAGCAAAAGGGAATAGTGATGAAGCCAACCAATTAAATGACTACCTCAACAGCGTTAGAGGTCAGATTTACGACCACCATAAACAAATGCAGGAGTCTGGTAGAACCATCACTGCAAAAATGTTGCGTAATGCTTTCCTCGGTTTAGGTGAAAAGCAATGGACATTAAAAGAGCTGTTCACGGAACACAATAAAAATATGGCAATGTTGGTAGGCAAAGAATATTCACCGCTTACCCTTCAGCGATTTGATGCAGCTCTGAAACATCTATGCATATTTATGAAAACCAACTACCACAATGAAGATTTGCCTCTCACAGAGGTAAACAATAAATTCATTACAGGTTTTGAGTTTTATTTAAAAACAACCGCCAGTTGTCAGCACAATAGTGCAATGAAGCATATTAAAGCATTGAAGAAAGTTATCCGTATTGCATTAGCAAATGATTATATCAGGAAAGACCCTTTTTATAATTATAGGATAACACAGAAACAGGTTGATCGCGGCTATTTGTCGGAGCAGGAACTTAGGACGCTCCATACCAAAGAACTGTCTATCGAACGGATTGCAGTCGTGAGAGACCTGTTTCTTTTTCAATGTTACACAGGTTTAGCCTACAAAGATTTGGCAAACCTTCAAGAATCAAATATTCAAATTGGTATTGATGGCAGAAGATGGATTTACACTCACCGAGCAAAAACAGATGTGCCTTGTCATATTCCATTGTTGCCAATGGCTGAGGATATTTTGAACAGATACCAAAATCATCCCTGCAGAAGTATCGCAGGAACATTGTTACCAGTCCCGAGCAATCAGAAAATGAACGCATACTTAAAAGAAGTCGCAGATTTGTGTGGAATCAAAAAATCATTGCACACACACTTAGCACGGCACACGTATGCAACTACTGTAACCCTTTCGAATGGTATTCCAATGGAAACCGTATCAAAGTTGTTAGGACACAGAAAACTTCAAACAACACAAGTTTATGCCAAAGTACTGGATGAAAAGATTAGTCAAGAAATGGAAGTCTTGCGTGTCAAGTTCGGATAATATAAAAGGCCACTTTCGAGTGGCTTTTTTTTGTTTTGATTATCTTTGCAACTATTAAACAAATGACGCAGCTCAAAACATAATGTGAGATTAAAGATTTTCGAACATATCCTATATTCATCGCTTCGCCCCTGGAAGCAAGAAACTCTCAATGAGCGCGATTACAATTTATTTTTAAGAACAAGTGGTTTCACCACTCAAAAGAACTCAATCAATGAGTTCAAGACAGCATTAAATTCCATCTTCCCGAAAGACAGTTTCACTAAAGATGATGATTTTGATTTATACGAATTGAACAATGCTGCTGACCGCATAAATATTGTTTCTCCCCTCATTCATATAGAACTACCAAAGGCACAGAACACAAAGTGCCGTTTCTACTTCTATTTAATTACGAATGAAGTAACACGTCTTTCAGACTTATTATATCAATTGTATTCGGGACCTGCTTCACAGTCCGACAAAACATACGATATAAATAACGTGTTGGGACAAATCAAAAACTTAATAAAAGAAACATCAAAAGAGTATCAAGAAGGAAACCACAACGAAGAAAGTATTTACATTCTGCAAATCCTTCGCCTTTCCTTAGTGCGCTTTTTATTAGAAGTAGAAAACTTATTTTCAGACATCATTAAATCTCCACTTACAACAGATGAAGAATTACATTTTGATTTGTTGAATGAAGATGTACCGGAGGAACAAATTTACACCCTTACAAATACCCTAACTTCCATCACTTCCTCTTTTGAGGAAATGGAAAATGAAAATCTTACCCCAAGCAATAAATTATCGTTCAATTTCAACGGTGACAAAACCCGCTTATTGAATGTGGTTACTCAATTGAATAATCAAATTGAATTGCTCAACGAAGATGTTACAACACCTCAACAAATGGTTGATGTGCTTACTGCAAGAGAATTAAATCAAACTCTCCCTAAAGTTCAATTCAATACCGAAACGACCCAAATTCGGTATGTATTTGATAAACTTAATCCTTCTTTTTCAAATCTTACATTTGCCTTAATTGTAAGATGTGGTCTTTTCTATACCAAAGGAAAAAAAGAGCAGATAACAAGAACAAATTTATCCTCTTCAAAAAATCCCAATCCAAAAAATAAAGAGATAATAGACGAAATTTTCCGCTCTCTTTAATTTTTTTCATTGACTACATTGACTTCAATCATTGACCATTCAATAGGTCAATGATTTCGCGTGCTCGGTTGCTGAATTTTGCTTCGATAATTATTTAATAACCTTAAAATTCGTAGCACTATGAGTTTAATTACAATCGAGTCGGAAGCCTTCCAAAGACTTATGAAAAAAATGGAAGAAATTGAAAGCAAGTTAGACTTGCAAAAGGAGAAAACGCCATTGTCAGAAAAATGGCTGGATAATCAAGACGTGTGTCAATTACTTCACGTGAGTAAAAGAACACTTCAACATTATCGGGATGCAGGCATTATTGCCTACTCTCAAATTGGGTCTAAAATCTATTATCGCGCTGCCGATATAGAGGAACACCTCAAGAACCATTACAAGTCGAGTAGTAATGGCAGTACTAACCTTTAAAACCTGAGAATATGAATGACGTGTCATTATTTGAACAGTTTACAAAGGTTGTTGAGAACAAACCGCTGTCAGAAATTATTAAATCGATTCAAAATGGAACTTACAAAGAGAATGTGGAGCCGTTGCGCACGGCTTTACAAGCAAATCAACAAGATTTGTACAACAAACACAAAAAGAGCCTTCTTGCATTCACACCATCTGGTAAATATGCAGGTGGCAGAACAGCAGATTGTTTGGTGGCATATAGTCATTACCTTGTTTTAGATATTGACCATATCACAACTGAACAGGTAAAAGCACTGAGAGACCAGGCAGCAGAAATTCCTTTTACAATTGCTGCCTTTGCCAGCCCCAGTAATGAAGGTTTAAAAATCATTGTGGGAGTTGATACAGACGTGGAGGAACATACACTTGCATATAAGCAAGTTTCAGCGCATTACTCCAAAGAATTGAGTATTGAGTTCGACCCGAAAAACAAAGACGTTACACGCCTCTGTTTCGTGTCCTATGACCCCGAAGCGTATTTTAATCTGGATTACGACAATTTCAAAGTTGTAGAAGATGAACTGAAACCAGTTCAACCACAATTGGAGATTGTGTCAAGTGATTATTCGTTGATATTCAAAGAGTGTATTCAGTTCACAGAGCAGAAAGAACAGTATGTAGAAGGCAATCGCAATAACTTCATTTACTTACTGGCATCCAACTGCAATCGAAAAGGAATACCACAAGAGGAAGCACAAGAAATGATCTTACAGCAGTATGATTTATCCCATCACGAAATTGAAGCATCCGTAAAAAGCGCATACAACCACCACTCGCAAGAGTTCGGTGCATTTGCTAAAGCAAAAACCACCTCACAACAGGAGGAAATAGACGAAGAAGACTATTTGAAAAACTCTCCAGTTATTCCGCTTGGTATCTTCGATACCTTGCCGAATATTCTAAAAGAAGGTGCTTCTGGTTTTACAGATGTGCGTGAAAGGGATGTTTTTCTTACTGGTGCATTGTGTATTTTGAGTGGTTGTCTTCCCAATGTATCAGGTTTATATGACCAACGCATTTATTACCCTAATTTATTCGGTTTTATCATTGCCCCTGCTGCAAGTGGCAAAGGTGCACTTAATTCTGCCAAAAATTTGGCAGACCGTGTTCACGACACTATGCGTGAAATATCTGATGCCAACCGCAAAGAGTATGAAAGAGAGCTGCAAGAGTATAAAACAGCACTTAAATCACGCAAAAAGGATGACCAGGAAGAATTGGAAGAACCAAAAGAACCCAATTTTAATGTGCTCTACATTCCTGCTAATACCAGTAACGCAAAAGTGCTTTGGCACTTGCAACAAAATGATGGTAAAGGGATAATTTGCGAAACAGAAGCCGACACAATGGGCAACGTATTTAAGCAAGAATGGGGTGGATATTCGGATATGCTCAGGAAGGCATTTCACCACGAAAAAATATCGTGTAGCCGAAAAACCAATAATGAATATATTGAAGTGAAACAACCTCAATTGTCCGTTGCCCTTTCGGGCACTCCCAATCAAGTGGGCAACCTCATCCAATCTGCGGAGGATGGTCTATTTAGCCGTTTTATCTTCTATTCGTTCAAAACAGAACAAAAATGGCGTGATGTGTCACCATTGGGTGGTGGTGTTAACCTAACTGCCCTATTTGATAAATTAGGGAAAGATGTATTCGATTTGTTCGGCTTCCTTAATACAAGCCCAACCAGTGTTCAATTAACTACTGTTCAATGGCAGAAGATTAACGTAACTTTTTCAAAATGGCTCAATGATGTGGCCATATTTACAGGTGATGAAGCAGGTAGTGTTGTGAAGCGATTAGGCTTGGTATTTTTCAGAATATGTATGATATTCACCGCACTTCGAAAATTTGAAAATGGAGATATGGATCCTGAACCTTTCTGTACAGATGAAGATTTCGAAAATGCATTAGTCTTAGCAAATATCTATCTTGAACACAGTTTATTGATGTACCACAACTTACCAAAGCAGGATGATGCACAGGTTTTTAAAGGGAGTACAAACAAACTAAAGTTCTACGAGCAATTACCTAATAAATTCAAACGTGCAAAAGCCGTTGAATTAGGTAACAAATACAAAATGTCAACTCGCACAGTGGATAATTTGCTCAAAAAACTACAGCCCGACTACCTCATTTCGGAAGAATATGGTGTGTACACCAAAGTAAAATAACTCCCCATAAATACCATTTACCAAAGTAAACCTGCGTTCTGCGGGTTTCGTGGTTTACAATTGTTGAAAAGTAAGTTGCTAATTAACTGCACTCTTTTGCTTTATTTTTCATTTGTTTAATTATATTTGTCAATTATTGTCAAGTCAAAAACTGTTGAATAAGTGAATGCATTAGAATTAGATTATACCATTTCAAGAAAGATAAAAGCTATGAACAAATTTGGTGAAGTAATAAGACAACGAAGAGAAGAAAAAGAATTACTACTGCGGCACGTAGCGGCTCAACTCGATATTGATACCGCAATGCTAAGTAAAGTTGAGCGTGGAGAAAGAAACGCCAAACGAGAACACGTAGTAATGCTATCGAAAATATTAGACCTTGACACAAAAGAACTGCTTACCCTTTGGTTGGCAGATAGAGTGTATGAAGTGATTGAGGATGAAGAAGTAGGATTAAACGCACTCAAAGTAGCAGAAGAACAAGCCAATTATAATAATTTAAAGAAATAAGATATGGATATCGCATTTAAAGACCATTTAGAAAAACTCCTTTTAAAAGACACTCGCCTTGTTGACGACCAGGGAGAATTAAAAGGTAATGTGGTTAAAAAATTCGCTAATGAATTAGAAGAAACATTAATCGGTTCTTTACTCGAAGACGATAGAACCCGTGACCACTTTTTCTTAAAAGTAAAAGATGTCTATGTGTTCAAAGCAAATGATTTTATTTTCTTTTTGGAGCAGAATAAACTTGATAACAGTTTTACAAAATACGCAAACAGAATAGGTCTTACAATTAATGGGAAATTCCTAAAAGACAATACCGATATAGTCTTAGATTTCCCTTACAAGGATTGTATTTTAGAAGGAGGTCAAAGCACAGAAGAAGGTTTAGACTCGTATTATGAGTTTGACACAGAACTTTCTGCAGCCGACAAGAAAAAAGGACACAAGACTAACCAATACAACGAAAAACAAGCGAAACGCAAGGAAATATTTTTCAATAATATTATTGCGAAAGACGAACAAGATAGATTGCTTGAACCGAAAGCATTTACCAATATTGTAGAATATTCAAAAGATGGTACCAAAAAACCTTCTAAATTCAACCGCAATAAAGAGGGAGTTATAACTAATAATTTAATCTTTAAAGGCAACAACCTTTTAGCACTCCACTCTCTTAAAAATGAGTTTAAAGGTAAAGTTAAATTGATTTACATTGACCCTCCATATAACACAGGAAACGATAGTTTTGCCTACAACGATAATTTCAACCACTCATCTTGGTTAACTTTTGTTTATAATAGAATTATAATTGCTAAAGAACTTTTAAGTGATAAAGGTACAATGGCAATTAGTATTGATCATAATGAGGTTAGTCAAGTCATTATATTAATGGATGAAGTTTTTGGTAGAGCAAACAAGAAAAACATTGTTACAATAAAAAGAAGTTCCGTATCAGGCGCGAAAGTTATAAATCCCGGTGTTGTTAACGTTAGTGAATTCCTTTTGATATATTCAATAGGTTCTAATTGGTCTCCTAATAAAGTTTTCAAAGAAAAAGAAAGAGATAATAGATACAATACATTTATAACAAATTTCGAAGATGATTCCGAAAAATGGAAATATTGCAGTGTTTTAGAAGCATTTGCTGCATTTAAAAATATTCCTAAAAATAAATTAAAAAAAGAATTAGGCACTGAATATGATATATTATTGGAAAACTTCTACTATGACAACAAAGAAAAAATAATTCGTTTTGCTGGATTAGATGACAATAGTATATCATCTGGTGTTAAAGAGGTTAAATACATATCAAAATCAGATACTTCTAAAACATATTTATTTGAAAGGGATGGTTTTAAAGATTATTATTTATACCAGGGTAATGCAATTTTGTTTTTTAAAGACCGTCTCATTAAAGTTGAGGATAAATGGAGATTTGGTGAAATGATATCTGACATTTGGAATGACGTATTACCAAATGATATACATAACGAAGGTGGCGTGACATTGCGTAAAGGAAAAAAACCTGAAAAAATGTTAGAGCGTTTAATGGAACTATCTACTTCTGAAGGTGATATTGTGTTAGATTACCACTTAGGTAGTGGCACTACAGCAGCAGTTGCACACAAATTAAAAAGGCAATACATTGGTATAGAACAATTAGACTATCAAGAAAATGACAGTGTTGTTAGATTACAAAATGTAATAAACGGTGACTCAACTGGAGTTTCCAAAAGTTCTAATTGGCAAGGTGGAGGAGGTTTCATCTACTTAGAATTAGCGAAGAATAATGAGAAAGCGAAAGAATTAATTCAATCGTGTAAAACATTTGATGAACTGGTAAAATTATTCGATACGCTCTATTCTAAATACTTTCTTCATTACAATATTCGTATTAAAGATTTTAAAGAGTCCATCATTAAAGAAGACCAATTCAAAGCACTATCATTAAACAAACAAAAGGAAATGTTTTGTAGAATGTTAGACAATAACCAATTGTATGTAAACCGTGATGAAATGGAAGATAAACAATTCGGTATTGCTAAAGAAGATATTGCCTTAACAAAAGATTTTTACCAAATAAAAGATTAAGGTTATGGCACAGGACAAATATTTACACGAATACTTACCTGAGAAGTTAAGAGAATACCGAATTAATTTTTCAGACGTTCCAGAATTTATTCAAAAAAACATTCGTTTTCCATTCTTTGATTGGCAAAAGCAAGCATTAGAAAATTTCTTAGACTATCAAAAGGTAAAGGAAATTGAAAACCCACAAGAGCCAACCCATTTGTTATTTAATATGGCAACAGGTACAGGTAAAACCTTATTAATGGCTGCTCTTATATTACATTATTACGAAAAAGGGTATCGTCACTTTTTGTTTTTTGTAAACCAAAACAATATTGTTGGTAAAACAGAGGATAACTTAACAGACCCAGCGCACAACAAATATTTATTTTCAAATCCTATCGTAATTAATGATCAGACAATAAATGTCAAAAAAGTTGATACTTTTTCAGATAACACTGAGGATATTGAAATTCTATTTACTTCAATACACAAATTACATAATTCAGTATATCAAGTAAAAGAAAATAGCATATTTCTTGAAGACTTACAAAGAAGAAACATTGTAATGTTGGCAGATGAAGCCCACCACTTAAACTCAGACACTAAAAAGAAAAAAGGTCAACTGGATTTGGAGGTAATTACAGAACTCCCTGAGAACGCAAGTGCAGAAATGATTGAAAAGAGTTGGGAACATACTGTGACAAAATTGATTTTACAAAAAGAGGGTGCAACCGATTCAGAAGAAAACAAGAATGTATTATTAGAGTTTACAGCAACCGTTCCAACAGATGAAAGTGTAGTTAAAAAATACATAGATAAAACAATTTATAGGTTCGAGTTGAAAGACTTTTTAAAAGCAGGATATACCAAAGAAATCAATCTTGTTTCTTCCTCTTTCAATAAAAAGCAACGTGTCCTTCAAGCACTGCTTTTCAATTGGTTTCGTTATGAAATCGCTATAAAGAATAACCTACCAAACTTTAAACCAGTTATTCTATTCAGAAGTAAGTTTGTTGATGAAAAAAACCCTGAAAATGTTCAAGAAGATTATGATTTTTTCAGAGAAGTAATAGACAATTTATCACAAAAAGATTTTGATTTTCTAACAAATTTTGAAACAGAGCAAGTAGATAAAGTTTATGAAATGGGGCAAAGTCGTATTGTAGATATATCTAAATACATTGCAGAAAACAAATTAAACTACTCTTCAATAATAACCTACTTAAAAGATGCTTTCAAGGATAGTAATTGCATTATTACTCACTCCAAAGATAAAAAGGCAGTTGGTAGGCGTGCAGAAGATAAAACAACACCTGAGCAAGATAAATTATTGAATAGTTTGGAAGACAAACAAAATCCAATCACAGCAATTTTCACTTGTCAACGTTTAACAGAAGGGTGGGATGTACTTAATTTATATGACATCGTGCGTATGTATGAAGGTCAAAATACAGGTGGTTCAAACAAAGGTGCAGCAGGTAAAAGTACCGTTTCAGAAGTACAATTGATTGGTAGAGGTGTGCGTTACTATCCATTTGAATATGAAGACAAAATTCGCAATAAAAGAAAGTTCGATAAAGCACTAACTAATGAGTTAAGAGTGTTGGAAGAATTTTTCTTCCATAGTGATAAAGACGAAAGATATATTGCTGAATTAAAGAAAGAATTAAAACGTCAAGAGTTATTACCAGAAAAAGACAAACAACTCAAAATATTTGACATTAAACCCGAAATAAAAGAAGATAAAAATTCTTTTTATCATAAAGTAAAAATCTATAAAAACGACCGTAAACCAAACCCGAATAAAAAGAAACGTTCGCTTGAAGATTTAAAGAAAGATTGGGGTTTTGAATATAAAATTATTGAAAAATCTATTAGCGAAACCACTGTTAATTTTGAAGATAAAGCAGAGGATAAAACACGTTTAGAAACTGCCACTAAAGAAGGTAGAACGCTAACTCCAAAAATCAATGAGGTAGAAAGACATATTCTATACAAGGCTTTAAATATTCATTCTAAAAGAGATCAATCTATTCTCCGCTTTAATAAACTGAAAGAGGAACTGGACATTGAGCAAACGGATGATTTATTCAAAGATGAATTTATTGGTGGAATGAAATTAAAAATTTCAGTTCCTTCAAAATTCAATAACTTTTCAGACATTCCAAACAATGAACAAGTTGCAGTTTTAACTGCATTTTTCAATCAATTTGCAGAAGAACTTAGTAAGATATCTCATCCGTTCATCGGGTCAGAATTTGAGGCTGAAAAATTCAAAACATATTACGAAATTCCTAAAGCAATTTCTGTTGTAGAAGACCCTGAGAGCAACGATTTAGAAAGAGAACTAAAAGACAAAGATTGGTACGCACTAACTTCGTTTTATGGCACTTCAGAAGAAAAAGGTTTGGTAAAATTTCTCAAAGAAACAATGGATAACTTCAAAGATAAATATGAAGACATTAATCTATTAAGAAACGAAGAGGTATACAAAATCTATGATTTTGACGAAGGAAGAGGGTTTATGCCAGACTTCTTACTTTTCCTAAAATCAAAAGGGAAGAATATGTATTATCAAGTCTTTATTGAGCCAAAAGGTTCACAATTCAAGGATGCCACAGGTAGTTTTGAAAATAGTAAAGAAGGGTGGAAAGATAAATTCCTAACCGACATTTCGAGTAAATACGCAGGTACTTCAATTTTAAAATCAGAAAACAAAGAATACAAATTAGTTGGTTTACCGCTATACAACATATCTGCTTCCTCAAACTTTAAAAAATCTGTAAATGAACACTTAGAAATAGAAATTTAATATGCCAAATCAAAACCTCATACTGAACATGCTTACTTTCAACCATCTGGTTGAAGTTTTAAATAGTCAAAACATAGACACTGGTAAAAAATCAGAGTTTTTGAAATATATCCAAACCAACATTTCATGAACCTAAATATTTTAAAAAATACAATTCAATCTTGTAATATCAATTTTTTGATAGGTTCTGGGCTTTCACGTGATTATTTAATTACTCTCGGTAACATTGAAACACTAATTGAAAAGGTTGAAACAACAGAGTGTGAGGAAATCGTAAAAAACATCATTAAAGCTTCTCTTTTTAAAAGATATTTTGAAGAGGTGATGCTTAAAAATGTTGATTCTTATATCATGTCTGAAAGTGAAATAACCGATTTTGATGCTACACTCAAAAATTACAAAGACTTTCTAAAATGGCTAAATACAATCCTTTTGTATAGATATATGCCTATCCATAGTAAACAAGTAAACCTTTTTACGACAAATATTGATTTATTTTTTGAAAGAGCATTTGAGGAAACTAATGTTGAGAGTAATGATGGTTTTAAAGGCAGGATTAAGCCAGTGTTTAATTTGAGTAATTTTCAAAAATCCTATAAGAAAACAAGTCTTCATTATAAAAACACTTCTGAAATACCTGTTTTCAACTTGTTAAAACTTCACGGATCTGTTAATTGGAGAAAAGAAAACGAAAATATCGTTTTATCCGATTTTTCAGAAATACATGAAGCACATAAAATCCTTGGAAAGTTGGGGGTAATTATTAATGTGACGGATGAAAGCACTATAGATTCATTAAAATTAGATGCTGAAAAAATTAAGTCTTCGATAGATGAAACTTTGTTGATGTCGTTTTTTGAGTCATATAACAAGATTCAAGTTGTTAACCCAACCAAAGAAAAATTCAAAACTACTTTATTGAACACGTATTATTACGAACTACTTAGGCTTTTTGCAAATGAAATGGAAAAAGAAAACACTATTTTATTTGCAATGGGATTTTCATTTGCTGACGAACACATCAAGGAGATAACAATTAGGGCTTTAAATTCCAATCCTACTGCACAGTTATATATTTTCGCTTTTGATAATCAAGCAAAAACAGCAATTGAAAATAACCTTGAATTTAGTAAGAATCGCTTTCTGAATGGCAATATTAAAGTTATTGACCCTGCTACTTTTTATCAATCTAATTTAGAAGACGAAAACCTTGAAAAAGTAGACAATTTCAATTTTGAAAATATCAATAAAGTTGTTTTTGAAAATCTTGCCCTTAAAGTAAACCCAACAATTCGCTTAGTAGATGCAAAATGATGTAAACATATCAGACCAAGTTATTTTAAAGGATTCAATTTTTAGAATTGGAAAGGTCTTTTCTGTAGAAGGTCGAATTGTTAAAATAAAAGTCGATAAGCAGAAAAACGCCTCTCATTTGTTATACAAAGGAGAATTACTCAAAAATGTTGGTGTTGGTGGGTATATCAAAATCATTAAGGGTTATATTTCAATAATCGGTAAAGTAGAAAGTGAACAAGTTCAAGAAGATAAATCAGTCAATCATGCTTACAATAAAGAAGAAGATAAAATAAACCGTATTCTAAATGTTAGTTTACTGGGGTTTATTGACAGTAATAACTTTGAAAGAGGAATCAAAGAATTACCACTCATTGACAATGAATGTTTTTTACTTGATAAATCTGAGATTGAGCAAGTACATGACTTTGTTGATGAAAAAAAGGACGTTAAACTTCGACTAGGTGTACTTGCTTTAGAAAGCGGCCAACCTATTCATATTGGTGTAAATGGTTTGTTTGCAAGTCATATAGGGATTTTTGGCAATACTGGTAGTGGTAAATCATATACATTAGCCAAACTTTACCGTACGCTATACACTAATTTTCAGAAACAAAAGAAATTCAACAAAAATGCGAAATTTTTGCTTTTCGACTTCAATGGTGAATACAATTTAAGTGATACAATTATTTCAGACAAAAACGTAATCAACCTTAATACAAAAACTAAAGAAGGTGAACAGAAGTTAGTCTTTAATGAGAAAGACTTATTGAACATTGAATTATTCTCTATCATAGCAAATGCAACAGAGAAAACACAACAGCCATTTTTAAAACGTGCTTTAGATTACTATCAATATGTTCTAAAATCTGATGATTCACTTCTTCATTATAAAAATCTTTTAAGGAACAAAATAGAGCACATTTTATCTATGTCAGATAAAAACAAAGCTTATTTGCTTTTGGATTACGTGAGAGAAATATTACCAACAAGCATTGAAGATGGTGTTGAAGTAAGTTTAACAGATGATTTTAGTTGGCACGGTGTCAAATCTACTTTTTATAAAGTACCTAATAATGACTATGATTTTTTCGATCAAAAGCCAGAATTAATAAAAGAAACCAAACTTTATAAACACGTAGATAAATACGAGTTTCCTGAAGATATTATTTCAAAAGTGATAGACTTCTTATATCTCCAGTTAATTCATGACGTTTTAACTAACAGGGCTCAAAATGAACATATAGCACCAGTAATAAACAAGCTCAAAAGTTTTCAGAAAGATTTTAAAAAGGTTATTGAAATTAGCTCTGATAAAACTACAGACTTTTGGAATGGTAAGAATTTCACGGTCATTAACTTGAATGATGCAAATTTGAGTACTAAGAAACTAATCCCTTTGCTTGTGTCATTCAAATTGTATTCAGAACATAAAAACCAAAAAAAAGAAACTGTAGATAAGTACTTAAACATCATTATTGATGAGGCTCATAATATTTTATCCTATGAATCGCAGAGAGAAAGTGAATCGTGGAAAGATTATAGGCTTGAAACTTTTGAAGAAATCATAAAAGAAGGAAGAAAGTTTGGTGTGTTCCTCACTATTGCAAGTCAAAGACCTTCGGATATTTCTCCAACTATAATTTCTCAACTTCATAATTATTTTCTTCATAGATTGATTAATAACAGGGATATACAAGCTGTTGAAAAGACTATATCTTATTTAGACAAGGTATCATTTGAATCATTGCCAATTCTACCCACAGGCGTATGCATCCTTGCGGGTTTAATGGCTCATATTCCTGTCATTGTTAAAATTGATGCAATAGAGAAGAAACATGAACCAAACAATAAAACAATTGATTTGGTATTTAATTGGAAAGACTAATAAATTATGCCTAAAAAGAGAATATTCATAAGCAGTGTACAAGCAGAGTTTGCCAACGAACGGCAAGCCCTGTATGAATACATCTTGTCTGACCCACTATTAGGAAAGTTTTTCGAACCTTTTTTGTTTGAAAGACTGCCAGCAGTTGACCACCGTGCAGATGAAA
Organism: Flavobacteriia bacterium; assembly: GCA_016183815.1. Taxonomy (GTDB): domain Bacteria; phylum Bacteroidota; class Bacteroidia; order Flavobacteriales_D; family Crocinitomicaceae; genus M2408. The sequence goes on from JACPDW010000010.1 coordinate 306,643, forward strand.
TGTATTTACATGAAGTAGAACAGTGCAACATATACTTAGCCTTATTGGGTGTAAATTATGGTTTTGTGGATGAACAAGGTATTTCTCCTACCGAAAAAGAATTTGACCACGCTACAACACATCACAAAACAAGATTAATTTACCTTACCAACCATGCTTCTAATCAACGGGAGGACAAACAAAATACCTTCATTACAAAAGCACAATCCGTATTGGTTCGCAAACGATTTTCAACGATTGAAGAACTAAAATCTGCTGTATATGCATCATTGGTGAATTATTTAGTAGAAAAAGAAATCATCCGTACGGGTCCTTTTGATGCAACTTTACACGCAACCGCTACGCTTGACGATTTAGATGCGGAAAAAATAAAAGACTTTGTTCGCGTTGCACGCTCTAAAAGAGGCTTTCCTTTACAGGAAACCGCTCCAATTGAAGACATTTTAACGCACCTCAATTTATTAAATGATGGTCGCATTACCAATGCAGCCATTTTGCTTTTCGGCAAAGAACCGCAACGCTTTTTTATCAATTCAGAAGTGCGTTGTGCCTATTTTCACGGGAATGTTATTGAAAAACCAATTCCATCTTATAAAGTTTACAAAGGGGATGTTTTTGAATTGGTAGATCAGGCAGAAGAATTTGTATTATCAAAATTAGATTATGCAGTAGGCACACGCTCACAAGATACTTCCATACCGGGTAAATATGAAATACCAAAAGAAATTGTTGCAGAAGCAATCGTAAACGCAATAGCGCATAGAGACTATACCAATAATGGTAGTGTTCAAGTAATGTTATTCCGTGACAGATTAGAAGTATTTAACCCTGGTGCTTTACCACTTGGTTGGACTACTGAAAAATTAAAGAAAGTACATACTTCTGTTCCTGCAAATCCTTTATTGGCAGAACCCATGTATTTAAAGGGCTACATTGAAAGATTAGGTACGGGAACAGCTGATATAGTGCGTATTGCTCGTGAAAACAACCTAAAAGAACCCGAATTTGAACAAGAAGATACGTTCAAAATAACCATCTACCGACCAACTACCGACCAAGTTACCGACCAAGTTACCGTAGAAGTTCCGCAGTACTTCCGCAGTACTTCCGTAGAAGTTAGAAATCTAATAAAAGTGTTAGACGGTGAAATGAGTAGGAAGATGATACAAGAAATATTAGAATTAAAACATGAAGGTAATTTTAGAGAAAATTACTTAGAACCTGCGCTAACAAACGGATATATCGAAATGAAATATCCCGACAGCCCAAACCACCCAAAACAAAGGTATTTACTAACCAAAAAAGGAGAAAATCTGAAATATGAACTAAAAAAGAAATAATATGCCCAATCAAAACCTTATACTCAATATGGTCACATTCAACCATCCAGTTGAAGTGAAACAATTCGGTTTGTTCCGTGACGAATTTAATAATAGCCAAAGACTACACAAGTCTTTATGGCCTTTTGAATTACAAGAATCAAACCCTGAATTGTGGGATGAGGAAGAATTGGAATTTCTTTATACAGATTTTGAAACAATAGAAGGCGCAGACTTTACAACAGATATAGATTTAAACAATAGTAAACGTTTCGCGAAAAGATATTATACCAAACTCATAAGTTTGCACTTTGCAAACATTGCAGACGTTACAAATCCCAATTTTGTAAAAGATGTTGAAGTCTGGTTCAAACCTAAATCTCAAAGCAATCAAGAATGGACAGTTTACAGCAAGTTCACGGTTAAGGTCAACATCAGTAGAATTACAAAACATCCTGAATTACTGCTTTCTTATGAGGGTGATACACGGGTTTTGAATAAACCAATTTTAGAGGTAGATGCAGAATCGACCTTATTCAAATGGGTAATTCACAACGGTATAAGATACCAATACGAAACCCTTGATTTTGAAACCAAAGCAGACATTGATAATATTTACCCTGTACTAAATAATCCCTTGCGTTCTGCCTTAGAGTTAGAAACAAGTTTCAAACGAGTTCAGAACAAATACAAAAACTATCACGACCACATCAAGCATTTCTTTGACAATTATATCAATACAGAAGAGTTTAAACAAGTCATTCCTTTGCGTGATGAAGATTTTATAGCAGTCAAAGATATTCGCGTAAAGCAAACAAGTAATGGAAGTAACAGCCTTACATTTGGTAAAAAGAGTGGAGTTCAAGGAATTGGGATTAGCCCATACAACGGAATATTAAATAACGGTCCATACCTACCATCACCTTTTTCACATATTAATATTTTCTTTATTTGCCACGAAGCAGATACCAATACAGCAAATAAATTATACTCATACTTTAAAGAAGGACTTGGAAATGGAGCATACAAATTTCCGAGTCTTGCTACATTATTAAAAACACCTTTGAATATTTCTAAAAATGATCAAATAAAATTCAAAGACATCAACAACCCAATTCCAGAGATACGCTCTCAACTAAGTGAAAAAACATTTGATAATAATAAAAGATACATTGCAATTTATGTTACTCCAATAACCAAAGAGGAAAAAGACCCCGAAAAAAAAGAATATTACTACCGTGTTAAAGAGGAACTACTCAAATATGGTGTTACCTCTCAGGTAGTAGAAACAGAAACAGTAAATGATAGTGGATTTAAATTTAGTCTTCCAAACATAGCCATTGCAATCCTTGCAAAGTTGCAAGGTGTTCCATGGCGGTTAGACCGTTCAATGTACAATGAATTAGTGGTTGGCGTTGGAGCATTTAAACCTGTAAACTCAAAACACCGCTACATTGGTAGCGCATTTTGTTTTTCAAACAATGGCTTATTTCAAGGGTTTGAGTGCTACACAGATAACGACACATACAAATTAGCAGGTTCAATAAGTAAAGCCGTTAAGATGTACGCAAACAACCATTCGGGAGTCAAGCGATTGGTAATTCACTTCTACAAGCAAATGAGTAGAGAAGAATACGAACCAATCGAAAGAGAACTCAATAATTTAGGCTTAGACATTCCAATCGTTATCATCACCATCAATAAAACAGAATCATCAGACATTGTTGCATTTGATAAAAATTATGACGGTTTAATTCCAATAAGCGGAACGTATATCAATGTTGGCTTCAATCAATTTTTATTAAACAACAACACACGCTACACAGGAACACCTTCAGACAAAATTGATAGTTACTCATTTCCTGTAAAACTAACAATCCGCAGTACAGATAAAACAATAATGGAGGATGCCAAAACAATCAACAACTTAGTTGACCAAGTTTACCAATTCAGTCGCATGTACTGGAAATCCGTAAAACAGCAGAACCTCCCAGTAACAATAAAATACCCCGAAATGGTAGCCGAAATCTTCCCTCACTTCGAAGGAGAAGTAATCCCATCATTCGGAAAAGATAATCTTTGGTTTTTGTAAAAAAAATGGCAGACTTAAAAGATCAGTTTCTAAATAAAGAGAATTTCTACTTGGCATTTAAGCGGTTGAAATTTCATTACTCACAGTCAAATGAGTGGTATGACCCAATAGAATTATATTCTTTTGAGGCTAATTTAGCAACCAACATATTTCTGTTGATTGAACGAGTTAAAAATGAGAACTTTGAAGCCCATAAAATACACCTATTACCATTTCCAAAAGCAAATAAAAATGGAGCAAATAAAATTCGTCCGTTTTATAAGATAAATATTGAAGACCAAATAATTTGGTTAGCTGTTGTGAATGTTATTGGAGATTTTTTTGAGTCTAATTTTCAAAGTTGGAATTATGGGAATAGGTTATACCGGCCTATTTGGTTTACTGAAAATAGTGATGGTAGTTCAGAGATTAATAAAGGTTCGACAAAAAATACATCATCTTATATTTATAGAAAATGGAGTCAAAGTTGGCCATTCTTTAGACGTCATATAAACATGACTATTCGTGCTCTGTCAAAAGGCAACAATTTAACAGTAGATGATTTCGAAAATGATATTGAAAAGGTCATCTACGAAGATGAAATGTCAAAAGAACACAAAGAATACAACTATCTTGATGGCAATTACTGGGCTTTATCAGAAAGTCAGGAGCTTTATTGGCTAACCTTAGATTTTGAAAAATTCTTTCCATCTATCCAACCTGACCTAATATTACAAAACATCAAAGAAATTCTTATAAATCAATATAATAGGGATGATGTTAGTTTAATAATTTCAAGGATTGAAAAGTTATTAAAACCTAAAGTTTGTTTTTCTGGTTGGAGCCTTGATGATTCGATAGAGTTAAAAAACTATTTTGTAAACGACAAATCCGATAATTGCAAGGGTATTCCGACAGGGTTACTTGTTGCAGGTTTTTTAGCAAATGTAGCTTTATTAGAGCTAGACAAAAAAATTAATTCTTGGATTAACCGTAATCGAAATCTTGCATATTTTAAGTTTGTAGACGATCAAGTGATAATCGCTAAATCTAATGAAGCTATAAAATCATTTCTTGATTTTATTCATTTTGAGTTAGCAGGATTAAATTCAAACATTGTATTTAATGATGAGAAAATTGAGCCCGAAATATATAACTATGATCAAAAAACAGGCTTTTCTCAAAAAGAATCTTTAAATGATAGCGATAACAAGCTTAATGTAACATATCCTGAACCATTTCTTACCAATGCCCTTATGCAAATATCTAATTTGAATGGGGATGAGTTTTCATTAATGGACGAATCAGAATTGGAAAACAGTGAAAACGATTTAAAGTTTTTCCTTCTAACCGATTTCAATGACTCAGGAATAAGAAGAGATACAAGAGTTTCGTTTGCAGCTATGCGCTTGTGTAAAATAGCTAAATATTTAGAACCAAATTTCTTTCTTTTCGACCAGAATTATTCAAATATCAATCCCGATTTAATTGAAGAAAATAAATCCATAGAATTAAATAAAATTCAACTCCGTTACAAACGAATTTTTGACCTTTTGTTAAAAGCCACAATAGAATTTCCTGATAAATTAAAATTATGGAAGAGGTGTGTTGAATTATGCTATATTTCTGGAATTGATAAAATAGACGAAATCTATCTATCCGTTGATAAAGCGAATATCCACGCAGCGAGTAAGTCTTATATCAAAGCATATATTCAAATCCTTTTAGTTGAGTTCATGCTTCAAGCAAAATCCCGTCTGTTTGAAAAGTATTCATCCTATTGGGATGCCTATCGTTTAAATCTTTTTATCTCAAATGTCTCAAAATTAGAAGTGGTATCACCTAATGAAAATCACATTTTAAAATCCTCCTCATCCTTATTTCATTTGATACAAGATTTTGTCCAAAATTCAAACTCTGACATTTATACAAACGAAGATTCAGAATACTCTTTCGAAGATTATTTTTATTTTATTCTTAGAAGTATATCTGCTAATAAAACGATTTGGAATAACAATATCCTGAAGATACAGCTTGAAAACAGAGTTTCATGGGCTATTCTTGGTATTTATCCTGTAAACATTCCTCCTGTCCTTTTTGAAAGTATTTTAAATATCAAAAAAGAATTAGATTCGATTCCATTTCAAACAAAAATTAAGAACTACACGAATATTATTTTTGAAAGAAATGACTTTATTTTAGATAATCAAGGGTTTATGTATGATGTTTTTGATAGTAATAGCCAACTTAAAAAACAATTCGTTGAATATTACCCTAAGATCAGGAAAAATCTATCTTTTAATCCTAAAAACAGAATTCCATTAAACAAATGGTTAAAAGTTACTATAGCTAATAATTCAAAAAGCAGTTGGATAGATCCAAGTCTTTCAGAATGGACCGTTATTGAAATTGTAAAGCAAATTGCATCAGAGAAAAACAGAATGTATGGTTCCATGCAATCTAATGCTCTATTTGATGACACTATCCGTAATATTTTCCTCGTACATCCTCAAAATTATTTAATTCCTAGAACATGGTCAATGAAGCAAAAACATTCTTGGGATTCATGGAAAAGAGTTGTCAGAGAAGATAAAATTTCAATAATTCATGTTGACAAAATGATTGGGGATTATAGATATATTCCATTTATTAATTATTGGGAAACGAGTGGTTTTCTTTCAATCTTCTTTGGGAATGGTTTTACATCACTTATTGTAGGTTTATGTACTTTAATGGTCAAGTTACTCTCAAAAGACTTATCATGGCATAGTAGCACAAATAAACAACTCTTTTTAGATTCATTTTATTCTGGGGCAATGAGTACAATTGAAAATCAGCCAATATCGAGCCACACACAACATTTTTTAAATTCAATTTTTTCGAAAAAAAATGAAGACTTCATTTTTGGACAGAATAAGTTTTTTTACAATGACTTGATAATTGATAATCTTACAGTTTTCGAAAATGCACTAACGAGTCTTCAGACAGAACTTGAAAAGTATCAAGTGACACTCCTTGAAAACGAAGCAAGACAGCTAACATATATTGACATTGAAGAAATTGGTAAACATTACAGTATTTAAGCTATGAATGAAATATTAAGAATTGGTCTTATTCAACCGGTTATTGATCCTGATAAAAGCTGGGGCAAGGGTCCATATAATATTAATATTGATCCTGTAACAGCAAGTCGAGTTTGGCAGGAAATTAAATCTGGTATTTCATTGTTATTAAAAGATTCGAATAAACCAGATGTTATTTTGATACCTGAATTGCACTTGCCAATTGACAAAATATCATTGATAAAATCTATTTCATTAAGGAATAATGTCGTAATTATTGCTGGTACTGATTTTTATAAAGACCCTTTATTTAATAGGGTTCGTAATAGAGGTGTAATTACAATTCCTAATAATTGGGGTAGTCGATTAATATCAAGCAGATTAAAATCTCTCATGTTCGGTAAAACATACTTTACATACATGGAAAAAGGTATGTTCAATAATCTTGCTCTAAATAAATGTGTTGAAGATCCAGAACAAAATATGTACATATTTAAAAGTGGTAAATTTGGAAATTTTGGTATAATGATATGTTCAGATATATTTGATATTGAACGTATGTTGCTTTATCAAACACGAATACATCATTTATTCATTATTTCACTAAACAAAGATTTAACAACTTATTTTCATATGGCTGAATCATTGGCTCGGTTGTTATATTGTAACATTGTCATATGCAATACAGGTTTCTATGGTGGTTCGGTTGTTATCTCTCCATTTGACACCCCACAAGATCGTTTAATTTATAAATATCAAGGTCAGAAAATGTTCAACATACACTCAGTGTCTGTCCCTATTAAATCTTTAGATAACGCTCAAAATTTTGACTTCTCGAAATATAATAAAAAGAAGAATGGTATAAAGTTCAAAGCATCCCCTCCTGGTTACTTCGATAAAAAATCTCGTTTAAATGAAATTGATTAATCCCCACGCACTTCCCAGTGCTTCCAGTAGGTTCATTCCGTTCGTACCTCTCTTCATTCACCCACTTCCAGCACCGCACAGGTAGAGCATATCTCCGCTCGTTCCTCTCTCCGTTATGCACTACCTTTTTGCCAACGCACTTTCCCCCACGCAGGAAATAAGGTCTTCGTTCGTCAGCACCTCCCTGTTCAGAAAGTACGCAGTCAAGGGTAATACAAGCTGCGTCCTATCGTCCTTGCCCTTGTCTGCACCGTTCCACTTTTGTCGTGCTCAGAATTGCGCGCGCCAAGTTCCACTTACTTTCTTCTCGTGGGTGCTTCCTCTCTCAGTCGCAACTACTCTGCCACCCCAAACCCCTCTAAGGTCTGCTAAAGCAGTTTTTTTATTGGGGTGTCACCGTTGCTTATAGTTATGCTCGCCTGCGGGTCGCTGCGGGCTAATCGGGCTGTCACGATTTTTGCAGGGTTTTGCCCCGTTATCAGGCGCTTCTTTTCAGTCGTCCGTAAACTACCTCCTTTCCTGACTTCCGCAAAAAAACAATGTAAAAATCATAAACTATTGATTTTTATAATTTTGCATTATTTTTTTCTTTATTTTGGGTGTCCCAGACTGTGTTTGTTTTAAATTTACACTATGTTTGTTCGGAAAAAGCTTAATAAATCAGGGCTTGTAAGTGTTCAAGTAATTGATAAAAGTTCAGGAAAATATAAAGTCATTAAAACAATTGGTAGTAGTCATGAAATTAATTTGATTGAAAAATTTGTTAAAGATGCTGAGCAATATATTATTCAAGTAACAGGTAAAAAAGAATTTGATTTTTTTGATTATTCTGCCCTTTACAATCAGGTTCTTTCATCTATCAGTTCACATAAGTTAGTTGGAATTGAATTAGTTTTAGGTAAAATATTTGATGAAATAGGATTTAATGAAATAAAAGACGAACTTTTTAGAGACTTAGTTTTATATCGATTAGTTTATCCAAAAAGTAAATTAAAAACTACAGAATATCTGTCAAGATATCAACAAAAAAGATATACTGAAGATGAAATTTATCGATATATGGATAAATTAAATGAATCACAAAAAGAAGATGTTCAAAGAATAAGTTACAGACATACTTTGAAAATATTACAAGGCAATGTACAGGTTGTTTTTTACGATGTAACAACAATTTATTTTGAGACAGATTATGAAGACGAACTTCGTAAAACAGGGTTTTCAAAAGAAGGAAAGCATCAAAATCCTCAAATTGTATTGGGCTTGTTAGTAAGTAAGGGTGGTTATCCATTAGCTTACGATATTTTTGAAGGAAAACAATACGAAGGACATACAATGTTGCCAATAATAAATAGTTTTAAAGAAAAATATAATATCGATAATTTAGTCGTCATTGCTGATTCAGGATTGCTTTCAGCAGATAACATCAAAGAATTAGAGAACAATAAATATGAATTTATTTTAGGAGCTAGGATAAAGAATGAAAAGCAAAATATAAAAGATGAAATAAAAGGATTATCCTTAAAAAACGGAGAGAGTAAAATAATAAATAAAGACAATTTGAAGCTCATCATAAGCTTTTCAGAGGATAGAGCCAAAAAAGATAAATTTAATCGAGAAAAAGGTCTAAAACGCCTCGAAAAAAGTCTAAAAACAGGTAAACTAACAAAAACTAGTATCAATAATAGAGGATACAATAAGTTTTTAGAAATGGATGGTGAAATTAGTTTAAAAATAAATGAAGAAAAAATACAAGAGGATGAAAAATGGGATGGACTTAAAGGATATATAACAAACTCAACACTAGATAAAACTGAAATCTTAGAAAATTATAGACAACTTTGGGCTATTGAAAAAGCTTTTAGGATTGCTAAAACCGATTTAAAAATACGACCAATTTTTCACTATAAAAAACGAAGAATTGAAGCTCATATTTGTTTGAATTTCGTTGCTTATAAGGTTTATAAAGAACTTGAAAGACAACTGAATGAAAAGAAAACAAACCTTTCACCAGAGAAAGTAATTGAAATTGTTCAAAGTATTTACCAAGTTGAAGTGATAACACCACAAACAAAAGAAAAAATAAAAAGAACACTTATACTGAATGAAGAACAAATTGAATTACAAAAAATATTCAATTTTTAATTTGGGTGTCCCACTGCGGAAGTCAGGTGCTAAAGCAGTTTTTTTATTGGGGTGTCACCGTTGCTTATAGTTATGCTCGCCTGCGGGTCGCTGCGGGCTAATCGGGCTGTCACGATTTTTGCAGGGTCTTGCACCGTTCTCAGGCGCTTCTTTCCAGTCGTCCGTAAACTACCTCCTTTCATTCAGCCCCTTACCACTCCCCACGCAAGAGTTGTTCATTCTCTACACTCCATTCATCCATCACACAAAAGCAAATCAATAAACTGGCTACACTAAATCTTGCGTAAGCAAATTTATAGGCTGATTAAAATGTAAACTTTGCAAAGTTTGCAATCTTACAAAGTAGCCAATACTTATTTCATTGCTTATCCATCCCACTCATTACGTTTCTTTCAATCACAACCCTTGCCTTTCCCGACACACACCGCAAAAAAATCGCGCCAGCCCTGCTGTAAACAGTAGGCGGCAGTCGTCCCCCTCTGGGTTCCTCATTCTGCCACCACCCTTGCTCAACTCGCAGTCGGCTCGCGCGTTCCATTTCGTTCATTCCGTTATCTCTCCATTCTCATCATTCCACTTGCTACCCACACTCCAGTCAGCCGTTCCGTAAACTACTCGGCTTCCTTCCGTTTTCCCAACGCTCTGGCTCAAGGCTGTATTTCCTGCGTTTCCGCACTTAAATATTCACGTTCTAAAACCCAAAATAAACAATCTTCTTGATGTTCCTTGCTAAAATAACGCTCTGTTGATTTTAATTCCCAACCTTGATTTGATCTATCACAAATCCAAGTTGTAAACCATCCACTTTCTACTTGACTAAATGTCACTGTTCCTGTTTGATACTCTTTCTTTTTCATAAATTTCATTTTAATTTAAATGTTATATGAAAAATATAGGCATTAGTTTAAAAAAAGTAAATAGTTAAAATCAAATTCACGTTCCAAATTCCTTAAACATTGTCTTAGTCAAAGATAGCCCCCGTTCCGCAAACGTCAAGGTCAAGCCCTACGGGTTTTGAATAAAAAATCTCCACCCTCAGTTTTATCTTTCATTTTGACGATTCGCTTAAAAACAAAATCCTTTTTCTCAATATTAATTTTCGATACAAGTCGGGTAGTATTTTTTATCCAAAAACCTTGTCTTATTGCTTCACTAAGCGCAGTTGGTTGCCTAAGTCAATTTTAAGGCAAATTCTATGATAAGAAACAAAAAAAAAGGGCAACCAATCAGCGCCCTCTTTCCAAATTAAGATTTCGTTTCCTACTTGCAGTTCCCTGGTCTGGGTTTCTCGCAAATCTCAGAAGATAAAACAAACTTAACTTCGATTGTTTCTACTTCTTCAGTAGTTTCTTGATTTACTTCAACCCCCATAAGGTTTACTTTAGAGGATAATTCCGCACCTGCCTTGAAGCGCGGTCTTCTTGATGCTTTCAACTCGATTTTCAAATCGTCATTGAAACAGTTGTTCATTTTTTCCATTTTACAGAATTTAAAAATTAATATTCATTTATTGTCCTCCACAGTTGTTTGAGCGACAGCGGTCGCAACTGCACCCGCTACAATCAAATAACCACCAAAAGTCACCAAAGCAGGAGGGATTGCGTAAGGTGCTGAAACCAATACACCACCGATTGCAGCCAATATCAACCCAACCATTCTGAGTTTGATAAAAAACTTCGGCATTGGTGCCTTGATGCGTTGAAACAGTGTTAATCCTTTCATCTTTTCCAGTTTTAGAATTATTGTGCTTCAACTACTCGGAGCGCATTAAACGCACCATTTTTTAACGTGTACTGAACTCCGTTTACTTCTTGAAAGAACTCAATCTTCAAAAGGTAAAGATTTGTCCCTGCCACAGTTGGTGCAGATGCAGGAGTTAAAGTAACCGTAGTCTGCGTTCCATCAATTGGAAGGTTTACTACGTTTGACAGTTGTAAATCCTTATCTCCGTTCACAAAATCAACACCTGCAAACCCAGATGTAAATTGAACGTGCGTTGCGCCTTGTGGCCATACAACATCCATTTGAGGGATTAAATCCGCAATAACAATTTCACCTGTACCAGTGTTAATTGTCATTGGCTTGAATAAGATTGCACTCAAAAGTGAATCCTTGTTAAATTCAAACCCTTTCAATTTCAACACAGCATTTGGGTCGGTGATACCTTGTCCAATGTTTCGCTCACCACGTGCGCTCACAGCGTCCAAATTCTTGATTGCGGTCATTACCTTAGTTAATCGAGAAATAACTCGACTATCCGAAGCATTTAACGCCATTGGACGAAGTGCATCACGCATCACTTTACCACCAGTTGCGGAATTAGCAAATTCTCTGTTATTTTCTCTCGTTCTTTCAAACGCTGGATCTGATGCAATTCTTTTCGCATCAACAGAAGTTTTCATTCGGGCTAAATGCCCATCTTTCGTTTTGTAGAAAGAAACATTATCCAATGTCCCTTTCAACTTAATTAAACCTGATTGACGTGCCATATTTTTACAGTTTTAAGCAGTTAAAAAATCATTTGTCAATCAAAGTAACGGATTGCATTTAAGATAGTTGTAACGCTCGTTTCTATTGAGTTATATTGCATTATTTTGCGTCAAAGCAGATTGAAAAACCACGTAAGAAACCCCACTTTTACCCGAACATTACCCGTACATACTTCCTATGTAAAATATAATTCAATGAATTATCATATATCCGTAAAGAATGGTTATATTTGTAGTGCAATTCAAAGCAATTCGTTCATTTATTTCCTAATGCAGAAGCAGAAAGTTGAGTGGGCTATTCGGTGGAGATATGCATAAGGATTTGTAAGATACTGTTAATCAAAGATATTGGAGCGGGGTTCGAGTCCCGTCCAGACCGCTTAAGTCGTTGATTTTCAACGCTAAAGCACGAAAAAGCTTCCTTTTTGGAGGCTTTTTTTTATGCCCCCGAAATTTTTATCTTATTTTTTTTTTTAAAACTCGACCCCTTTTCCGACTCCATTTTTTTCTATTCAATTTTGCAATTGTAGTTTTTCAGTAGTCCCATTTTAAAATAAGCAGGTTAAAAACAATCTGCTTATTAACCTGAGTTCGATAGTAAAATTGAAATTCAGATTAATATAAAGAACTGTTAGACAAGGATTTTGATCGAAAATTTAGCGGGCTAAATCGAGAGAAAACAACGAAGTATAACAAGTTTTTATATAAAGTGAAAAAATATTCCGCTGATAAACAACGATTTACTTCACAACCCTTTATCGATTTATCTCGATAAATCTTCAAAAGTGTCATTCGTAACTCATTATTTTTGAGCGGTCTGAATCCAATTTTAATAAACGAACTCAAGTTATTAATAAAAATAATTATGCTATAATTTAACGCTGTATATTCATTTTATATGTAAATGCTTCATTATTTAAGTAAACTTCCAACAAATACATCCCATTGTCTAAATTATTCGTTTTAACAGTCAATTTTTGTTTGCCTGAATCAAAATGTTCATTTTTAGACTGTTCGATTACTTTTCCTGACAAATCCAACCATTTGTAACTCAAAGTACTTTCTTCTTTTAAATTAAGACTTAAAAACAATTGCTCTTGAGTATTCAAAGGATTAGGATAAAGTGTTGATTTTACATTTAATTCTGAAAGTTCTTCTAAACCAACTCCTCTTTGAATATTAAAACGCATCAATGGATCATAACCTGCTGTAAACCATCTAGTCTCATCATTGGCACCAAAAGGACCATAAATATAAGAAGAATAATCATCGTCATTATTTGTTGCATAATACCATAAATATTTAGAAATTCCACCATCATGAGTAAGTCCAATATAATAATATTTTCCACTTTCTAATATTGGAATTGTAGGGGATGTACCTAATGATTCTGATAAATTAAAAGTAAAAAAAGTTGGTGTATTAGACGTATTATTATCTAAAACTTGGAAAGTATATTCTTCTGAAAATTGAATAAATCTACTTTGGAAATCTGCTTCATTTGGATCGTATTCCCATATTCCAATTCTAAAATTTTCGTTAAGAGTAGAAGGATAGGAGGATGTTCCGTCATATAAAGCAATATCAACACTATTTAAAAATACATCACTTGAGCTACTTGGAATCCGTATCAATGTTCCTACTATCATGTTTGGAACCTGATTTGTCGTTTGATCACGATAGTTATAAGCAGCATCATAATACCCAATTGAATTATCATAATCAAAAGTAGAAATTCTATCATTTGAAACTGAAAAAGTTCTTGTCTGTACATTATTTGTTAAGTCTCCATCTGTTTCCCCTATTTGAACTGTCATTTCTACAGTATATGTTCCAACAGCTAAAGTTCCTGTGTTTAAAGTCGTTGTAAATAAAATAGTATCGTAAACTTGGGTAAAATTATTGCTTAAAGTTCCTCCTATTTGAGTAAACACTACACTATTGTTCACGTCTAAAACTTTAACTTGAAGACTTGTGTTTGATGGATTTGAAAAGCCAAGATTTTGTAATGCCATTTGAGTAACTAATGTATGATTAAAATAGGTAGGAACTTCAGTAGTTTCAAAATCTAAAACTACATCACCTAACCATGCGTTTAAAGACACTAAATTGTGAGAATATTGTTCAACAAAACGTACATCATCAATTTGCCAAAAATAATGAGAGGTACCTGCTGAACCATCAAATACAAAACGAACTTGAACGGTACTTAAATTTGCTCCTGAACTAAGAAAATCATTAATATTTATCGTCATTGCTTGAGTGCCAGAATTGTCGTTTACAGAAACACCAAAAACACTTACATCATAAGTAAAAACAGTTTGAAATCCATCGGAAGATAATTCTACTTTAGGTATAAAATCATAAGAACAACAAACTCGATAAAATTGTTCAAAATATAAATACACATTGGGTGTTGAACTTAAATCAATTATTGGTGATACTAAATGACCAACTCTGTTTGAATACGGTTGAGCAGGATTAGATAAATCAGCATCGAAAATCATAAAACCATTTGAAGAAGAGGTAGATTCGATTTTTTGAGTAGCAGGGTTTGAATATTGTCCATTTGGCCCATCCATGTCGTGTAACCACAGTGCACCATCAACTTCGGCAGTTGTCCATGTACCAATTGAAGAAAAAGTTTCTTCATAAACGACATCACCCGCGGCTTTGTTTTGAATAGTTGCGATGTTTGTGTTTTTTGCACCTATTTCAGAATAGTTTAGAGATTGATTCATAAAAGATGCTACTTTTTGAGCAAAAAAACAGCTAACAGAAAAAGCAAATTGAAGTAAAAATAATGTTTTTTTCATTTTATAGATTTTAAAAATTGTTAGAACAAAGTTATAAAATAAATTAACAAGAATAAATACATTTAAATCAATGATTTACCTTTTAAAATCAAAAATAGACTCAATTAATAGTTGTTTATTTTCAACATTAATCAAATTTTCCAAAATCAATTTTCTATTATTTGTGTCTATCCAAATAATTGTCTCTGAATAATCAAAACATAAGTGAACGTCGTGGTTTGCCTGAATAATCAATAAATTTTCTTCTAAAGAAAGTGTCTTTAATAAGTTCATGATAAGCTTTTTGTTGTAATAATCTAAAAATGAGGTTGGTTCATCTAATAAAATTATTGGTGCTTGTTGTACTAAAGCTTTAGCAATTGAACATAATTGTCTTTCACCATCACTTATGTTGGAAGTGAGTTTATTTAATAAATGCTTGATTTTTAATAGTTCTACCTTTTCGTGTATGATTTTTAAATCTTTTTCACTTAACCTCCCTAACAATGGGGTAAATCTGCTTCTGCCCAGTGAAATGTATTCAAAAACAGTCATAAAATTTAACCCTTTAAACTCTGTGTTTACGTATGAAAATAAAGAATTGATTTCTTTTCGTTTGTCGTATTGGACTGGTAAATGGTCAAAGAATATCTCACCAGAAATTGATTTTTGGAAGCCCAAAAGTGTAGAAAAAAAAGTACTTTTTCCAGAACCATTTTTCCCAAACAAAGAAATCAGCTGACCTTTATCTAACGAAATTTCACCCGTATTAAATAAGGGTTTTTGATATCCTATATGAACATTTCTCAACTCTAACATCTACCATTTTTTCAATAAAATCCATATTACAATAGGTGCACCAAACAAAGAAGTAATGGCGTTTATGGGCAATAAAATCCAATTTTCAAACATCAAAACCAAAGAATCACAAAAGATTAAAAACAAACTACCCAACAAAGCAGAAAAAAGTAATAAAGTGGAATGAGATGAGGTGCGAAATATTAACCTACAAATGTTTGGCACTGCTAATCCAATAAATGCAATTGGACCACAATAAGCTGTAATTACCGCTGTTAACGTCGAACTGATTAATATCACAAGCCATTTTATCCTTAAAAAAGAATAACCATTTAAGATTAATTCTTTTTCCCCAAGCAACAATAAATTTAATGGTTTTATTAAAAAAAACAACAAAATGATACAGCAAAAAAACACAATGGAAATCATGAAAATATTTGAAACGTCAAAGTGTTGTAAAGAACCTAATCCCCAAAAAGTATAAAGTTTAATATTTATTTCACTGCTTTTTATTTCTAAAATTTGAATAAATGAATTAATAAAACTCCCTAACATTATTCCTAACAACAGCAAAGAAATTTTATTTTTTAAGTAGGTTGAAAAAAATAGTATAATCAAACAGACAAAAGCTGAACCTGTTAATGCACTCAAAAACAAACCATTGCTTTCTTGAAAAAAAGTAAAGCCAGTAAAAACACTTAAACTGATAAACAATGAAGCTCCTGATGTAATACCCAAAACAGAAGGGCCTGCTAATTCATTATTAAAAAAAGTTTGTAATAAAAGCCCTGCAACAGCTAATCCTGAACCTGCAAAAACGGAAATGATTGTTCTGGGAAAACGAATTTCTTTCGTTATCAACCATTTCTCTTCTATGATTTTTGAGTAGTTGTGGGAAGAAAAGAATGATTTAAACAATTCAAAATTTCCGTAAAATAAATGAAATAAAAAAAAGAAGATTAAAATAGCTACAATTAATAGTACAATCGACTGTCTTTTCAAAAAGATATTTTTTTGTAAAAATACATTTTCTTTTTATTTCTATGATGAAAAATCTCAATTAAATCAGATAAAATTTTATCTGGTTCTGAAGCTGAATTTTCCCAAAACGAGTTGATTTGGTGAGAATAACAATACACTTGTTTATTAGCAAAAGCATCAAATAAAGTATAAACTTGACTTGCTTTTTTCATTTCTCTTGAAGAATAAAACATAGGGTTAATCCAAATTTGTGTGTGTCGGTATTGTTTTACAACTTGTTCAATTGTAAAAACAGCACTTCCTGTTCCTTTATTATTTTTTGCAATATAATCACCCCCTGCGTCACTTATTATTTGAGCAAAATAACTATCACCAGCAGGCATATACCAAAATTCACTAATCAAAGATCCAGACAAAATACTTGGTTTAATTTTACTTTTTTGTATGATTTTTTTTGCTTCTTCTTTTAAATGTTTGTATCTTTTTTCTATTAGTCTGAATAATTTATCACATTCACTTAAATTGTCAAACAAAAGGGCATACATTTTTATCCATTCTGCCTTACCTAAAGGGTGTGTTTCGCGCCAGTCATAGTTTGGTAGAGTATGTATATTTAATAGTTGGAATTGCTTTTCTTTTTCAATTGTTTTTCCCATGCCACTATAAGATAAAATAGAAGATTCTTTATAAATTTTTTCTGGTGAAAGTGAATGAATGTCATTCCATTCTTTAATCGTTTTATTTAATACTTTTTTTTTTAAAGTTTTGTCATGTAAGTATTTTAGTTGACTTATTCCTTTTATTTTTTCTATTTTATTTAATTTATTAATGTAACCAATGTCTGTACCGCTCAAACAAATGATGGATTTAATTGGAACCTTTATTTGGTTTTTTTCTTTATTTATTGAATGTTTATTTACAAAAAATGTTTTTTCAATATTTCCATTGTCTGGATTAATAATTTGAAGTTTATATCCGTTTTTATATTCAAAAATATCGAAATATTGAGCATATTTGACTATTGATTTATTGTTTTTTAATTCCTGTTTATTTTGATGAGTCTGATTGCAACCATAAACAATAATTAATGACGAAATTATGTATAGAAATATCCTATTTTCTGCCCAATTCACCTTTTCGCCAAGAATCAATAAAAGTAGCCCAAGAGTATGGGTTTAATAGATTATTAACAGGCATTTGACCTTGTGTATATAGCTGTGTAAGTCTTTGATTTTGTTGCCATGCATAAGACAAAGACGGGTCGGTGGATAATTTTGCTGCTATAAAGGCCAAATTTTCTCCTGAAAGTTGTTTTTGAGCTCTGCGAAGAGCGTCATCATACGGTTTCATTTCAACAAAATATCTTGCAAAATCTTCTTTAGATGGCCATGGATAAACAGTAACCATGGGTAAATTAATGGTGTCTTTTTCCATCATGTGAATAATAGAATATCTGTTTTCTTTTAATGTGTCAGGAACGATAAAAGAAGAGGTTTTATACCCATAATAACTAAACAGTAAAGTATCTCCAGGAAAAACGACTAAACTAAAATAACCGTAATAATCGGCAACTGTTCCTCTTCTACTGCCTAAATCAAAAATTGAGGTGAAAGGCAACTGTTCTAAGCTGTCAGAAGCAACAACTACACCTGATAATTGAATTAATTTGATTGAATCACGAATAATTTTTTGTCCATAAAAATTATGCAAAATCAATAATAGACTAATGAGGAAAATGATTTTTTTCATTCATTATTTTTTGCAAGTATAAGTAATTTTTTAGAAATAAAGGGGATTTTATCAATGTTTAACAATTTAAGGACAAAACTCCCTTATTGCATCGGTAGCAATTTTTGATCCTAAATCTAACGACTTTTGAAAATCTTTACACGCCATCTCTGTTTTTTCCAAACCCACATATGACATGCCTCTGAGGTAATAAGATTTTGCGTGATTCACATCAATAGAAATAATTTTATTTAAATCTTTTAGTGCTTCGTTAAAATTATTTTTTAAGTTATACAAAACAGCTCGTTCATACAAAGCGTCAATTAAATCAATTGTAAAAGGAATTAAAGTGTTTAAATCCTCTATTGCTCCATCAATGTCGTTTAATTCTTTTTTACATGATGATCGTTTGAATAATGCTTTTTCATTTTTTCCATTGATTTGAATTACTATAGTAAATTGTTCTTTAGCTTCTTCCCAATTTTCTTGAGCAAATAAAATCAACCCTTTTGTTAGTAATGCTTCCTCGTGTTTTTCGTTTAAAGATAAAGTTTTATCCAAAGATTTTAATCCTTTTGTAGTATCTTTAAGTATCAAATAATTTAAAGATTTATAGAAATGAGCCTCTTCTAAATTTGGCTCAAAAGATAGGGCTTTGTCTAAAGCAAGCAAAGAATTTTCATATTCTGTTATGTGTTTAAGTGCCATACCTTTTATTAGATACGCTTCTGACTTTTTATCATCAAGTTTAATGGCTTGGTCGGCATCGATTATCGCCTCTTTGTACGAACGATTATTTATTTTAATTCTTGCCATTTTTAGGTATGCATCGATGTTTTTTGGTTGCCAAGTGATTGCTGTTTTAAAATCTTCTAATGCACCATTTTTGTCGTTCATTTTCATTTTAACCTCACCTCTGTTCAGATAGGCATCAACTAATTGTTTGTCGTAAGCAAGGGCTTGATTAAAGTCGTTTAATGCTCCTTTAGTATCGTTTTCTTTTAATTTACATTCTCCTCTATAATTCCATGCCATAGCATGATTTTCTTCAAAGGAAATGAGTTTGTTATAGTCTTCAATAGCAAATTTATTTAAACCTAAATTTCGGTAACAATTTGCTCTATAAAAAAAAGCTTCTTTGTGTGTTTGGTCTTTATTTATGACTTTATCTAAATCTTTAATTGCTTCTTGAAATTGCTTTAAATGAATATAATTTGCCGAACGTTTAAAATAATATTTCATTTCATCTGGAAATAATTCTATCAGACGAGAATAATCATTTGAAGCACCTAAATAATCACCTAATCTTTGTAAGATAACTGCTCTATTTAACAAGGCGTCTTCATCTTCCCCATCCAATTCAATGGCTTTAGTATAATCAACTAAAGCTCCTTTAAAATCACCTTGTTCATGTTTTAATAATCCAGAAGTATAATATTCTTCTGCTGTTTGACAATATAAATTGAAAAGAAAAAATAAATATAAACAACTAAACACCAAATTTTTCATAAGACTATATATAAAAAAATAATTCTTGTAAATTTACAAAAAATTATTTATGTTGGTACTATTTATAGCTTCGATTACACCTGTTTTGTTGTTTTTTTTCTATATCAATTCGAAAGATAAACATAAAGAACCATTTTCAATACTTTTTAAATGCTTTTTAGGTGGCTTTTTATCCATTATATTAACCTTAATTTTAAATATTCCACTTACTTATTAAAAACCATTTTTTGATGGGGCAATTTTGTCGAGTTTTTTTGATGCGTTTTTTTCAGCTGCTCTGATGGAAGAATTTTCAAAATGGATTATTTTAATTTGGATTGTTTGGAAAAGTAAACATTACGACGACCATTTTGATGCTGTCACCTATGCTGTTGCTGTTTCAATGGGGTTTGCATTAATTGAAAATATTATGTATGTTTTTCAAGGTGGGTTGTTTGTAGCTGTTGTTCGCGCTGTATTGGCTGTGCCAGGTCATGGATTAAACGCTGTGGTGATGGGTTATCATTTGTCCTTAGCAAAATTTGGAAGTCCTCAAAGCAAAAAATTAAATCTATGGTTAAGTTTGTTGATTCCTGTCATAATGCATGGTTTGTACGACTTCATGCTTATCTACATGAGTGAAATTAATAACAATACGATTATAATTTTACTTTTAGTTGCTTTTACTTTTGTTGTGATCTTTTCTTGGAAATTTGCACTTAGAAAAATTAAAAAAATAATTGAAGTTGACAACAATAAATCTATCCCAATTTAACTTGTTTGGCTTTAATTTTTTCTCCGTAAAAAAAACTGCCCTTCGTTTCAAAGTTTTCAGCAGTATCTGAAGTTAAAAATATAATGGTAGAATTTTTTGTACAAAGATTTTCAACTTCTTGATGTTTTTTGAGGTATTGCATCAAACTGTCTGCAACAATTTGACTTTGAGGCAACAAAAGTACATTCTTAACCATTGATTGAAGGAGAGGTAGGACGATAGGATAATGGGTGCATGCGAGAAGAATGACATCGATTTTTTCATCTTTTTCTAAAAGCATTTTGAGGTCTCTTTCTAAAAACCATTTACCTCCTTCCGTCGAATGTAGATTGTTTTCAATAAGAGGAACCCAAATGGGGCAAGCTAATTGTTGAACAATTATATCTGGAAAAAATTTATTGATTTCAATTAAATAAGATTCCGATTTTACCGTTCCCTCTGTTGCTAATATACCAATATGTCTTGTCTTTGAAAAATCTCCAACTAACTCAGTGCTTGGTCTTAAAACTCCTAAAACTTTTTTATTAGGATATTTTTTAGGCAAAACTTGCTGTTGTATAGTTCTAAGAGCCTTTGCAGATGCAGTGTTACACGCTAAAATAATCAATTCACAACCTTGTTCAAACAAATATTCAACACTTTCTAATGTATAACGATAAACTGTTTCAAATGAACGATTACCATAAGGAGTTCTTGCATTATCTCCTAAGTAGATGTAATCATACTGTGGCAAGTTTTCTTTAAACGCTTTTAAAATAGTAAGCCCTCCAAAGCCAGAATCAAAAACACCTATTGGTCCCATGTTTTTTTTACAAATATAAGCTTTGTTTTTAAACCCTTTATTTTTTATACAAATTGTATTACGATTTGTTATGCCAAAAGGTAAAAATTAAATTTTGTTAAAAAATTCATAAATATATACCATGGTAATTAAATTTGAATTACCTTTGTACAAAATTTAAAAATAATGAAAATGAAAAAAACAATTTTATTAGGAGTAGCAGCAATTTCGATTGCTTTAGTTTCATGGACAAGTATAGAAATGTCAAAAGACAGTTCTACAACTTATAAATTAAATAATGAAGCTACAAAATTAACTTGGACAGGTAAATATGTTTCTGACGGACATACACATACAGGAACAGTTAATGTAAGCAAAGGCGAATTAGTTGTTTTGGCAAACAACTCAGTAACTGGGACGTTTACTATTGACATGAATTCTATAGTTTGTTCAGATTTACCTGAAGCTAAAAAAGGTTATTTAGTAGGTCATTTGACAGGAGAAGATTTTTTTAACTCAAAAAAATACAACGAAGTATTAGTTAAAGTGAACGGAATGACTGAAAATGAAATTCAAGCAACATTAACTATTATGGGTAAAGAAATTTCTGCAAAAATGCCTGTTAAATTTAATAAAACTGCTAACTCATTAGAGGCAAAAGGTACTTTTGAGATTGATTTTTCTTCTCTTGAAATGCCTGGAACAAAAGCTTCAAAAGGTAAACCAGAAAACGAAAGAACTGATGCAAAAATAGCATTCGACTTAAATTTAGCTATGAAAAGCTAAATTAAATCAAAATAGATAAATTTCCTCACAATATTCTTAATCAAAGAAAAACTGAGTAAAAACATACAACAGCATAATAATTTTTTCAAATTGTTCAGTTTCAGCCGGTAATTCCGGCTTTTTTTTGTAGTAGAAAAACAATATGCAAAGTTCTTATACAAAAAAAAATTAGGATTTAAGTTGTTTGTTTATGTTTTATTTCTGGATCTAAAAAAGATTTTTTTACCGTTCGAAATTCTTATAAAGCATCCATATTATTGTTCAAATACCGATTACATATTCAATATAGGCCAATTAAAAATTATCTTCGATGCTACCTTTGCGGTATCTATTTTCATATTGTATCTGCATATTTTAAAATTTTGGACTTATTAACCTGAGTTCGATTATTAAAATTGGATTCAGCTTATTAATAATTGTAATTGGTATATTGATCTTTTACAGTAGATGCGACCATTTAAATCATATTTTTTTAAACATAGTTGCTTTTATTGCTCCACCCTTTCTTCATTTGCAGTGACTTGTAATAATTTCAATTGACTTGGAGCAAATATGTTTCGATATTGAAAAATTGACCTTATCGTTGAGTTTTAAAATTTCCATCGCTTGTTAGTGAGTAATTTCGAGTGTGATTTTTTTTATGGAACACCTATTATTTTTTGATAATTAATTTGGAAATAAATCAGAATTATTAATTATTAAAAAAGCTTAATTTAATTTTAATTGATAAAAAAACTCTTTACATCACACTGACAATATTTTTATCGTAATAAAAGTGAAACACAATTTTATTTCAATCTATTTTTTATCTCACTTAATTCATTTCTTATTTGATGAATTGTTTCAATTAAATTTTCTTCATCTGGCTTAACAGAAGGTAAATCAGCTGAGATATAGTTTACAAACTTCCAGATTTCTAAAATATTTTCAGCTTCAAGAAAAAATGGTGGATATTTTGGATTGGTAGAATGAAGTTCAATTCCTTTTTTGTCTTGTAGATGATTGTCCACAATTTTAAATAAAATACCTTCATTTTTTGATACAATGATACAAGGACATTGATTTCTTATACTTAACCAGTTTTCAATATATTCAGCCACAACATAAGACCCCTCTGTAACAGGTGGCATACTATCTCCTTTTATCGGAAAAGTACGGTATTTTTTTTGTTTGGAAAGAAAAGGAAGTTGAAATGTGGGTAATACTTTTAAATATTCTGGATCGGCGTAACCTCTTGTATAGCCAGCACTTGCTTTTTCAGGAATAAGTTCGATTAATTCTTCATTCTCTTGACTAATCGTTTGACATAAAATTCTAATTTTTTTACCCGACCAGTCGTATTCTTTATGTAAAAAAACAGCTAAATCATTTTCTGGAATTTTACTAAAATCTTCCTTTAATAAAGTATCAATTGATAAATCGTATTTTTTACTAATTTCTACTATTGTATGGATAGACGGTTCTGCCACGCCATTTTCATAACCACTATAAGTGGAGCGGGTTAAATTCAACAACTTTGCCATCTCCTCTTGAGAGTTTCCAAAATGTTTTCGAAGTACTTTCAGGTTTATTCCAATATTCATTCAGTCTAATTTGACGTAAATATAATCAAAATATTATACAAAATACATTTTAAGATGAAAATATAATCAAATTATTGAAGTTCTAACTGTGCATTTTTTGTACCAATTTCTAATGTAATAAAATCTTTGTCTTTTTTTGGACTTCGAGCAGGAGAATATTCTCTACCATAATAGATGATTTGTAAATGGAGTTTGTTCCACGTTTTTTTTGGAAAAATTTCTTTAGCTTCTTTTTCTGTTTGCGATACATTTTTTCCCTCACTTATTCCCCATCTTGTTAACAAACGATGGATATGTGTATCAACAGGAAATGTTGGAATGTTAAAAGCTTGAGATAATATGACAGATGCTGTTTTGTGACCTACTCCGGGTAAGGATTCAAGTTCTTCAAAAGATGATGGAACAATGCTATTGTATTTTGTAACTAATATTTCTGAAAGTTGATGAATGGCTTTCGATTTAAATGGCGAAAGACCACAAGGCTTGATTATTTTTTCAATTTCTTGAACATTTAACAAACTCATGGACAACGGATTGTCTGCTTTGTTAAAAAGTAAAGGAGTTACCAAATTGACCCTTTTATCAGTACATTGAGCAGATAATAAAACAGCAATTAATAATGTATAAGTATCCTTATGATCTAAAGGTATAGGAGGATTTGGATACAGTTTATTAAGTTGTTCTACAATAAATTTTGCTTTTTGTTTTTTTGTCATTTAAAAACAAATCATCCTTAAAAAAAAATTTAATTTTTTATCAATTTTTGAGTATATGCTTTCCCCTCCTTGTTTTTCAAAACAACAAAATATAAACCACTTGTTAAATTTTTAATATCTACAATTGATGACTCACTTTCCATAACAAATTCGCCATTTAAATGAGTAATTTGAATGGAAACGATTTCTTCATTTGAAACTATTTGGAAAGTGTTTGAAGCAGGATTTGGAAACAACATTAAAAATATTTTGCTTTCTTCACTAATACCAGCAGTTGATGGCGTTATTGTAACTGTTACGGTTGCTTGATCACACAAACCATCTGAGTCGCACAATTCATAGGTTAACGATACTGTTCCTTCTACATCTTGGCCTGGATCACAAGATAAAGTACCAAAAGTACTATTATAAGACCATAAAACATCAGGGGAAGTTCCTGTAAAAGTAGATTGAAGACCTGCTTCTAAAAGATTCAAATCAACAGTATGTCCACTGAATGCACTTGGGTTTCCGTCTGCATCTGTATCGTTTAACAAAATAGAAATCAGCACATTTACCCCATTTTCTATTCCTGATTCTGAATCGTCATTTGCAACAGGAGCGTTATTATTTGAAATTTCATTTACAATTATTGTAACAGTTGCTTCATCACATAAAGCTGGAGTACCATCATCACAAATTTGATAGGTAAATAAATCTGTTCCAACAAATCCATTATCAGGTGAATAAGTGATTGAACCATCACCGTTTACTACAACTGAACCATTAGAGGGTGGGCTTACTATTGTTACAACCAAATCATCACCATCAGGGTCACTATCATTATTTAAAACTGTAATAGTAACATTGTTATTTAACGTAGTTGTTGAGAAATCATTTTGTGCGTTTGGTGTTTGATTCCCTGAAGTT
This sequence comes from Flavobacteriia bacterium, assembly GCA_016183815.1. Taxonomy (GTDB): domain Bacteria; phylum Bacteroidota; class Bacteroidia; order Flavobacteriales_D; family Crocinitomicaceae; genus M2408. The sequence goes on from JACPDW010000010.1 coordinate 331,993, forward strand.
GGGGTAACTGTAAAAGTTACAGTAGCATTATCACACGCCCCTTGATCATCACACAATATATAAATGGTTGAAGTTGTCCCATTAAAACCGTCAGCTGGATTTGCACTTAATTCACCAGTTGATGGATTATATGTCCAAACTGTTCCATCAATTGGACTAGTAAAAGTATGTTGAACCCCTGGAGTAATAGGGTCTAAATCGACAGTATGTCCTGAACTTGTGCTTGGATTTCCATCGGCATCGGTATCGTTTTGCAAAATAGAAACAGTACCGTCTGCTCCATCTTGTGTTAAAGAACCACCATCATCATCAGTTGCAACAGGTTGATTGTTGGAGGTAGAAGAATTTACCACAAAAGTAACTATGGTAGGATTTGCATCGCAAGCATCAAGAGGGTCACACAAAGTATATACACAGTTTACAGTACCTGCAAAACCGTCAGCTGGATTACAAGTTAAAATTCCAGTTTGAGTGTCATAAGACCAAACCGAACCATCTAAAGGATTTACGAAAGAAGTTTGAACACCAGGTAAAATAGGGTCTATGTCCACATAAAATTGTCCTACTCCATTTGTTGGTGCACTTGGATTTCCATTTGGATCTGTATCATTAAGAAGAATATTTATACTTCCATCTGGTCCATCTTGAGTTAAATCTGTTCCAAAATCATCAATAGCATCTGGAGCAACGTTAATTAAGGGAGCATCACTGCCGTTACAATCTTCATCTATTCCATTACCAGCAATGTCTGTAGCAGATGGATTAATTGCAGAATCAGTGTCATTACAATCTCCACTTTGAGTACTGTAACCTACACCAGGATTACTACAAAAAACTGCTGAAACAGTACTTCCGTAGGTATCATTGTCAGTATCAACATAATAAATTGTTCCTAAAAATTCATCTATATTTCCATCGCAATTATTATCATAACCGTCACAAACTTCACTTGCATTAGGATTGGCATTTGCATTAAAATCGTCACAATCAAGCCCTAACGAAGAGACACTGTATCCATTTGGAGGAGTTGCACCCATACAAATAGTACTTGTTCCGTTATCAAAACCATCCATATCATTGTCTATATAAACGGTTACATTTTGGTAAACATTTGGATTAAAATCATCACAATCTACCGTACTATTATATCCATCGTTATCGTTGTCCACTCCACCACCAGTAGCATCTGAACCGTCGCAATTTTCATCAATACCATTGTTAGGAATATCCGTTGCATTTGGATTAATTGTTGCATCTGCATCATTACAATCTTCTCCTAATGTAGAAAGACTATAACCATTAGGTGGATTAGCTCCCATGCAGATAAGACCTTCTCCAACAGCATACATATCGCTATCTATATCAAGATAAAGTATAACATTTTGATAAATTTCAGGGTTATTATCATTACAATCAGTCGCATTATCTGAAAAACCAAAAGCTGGAGGAGTGCAATAATAATAAGCAGTGCTATTTAATTCACCAAAACCATCTAAATCATTGTCCACATAATAAGGTAAAAAGGTTAATCCTTCATCTGATGTTCCATCACAGTTATTGTCTAATCCATCACAAATTTCTGGTGCTCCAGTATAAATTGTATTGTCGTTGTCATTACAATCACCTGCGGTTTGAGTTGCATTGGGTAACGAAGAAGTAACAGCGATTTCCGAGTTATTTGGATCACCAAAACCATCATTGTCCACATCTGCATACCATGTAACAGGACCACCAGCAGCACTCACTGTTCCATTTACCATGATATCATCTTGTCTCCAATAACTTGCATCGGAATCGATATTTGTTACATAAAATCTAAATGTAATAGGAGCTGAAATATTAGTAAATCCAACTAAAAATATCTCAGGAAAAGCCCAATCATTGGTAGTTTGACCTGCATAAATATCACTCGCGTAATTATCTAAACTGCTTCTCAAAAACCAATTTACAGTTGTAGCAGACCCAGTATGATTTCCTACAACTATGGAAGATAAATTTAACACGTAACCGTTATCTGGTGTAATTGTAAACTGATTGTATTCATTTAAATCAATTGTTGAACTTGTGTTCCAACCAGAATTACTAAAACGCAGATTGTGAACATAACAGACTGTACCTTGTGTGCTAAATGCGCTAAATACAGCATTTGAGGGTTGAACATTTACTGTAGTATTGGGATTGTGAGGGCAACCACTTTCATCTGTAAATTCAAAAAGTCCAAGTTCTTGAGAAGAGAAATTATTCGTCAAAACTAGGACAGAAATACAAAAAACAAACGCGAAATAATGTAATATATTTTTCATAATTATAAATTTCATAGTTTTTAATTTTCAAAAATACAGATAAAAAATGAAATGGAATCAAATTTTACTTTAAAGTTCTTAATTTTGCACCTATTCAACATTAAATTCATTAAATTATTAATGAAAAAACTAGTTATCTTCTTTTTCCTCATTTTTTTGTGTCAATTTAACATTTATGGTCAAAAAAAATTATTGTATGATGTGGATACTTTAAATTATCGTTCAAGAAGTGGATCTTTTACGATGGATTCTTTAGATTATTATCATACTAGTCAAACAACTTTAAATTCAGGAGGTAGTGTATTCCACCCCTTTGGAAGATTTCAACAATGTTATACCTCATTTTTTTCTTTGCTTGATAATTCATTCTTACCTGAACAAAGAATTAAAGTAAAATACACAGTCTTGCCACATTTAGGATTTATCTATTCAACTGGTTCTGCTGGAATTCAATATATGCACACTGATTTTCAACATTTGTTAAACAAAAACACATTACTTAATTTTAATTATGAAATTAACGCATTAGGTCAAGCACTTCGAAATGGAGACTTTAAAAATACGGCGATTGATTTTTTGATCTTGTATAATTCATTAAAAATTAAAAATAATTTTATTTTCAGATACAAACAACATAAGATGTCGTTAAACAATGGTTTGTTTGATACAACATTAGTGAATACACAAGCTTATGCTTTACAAGAGGTCATAACGGAAAATGCCAATAGTGTACAAAAAAAAGCGAATGCCTTTAATCAATTTTCATATAATTTTAAAAGAGACAGCAATTATTTTATAGGAATAACTACACAGAACGAATGGAATATTAGGCACAGAGAATTTAAAGAAACAGGCGATATAAACTCTTTTTATTCAGCAATTTATATTGATAGTTTTGAAACTAGAGATCAGTATCAACTTGCTTCTATTTCAAATGCAATAGGTCTAAAATTCGAGAATATAAAAGGTATTCAAACAGAAATTCTACTAAAACATACCTATTGGGATTTACAAAATTTGTCCAGACATCACGACACAACGGAATGGTATTTACTTGGTGACATTTCCTTTAACAAAAGAAATTTCTTTTTCAATGCTAATATTGAATTTAATGTTGCAGGAGCATTAGGACAAAAAAAATTCTTTCAAGAGTTGGAGTGGAAAAGACCTAATTGGAAAATTAAAACAGCCTATTTATTTCAGCAAAACTATTTATTGCCAGAACAACGATTTTATTTTTCAAATAATTTCTCGTGGGACAAAAACACTTTTTCTATACAAACACATCAACAGTTATTTATACAGTCGGAAATAAATAAACAAAAATGGTTGTTAATTGCCAATTGTTCTTGGAATCAATTGCTTAACAAATACTTTTTTGATGGAGTTACTTTTTCTAACGACACTTTAAATCAATTAAATTTTCTGTCATTATCATTAAAATCTTCGTATAAATTTTCTTTTTTTGGAGTACAACCTTATCTCGGATTTAATTATTTTCCTCAAAATTTTGCTTATGCACCAATGTTGGATTCAAGAGTAAGGTTGTTTTTTAATAAAAAAATGTTTAAATCAAAAAAACTTGACTTTTTATTGGGAGTTGATTTAAGTTATATAACTTCACATCAATTATTTGATTATCAAAGAAGTTTAGGGATTTACACTTTGAGAAATTCAAATGGAAAATCCAATGAATATATAGGATTAGATTTTTTTATGGGATTTGAATTAAATGTATTTCGATTTTATTTTAAAGTTGAAAAAATTGATTATTTATGGTCAGAAAGAAATCAGTGGGTCGTTTCAAAAATTCCTATTGCACCTATGCTTTTTAGACTTGGGTTGACGTGGGATTTTTTCAATTAGTTCAAATAATTTAAAAAAGAAGAGGAAAAAACGGGTGTTTTTCCCTCTTCAAACCTAACCTACCTTTTACAACTAAACCAAGACAAAGTTATAACAATTTTTGAATTATCCAAATTTTTTTCTTAAAAAATACACATTTATTCATAAAGATATACGCGATAATTCTATTAATCTGAGTTAGATAGGGTCTGCTGAAAAACAATAAAACATTTTGTTTTCAGAGTTTTATGAGTTGATTTACAATTTTACATGCAAGGTTTTTTTAACAATTTCGCTTAAAACCTTGCACCTTTTTAATATAAAATAACTAAAAATAAAACAGTAAGTTTTATTTAGCCAGAACAATTTCACTTTCTCGTAAAGGATTTTCGAAGTCCCGCAACTGCGGGACATCTTCAAACCCTTTACTTCGAAATTAAAGCTGTTCTGACTTTTTCAGCAGACCCTAGATAGTAAAATTGAAATATAGATTAATATAAAAAGATGTTAGACAAGGAGTTTGATCTAAAATTTATACCGATTACATATCCAATTTAGGCAAATTAAAAATTATCTTAAATGCTGCCTTTGGCGTTGTCTATTTTCATATTGTATCGGTAGTTTTTTAATTTTGTAAAATTTAATAAATGTATTAAGACAATTGCAAAAGTCAATAATCGAGGCTTTTCAAAAATTTGAATCCGTAGTCCCGATTGTTTGCTTCGGGATGAGGTATTTAAATTTTTGGATTAACGATGAGAATTGGATTTTGCAAAGGTCTTGTATTTTGATTTTTTTTTTCCTATTAAGCACGGTTTAATATAAAAAAAAATCCATTGGATTTCCAATGGATTTTTTATATTGTTGAATGAAAATTTAATCAATCATTACTTTTTGAATTATTTGACCGTTATTGCCTTTAACAATTAACGAATAACTACCACTTTCAATGTTTTTAGTTTTAATATTCATTGTGTTGGAGTTAATTTTCCATGTTTGAACAGTTCTTCCTAAAGCATCAACTAGCTCGATAGAAGAGTAAGAAGTTAATTCTTCTGACTGAACTGTAAATTGACCTTTTGACGGATTAGGATAAATAACTAAAGAAGTGCTCTTATTTTCACCAAGAGAAGTACAATCTACAAAAGTAACAGAAACAGCATCTGAAGTAAGACCATTATTTGTTACTGTAAAAGTTCCAGCTGTAGTTACAGTAATTGATTGAGTAGTTTCACTTGTTGACCATGTATTACCTGCTGGGTAAGAAGAAGTTAATATTATTGATCCGCCAATACATCCTTGAAAATCAGGGTCACTAGAGGTAATTATTGGAGTTTGAGGTTCAAAGCCCATTCTTACCATAGGTGTTGCAGTTGTATAATACCAAGTTGCATCTACCATATCATAATAAAAAGAAGTCTGAGGTGAGGAATTACCAGAAGTAGCAACAACTAAATCGGCAGTATTTCCATCATCTCCAAATGAACCAACCACTAATAAATAAGAAGAGTCTTGTTCTAAAGAAATTGGTGAATTAAAATTAATATTAACAAAATTTCCTAAATCGGATGTTTGAATTGTATATTCAGGAGTAACATCAATTTCAGTAAAATCGAATGATTGATAAATTTTTGCATAAACTATAGCACCTGCATTAGTTGAAGAACTAACATAAAATTGTACAGAATATAAATCAATTGCAGATTGTATATCAAAAATGTTACCAACCTCAAAACCATAACCTTCATTATAAGAACCACCACTAGGAACATTCATATCTCTTGCATAAATAGATTGAGTAACTTCAATTGGTTGATTAGGTAAAGAATTATCTAATGGATTACCATCTGTTTGTGAAGAAGTTGTTGAAAACGAGACAGTATTCATTCCAAAAGTAGCTGGCAAATTTAACTGAGTTGTAGTTTCTAAGGTGTCTGTTTCACCAGGATTTATTGTTGAATCGGCACTTATCAAAGATCCACCATTAACTTCAAATACAACATCAGTTTGAGTCATTAATCCATTGTTTTGGACTAAACCAGCAAAATAAAGTGGGGATAATTGAGAAGTAGGAATCATGGAATAAGGTAAAATAACTCCCCAATTTCCAATTGCACCCCATAAAACATTTGTCAATCTTAAGTCGTAATCAGGAACAGAAGTTAATTTTACATCATCAACCATCCAAGAATATCCACATCCTCCACCAGCACCTGTAACACCAGCTTCGCTATAAAAATAAAATCTTACATAAACTGTTGCTTGATTTGCTGCAACAGAACTTATATTAATTGAAGTTATTTCTGGATTTGCAACAAAATCATTATCTCCAATTGTTGAATTTACTTCAAAAGTAGTCCAATTTACACCGTCAACGCTTATTTGTACATAAGTAGAGTCTTGAAAGGATCTATAATATTGTTCAAAAACAATTGCAACAGTTGAATGAGCAGAACAATCAATTGGGTTGTTGTATTGAACCCAGGCTTGTTGATTCCCACTACATAGTAAATCAGAATCAAATAAAGCAAAACCATTTGCTGCTGTTGTTGAAGCAATACCATCAATAGAATATTGACCAGAGGGTACAGTTGTTCCTATAATCCAATTATCAACTGTTCCATTATTAGTTCCAATTGTCCACTCATTTGCATTAGAGAAATCATTAGACCAAATGTCCACTTTATTTTGAACGGTTGAATTAGTCTCTTTCTTCTCTTTTTTAGATTCTATAACAGAATGTTTTCCTCTAAGGCTATAACTTTGTTTTTGTGCAAAGGACAAAGTAGTAATCCCTAAAACTAATAAACTTAAATAAATTTTTTTCATAAACTATTTTTTTTCAAAATTAAATAAAAATTTCAATATTTTATACAAAAATAAAAAAACCACCTGAATATTTTCAAGTGGTTTTCTATTTTTAATCTAAAAGGTATATTTTATTTATTCACTTGAATAGGCAGGGTAGATTTTCCAGCTCCATTTAAAGTTACGTAATAAGTACCATTTGAAAGAGTGCTTAAGTCAATTAAAACCTCATTTGAAGAATTAGTTTCTATTGAAACAATAACTCTACCTATTTGGTCAATCACTTCAACACTTTTTACTGAACTTAAATCATCTGCTTTAAGGGTAATGAAAGAACTTGTTGGATTTGGGAATAATTGAAGATTAGTTAATTGACCTTCGTTAATTCCAGAACAATCCTCGGCGAAAACTGTTACATCGTCAGAGTCTGTACAACCGTTTAATGTACCAGTAACTGTATAAGTCATTGTATCTGAAACAGTAAATGGAGTGTTATTTAAAATTCCTCCTGTCCATTGATAAACTGTTGCACCAGTTGCTGTCAATGTAACTTGAGTGCCAATACAAGCAACAACATCATCACCAGCATCAACAGTTGGAATAGGGTTTACAGTTATTAACACATCGTCTGTATCTGTACAACCATTAGTCGCTTCACCAGTTGCAGTGTAAGTCATTGTTTGCGTTGGAACAAAAGCCACACCATCTTGAACACCGTTGTTCCAAATAAAGTTTGTTCCATTAGAACCAGTCAAAGTTACAGACTGACCAGCACAAACTGTTTGATCCCCTCCTGCATTAATTGTTCCTGTCATAATAGTAATTACAACTTGATCTGTGCCTGTACATAAATTAACGTCGGTTCCAGTTACCGTATAAGTTGCCGTAGCTGAAGGAACAAAAGGCTGTCCATCTATTACACCATTATCCCAATCATAACTAAATGCACCAGAACCTTGTAATACAACAGACTCTCCAGAACATACACTTACATCTTGACCAGCATTTATTACAGGATTAGGATTTGCTGTGATTATTGTATTTGAAGAAGTTGCAGAACATCCAGACAACATGGTTGTAACATCAACATTACTTGAAGAACTAACTACTATTGATTGAGTAGTTTCACCAGTTGACCACAAGTAAGAATCTGCCATTGAAGAAGTTAAAGTAACACTACCACCTTCACAAAAAGTTGTTGAACCACTTGCCGTGATTGAAGGTGAAGTTGCATTAGGATCTGTTAATGTAACATCTAACGAAGTTGCTGGGCAGTTGTTTGAGCTTGTGAATTCAAATGTGTAGGTACCAGCTGTCAAACCACTTATTGTATTAACTGCTGGAATTGTATTCATTGAACCGTTAGTCCAAGTTAGAATACCAGATTCTGATGTATAAATAGAAATACTACCATCAGCTCCTGAACAAGTTGAAGGGTCTGTAAAAGCATCTAAATTTGTAAACGGATTTTGATTAACCACAACTTCAATACTGTTAGAAGTAGCTGAACATGTGCCGTCAGTATAATTTACATAAATCGAACCACTTGTACTAACATCGATACTTTGAGTTGTTGCACCTGTTGACCAAGTTAACCCTGTGGCGATATCAGAAGTCAGTGTGACACTTCCACCATTACAGAAAGTCGTTGAACCATTTGCTGTAATTACTGGTGCTGTAACACCTGGATCATTTAAACTTACAGCGACTGTATTAGAAGAACACATATTTCCATTTTCAAAAGAAATAGAATACGCTCCTGTAGGTAAATTAGAAATTGTTTGTGGTAAAGTAACATTATTCATAGAACCATTTGTAGCTCCACTCCACGACAATGTTCCAGTTTCTGAACCTGTTATTTCAATAGAACCTGTAGATGTTCCACAAGATGTAGGATTTGAAACAGTTCCTAAATTAATGCTTGGATTTGAATTGACTACAACATTGATAGCTAATGAAGAAGCATTACATCCGTTTTCTTCAGTAGTTACTGTATAAAAATCACCTTGAGAAACTAAGATACTTTGAGTAGTTTCTCCTGTTGACCATGTATTATTATTTGCAGAAGAAGAAGTTAAAACAACACTTCCTCCCTCACAAAACGTTGTAGAACCATTTGGCGTGATAATTGGAGTAACCGTATTTGGGTCTGCAAATGAAGTTTGAATAATATTTGAATTACAGTTTGCTGTAGAAACTAAAGTAAATCCGTAAGTACCTGCTGAAAAGCCACTGATAACGGTTGGAGAACCATTAGATGGAACCATTCCATTATTTTGACCAACCCAATAAAAAAGACCAGTTTCTGTTGTGTTTATACTAATTGAGCCATCTGTACCTGAACAAGTTGTTGGATTACTTGTGCTGGCTATTGATATAATTGGATTAAGATTTTCAGTTACAGCAACTGTATTTGAAGATGCTGTACAACCTCCTTGAGAAAATGTTACAGAAACCACCATACTACTGCTTACTTCAATTGTTTGTGTAGTTTCTCCTGTTGACCAAATAATATCAGTACCTAAATCAGAAGAAATACTTACACTACCACCTTCACAAAATGTTGTAGGACCATTTGCAGTAATAACTGGTGTAGTTACACCAGGATCTGCTAAAGAAGCAGAAACAGTATTAGAAGTACAACCATTACCATCAACAAAAGTTATATTATATGAACCAGCTGTAAAAATATCTCCAGTAGCAGGTAATGTTTCTACTACAGAACCTGATGACGTACCAGTCCATGAAATAGTTCCTGTACCATTACCTATAAGTTCAATTGTTCCATCAGAACCTCCACAGGTAGTAGGATTACTCGTGTTTCCAATTGAAACAACAGGTAAAGCATTAACTGTTATAGTTAAATCATCAATATCTGTACAACCATTAGCATCTGTACCTATTACTGAGTAGGTAGCCGTTGATACTGGAGTAAAAGAACCACCATTAGGAACGCCATTATCCCATATATAAGTTACAGCACCACTAGCATTTAAAGAAACAGATGTTCCAGCACAAATTGAATTGTCTGTCCCTGCGTTTACTGTTGGAAGTGGATTAATTGTAATTGTTATTTCATTTGAAATTACACTATTTACTACAGAAGTATAAATCCCAGAAGTCATTACATTAATTGTTTGATTTGTTTCACCTGCAAGAGGTAAGCCATTTAAATGCCATTGATTACCATTTGCAACAGAAGAAGTTAAAACAATTGTTTCACCTTCACAAGCCATATTATCAGTGTCGTTTGATGTAATATCAACAGTAGTTAATGTTCCTAAGTATGGACGAACAATAACAGTTTGGAAAAAGTTGAAAGTTTCTAAGTCAGCAAATGCTGCACCATCAATACTTGCAAATTGTGAACCAGGCGTGATAATTCCAGTAGAATATCTCAATCCCATATTCTCAGCATCGGTTGATTCCTCAACACCAACAAAATAGGTTCCTGGAGCTAATATTAAAGGATTTGAATTTAAATCAGTAACTGGAGTAACTATCACAGCATAATTATTAGCTGTAACGAAATCAACTAAATTTTGATCTATATCTAAGGCTTGGCTCTGACCAATAAATGTTGTACTTGGCACACCAGCAACTACTTCAGATACTCTTACTGTTACTGTTCCTCCTACTACTCCTGGAGATACTGCGTACAATACTGAGTCCAAAACAGTAGGAGTATTGATTTCAAAAGTTTGACCTAAAACAGCACTAGAGTTTAAACCCATTCCTAGAGGAGTACCGTTTAGATTACCTAAATCTCTAGCGTATTCAATTGGATCCATAACTATATAGGAGTACAATGTATCGTTTGTAGAGTTAGCATCACCTGCTGTTGTTACAAGTGATTCAACCCAATATGTACCAGCAGCACTTACTGTATAAGTACCAAAGTTAACTGAAGCAGATGATCCTGAAGCTAAATTGCTACCATTTTGATTATAAGTTTGTATAGGTGTTGTAAAATCAGGGTCTAAATAAATATTTGTTGTAACACTATAATTTGTAATAGTGCTTACCCCATTGTTAGTTACTTCGGATTCTAAATTTAAAACTCTATCACCTTGTGGAATAGGAAAAATAGAATATTCATTAATATTAACCATTGAACTTAAACTTGCATCGATAGAAGGTACTGTAACAAGAGAAATATCATCAACCATCCAAGCATAGTCACAACCATCACCACCATTAGATGCATCACTTAAATACAAAAATCTTATGTAAGTAGAAGCTGGATTTGAAGCAATTGCAGCACTAATATCAATAGAAATTATTTGTGGATTGTCCGACATGTCATTATCTGCATAAGTAGCATTTTGTTCAAAATCAGTCCAGTTTGTATTATCTGTACTTATTTGAACAAATATTTGTCCAGTCCATTTTCTATACATACTTTCAAAGTTTAGTATAACGTTTGGCGTAGCCGACAAATCTATTGGATTAGCATTAGTAATCCATGCCGATTGATTTAATGAACAAAGCAAGTCAGAATCAAACAAAGCAAATCCATTAGCAACAGTTGTTGAAGTTATTCCAGGTATAGGATAAGTTCCACTTGGCACTGCTGTTCCTATTACCCAGTTATCTGTATTTCCTGCATTGTTTCCGATAGTCCAGTCAGCGGGGTTTGAAAAATCATTGGTAAAAACCACCGTCTGACCAAAAGATAAGAAACTAAACCCACATATCAAGGAAGTGATAAAGAGTTTTTTCCATGTACTTTTTTTAATCATAGTTATTAATTTAATTTACAAAATTTTTTATTCAAGGCGTAAATTTACAAAAGTTAAATGAATAAAAAAAATAATTTTTTGTTTGTTTTGAGAATCTTTCATATTACCACACTAATTTTGTTAAATATTTAACATAAATAGTTGTGTTAAGTTATTAATATTCAAATTATTTAAATACTTAAACTGTTTCTTCTGAGAAGATAAATTTTTTAATAACTTTCCAACTGTTTACTTTATCCTCTAAAAAACTCATATGAGAAGTATGTGATATTGTATAAACAGTTATGATATTTTTCAAACTTTTTAATTCTTTCTCTGTAATTAATTGGTCATAAAATCCATGAATAACACTAATATTTTCTTTTATTGATAGAATAAATGTACTTTCATCAGCTCTATTTTTCATCAGAGATAAATATAAAACAATGGTTTCCAAATCACAATTTTGTGCTTTTTTAATTAAGTCAAAAACATATGGTTTTAAACGATTCTTTTCCATAAAAAGCAGAGGAATACTTTCTCTGATAAATGTTTTTTTGTTTTCTCTAACCAATAAAATAGCTTTTTCACGTTTTAGTTTTCTTTCTATAGAATCACCTAAAAAATGTGAATGATAAAATATTAATTTCCCAGGATTTTTTAATAGTTTACGTAATTCTATGCCAATATAAGCACCTAAAGAATGACCAATAATATCAATTGTATTAGTTTTTTCAGTAGATAATTCAGGACAGTTTATTAATATATATTTCGCCACATCGCTTAGACTTTTCATAGATAAATTACAAATGGAACACCCATGTCCAGGCAAATCGATAAGAATTTTAGTATAATTTAATTTTTCTAATGGGAAATTTTTCCATATTGATAAGTCTTCTAGGAATCCATGAATAAAAACTACTATTTTTCCATTTCCATAAATTTCATAATTCAGTTTTTTCATCAACAGTTGAATTTTTTATTTTTTGAATCAATAATTTTGAATCAACAAAATGAAAGGCCGTAACAAAAGCCCCAACACAAGTGCCTAAAATCCCATGAAAAATTAGATTCTGACCTGTTAAAAAGAGATTGGGTATTTTTGTTTTGGAATTTATCATGGTAGAAGTTGGAAAATTAGAGTTTTTTAAAATCCCGTAACACGAACCGTTGCTTGTTCCTACATAATCCCTAAAAGTTAGAGGTGTTGCACTGTATATATTTAATATATTGTCTTTGATTTCTGGAAGAATCTGAATTACTTTTTTCAAAACCTGTTGTTCTTTAATTTCTTTAAACTCTTGATACTCTTGACCTCTATCTTTTTTATCAAAAGCAAGATTCTTAGACTTTGACCATTTTTCTACCTCCTCGAAGGACATATAAGCCATTATAGTTAAAACATCAATGTATTCTTTGTTTTTTGATGATACAGAGGCACTAATATACAATGAAAGAGGCCAATCTTTGCCTGAATAGTTTACAGATTCCCAAACATCGTCAACAAAATAGGGATATAAGTTGTAATTAAAGTACTTTACAGATTTTTCTTTTAAGGTCAATTGAACTAAAAAACATGATTGTGTATTTGCAAGGTTTTTAATTCTTTTTACATAAGCACTTAAAAATCTATTTTCACCAAAAATATCAATTGTCAAAGTAGGATGAAGATTTGAAATGAAGTTTTTTGCTGAAAATGTCTTTCCTGACGAACAATTTACATTAGTAAGAAAACCTTTTTCACTATAATTTGCAGAAATGACCTCTTGATGCTTAAGAATTTTTCCTCCATATTTTCGTATTACTTTCGCCAATTCTTTAGCAACTTGAGAACTACCATCAACAAAACGATAACTACCTGTTAAATTACTGTTCAGAATTAAAGCTAGAACATACAAAGGTGTTTTATCTTTAACACCTGCATATAAAAGATTGTTTCCAGCTAAAACATTTTGAAGTCTTATATTGGAAGTTAAACTTTGAATGTATTCAGCTGCGTTAATTTCAAGAATTTCTTGATTGGAAAAATAATTTTGACTACTCTCTATTTCCAAATTATAAAAAGGAAAAAAAAGACAGATTTCTTTTATTTTTTTACAAAAAGTTAAAATAGCATTTTCTTCTTCAGGAAAAAATTGAATTAATGTATTAATAAATTGCTCATATCCTTGTGCATATGGTATTTTTGATCCATCTGGAAAAATAATAAGGTCGAAACATTCTTGATTTAATCGTTTTAATTTCAAATTGTCCAAAATCTCTAAGTATTTGAAATAATGATACAAATTTCCCCCTTCATCTAAACTACCAACATAATGAACACCAGTATCAAAAATTCTTTTTTCTCTTGAAAAAACCTGTAAATTTCCGCCCAGTTGATGATTTTTTTCCAGAACAAGTATAGAAAACCCTTCTTTAGCTAAAATACAAGCGGTGGACAAGCCACCCATTCCGCTTCCAATTATTATAAAATCATATACTACTTCACTTTTCATTTTTTCAAAATAAATAATACGTTTGACGTATTTGAAGAGTGAGATATCATATCTACTTGAAGAGAATGAATTTTGGCTAAATTAAAAATAAATTCTTTAGAGATAAAATGAAACTCATGTTTTTTCTTGTTAAATGAAAAAATTTTAGTAGAAAGTATTTCGGAGCGTTCTGTGTTTTTATGTTTTTCTTTTAAATCAATAATACCCTCTCTAATTAATATCAAACCATTGTTTTCTAGATTTTGAAAGGCTTTTGTTAAAATTTCTATTTGATTTTTTTCAGTTAAATAATGTAAAACATCTAAAAACAAATACACTTCACTTTTTGGAACAATGTTTTGAGAAAGGTCCATACATTCAAAATTTAAATTTTCATTTTTATCGTGAATATTTTTTGCTATTTGTATTTTTTCTTCATCATAATCATACGCAAAAATTTTTCTATTTGGATTTACAAAGTGTAAAAACAAGTCGAGATAACCATAACCACAACCAAAATCAACAATCGTTTTATCTCCGATTAATTCATTGTAAAATTCATAATTCTTTTTTTCCAATTTCCATTTTATTTTAACATACCATTCAATTATCGGACTTTTAAATAAATACGCTCTTAAAATTCTATGATAAAGGTAGTCAACGTCCTTTTTTTCAATATCAAATTGTTCTAGTTCTTCTTTAAAATATTGGGTTATTTTTTTTGTTCGGTCTCTTAAATCAAATACAAATCTTGAATCATTGGCTTCAATTTTTGGTAAAATTTTCAAGTTTAATTCTCCTGATTTAATTTGCATGTCTTTTTTAGACACCACATCATACGCACCTTGAATAAGAATGGGTTGAATACTACATTTTAACTGTTCTGCTAACCAAAAAGCCCCTTTATGAAAACGACCTAATTGACCAGTTTTTGAACGAGTACCTTCGGGGAAAATCACTAGAGAATAACCTTCATTGAAATTTTTTTGTACTTCTTCTAAATTTTTATCTGAGCCGTCATGTGCATAAATATATCCCGCTTTTCGAACTAAAAAGCCAAATAACGGTGAATAATACACCCATTTTTTAACCATTATAATAATTTTAGGGCTTAACATCAACATCAATAAAATATCTAGAAAGGATGCATGGTTTGCAATAATTATTCCTGGTTTTGATAAATCTAAGTTTTCTTTCCCTTGAATACTTTTTTTGACGTGAATACCAAAATAAATAACAGATTTTGCCAATTTAGAAATAGTAAAATTGATGATTTTCTTTTTATTTATAGATGGAATAGGTAAAATGCTAACAATCAATAAAAATGGATAAAGCAACAAACAACCAGAAATAAAATATAAGTATAGTATAATAGTAAAAAGTCCTACAAAAAAAGTTAAGGGAGCTTGTTTTTCTTTTTTTCTTTTTCCCAACCACCATTCAAAAAGATGAGGTTGTATAAAAACAGACACAAAATAAATGATGGCCAATCCCAACACACTTATTAATGCAATTGAATGAATAGCAGGATGTTTAGCGAAAAAAAACACTCCTGTCCCGATAATCGTTGTTAAAACAGAAAGAAAAATGGCTGATTGATAGCTTTTTAATACAGGCGAATTGAATTTATATTTTTGTAATAACCCATCTGTTACAAAAATACTATAATCATCACCTAAACCAAAAATTATTGTACTGATTAAGATATTTACAAAGTTAAATGGAATCTTTAATAAATACATTACAGAAATTATGAGTAACCAACTAATAATCATCGGTAAAAAAGAAAATATTGCTAATTCAATTCTCCCATAAACAACTAATAAAGAAACAAATACAAGAATTGATGCAAAATAAAAAAGAGTGGAAAAATCAGTTTGAACGTCTTTTAATAAAGAGGAACTAAAATCAGCTCTATCGATAAGGTGAATATTCGGCTTATTTTTGAAAACGTTTTTTAACTCGTTCACTTTTTGTTTATCCAAACTTACACTAGTTATAAATGAAGTAGAATTTTTATTTTTTATTATAAAATTCGACAATCCAGCATCTTTTAAAACAGTAGAATTTATCTCATTGCATGAAAAATTAGGATTAAAAATTTGTCTTTTAAAAGATGAAAAAGAAGCTACATTAAAATTTTGTTTTTCAGCTTGAAGAGTAAAGTCTTTCCAAAACAAGTCTTTTTTGTTTTTCCAAAAGGAATTCCATTGATTTTGTGCATTTAAAATTTGTTTATCTGAAAAATAGAATGGAGCTAATGAAATAACCTCATCAATTTTTAATTCCTCTTTTCTACTAATAAGGTTTTGATATAATAAAAAATTATCTTGAGCTGCCTGATTAAAGTCTTTGTTTTCAGTTAATATAAATATTTTTTTGTGTCGAGAGGGATGAATTCCAGTAAAATTCAATTCTTTTGTTTTAAGTGCTTCTGTATGGTAACTCAAGTGATTTAAATCTGAATCAAATTTTGGGTTTGCTAAAAACATACTGCCAATTATTAGTATAAATAATGGTAAAACGGCTTTTTTGCCCCATTTTTTCTGAGCAAAACGATCAAATAATAAACCTAAATTACTTGTTTTTTCACTAAATTTAAAACGAAGGTGGGTTAATATTACTGGTAAAAAAACAACATTAAAAAAAGCTGTTCCCAATAAACAAAAAACAGCAAAAAATCCTAGTTCTTGTAAAAAAGTCGAAGAAGTAAAACACAAAGCAGCAAAAGCTGCAACCGTAGTAAAACTACCAACAAACATTGGAAAAACAATCTCTTTTACTGTTTTTTCTATTGATAAACAATGCTTTAGGTGTGTAAAAAAATGAAAGGAGTAATCCAACACAATTCCAAATAATATAGCTGAAACAGAAAGAGAAAGTGCAGAAACTTCTTTTTTAAAACTATACAACATAAAAACACCCAAAACTGCACCGAATAATGGACCCAAAATAAACAAAAATGGAATTAGAAGATTTCGATAGTAGAATATCAAAAGGGCTAAAATCAAGGAAATACTAACACATAAGGTTAAGAGATTGTCTTTGTTAATTTGTTTTGCATTGTCGTTTGCAATTAAAAAGGTTCCGAAATAATCCCATTTATTCAATCGATTGTTTTTATTGAATTGAGCACTTAATTCATCTAATTGATTCCTCAATAAGGTAGCTTTTTCTTTGTTATTACTATCAAAAGAAAGTTCGGCAAAAAAAAGAATTTTGCTTTTCTTGTCTTTAAATAAAATTCCGTTTTCATTTTCGTAGTTGGAATTTTTGTTTGTTGTTTGAAATGATTGAATATAAGTCCAATACCAAGATAAAGGGTCTGATGAAATGAATTTTTGTAAAAAAACAGCTTGTACTCCGTTTAGTTGAGTTTTACTTTTTTCCAAAGCAATTTTAATGCTATCTGGATGCAAATGTTGTTCTAATTTTTGATACTGATTTTCATTCCAAAAAATGGGATTGTTTTTTTGCCAAAAAGAAATAAAAAAAGAATTGTTCTCGCCTGTATATAATTGAAAATTGTTTAAATAAGATTTGGTGCTATTTTGAATAGTCTTTGTAACTTCTTGAAGTAATGAATCTGGGTCTTGATTTTTTTTATATTCGATTGAAAAAATTACTTGTTTATTAAACTTTGAATTTTTTAACCAAGTATTAATTTTTTTATATTCTTTTTTTTGTGGAAATACTGAATAAATATCATTATTAATTTTTAATTGGAATCCAAAATATCCAAAAACAAACAATAATATTCCTAGTAAGGAATAAAAAAGTAATCTTTTGTTTACAAAAAAAGAATATATCTTTGAAAAAATATTCACCCTATTCAATTATTCAAAAAATTAAAAAAGTTGATTACAAAATGTTTCTAGTAAAAAAAACAAAATTAACAAATCTATTTTAATAGAATGAAAGTTGCAATTATTGGTGCTGGTGTATCTGGATTATGTGCTGGAAGTTATCTTTTAAAAAATGGTTTTGATGTTGAAATTTTTGAAAAACATTCTATCCCTGGTGGATTATGTACTAATTGGAAAAAAGGAGATTACACAATAAATGGAAGCTTACATTACGTTATGGGAAGTGATATTGGTAGTTCTTTTTATAAAATGTGGAGTGAGATAATAGATATTAAAAAACTTCAATTTCATCATCACGATGAATGGTTAGAAATTGAGACAGAAAAGCACAAAAACAAGTACAATAATCATATATTTAAGTTATACACCAACATAAATAAGTTGGAAGAATATCTGCTAGATTTAGCTCCTGAAGATAAAAAAACCATAAGGCATTTTATTCAACCAATTCGGCAGATGCAGAAATTTGATTTACCACCTGTAATGGACAAATTGCCCTTTTTTAGTTCTTTCTGGAGGGGAATAAAAATGATTAAGTATCTTGAATTTTTGTTTATTTTTCTAAAATATCGTAAAGAAAGCAATCTTACTTTAGCAAAAAAATTTAAAAACCCTTTTTTAAAGGAAAGTTTTGAATTATTATACGATGGAGATGAGGTTAATGTTATGGTTTTTCAAGTACCTCTCTCTATTTTTGACAGAAAGAGTGCTGGTTATCCGATTGGTGGTTCACAAGTTTTTTCAAACCTTTTAGAAAAATCATTCCTTGAAAGAGGAGGGAAAATACATTACAAAACACCTGTAAAAAAAATTATTGTTGAAAATAGTCGTGCTAATGGAATTGAAGTAAGAAATAATGAAATTCATACCGCTGATATAGTTTTATCGTGTTGTGATTGGAAATTTTCATTATTTCATCTACTTGAAGGGAAGTTTACAAACGAAAAAATTATTAAAGCAAAAAATTTAGAAATTTTACCACTTTATTTTTCTATTATTCAAATAGCTTTCGGGGTTTCAAAATCTTTTGAATCTCTAGCACATTATTTTCGATTTCCCATTGAAAATCCAATTTTATCACCAGATGGAACAGTTTATACCCGTTTTGAAATACACAATTATTCTTACGATACAACTTTAGCCCCAAAAGGAAAAACACTTCTTGTTGTTAGTTTTTCTACTAATAAAGGTGAATATTGGATTAATAATAGGAAAAACAACAGAAAACAATATCGAGAAGACAAAGAAAATATTTTACAACAAGTTAAAATGGAGTTAGATAAAAAGCTTGCTATTATAGAATTTATTGAAATGATTGATGTTGCAACTCCAGCAACCTATTTCAGATATACATATAATTGGAATGGAAGTATCCAAGGTTGGATGCCGGGCATTAACCCTCTTCAAAAAAAACCGAGTAATTATACTATAGACGGGCTAAAAAATTTTTACATGGCTTCACATTGGAATCAACCTGGAGGTGGAGTGCCTGTAGCTGTTTCAAGTGCGAGAGAAGTTTGTCAAATGATAAGTAAAAATCATAAATTTTAAACACTATTGACAATTGTAGAGTTTATAAAATATTTTCTTAAAATATATTGTCCTAAATAAATAAAAGGAGTAAGAGACAAAGCGAGCAATAATTTAAACATGTAACCCATACTTGCGTTTTCAACAAATTGATTCCATTTCCATATTCCTGGTATAACAAAAGCTATAAATTGAACAATAAACGTGTCAAACAATTGACTAAGCAAAGTGCTTCCTGTTGCTCTTAGCCAAATCATTTTTGAACCAGTTAATTTTTTAAAAAGAATAAAAAGATGAACATCTATGAGTTGTGAAACAATAAAAGCTACAACACTACCAAATATTATCCATTGAGATTGAATGAAGACTGCTGAAAATTGACTATCATTTACTGGAGAATTAGAAACAGAATGTAATGAATTGGCAATAAAAAGCACAACAAAAGTAAAAAGAATGCAAAAGACTGTAATAAACGAAAGTCTTTGAACTGCTTTTTTCCCATAAAATTCATTGAGCAAATCCGTTAGAAGAAAAACAATAGGCCAAAGGATAATACCTAAACTTTGAACAAATACTCCAAAAAAAGAAATTAATTTTCCTCCAATTAATTCAGCTAAAACAGCATTAGTAATAAAAATAGCGGAAAGAAAAATAAAAGCATTATTTCGTTTGTTTTCTTTCATTAATTATACATTATTTGCTTGAAGTAATAAATAGAATTTACAAAGTACCTCGTTTTTCTTGTTCTCTTTCAATACTTTCAAATAATGCTTTAAAATTTCCAGCTCCAAAACCTTTTGCACCCATTCTTTGTATTATTTCATAAAAGAGTGTAGGTCTATCTTCTACAGGCTTAGTGAATATTTGTAATAAATAGCCCTCCTCATCAGCATCAATTAAAATTCCTAATTTTTGTAATTCTACAATAGGTTCTTTTAACATTGCAAAGTGATCACCCAATCTTTTCGGAATTTCATCGTAATAGGCTTGTGGTGGTGTGCTTAAAAATTCCACTCCTCGAGCTCTTAATTGGCTAACTGTTTCAATAATGTTGTCCGTAGCTACTGCTAAGTGTTGAACTCCTGGACCTTCATAAAAATCTAAATATTCTTCAATTTGAGATCTTTTTTTACCTTTTGCGGGTTCATTGATGGGGAATTTTATTCTTCCATTTCCATTAGACATGACTTTAGACATCAAAGCAGAATATTCAGTGTGAATTTGTTTGTCATCAAACGATAAAAAATTAACAAAACCCATTACTTCTTCGTACCAATTCACCCAAGTATTCATTTCACCCCAACCGACATTTCCAACCATGTGATCTATAAATTTTAAACCAACAGGGCTTGGATTATAATCAGAATCCCACTTTTCAAAACCAGGTAAAAATTCACCGTTATAATTTTTTCTTTCTACAAAAAGATGAATTGTTTCGCCATAGGTATATATTCCTGATTTAACAACACTTCCATGTTCATCTTTTTCTAAAGTAGGTTTAAGGTAAGATTTTGCACCTCTTTTAGTTGTTTCTTCCCATGCTTTTGTTGCATCATCAACCCATAGAGCAATTACTTTTACACCATCTCCATGTTTTTTTACATGTTCTGCAACTTCAGAGTTAGAGTTTAGAGCCGTTGTAAAAACCAATCTAATTTTATCTTGTTTGACCACATAAGAAGCTCTATCTTTTAATCCAGTTTCCAGTCCAGCATAAGCCAAAGATTGATAACCAAAAGCTGTTTTATAGTAATGAGCTACTTGTTTAGCATTTCCTACATAAAACTCAACATAGTCTGTTCCTAAAAGTGGTAAAAAATCTTGAGCTCCTTCAAAGATTTTCTCTAAACCATATTCAACATTTTTAATTTCTTTTGCCATAATTTTTATGTTTAAATTTTTATTTCTTCTATTAATTTTTTATTCTTTCTCTAGTTGCTTTTTATCTTTACTTAATGCTAAACGATGAAAAAGCATACTTTTCATTTGACGTTTTAGTTCTCGTACGCTCCAATTTTCGTTTTCACTTTGTTTCACATAAAAACTGATTTCAAGTTCATTGTTTGATTTCAGGATTTCAACATAATGAGACCAACTTAAAATGTGAGACGGTGTTTCATTTTTTTCAAATTGTTCAGACAGTGTCTGGATTTTTGAGAATCGAAGGTAAAATTGCCTGATTTGAAACACATTAGACCTGCTAAATCCCTTTCCATAGAGTTTTGTTAAGTCTGTTGAAAGTTGATCTAAAAGATTACTTCCATATTCAGCTTTTTCCTTTCCACCCTGTTCAAATTCAACAATATGCCTACCAATCAACCAATAAGTTTGAACCAAAATCGTATTTATTGAATGAGCAACTTGTTCTCTACCTTTTAAAAGCAAATTGCCTATTTCGTTAATTAAACCTGTATAATTTGATTGTTTGACGCTCATTTGAAACATTAATATAAACGTAATTTGCTTTTAAAACTTTCACTAAAGCAATTTCTACGTTATTTATTTCATTACTCATAATTTTATAAAATTACATTTTCAGAATATTTCGGGTTTTCACTCATTACTAAAAACTAAAACTATCATATTTTCATTATCTCATTAATTCATTAACCATTAGCTAATTAATTACTCCACCCACGATTTATAATACTCCCCATCATCTATTCTCATGGCATCTTCAGTAACCAACAGAGCTTTGAAGGTGTCAATCATAACGGCTAATTCAAGCGTTTCTTTTTCACCGATACTTCTTTCGTATGCACCTGGTGCTGGCCCATGAGGAATCCCTTTAGGGTGTAAAGTGATGTGACCAGGTTTAATGTTGTTTCTACTCATAAAATCACCGTCAACATAATACAAAACTTCTTCACTATCCACATTACTATGGTTGTATGGAGCTGGAATGGCTTGAGGATGGTAATCATATAATCTTGGTACAAAAGAACAAATTACAAAAGTGTTTGTTTCAAAAGTTTGGTGCACAGGAGGGGGTTGATGCACCCTTCCGGTGATTGGTTCGAAGTTGTGTATGCTGAATCCATAAGGGAAATTGTAACCATCCCAACCGACTACATCAAATGGATGAGTTGCATATATTAATTCATGAATCATTCCATCTTTCTTAATTTTTATAAGAAAATCTCCTTTTTCATCATATGTTTCTAGTTTACTAGGCAACTTTAAATCTCGTTCACAAAATGGAGAGTGTTCTAATAATTGTCCTGATGAACTTTTATATCTTTTAGGAGTATAAATCGGAGCAAACGATTCGACAAAAAGTAATCTGTTGTCTTCAGAATCAAAATCCATTTGATAAATCATGCCTCTAGGTATTACAAGATAATCCCCATATTCAAAGGGAATATTTCCTAGGAAAGTGCGTAATACCCCTTTGCCTTTATGAACAAAAATTAATTCATCGGCATCAGCATTTTTATAAAAATAAGAGCGTAAAGATTTTTTTGGAGCAGACAAGCCAATCAAACAATCGGAATTGATTAACATTATTTTTCTACTTTTTAAAAAATCGTCTTCAGCTTGAACATCAAAACCTTTTAAAAGTAAAGATTTAATATTATTTTCAATTGAAATTTTTGGTTTAACAGAATACGAATTTAATATTTCTTTAACTTGAGTAGGACGATGAACATGATACATTAATGTGGAATGGCTATTAAACCCCTCTGCACCAAACAATTGTTCGTAATAAATTCCTCCTTTTGGATTTGGAAATACGATGTGTCTTTTATGAGGTATTTCTCCTAATTTATGATATATGGGCATTTCTTGTTTTATTTATTGGCAAAGATAAAAAAAATACTAAATCAATTTAAACTCAAAATTAGAATAATCAATAGAATTTTTTATTTTTTCTTCAAAGTGGGAAATAGATTATATTTTAAAATCAAAGACATATTTTTCAACGAGATATTTTTTTTATTTGGATTCCATATATAAAAACTATATTCTTTTTGATTTTGTAGGTAAAAGGAAACAGAGTCTTTGTTAAATAACTCTATAGCTTGATAGTTAATGGCATCACTATCTGTACAAACAGCAAATACATTTTTAGTTTTTGTTTTAGAAAGGGTAAAATGAACTTTTCTATCATAAATATTTTTTAAAAAACTCATGAGATTAATAAACTCTTTGTTAGAATTAACATTTTTATCTTTGAATAACTCTTCCTTTTTTTCAATTAATTTTACTTCATTATTGAGTTGTTTTTGAAAAATTGTAATTCCATAAATTTCAAATCCATTTGAAGACTTAAAAGTCGCAACAACAGGAAATGAATTAATTTTAAGTAAATGATTGATATTTATTCCTCCTTCTAAAGGGCTGAAATGAGAGTCATAAATAAATACATCTCCCACTTTAATATCATCAATTAAATTGTTGTTTACATTAATATAAGGAAAAGAAACAAAGCGTTTTTGATTGATTAAAGGGTTGACTTTAAATAAAAAAGGAATCAATGGATGGTGATAATAAATTTTATTGTATTGAGAATTTTTTTTAAGAAATTGAACCGATTCTATTATTCTTGAATCAAAGTCGCTTGCTATTATTGGAAATTTTTTATTTTTAAACAAAAAGAACACAGGAATCAAAACAAAAAGAACAAGAAGAGTATTTTTTATCAAAAAATTTGATTTAAAAAAATCCACTTTAAGTTTACTCAAAAAAATTAAATTACACAAGACAAACAAGGGCATCCCTTGTGTTGCAATTCGAGTTAAACCCATCGAACCATTTTTTCCCATGGCCCAAAAATAAGAATGTGAGATAAGTACCCCGATAAAAAATAAAAAAGAGAAAAAATATAAAACTTTTTCATCTATACTGCATTTTGAATAAATTTTATGGAAAAAAATGACTACAAAACAAAATAAAAACAAACCTTGATTACCAAGATAATTTTTATAGGATAAAAAGTAATGATGCCAAGTCCCATGACCATAAATGTTGTTATTAAAGCGATAGGGATTTTCAGTAAAATACCACCAAAATCCATTATAAAACAAGCCACCAAGTAGGGAATAAATTAGAAAACCTAAAAGTAATAAAGGAATGAACTTGTATTTTTTATGAAATAATAGAAGTAAAGTAGCTAATACCACAACTAACTGACCTTCACTCCTTAAAAAAGGTGTAAACGAAATACAAGCTGCAAACATTAAAAATTTATTATTGATATATAAATAGGCATTTATAATTAAAAAAAGATTAAAAAGAGTTTCGGTTAAACCACTAAAAACTGTTTCGTTGTAGTCTTTTGTTAATGCTAAAAAAAATGGAAATAAAATTATCAGATAACTTTTTACGTTAGATTTTTTAAAAATTAGAAAAGCAAAAAAACAGTTTAATAAAAAAACCAAAAGTTGAAAAACAAACATTCCATTAAATCCAAACTGAGAAAAAGGACTACTAAGCAAAATAAATAATGGTTTTCCCCAGTGATGAAAAAAAAGGTTTGAATCGTGCCATGATGCTTGAGAAATAAAAAAATGCATTATTCCATCACCAACATCAGGAGGTAATTCTTGATTTATGTAGATATTAACATACCAAAGCAAGCAGATTAATACTGAAAATAGATATAAATAGGAATTTTTTAATAAAATTTTATCCTTTGCACTTTTTTGTATTTGTGAAAACATAGCAGTAAAGATAACTACTCAAAATAAATCAGTAATTTATTTTAATTGGTAAAATAAAATTTTTGTGTTTTTTAATTTCACTTTCAAATGATCAGGATTCCAAAGATAAATTTTTAAGTAGTTGTCATTATAATTAAATTTTATACCTGGATTAGGAAAATAAATTGATTTGTCTTGAATAGAATTTCCATAATACCAACGTAAATTTATACAATCATATCTTTCAACAACATGTTGCTTGTTTTCAGTAGAAATTACTAAATTCATGGTGTTTATAGTTCCTAAAACTGTTAATAATCCTTCTAAAGTTAATTGGATAGGATATTTTTTCAGAGTAGAATCAATTTGTCCATCAAAGAATAAAATAAACTCATCATTTATGGTCTTGTCTTCAAAAATTGAATCAAAAATTAATTCTTTTTTAAAAGGGACTTTCCTTCTAAAGGCAACGTGATTACTTTCAACATGATATGCGATTTCTTTATAGTATTTTAAATTTTTTTTTGGAAAAAGCATAGATTTTTTTGTGATTACAAAATCTGTATATGGGCTTAAAAATTTCTGACTTTTTGCTATATGTTTATGGTGTTCATTGCTTTTTTCTAAAGAAGAATAAGTAAGTCCTTGAATTGGATAAACAGATAGTGCTTCGTCGGATTTAATTTGCTTGCGAACCTTTGAATAAAAATCTTTTGACATTCTATCTTCAGGTGAAAAAATTGAAGTAGTTAAATTTAAATTAATAAACAAACTCAATGGAAAAAACAAAAACAAGTAATGATAAAATTGTTTAGAAAAAGTTTCGAAGAAAATGGATATTAAAAAAAATGAAATTGGAATTAAATACATCCCAGCCCTATCTTCAGGATAATTTATTCCTAAAATTTTTGCAAAAGAATATATCATTAATACATTTCCTAAAAGCAAATACAAAAATAAGGCAATGGGTTTTTGAATTATTTTTGAAAAAGTCTCCTTTCTATATTTTAAATAGATTAAGAAAATCATTAGCATTCCAGCAATATAAAATACGTATTTTAACCAGTAAAAATCTATAAACAATACATTTTTACTTAAAGATTTTAAGGTTACTTTCCAAAAACCATTTAAACTACCATAATAAAGGGCTCCTGCTTCTTTTAAATCAAAGGAAAATAATAAAAAAGGGACAATTCCAAGAATTAATAAAAATAAAATCCCATAAAATTTAAAAGAATAAACAAGGGATTTATTGGAAATAAAAAAAAGAAAGAACCCAAAAGCAAAAGCAATGAGTAAAATTGAGCTTGAGACATAAATTAAATTTGAAGCTAGGGTTAAAATTAATAAAACTGCCATCCAAAAAAAAGAACTTAATTTTTTTGAGTGGATAAATTGTAATAAAAAATAAATTGCCCATATAAAACATGTTATTGCAGTAGCGTATCCCCTAGTATAACTAAAATAATCTAAAATCCATGGAATAGAAATTAAACCAATAAATAATAACACTTTGTTGATATTATCTTTTAATGTCAAATTGCATAATCTCCATATCCCAATTGCATAAAAAAGAAATGAAATAACGCTTAATAATCTAAAATTGAAATAGTTTTCGCCAAAACAAACAAACATAAATCTGCCCCAATAACTATTGATAAAATGATTATTGGCATCTAAAACAATATCGTTTCCAATTATTTTACCAGTTTCAATGTAATGAATAAAAGTAGCTACTTCATCGTGAAGGGGTTCTAAATAGAAGGCTCTTAATAGAACATAAATAAACAAAAAACAGACATAAAGTATTAAAAAAATGTTTAGCTTTTTAAACGCTTTCATTTTTGTCTAACTGTTCTTTGTTCAATGCGTTTTTCAAATTTTTCACCTTGAAATATTCTTTGAACAAAAATACCAGGTGTATGAATAAAATTAGGGTCTAATTCTCCAGCAGGAACAAGTTCCTCTACCTCAGCAATGGTTATTTTACCTGCCATAGCCATCATTGGATTAAAATTTCTTGCAGTGCCTTTAAAGATTAAATTTCCTTCTGTGTCTCCTTTCCAAGCTTTTACAATTGCAAAATCTGCGTATAAAGCTTCTTCTAAAATATGTGGCTTTCCGTTAAAAATTCGCACTTCTTTACCTTCTGCTACTTCAGTGCCATATCCAGCAGGAGTGAAAAATGCTGGTATTCCAGCTCCACCAGCTCTACATCTTTCAGCTAAAGATCCTTGTGGAATAAGTTCAACTTCCAACTCTCCAGACAACATTTGTCTTTCAAACTCATCATTTTCACCCACATAAGAGCTAATCATTTTTTTTATTTGTTTGGTTTGCAACAATAAACCTAAACCAAAGTCATCTACTCCTGCATTGTTAGAAATACAAGTAAGATTTTTAACTCCTAATTTTACTAAATGAGCAATGGAATTTTCTGGTATTCCACATAGTCCAAAGCCACCTAACATGATAGTCATTCCATGAGAAACACCTTTAAGTGCTTGTTCTACATTTTTTACTACTTTATTCATTTACAGTTCAATATTTAAGGAGTCTGGCACTTCTGCTTCAGGAGTGAATTCTGTCCCTGTTAATATAAACACACTTTCGTCATAATTTGAGGGTCGTTCAAAGTCAGAGGTAGCTAAGGCAATTTTAGGGTCTTTATATACTTTATTCATAAAATAACCATAGATAGGCATAGCAGTTCTAGCCCCTTGCCCTTCATCTGTTGATCTAAAACGAACTGCTCTATCTTCTGCACCCACCCATACGCCTGTTGCTAAGTCTGGAGTTAAACCAACAAACCAACCGTCTGAATTATTTTGAGTAGTACCTGTCTTACCAGCTGTAGGATATGTTATGCCTCCCCATCCTGGATTGTATCTTAATCGTCCACCTGTACCTGATTCAATAACACCTTTCATCATTTTTAATACGGTATAAGCGACGTTTTCGTTTAAAACTTCTTTAGCATATTCTTTCGATGAATAGATAACATTTCCATTTCTATCTTCAATTCTATCAATGGTTATTGGACGGAAATAGATTCCTTTACTGACAAATGTTGCTTGAGCACCAACTAATTCAAACAAAGATAAGTCCATCGAACCCAAACACATAGCTGGCACAACATCATCATTTCGCAATTCGATATCCATTTCACGCATTATTTTTGCTACAGTTTGAGGACCTCCTAAATGACCCATTTGCCTCATTATATATACAGCTACATTATTTTTTGACATCGCTAATCCCTTTTTTATTGAAATAGCTCCACCACTTCCACTTCCATCTGAATTTCTAGGACACCATTGTCCATCGGGGTTTCCACTTGGATCAAAAAGTTCTACGCAATATCGAATATCAGGAATAACTAATCCGGGCTTTATAACACCCATTGAAATTCCAGCAGAATATACAAAAGGTTTAATTGTTGAACCAACTTGTCTTCTACCTAAACGTACATGATCGTAAGCGAAATGGTCTATGTTTGCACCTCCAACCCATGCTTTTACTCTTCCTGTCCCCGGTTCAATAGAAATTAGTCCAGCTTGTAAATGAGCTTTATAATATCGTATAGAATCAAAAGGAGTCATTGTAGTGTCTTTTTCATAATTATTTTCTTTACCTTCACTCCACGAAAAAACACGCATATTGGTTTCTTCATTAAAATTTTTTCTTACTTCTTTTTCCGTTAATCCTTGGGCAATCAAACTCTTATATCTATCAGACCGATGCATAGCACTAGTCATAAGCAATTCCACATCTTCATCAGAAATACTATTAGAAAAGGGAAATCGACGCACATTTTTATTGTTACGATCAAATTTTGACTGAATGTCAGATAAATGTTTTTCTAAAGCTTCTTCAGCATAATCCTGCATTTCAGCATTAACGGTGGTATAAATTTTAAGACCATCACGATAAATATCCCAAGGAGCACCATCTTCTCTGGTATATTTTAATGAACCATCTGGTTTTCTTTGAGAAAAAAGTTTAGAAACCTCCCCTCTTAATGACTCTCTAAAATAAGGAGCTTTACCTCTTTTGTGATCTACTACTTGATAGTTAACTTCAATTGGTTTCTCTTTTAACTGATTATATTCCGCCTGAGAAATTTTAATCCTTAAAGCTTCGTTGTTTTTTTCGCTATTTTTTAACCATTGATATAGCACTTGGTTTCTTCTCATCACAGCCCTTAAGCTGTCTTTAGACCTTGCTTGCTTGATATCCTCTAAACTTACAAGATCTGGCGTGATATTTTTTTCTCTAGAAACATACAGCCGATAATTTTTGATTTTATAAGTATAAGGATTGTACAAAGAAGGGTTTTTACACATACCTACCAACATGGCCGCCTCTTCTTTTGTTATTTCATTAGGTTTTTTATTAAAATAAACCTTACATGCATTAACAATTCCAACAGCATTATATAAAAAATCAAATTGATTGAGGTACATAGTGATAATTTCCTCTTTGGTATATCTTTCTTCTAGTCGAGTAGCAATAATGTTTTCGCGAGCTTTTTCACCAATTCTACTAAAAATAACACCCATACGTCCTGGTCTTTCTATTGATTGACCCATTGCTTTGGCTAAAGACTCCCTATCTCTGGCTTGTAAAGTAAATAATTGTTTAGCTAATTGTTGTGTTATGGTTGATGCACCGCCAGCACTTCCAAGATTAACAACAGCTCTCATTAATGCTTTAAAATCAACGCCAGAATGGTCAAAAAAACGTTCATCTTCCGTTGCAATAAGTGCATCTGTTAAAAAAGGTGATATTTCGTGAAATGGTACACTTGTTCTATTTACTTTCCAATATCTCCCTAGTTCTGTTGAACCATCGTCAGCATAAACGATAGATGCTAACAATTCAGGAGGATTGTCCAACATAGAAACAGGAGGTAAGTCTTTTTCTGACTGAAACAATAATAAAGAAATGATGAATATCAATGGAATCATAGAAAAAACCCAAATTATACGAGTGTATTTTTTTTGTTTCTCTACTGGTAAAAGAAGTGTTTTATTCTTCATTCCTTTTTAATAAATTATAATAATTTGTTACTTTTTTTTCTTTTTCAATTGCTCTTTAATAAAATTTTCAATTGCGGCAGTCATTGAAGGAGCGTTTGGTTGAGGTGCGTGTACATCTAAACGAAGGTTGTTTTTTATTACGGACTGAGCTGTTGTAGGTCCAAAAGCAGCTATTAAAGTTGTGTTTTGTTTAAAGTCTGGAAAATTTTTAAGAAGAGATTCGATTCCACCTGGACTGAAAAACACAAGCAAATCGTAATACACATTTTTTAAATCGCTTAAATCAGATGCTACAGTTCTAAATAACATAGCTTTAGAAAAATTAATTTTGTATTGCTCTAATGTTTCAGGAATTTTATCTCTTAATAAATCGGCACAAGGTAAAAGAAATTTTTCGTTTTTATGTCTTTTTATTGTATCCATTAAATCTTCGATGTTTTGTTTCCCAAAAAATATTTTTCTTTTTCGATAGGTTACATATTTTTGAAGATACAAAGCAATGGCTTCAGAAACACAGAAATATTTTAAATCATCTGGAACTGGATATCTACATTCTTCAGCAATCCTAAAAAAATGATCTACTGCATTTTTAGAGGTTAAAATAACAGCGGTATGCTCTTGTAGATTAACTCTTTGCAAACGAAACTCTTGTGCACTTAAACCTTCAACATGAATAAAAGGTCTAAAATCAATAGTAAGCTTATATTTTTCTGCCAACTCAAAATAAGGCGATTTTTCTCCTTCGGGCTTTGGTTGTGAAACTAAAATAGTTTTTATACTCAAAATTCAGTAATTTTTGAAATTAAACATGTAAGTATTTTATCATATCTAACCTATGCACGCCAATAATAAGCAGGCATAAGGGTAAAATTTCAAGGGTGCAAAGATATAAAATAATATAATACCAATGCATACTATTATTTAAAGAAATTAAGATGGTTCTTATTAGAATAAAAAGCCACATAGCCCCTTGTACTATAATAAAAGTAGATTGGAAATACGAAAATAATTGAGGATTAAAAGTCCAAAATAATAAAATAACACATTGAATTATACCTACAAATTGATTATTTACGATAATAGTTTTAATACTTTCATTCATACTTTTTCTTTCACTGCTTATCCATGAAAAAAATTTAAGAGCCCCTACTGTCCACATATACAAAAGTGTTGGAAAAATTATTACACTTGTTTTGATATAATTATTATTAATTTGAACGTGTTTATCTATACTTAAAAAAATTAAAATCGAAGTATTAAAAAAAAACAATAACATTAAAAAATAGGAAGAAATATTTCCAATTTCAAACTCTTCTTTAGTCAGTTTGTTCAATTGATAAGGAGAGTGAAAATATTTAAAAAAGAAATATAAAAAGTTGGGTGAATTTTGCCTAATAAAAGCTAAAATAAGTAAACATATAATTATAGAAGCAAAAGGTATCCACTGAAAAGGAGAATTTCTTTCAATAAGATGATAGGAAATTTCATTCATATTCTACTCTTTTCAATGAAAGTAAAGTTTTTTACAAAATTAATAAAATGTAAGTAAATAAAGTTTTTATATTTGAATTTAGAATAAAATTCATACTTTTATAAGTCCAATGACTTTCTTAAAAAGATTTAGATATTATACTTTGCGTTTTTTACGTTCCTTTTTCCCAATACAATTGTTGATAGGGCATGTGAAATACAATTTTTTTTCTTTATTTTTTTGGTTTTTATTGTTTTCCATCGCTTCTGACAATATGGGTTCGTCTTTAGGAATCCCATATTTGTTCTATTCACCAGAATACCAAGGTGAAACTAATTTGTTTTCTTTCTTTCTTTTAGGATTTGCACTTGGGGGCTTCATTATGGCTTTTCATACTTACAGTTATGTTATAATGTGTAAAAAGTATGCTTTTTTGCTAACTATTCCAAATTCATTTATCAAATTTTGTGTCAACAATTCCGCTTTACCTTTACTATTTATTTTTTATTTTATTTTTCGTTTTTCAAAGTTCCAAATCAGAGAAGAGTTTGTAACGACTAATTATCTGTTCTTTTTAATTGTGTTTTTTATTTTAGGACTCAATGTCTTTTTTTTCTTTTCATTTTTATATTTTTTTCCTAAAAATAGAAATATTTTCAAACGTTTTAATTCAAGTAATTCCGAAGAAGGGGTGTTTTCCTTTTTAAAAAACAAATCAGTTGATTTCAAGTTTTTTAATTATAATAAAAACAGACGATACATTTATTTTACACATTTTTTTCAATGGAAAATATCACCAAAAATGGAAGATTTTGATAAAGAAGAAATGAATAAAGCGTATAGAAGGACAAAAATTAGTTCTTCTTTTTTCGAATTTACAACTATTATCTGTTTTTTTCTTATCGGTGTTTTTCGTGAACATCCATTTTTAGACTTACCTGCTGGCATGAGTATTATTATGCTCTTTGCAATTATATTAATGATTTACAGTGCTTTGTATAGCTGGTTCAATTATTGGACACTGCCATTTATACTCATTGCGTTTATTGGAATGAATTATGCTAGTAAAAACTCTTCTTGGTTTCGGTTTAAAAATTTCGCTTATGGTTTAAACTACGAAGAATCAAAACTTAAAACGTATGATTACAAAACAATAGATAGTTTAAATTCTGATGTAGTTTTGTATAATCGTTCGAAAAGAGAATATGAAAAACTCATGAATCAGTGGAAATATAAAACTAAAAAAAGAAAACCAAAATTGATTATTATTTTAACCTCTGGTGGCGGATCAAGAAGTGCTTTATGGACATTTAGTGTGTTAAAAACTTTAGACTCCACTTTCAATTATAAGATTTCAAAACATACTCAAATGATTACTGGTGCGTCGGGTGGTATGGTTGGAGCAGCTTATTATAGAGAACTTTATTTAAAATTTTTATACGGAGAAATTGAAAATACTTATCAAGATGAATTTACAAACAATATTTCAAAAGATTTATTAAATAAATTGTCTGTTTCCGCTTATTCCAATGATTTCTTTTTTAGAGCACAGTCATTTAAGTACAATCAAATAGATTATGTGAAAGACAGAGCCTATTCATTTGAAGAACATCTTAATTCAAATACAAAGGGCGTTTTAGACAAAGCGTTGAGTCATTATTATCTTTACGAAAGAAAAGGATGGATACCAACAATGATTTTTACACCAACCATTGTAAATGACGGCAGAAGAATGCTGATTTCCTCTCAAAAACTAGCTTTTTTATGCTCAGGAAAGGGTTCTGCTTCGGTATTGAATAGTATGAATGAATATATTGATTTTCAGACCTATTTTCAAGACAATAATCAAATTCGATTTTTAAGTGTATTGAGGGCAAGTGCAACTTTTCCTTTGGTTTTACCGATGGTTTCTTTTCCTACATACCCAGAAATAAACCTAATGGATGCAGGAATAAGAGATAATTATGGCGTAAAGTTGGCGTTTGAATACTTGTTTGCCTTAAAAAAATGGATAAAAGAAAATACATCTGGGGTGATTATTTTAAAAATAAGAGATACAAAAAAAGTTTTAGAAGGTGAAAAAATAGGAAGAGTCTCCTTATTTGAAAAATTTACTTTACCTTTTGGAAATATGTACCGAAATTTTACAAGAACACAAGATTTTGACCAAGACGAACTTATGAAAATTGCCGCATTTAGCTTTAATTTTCCCATTGATTTAGTTGAATTTAATTTAAGAGAAAAATCAAAAGATAGAATATCACTGTCCTGGCATTTAACTTCACAAGAGAAAAATAAAATAAAAAACGCATTGAATTCAAAAAACAATCAAAATTCTATCAAACAAATGAAATATTTAATTCAATAACGTGTTAAAAAAAATGTACATAATTGAAATTTGATTTTATGGGAACAAAAATTTGTCAATTGTATCAATACAATGAAGAAAATTATTTAAAGAAAGAAGAAAATCCCTCTTTTTTTACAGAATATTTTGTTAATGAAGTCAAAAACCCTTTGAATAAAAAGCATACTTTTTGGCTTAATTTTCATTCTTTAGATGACCACAATAGTATTGATAAACTCTGTCAGTCTTTAAAATTGGATAAACTTACTTTTGATGAACTTTATGGAGAGTATAAAAGACCAAAAATAGAAGAATATCAAGAATATATTTATTTTTCTGTAAAATCTGCATTAATAGATAAAAAAACTTCAAACAAATTAGAAATGGATAGAATTTCTTTTGTTTTATCTAAAAATTATCTAATCTCCTTTCAACAAAAAAGCTCAGATCATTTTCCAGAGGTAAGGGATAGTATTGAAAAAAAACGTGGTAAAATCAGAATGAAAGGACCAGATTTTTTACTATTTAGAATGCTTGAAGCCATAACAGATAACTATTTTGAAGTGTTGGAAACAATTTCAGATAATATTGAAAAAATAGAATCTAAAATATTGATTAATCCTAAAAGTGATTTGTTGCGCAAAATTGAATATGAAAAAAGAAAATTAATTGAACTTAGAAAAGTTCTCTTACCCCTTAAAGACATTGTTTTTCAATTAGATAAGACAGAAAGTGTCTATCTCAAAAAAGAAAATCATTATTATTTTTCAGATTTGAAAGACAATTGTCTCACCGTTTTGGAGGAAATAGATGCCAATAAACAAATATTGGAAATCTTAGCCAATTTGTATTTCGCTGCTCAAGGTCAAAAAATGAATGAAATCATGAAACTTCTTACTATAATTAGTACTATTTTTATTCCTCTCACTTTTATAGTAGGAGTGTATGGAATGAATTTCGACTATATGCCAGAACTAAGATGGAAATATGGATATTTGTTGGTAATAACTATAATGAGTGTCATTAGTCTATTACTTATTTGGTATTTTAATCGAAGAGGTTGGTTAAAGAAACTATGATTTTTTTAGTGTAATTCAGAAAATTTGCTTTGATTTTCTTTTAATTATAAATGCGACAAATTCGTGAATTATTTAAGCATTATACGCTCTAAAAATAAACAAAAGCATTAGTGAATAAAAAGCAATAGATGTTAAGATAAAACTCCATTTATCAACTTTTTTGGAGATGTTTTCTTTTTTTTCTTCTCCAGATTCTCGAAAACGCAATGAAATAATCGAC
This sequence comes from Flavobacteriia bacterium, assembly GCA_016183815.1. Taxonomy (GTDB): domain Bacteria; phylum Bacteroidota; class Bacteroidia; order Flavobacteriales_D; family Crocinitomicaceae; genus M2408. Next base: position 367,341 of record JACPDW010000010.1, read on the forward strand.
AAAACAATAATTAGAAAAATAAAAACAAAAGTAGTGTTGTGGATATTGTCTAACAAAGTGTTAGAAGACGATGCTGGAATAATTCCTTCGATAATATATTTATTACCAACGGCAGCAAACAAACCCCCGACACATAATCCAAAACGAGGGTCAGTGTTCATAGGGTTGATAAAAAAGACCGAAGAGGAGATTAAAAAAGCAATAATTACTCCTGTTATTAACTTAAAAAGCATTAACCACGACCCTTTTCTTTTGATTTGTAATCCAATTTTAACAGCTGGATAAACACTATTTCCACTAATTTCTAAATCCCCAAAAGTAGAATTATAAATTCGATTAATTTTTTGCATTTGAAATGAATTGATTGTCCAATCAGTAAATTTAAATTGATTGTCAATAGAGCTGTTTTTTATATCAGGCAAGAGAATAATAGCACTTGTGTCAAATTCTTGTGACTCTACAACAACGTCTAATTCTTGCCTATCAAAAGGGAAGTTTTGTACATTCCAATCTTTCATTATTTCTGCTCTACATCTGAATCCAAACCATTCTAAACCTTTGGTTTTATCTAAAGATAAGTTGTTTATAGAATATTCTTTAGAGTTAGCTATTTCAATTTTACCATTTAAATCCAATTCTTTTCTTCTGTATTGAAACCACAACCATAAATCAGTTTTAAAAGACTTTGAAACAATATCCAAATCATAAAATGAATTGATAAACGCACCGACATAAACAGTATCTAAAACTTCCTCATCGCTTCTTTCAATTATCATAGGTTCATCAATTTCCTCTATGGATTGAGCATAACTTTCAGATTGGAAAGTTATGAACCAAAAAGAAAGCGTAAAAAGAATGAATTTTTTGGCCATTTTTCCCATTTTTTTAATTGGATTATACATAAAACTAGCAAATAAATAATTAAATAAAATACAATTATTCTTAAAAAGAGGGTGTTGTTCATTTTAAAAATTGTCCAATGCAGTGCAGTTGAAATATACAAACAATGTATCAAATAAACAAACATACTGTGTTGTCCTAAAAAAGATAAAAATTTAAAGTAGTTGTTTGAAAAAAAAGATTTATTAATAAAAAACAGACTTAAAAAACATATAGAAAAAGTAAAGAATACTATATCCATTGGATAAAATAATTCTGAATAGCCTCCTCTAACAATTTTATTTTGTCTATAAATTACAAAAAGCAATAGAGCAATAATAATTATCAAAATTATTGAATAAAATGCTTTCCAATTTTGTTGAATAATCGACTCATTTTTATGAAAAAGGTATCCGAAAATAAATATTGACAACCAAGGAAATAAAGGAAACCAACCATAAACCAAAAAAGAAGGTAAATGATTCAATATTACTTCAAAAGAAATGATATTTAACGGCAAATCATCTATTTGATTTTTATAAAAAAAATATTGTAAAACAAAAGCACTAATTGCAATGCAAAGTGCTATAATTACTAGAAAATAAGATTTTAATTTAATGAAAAAAGGACTAATCAATACGCTAAATCCGATTATATATAAAACATCGTATCCTATAAAAGGGCTAATCTTCCAAATGAACACATCAATAAAAACAGCCATTATTATTACAGCAAAACCCCTTTTAAAGTTTTTAAGAAATGTTGTGTTGTAAGGATTAGAAAGTAAGATGCTGTAACCTGCAATTGAAATAAACATAGGAGCAGCAAGTGAATCCATTACTCTAACATAAAAAGGATGTTGCTCATTTATAAGATAAGGTGCTGCATTAGCAAAAAGCATTATAAAAAGAGCTAATCCTCTTAATACATCAATGCTTTGATCTCTTTGCTTCATTAATGTTTGCTATGCAAAAGTTTTTCAGTAAAAGCTAATGCAATTGAAGAAGCCAAAAATACAACGTGAATGATAACTTGCCACATTACATCTTTTTGATCTTTGTTAGAAATATTAATAAAAGTCTGCAACAAATGAATCCCTGAAACTCCAACTAATGAACCAGCTAATTTAACTTTTAAAGTTCCTGCGTCCACTTTTTGTAACCACTCTGGGCGATCTTCATGTTGGTCTATATTTAATTTGCTTACAAAAGTAGAATAACCACCAATAATCACCATTATTAACAAATTGGCAACCATTGTGATATCCACCAATGTTAATACGCCGAGCATCAAAGCCGTTTCATCAATATGATTAATATGCGACACCAAATGTATTAATTCAACAGTAAACTTATAAGCGTATAATAAACAACCTATGATTAATCCAATATAAAATGGTGCTTGAAACCATCTACTTGCAAAAATAAACTTCTCAAAAATTTTTTCAACTTTATTGTTTGACATTTTAATAATTTTAGACAAACTTAATATTTATTTTTGAAAATGCAAATTTTTGAAAAAATGTCAAAATATCTTTATATACCAAAAAATATCTGTCATTCTGTCTTATTATTGTGCTTTGGTAAGATATTTGTCAATGCAAATCGAATAAAATTAGATATATTGTCAAAAAGTCAACAAAATGGATACAACAAAAGAAAATCAAAACAATAAAAACGTAGAAGAAAACGAGTTGAAAAACAATGAGGAAATCATTTCTGAATCAGTTGAACAGGAAAACACTGATAATTCAGACAAACAGGAGGAGAAGGAACAAAGTTTTGAAGACAAATACTTAGAATTAAATGATAAATTTATTCGTTTGTATTCAGAATTTGATAATTACAGAAAAAGAAGTAACAAAGAGAAACTAGATTTAATCAGTACCGCATCAGAAGGGGTTTTGAAAGACATGCTAACAATCTTAGATGATTTTGAAAGGGCAATTGCTAATAATGAACAAGTTGAAGATGTTAACTCATTAAAAGAAGGATTTAATCTAATTTATAATAAATTTAAAAATACATTAGAAAGTAAGGGTTTAAAAGCCATGGAAAGTGTTGGTCAAATCTTTGACAGCGAGTTGCATGAGGCAATTGCAAATATTCCAGCTCCTTCTGATGACTTAAAAGGTAAAGTAGTTGATCACGTTGAAAAGGGATATTATCTTCACGAAAAAGTTATTCGTTTTGCAAAAGTGGTGGTAGGTCAATAATTTAAGCGAATTATAATGAGTAAAAGAGATTATTATGAAGTTTTAGGACTTGCCAAAAACGCAAGTGAAAGTGAGATAAAGAAGGCATATCGAAAATTAGCGTTACAATATCATCCAGATAAAAACCCAGGAGATAAAGCTTCAGAAGAAAAGTTTAAAGAAGCTGCTGAAGCTTATGAAGTTTTAAGTAATACTGAAAAAAGACAGCGTTATGATCAGTATGGTCACGCTGGTCTTGGTGGCGGAGGATTTAGTGGTGGTGGAATGAGTATGGACGATATTTTTTCACAGTTTGGAGATATTTTTGGTGGTGCTTTTGGTGGCAATTTTGGTGGTTCATTTGGAGGTAATAGAGGAGGTGCAAGATCAGCTAGAGGAACCAATTTAAGGGTTAAAATGAAGCTTACTCTAGAAGAAATTGCAGAAGGAGTCAAGAAAAAAATAAAAGTCAATAAACTCGTTAACGCTGAGGGCGTTACCTATAAAAATTGCACCACTTGTAATGGATCAGGGCGTGTAACCAGGGTGGCTCAAACTTTTTTAGGTGCGATGCAGACTCAATCTACTTGTAATTCTTGTCAAGGTGCTGGAAAAACTATAGATAAAAAACCCACTGATGCAGACAATCATGGATTAAAAAGACAAGAAGACATTGTTGAACTAGAAATTCCAGCTGGTGTTGAAGATGGTATGCAATTAAGCGTTACTGGAAAAGGAAATGCTGGTCCTTTTAATGGAATTCCTGGTGATTTAATAGTTCAAATTGAAGAAATTCCACACAATCAATTTAGAAGGGAAGGCGACAACTTACATCATGAAGTTTTTATCAGTATCATCGATGCTATTTTAGGGGAAACAATTGAAGTTCCGACAATAAATGGAAGAGCTAAAATCAAAATAGACCCTGGAACTCAAAGTGGAAAAATGTTGCGTTTGAAAGGCAAAGGAATTCCTTCTATACAAAGTTATGGAACAGGAGATTTGTTTATTCATATCAACGTGTGGACTCCAAAAAAGATTTCAAAAGAAGAGAAAGAGTTATTAGAGAAACTAAAAAATAGTGAAAGTTTTATTCCTAATCCTGATGGAAATGAGAAAGGATTTTTTCAACGTGTAAAAGATATGTTTCAATAAATATAAGATTTTTTAACCTATCAAATGTATTTTAAGAATAGAATAACAAAAAAATATTTTACACGTTAATAAAAGCTTAAAAAAAAAATGTAGTTTTGCATTTAATAAAAAAATATTCAGCCATGAATTTAAGTCATTTTTCTGTTTTAGTTAAAAAATATTCAGTAACAAGCTTGTTTTTTATCTTAGGTATTGTCATGTTAATCATTGGTGCCAGTTCTTCTCAAGATGCAACGTATTTTATTGCTTCATTAATGGTGTTGATAGCAGGATTTTTATCGCTACTGTTTAGTGCTGGATTTTTTAAATCATCAATTGGAAAGTTGATAGGTTACGTTGCAGGTCTTTCTGCTGTAATTTGTATATTTCTTTCATGGAAAAGCGTAAAAGACACTTCTAAACACAATGAATTGTATAAATTTAGTGTAGAATTAGTGAAAGAAAATTTGAGTGTTGTCAGATTGGCACAAAAAGCATATAAAGATAAATTTGGAGTTTATGCTCCTTCTTGGGACAAATTAGAAGAGTTTATTAAAACCGGAACTGTGCCTGAAGTGCAAGCTCAAGGTTTTGTTCCTACTAGAAAACTTACCCCAGAGGAAAGTAAATTTATTTATAAAGACAATCGACCAATTGACAATAACATGACAGAATGGGAGGCCTATCAATTGTCTAGACATCCTAATTTATATCCTGAATTTAAAGATTTTAAAAGAGATACAGTTCAAATTAATTTTTTTGATAAACAATTTAACAACGCGACTTATCTGCAAAGAAGAAAAAAATTAAATTTTGGCGAGTTTAATCCCGACTCTCTAAGATATGTTCCTTACACTGGAGCTAGAGAAAAATTTAAAATGCAAACCATTGATAGTATTATGATTGGAACTGATAAAGTTTCTGTCTTAGAAGTAAAAGGAAAACTACCTTTTGCCGAAGTACATGGTTCAAAAAAGAGAGAAGAAATTTCATTTGGTTCATTAACTTTACCTGATTTATCTGGTAGTTGGGAATAAATTTAATGTCTTTTTCCTATTATTTTTTAATTTCTGAAGAATTTGTTTCTTTTTATACAGATTTAGAAGGAGAAATTCAGAATAAAGACACACTTTTTTTTTCATCATGTCAACAAGAATTACAAAAAGAGGAATTAAACGATTTTATCAAAAAACTTGAATTAGATTTTTCTCAATGTAAACAAATTTTAGTTTCATATTATTCTGGAATTAATGTACTTATGCCTTCATCAGCTTTTGACATTAATCAAATAAACTCTTATTTTTCCTTTTGCTTTGAAAACCCTCCATTAAAAGAAGATTTAGATTTTAATCGTTTATACTTATCGTCAATTGTCAATGTTTTTTATTTGCCAAACTGGATTAAAAAGTTTTGGATTTTACGATTTTCAAAAGTTCAAATAAAACATTTTACCAGCGTTCAAATAAACGGAATAGCTTCAGCTACTTTGTTTGGTAAACACCTTCATTTGAGTATTTTTGAAAATCAAATTCACTTATTGATGTACAATCAACAAGAGATTGTTTTTCAAAATTCATTTGATTTTCAAACTGCTGAGGATATTGTGTATTATCTTTCTTTTTGCATTGAACAAGAGGGTTTGTCGTTAGAAAAAAAGATTAGACTGTTTTATTACAATTATAATTTTTCTCAAAAGGAATTGCTACAAAATATTCAAGAGAAATGTGCTTTTTTTAAACTTTTTGAAACAGCACAATGGAAAGATTCTTCTATTCATCACATAAATTATTTGCAACATTGCGTATCATAAGAGGCATATTAAAAGGGAAAAGATTTACAGCACCCAAAAGTTTTCCCTCTCGTCCAACCACTGATTTTGCCAAAGAAGGATTGTTCAATATGTTAGAATCAAGAATAGAAATCAACAACTTACATATACTTGATTTGTGTGCAGGAACAGGAAATATTACGTTTGAATTCTGTTCAAGAGAAGCAAAACACGTCGTATCGGTTGACCAAAACGCTTCTTGTGCCTCATATATTTTCAAAAATGTGGAACAGTTTCAAATTCAAGACAAAGTAAAAGTCATTAAATCAGAAGTAAGATCATTTTTAAAAAAATGGGATTACACTTATGACCTAATTTTTTTTGATCCACCCTATGAATCAACTTTTTATGAAGAATGTATCTCTTTGATTTTCACTAAAAAATTATTGAAAGAAAACGGTCTGCTTATTGTAGAACATAACAATAAAAAAGATTTTTCTTCTTTTCCTAATTGGATAGAATGTCGTTCTTTTGGAAATGTGTATTTTAGCTTTTTTAAATCGTAAAAAATGAGTAAAACGGTTTTATATCCCGGAAGTTTTGACCCATTTACAAAAGGTCACGAAAGTATTGTTCAAAAAGCGTTACTTTTATTTGACAAGCTCGTTATAGGTATAGGAAAAAATTCGGAAAAAAAAGGATATTTTACTTTGGAATCGAGGATAAACCATTTAGAACATTTGTATAAAGACGAAAAACGTGTGCAAATCTTGTCTTATGAAGGATTGACCATTGACTTGTGTTCAAAAAAAAATATAAACTTTTTGCTTCGTGGATTGAGAAACAACAAAGATTTTGACTATGAATATCCAATCTCCATGCACAATAAATTGCTTAACGATAATGTTGAAACGATTTTTTTATGTTCTGATTTAAACGTGTCCCCTTTTCAATCGAATATTATTCGTGAAATTCATAAATCTGGTGGAAATATAGATGTTTTTGTATCACAATCTTCTTTATTGCGTATTGATTAAAAAATGAAAAACAGTTTAACTCTATTTTTTCTTAACTTTTTGTTCATTGGCTTAGGTCAACAAGCTATCATTAAAGGATTTGCACCAAAATATATCGGACAAAAAATTGAAATCTTACAAATTGAAGACTATTTGTCGTCAAAAGAAAAAACAATTTTTTCAGGGATAGTGTCAAACGATTCTACTTTTTACGCAGAAATTCCTATCGAAAATACACAAAAAATTATCATTAGAAGTAAAAACAACACTGGACAAATGTACGTCCAAAAAGGAGCAAAGTATTTTATTTATTTCCCAGAAAAAAATAAATTTGATGAATATCGTCCCTTAGGAAATCAGGTAGAAATAGCTTTTCAAGATTTAAGTGAAGAAGACGTAAACTTTAAAATTTTGTCTTTTGATCGTTGGATGAATACATTTTTAGGAGAGTATTTTTATAAAAAAAACATTGAAAAATTAGAGTTTCTTAAAAAATTAGATAGTTTTAAATTAAATGTTTTTCAATATTATCATAAAGATACCAATTTTTTCTTTCAAACCTACGTAAGATACTCAATTGCCAACCTTGATGATATACAATATTTGGGTCATAGAAACAGGTTTGAGAAATACGATTTTTATTTAGATCAATATCCTGTGTCCTATTCCAATGATGTCTATATGAAGTATTTTAATACTTTTTATAAAAACATCTGTACAAAAATGGCAATGGAGTTTAGCAATAAAGTTTATCTCGGAATATTAAAAAGCAGTCCTACTTTAATGGTAAACGCTTTGGGGGAGGAATATACTTTAAAAAACAAACGATTAAGAGAATTATGTCTGTTGAAATTGTTGTCTGATGAATACTTTTCTGGTGAATATCCTCAAACAAATATTTTGAGTGTTTTAGATAGCATGAAACATTACGCTATTTATGATGAACACAAAATTATTGCAGGAAATTTAATTCAAAAACTTACAGAATTGGTTCAGGGATCAAATGCTCCCGATTTTGAATTAGTTTCAATTCAAACAAAACAAGTTTATACAAAAAAAGATTTTCTTAATAAACATGTATATATGCAGTTTGTTGATTTTCAAATAAAAGAAAGTGAAAAAGAACTTGAATTACTTGTTCCAATGTACGAAAAATACAAAAAAGATGTGGAATTCATCACTTTATATAAAAATGAAAACAAACTAAGTCCAAAAGGAAAAGAATTGTTAGACAAACTTCCATGGCCTACAATACCTATTTCAGATGAATTTAGAGTGGTTAAAAATTATAAAATCTTTTCTTATCCCACCTATGTTTTACTCGATTCTTATGGTTATGTGGTTGATTTTCCAGCATTAAAACCAACGCCAAACAGCAAATACGAAACCATTGATAAATCCTTTTTTTATATTAAAAAATGGAATGAAGAGCAAGAAAACAAGTAATTTTGAACCACATTCATCATGCAGAAAGAAATTGAAATAAAAGGAGCAAGGGTTCACAATCTCAAAAATATTTCAGTTAAAATTCCTCATAGAAAAATGACTGTAATTACTGGTTTGTCAGGGTCTGGAAAATCTTCCTTAGCCTTTGATACACTTTTTGCTGAAGGTCAAAGGAGATATGTCGAAAGTTTATCCTCTTATGCAAGGCAGTTTTTAGGCAAACTTGAAAAGCCCGATGTTGATTATATCAAAGGAATCTCACCAGCAATCGCAATTGAACAAAGAGTTATCAGCTCAAACCCACGTTCTACAGTTGGAACAGTGAGTGAAGTCTATGATTACATTAAACTTTTGTATGCAAGGATTGGCAAAACATATTCTCCTATTTCTGGAAAAGAAGTGAAAAAACATCAGGTGAGTGATGTAGTAGATGAAATTTTAAAACACGAAAATAAAAAAATATATTTATTAGCCCCTTTAAATATTAAATCGAAATCTGAAAACAAAAAAGTCATTCAATTGTTAAAAAATCAAGGGTTTACTCGTCTTTTTATTCAACAAAAAGTTTTTGATCTTGATGATGAAACCATTTCAGACATTTCTCTAAAAACCGCAGAGTTATTATTGGATCGTTTTCATTTTAAAACCCTGGAAATGACTGTTGAAGAAAAAGAAATGTTGCAGTCTAGATTGAATGATTCTGTTTTTTTAGCTTTTGCTGAAGGTGACGGTGAATGTAAACTCTTTTTGCCAGACGAAGACAATTATTTTTCCTTTTCAAACCGATTTGAATTAGATGGAATGACATTTGTTGAGACAAACGAGCATTTTTTTACTTTTAATAGCCCTTTTGGGGCCTGTCCGACTTGTGAAGGTTTCGGCTCTGTAATTGGAATAGATCCAAAATTAGTTATTCCTGATGAAACTTTAAGTGTATATGATCAAGCTGTTTCTATATGGAAAACAAATAGTTACAAGCATTATTATAAAGACTTTATTAAAAAAGCATCTGCCATTAAATTTCACATTCATAGACCATATAATCAATTGAGTGAAGAAGAAAAAAATATATTATGGTATGGTTCTATTGAAAATTCAATTCTCGGTATTTATGATTGTTTTGAGAATCTTGAAAAAAACACTTATAACATTTCAAATAGGATACTTTTTTCACGTTATAGAGGTAAAACAGAGTGTAAAGAGTGCAAAGGTACTCGTTTAAGAAAAGAAACCTCATATGTTAAAATCAATGAAACATCTATCAACCAACTGCTTAAAATTAATTTAGCACAATGTTTGTCCTTTTTTCAATCTTTACAATTGAATGAGTTTGAAATACAAATTGGAAAAAGATTATTACCTGAAATCAATCAACGATTAGAAAATTTATGTAAATTAGGATTGTCATATCTCAATTTAAATCGCCCTGCAAACACGCTTTCAGGTGGCGAATCTCAACGAATTAATTTAGCCAAATCATTGTCTGGTAGTTTAGTTGGTTCGATGTATATTTTAGATGAGCCAAGCATAGGTTTACATCCCAGAGACACTCAAAAACTATTAGAAGTACTGAAAGGATTAAGAGATGTTGGAAATACTGTAATTATTGTTGAACATGAAGAAGAGGTCATGCGTGAAGCTGATTATATTATAGACATGGGTCCAAAAGCAGGGGCATTTGGTGGTGAAGTGGTATTTGAAGGGAATCATCAAAAATTGATAGAAGAGGGAAACTCATTAACAGCACAATATTTAAATGGAACAAGAAAAATAAGCTTTAAAGCCAATAATACCTTTTCAAAAGATAAAATTATTGTAAAAAACGCACATGAAAACAACCTTCAATATATTAATGTAGAAATTCCTTTGTATCAAATGGTTTGTGTTACAGGGGTGAGCGGATCTGGGAAATCCTCATTAATTAAAAAAATTGTATTTCCAGCATTGGAGCAATATTTATCGAATCATTATAGCACTTCAAACGAAATAAATAAGGTAATTGAAGGCGATTTAAAAAGAATCCGTTTTGTTGAATTTGTGGATCAAAATGCCATCGGTAAATCATCGAGAAGTAATCCTGCTACTTATCTTAAAATATTTGATGAAATAAGGGAATTGTTTGCTCAACAAAATTTATCTAAACACAGAGGATATCGACCAGGTTTTTTTAGTTATAATGTTGAGGGGGGGCGATGTGATAATTGCGAAGGTGAAGGAGAAATTGTTATTGGTATGCAATTTATGGCAGATGTAAGACTTTTGTGTGAAGAATGTAAAGGGAAAAGATACAAAGAGGAGACTTTAGAGGTAAAATACGAAGAAAAATCTATTTCTGACATATTAGAGATGACAATTGAAGAATGTTATTCTTTTTTTATTACAAAATCAGGTCGATTAGAGGAAAAAATTGTTGAAAAAATAAAACCATTAATTGAGGTTGGTCTTTCTTATCTTAAAATGGGTCAATCGTCTTCGACATTAAGTGGTGGAGAGGCACAGAGAGTGAAATTGGCATTTTATTTAAGTAAAAATAGTGATAATAATGGTGTTATTTTCTTTGACGAACCAACAACTGGTTTACATTTTTATGATATTGAAATTTTGTTGTCAGCTTTTCAAAAATTAATTGAAGCAGGAAATAGTATAGTTATTATTGAACATAATTTAGATGTAATTCGTGCTTCGGATTGGGTAATAGATTTAGGCCCAGAAGGTGGCGATGAAGGCGGAAAAGTTGTTTTTGCTGGAAAACCAGAAGATTTGATTCATTGTAAAAATTCTTATACAGGACAGTATTTAAAGAAAAGAATTGATGAACAAGTCCAAAATAATACAAGAGTAAAATGATTTTAGAAAATATCAGCTTAAAACCCTATAATACTTTTGGAATTGAAGCAAAAGCTCACAAAATATTTCTCATTGAATCAAAAAAGGAGATTCAAGAATATTCCAAAAAACTCGATGGAAAAGAAATAATCATTATAGGTGGTGGTAGTAATCTTTTATTCACTAAAGACGTTCAAATACCTATGATTAAAAATAATATTAAAGGGATCGAGTGTTTAAATAAAAACAGTGAAGAAGTAACTTTAAAAGTAAATGCTGGTGAAAATTGGCATGAGTTTGTATTGTATTGTGTTGAAAAAGGATACGCTGGAATAGAAAATTTATCATTAATTCCGGGAAGTGTTGGAGCTTGTCCTATTCAAAATATTGGAGCTTATGGTGTTGAAGTTAAATCAGTTATAGATTCTGTTGAAGCATGGGATTTGAAAAAACAGGAATGGAAAGAATGGAATAATGCAGAATGTACGTTTGAATATAGAAATAGTGTTTTTAAGCAAAAATTTAAAAACGAAATGTTAATTAATTCAGTTACCTTTAAGCTAAAATTAAATCCTTCCCCAATATTAAGTTATGGTCCAGTTAAAGAAATAATTGAAAAAGAAGGAATTAAATCCCCAAGTTTAGAACAGATTAGTAATATAATTATTTCGATTAGACAAAGCAAATTACCCGACCCTTCCATCTTAGGCAATGCAGGAAGTTTTTTTAAAAATCCTAGTATTTCAAAAAAAGACTTTGAACAATTACAGGAGAAACTCCCCTTAATACCTTCTTACCCACAAACAAATGATTTTGTAAAAATTCCTGCTGCATGGTTAATTGAACAAGCTGGATGGAAAGGACATAATAGAAAAACGCATGGAGTTCACCATCTACAATGTTTGGTCTTAGTTAATTTTGGCGGAGCAAAAGGAAATGAAATTCTGCAACTTTCTCAAGACATTATCGATGACGTTTACGATAAATTTGGGGTTTTGCTAGAAAGAGAAGTAAATGTAATTTGAGTTGGTTTTACCTATTTTTTTTGGTCTGCTAAAAAAATCATATTTTTAAGTTTTAATTGCTTTAATATCAGCATTTTTAGGTGCAGTTTTTTTAATATACCGTAAACTATCACTAGTTGTTCATTTATATCTTTTACTTAAAACATATCTTTCTTATAGTTTCATTACCCGTTGAATTAGTGATTTTTGCAATAAACATTCCATGTAACTCTTTTTCAAAATTTATTTTAGCAATGGATTTATCAAAATGAAAACTTTGTACAAAAACATCTGAACCGAACATATCTTTTAATGTCAGTATATAATCCTCTGTTTGTTTATTTTCTATTGGATTGAATAATTGTATTGTAAGTTGGTCTTCAATGGGATTTGGATATAAAATAAGTCTTTCTATCTCATTTTTTGCTAATAAACTTTTCTTTTTTATACCATTTTCAATAGCTTGATCAACTTTTTCCTTTTCAACATTGTTACCAAGTTCTTTTTGCTCATGTCTTTTATAATCATCGGGTTTTTTAGGTGATTCATAAGCAGTGCCACTTTCATTACATTTAAATTCTATTCCAATAAAAGCAAATTCATTACCTTCTTCACCTTCAAAACCGTCTAGAACTTCCAATTCATCCGTAGCTTTGTAAATAACATTAGTTACTGCATTAATAGTTGTATTTATTTCAATATCCACTTCTGTAACACCATTTTGCATACAATTAATATCTACAGACTGATAAAAACCAGATAAATTTTTATGTTCTAATTTTTGATTAGTTGTAATTTTACCTACACAAAAAAATTCAAGAGGTTCAGGTAAAATTTCAAATGTGCCTGTACTTGAAGTGCCAACAGCGGTGAGTAAAGGTCCAGTGAATGAGCAATTTGGAAAAGGTACAACGAATGGTAAATTACCCGACAAGGCCATGTCTGTACCAACATAAACCCTATTGTATTCCACATAATTGGGATAATTCAACAAAAACAAATTAAATAAAAGCATATAATCTAAACCGTTAAGTTTTTCAGTAGGATAACTGTCAACATCTCCTTCTCCAGGCTGGTTTTGGTAAGTGTTGGTTTCTAGTGAGTTATTATCATACCACATATAATCTCCTCCATCAGGTCCACTACAGGGTGCTGTATTTATTCTTTCAAGTATTACGTTATTATTTAATTCTAAATCTACATCCCATAAACTCGCATGAAGTAAATTATAAATATTCCAATTAAAAATATCATTATTACTTATTCTTTTTTGAGTTAAGTCAGATAAACTCAAATCTAAAGGAGATAAATCAATTAGTTCATCAATATTATTAAAATCAAACGCCCCCAACGAAGCAATATTTGGATTCCAAGAATCTCCTATTGCGGCCAATTCTAGCATATATGCTAAAGTGCCGGGTTTATTTTCCTGTGTTATAGCCGCCAAACCATTTCCTAAGGACTGCCATAAAATGTGACTTGATAATACCACACCATCAATGCCTTGAAGTGGATCTAAAAAATAAGTTTTGTACGCTGGAGCTGTGTTATCGAAATTTGATAAAATAGCACCACCAGCCAAAGCAAAACCTTCAGCCATAGTAAAAGGAATACATCCCCTAGGAACCAATATGCCATATTGAGGAATTTGTGAACCAGGTACTAAATATGGTAAAGCTGGACAATTCACGCAGGGCTCACCTAACTGATATAAAGTTTGAGGATTTACACAGTATTCATGTTGAATCAAATAGGGATCCAAATTGTTTTGTGCAGCAGTTAAATTTGGCATATACAACAACCAAGAGCGTGTTTTCATATAAGTAACTATTCTAGTTGCAATGGCTTGTGCCTCTATTTTTATACTAAACAAACCATCTTGAAAGGCAGTATTGTTATACGTTTCTGTTAAGGGGATAAATTTTGTTACCAAAGCCAAACCCATCAACAAACGAACATAATGATCCATACTTAAAGCCATCTCATTGTATTTGCCGTATCCTTTTTCTACATTTTCATCATCTTTTGAGATAAAACAATTATTAGCATATCCATTATGCGACAAACTTTGATTGATGTTCCATTTATCTCTTTCTGCTTGTGAGATTTGTGTTGCTTTTAGTTCTGGATGTTGTTCTAAAAAATCACTTGGAAAATCCTCCCTTACCATAAATCCATCCAAGGCATCGTTGCCAAGATATGAAAAAGGATCGTAAGTATCCAATCTATTTAAAGCGTAAAGTGCACAATATAATTCATGCAATACTTCATTTGTACTTCTATAGTTTCTTTTTAACAGTTCATACTCCGTAGCTAACAAAGCAATATACCAACCTTGATGAGCTGTTAAATCATTCAACTTAAGAATAGAGTCAAATTCTTGGTCATAGGGAAATACTTGATTTGATCCACAAACCTCATTAGTGCTTCTTGCTGGTATTACCAATCCTTGCCCATGACCAGTGCCCACACTAACATAAAACTTTTTAAACCTTTCACGATAAAACCAGTATTTTTCTAAATTGAATTGAGGTGTTTGAGCAATATAAAAATAAGTTGTAATTAAAAAAAAAGACAAAATAATTTTTCGCATATTATTGTTTTTTAAAATAAATTTTACGTTCATTAAATAAGGAATTATTTCTAATTATCAAATCATTATTTTCAAGTTTTAGAACATCAAAATTTGTTGAAAATTCTAAAAAAAATATTGAATCAAGAAAAACATAAGCTGCTTTTAGAGACAGTTTACCTAATTTTGGTGTAAAACTGTAAGAGTCTTTATCATTTATACAATCGCCTCCAAACAAGCCAGTTTCAGCATCTTTTTCTGTTTTACTAATGTAAGTATTTTTCCATTGTTTAAAAAAATAAGTTTTACAATTTCCATGTGGGTTTACTTTAAAAAAAGTATCTAAATAGGAAACACCATCTATTTGGTAATCTACTACTTCCCAAGTTCCTTCGAGCATACTTTGTAACTCTTTTTCTTTGTATTTTTTTTCATTTTCTTCTAGCTTTATCTTTTTGCAAGAAAAAGCAAGAAAAAGCAACAATAAAAGCAGGATAATTTTTCTCATAATCTATTCTATTTTAGAATGAAGTTTATATCTTATTAATAATTTATTTTGCTTACCAATTTAAGTCGCTAAAATCATTTTTCTATTTTTTTACCACTAAGAAAGTAAGAACACTTTAGTACAACACCTGCGTTGTTTTTTCTTTGTTATCTTACTTTCTCAGTGGTTAATTTTTTATTTAAAATTCTATAAATTAATTTTTCATTCTAACTTGGTATCCCAATAATTTATTATTTACTGGTTCTTTTTTCCAATTCATTTAACCTTTTTTCTTGTTCAACCAAAATAATGGTCAACTCTTCCACTTTTTTCAATAATAGTTTAT
Organism: Flavobacteriia bacterium; assembly: GCA_016183815.1. GTDB lineage: Bacteria > Bacteroidota > Bacteroidia > Flavobacteriales_D > Crocinitomicaceae > M2408. The sequence goes on from JACPDW010000010.1 coordinate 383,013, forward strand.
TCATCTCGGCTACATTAACGCCTTCTTTTAAAATTTCATTTTCTGATGGTATTTCGGGTAAATGTTTGTGTGTTGTATAATATTTTTCAATTTCAGATAAACTCAACATTTTATAATCCTCTTCAAAAACTTCATCAGCCCATGAATTAACGGTACAATATAAAGATTTTGAAACAATTTTTCCATGAACATGCAATAAAGCATTATAATGATTGTTGTTTCTATATGCCGAGCCAATGATGAGAGTACCATCAGCATTTAAAGAGAACTTTCTATTTTCTACTGTTGCAGTAGGGTAGTGAGCAGTAAAAATTTCTGTTAAAGGATTGTCAGCCACCACCAAAATTGTTTTTTCATAATCCCCAACAGACGATGTGTGATCAATAAAAAAACCAAAACCATTGGTAACTTTAAAATTAAAGTTTGTTCCTTGTATAGCATTGGTATTAAAGCCAAAGTTTTTAAATTTATTTATTTCAAAGATTTTACCTGCTTCTTCTTCAATGGATAAAAAATGAAAATTACCTACATCTGTATTGTTTACATTCAGCAAATAATTGTTAGTTGTAAGATGTCCAATATTAATTCTATTTGTAAATGTTTTACCGGCAACGTGTAATTTGGAAACAGGATTGCTTGTCCCAATGCCCACATTTACACCTGGACAATCAGAGTATAATTTATTAGGGCCAGTTACCCAATTACCAAAAGAATCTCCGTTAAGACCCCTACAACCACGATAAGGAGTCCATTCGTCTGAAATGATTTTTGTGTTTACATTTCCTTCTTCGTCAAGAAGTAACATTTTATAATTTCCTAGAAATAGAGTATTGTTGTTCCCATTTCCGTTTCCATTTCCGTTCCCATTTCCGTTGCCGTTTCCGTTGCCATTTGGAATCAATAGTGAATCACTTACTTCAGGTATATTGGACATTTTAATATTGCCGTTAAACTCAGAAGTATTAGTTACTTTAAGTTTACCATTTACATCTAATTTCACACTCGGTGAAGTGGTTCCAATTCCCACATTACCATTGTTTGGAAATACATTTTGTTGTGCATTATGTTTGATACTAAACATTAAAACAACTAAAATTAACGTAATTTTTTTCATCTTTGTCGTGTATAAATTTAGACAAAACAAAAAAACAAAAAAACGAATTTAGCAAATAAAGTTTTGAACAAACAAAAAAATAGTTATCAACATGACTATCGCTTTGTTAAAATTTTTACAAATTACATTTATAAGCTATGCCAATTGAAATTTTTATTATTCCAAGCTTTTTTATATTGAAAAACTGCAAGGATTGAAACTAAATAGTAGAAAAAATCTTGTATGTAAAATCGTAAAACAACTCATAAAACACTGATAACAAAATGTTTTATTGTTTTTCAATAGTTCCTATTTATTTTCAATCAATTGATACAAAGCACTTAAATTCGGTGCGATAATTATCTCAATTCTTCTGTTTTTGTTTTTGTCTTTTGGGTCTAAAGGATGAAATTCAGACCTACCCGATGCCATTACTTTTGTAGGATTTAATTTGCTGTTTTGTAACATAATTTCAACTACTGAACTTGCCCTCATTACGGATAATTCCCAATTGTTTTTAGGATGGTTGATGCCCGCTAATTTGTCGGTATCGGTATGACCTTCCACAATAATTTCCATGTCTTTTTCTTTTTCTAAAATTTTAGCTAAATCAATTAATGCTTTTTTGCCCGCTTCTTCCACTTCAATTTTACCAGATAAAAACAACAATTTAGCATCTAGACTCACATATATTTTTCCTTTTTTTTCAATGATTGAAAAGTTTTTTTGATCTTGCCCTTTTAATGCCTGAGCAATTTTATTTTTTAACATCTTAACGCCGTCTTCTTTCTTTTTTAATGCTTCCTCCAATTCAATTATTTTTCTTTCTTTATCGTTTAAAGTGTTTTGTTTAACTTTTAATTCTTTTTCAAGATTTTTGAGGACATCTTCCTTTCTTTGTAATTCAATATTTTTTGAATCTAAATCGTTTTGTAGTTTTCCTGTTTGTTTTCTTCGTGTTTCTTTGTCTGTATCAAGTGTTTTTTCTATTTGAATATTATACAAAACAACTCTATCGTATTGCGTTTGTAATTGACGATATTTTTCATTGATTTCAAACGTATCTTTGCTTAGAGCGAGAAACCCTTCTTCATATTTTTTTCTTTTGGCTTCTTCCTCTTTAAACAATTGTTCACTTGTGATAGCACTATTTTTATGCTTTTCTAGCTCTTCCAAACATTTTTGTTCTCTATTAACCACTTCTGTGTATTTTTTAGAAGGTACACAGCTGTAAATTAATAAAACAATTATAAGTGAAAAATAGAACTTCATAATTTGAGACTTTAGCACAAAGTTCACAAAAAGTAAGGTTAAATTGATTTACATGTTAGATAGTTTTGCACAATACTTTTTTGATAATACCGATTATACAAATAATTTAGTCCAATTTAAATAATAAAATTTTGACTGTTTTTTTGTTATTCGGCATTTTTTAATCCCGATTTTATAGGGGAAATTGTAAAGTCGTAAAAAAACTCATAAACATTGAGTACAAAATGTTTTATTGTTTTTCAGCAGACCCAAAGTAGATAATAAATTAACAATTTTTTATGCCAAATACATTTTTTAATTAATAATAATTAATCCAAAAAATAAACTAATTGGATATGTTGTTCAATTTTTCTATTTTTTTTTACTATTTAAAAACTGTGAACTTGGTCAGTTTGAACTTTATTTAATCGTTTATTATTCTATTTTAAATAGCACCTAAAATATAGAAAATGAAAAAGAAATTGTCAACCTAATTCTAAATTTTATTTATTCAAAATGTAAAGCAACTATTTTATTTTTAAATCGTCTTTGTATAAATAAGAAAAAGTATGAAAACTCTTAATTTGTCACTCTTGTTAATCCCATTTTCTTTTAATTCACAAAATAATTTAATTCAAGAAAACAAGGTAAATGTTAGTGTCCTTTTAGTGGATTATAATTCTCCCTCATTTGAAGGAGGTAATTTGTCGTATTATGATTGTAGTAATTGCTCAAATGACTCATTGCCCTTTGTAATAAATTATGTTCCACCTGGAGATTTTGGAAACATCCAATTTCAATTAGTTGATGGAGATACTCTTTTTAATGCTGATATTATTTGGATGGGGATGGGTCAATTGTTTTATCCTCAAACATTTACTTCTCAATATCCTTTTACATTTTCTGTAATTGAACATAATATCAATGTGCCAATCACTTATTACGATATGAATGGACAAAAAACAAGCGATTCCACATTTATTGACGAAGCTCAGGACGCATTAAATATTCTACGATTACTTTCTATTTTAGATGTATATTTTGCATTAAACTATCAAATTGCTGTTTATCTTTGGCCTCCAACTGTTGGGGCTTTTGACCCTGACGCAGCCAAATGGGTGGTTTTTCTTTATTATAACAACAAAGGACAAAACGTTCTTCCTAAAATAGAACATTCCGATTTTTTAATCTATCCAAACCCAGTAAACGATATTCTTACAATATCCAATTCTAACGATGGATTAGTTGAAATTATTGATATTACAGGAAGTCTATTACTTAAAAGTACAGAAAAAAACATTGATGTGTCTGCTCTTCAAAAAGGTTGTTATTATGTAAGAAGAACACAAAATAATCTAACAATAATTGATGCTTTTATTAAAAATTAGACATTAAATACGCTTTCAAAAAGTCATTGATGTCGCCATCCATTACCGCATCCACGTTAGTACTTTCGAAGCTTGTTCTAACATCTTTAACCAATTTGTATGGATGCATTACATAGTTTCTGATTTGAGATCCCCATTCTATTTTTTTCTTATTGGATTCGATTTCATTTCTTTTTTCCATTTTGGCTCTATATTCTAACTCATATAGCTGAGAACGAAGTAATTGCAATGCTTTTTCTTTATTTGCCAACTGAGATCTCGATTCCGAGTTTTCAATGATAATCCCAGAAGGAGCATGTCTTAAGCGTACAGCAGTTTCCACTTTATTGACGTTTTGTCCACCCGCTCCACCAGAACGAAAAGTTTCCCAAGTAATGTCTGCTGGGTTAACTTGTATCTCTATCGAATCGTCAACTAATGGATAAACATAAACCGAAGCAAATGAAGTATGTCTTTTAGCGTTTGAGTCGAATGGAGAAATTCTAACCAAACGATGTACTCCATTTTCACCTTTCAAATATCCAAAAGCAAAATCACCATCTATTTCGATACTCACTGTTTTGATCCCAGCAACATCACCGTCTTGATAGTTTAAAGTGGAGATTTTATAGCCATTTTTTTGAGCCCACATGGTGTACATACGATACAACATCGAAGCCCAATCACAACTTTCAGTTCCACCTGCTCCTGAAGTTATTTGAAGTACAGCACTTAATTGGTCTTCTTCATCTGAAAGCATGTTTTTCAACTCTAAAGCTTCAACCTCTTTTTCGAGTTGATTATACAAGATATCGACTTCTTCAACAGACGCTTCTCCTTCCTTTGAAAAAGCATATAAAACCTCTAAATCTTCAAGTGTATTAAAAATTCGCTGGTAAGTGTCCACCCACACTTTAATATTTTGAACGACTTTTAATTGTTTTTCAGCTTCTTTCGGATTATCCCAAAAACTTGGGTCTTGGGTTTTTAATTCATTTTCACGAAGCTGTATTTTTTTTTCATCAATCTTTAAATATTGTTCGATGTTTTCAATTCTTTTCTGAATGTCTTTTATATTGTCTTGATTAATCATTATATTTTATTCAATTTCTTTGTCTTGACACAACTCCATTAAAACACTGCCTGTGGATTTAGGATGTAAAAAAGCGATTAGTTTATTGTCTGCTCCTTCTTTGGCTTGTTGATGTATGCTTTCAATTCCACTTTTTATTAGTCGATTAATTTGATTGTTCACATTGTCAACGTTAAAAGCGATGTGATGAATTCCCTCGCCTTTTTTCTCAATAAACTTATGGATAGTGCTTGATTCGTCTGTAGCTTGGAGTAGTTCTATTTTACAATCACCTATTTTAAAAAAGGCTGTTTTGACTTTTTCACTTTCAACTTCTTCTATTTTATAACAATTGGTCTGAAATATTTTTTCATATAAAGGAATTGAACTTTCTAAATTAAGTACAGCAATTCCTATATGTTCTATTTTCATTTTAAGAAGTATTTATATAAATTAATGAACATTTTTATTTCAATTAAATGAAAAAAAAAACACCCTGAAATTCAGAGTGTTTCTATTAAGTTAAATTTTATTTATCCTTTAAAAAATTTCTCTGTTTTATTATCAAAATTTAAATAATAAGCCCCTTTAATCAGATTTTCACAATTGACAGAGGATCCGAAACCTTTTTTGACAATATTTCCATATGCGTCGTAAATTTCGTATTTAGTTTCAACAGGTTTACCATTAGAGGTAAAATTTATGACATCTTTTACTTTTACTGGATTTTTTTCAACAGGAGCAGAAGTAGATTGGAACTTCACTTCTTGTGAACATTTTTTAGCTCCTGAATGATCTATTTGAGCAACACGAACAATGTTTTCACCAGAATGAGGTATAACTTGGAATTCATAAGCGTTTTCACCAGATCCTGTTTTTCCTTTTCCTTGTACTTCACCCACTTCAACCCATTTATTCCAACGATATTGTTCGATTATGTAAGGTAGTTTTCCCTGTTCGTTAGTTGTTTTCCAATTTAATTTACCAGAAGGAGAAATCAACATTTGAGTTACTTTAAAAGTACTTCTAGGCAATAAAACTTCAGGATTTAATATTTTTGGTTTACAACCGTCATTATGTTCAATAACAATAAAAACTGGCTCGCCTATTTCAATATTAAATAATGAAAAATCTATTTCAAAAGCACTAGAACTCGTTCCACCTGGCATAACATCTCCATTAACCGTCACTTTTGTGGCACAAAAACCAAATCCATCACCATCTTCAGGGTTTTGAACATAAAGGTTTTTACCTTGATAACTTCCTTCAATTGATAAAGTAGCAAAAGACACCACATTGATTATCAAAGTGAAAACTAATAATATTTGAAATCGCATTATACTCATTTAGTACAGTGATTTGATTTTGTTGGGTACAAGTTTACTACGAAATTTTGGTATAAACAAACTTTTTTCACAAATATTTAAAATAATTTCTTTTAATATTGGTTTTCAAAATTACATTTTTTTTACAAATCAGCAAAATTTTATAATAAATTTTTTAATTTTTATTTAAAACAGCCCTTATACTTATTTAACGGCTAAGAATTTTTGATTAACCATTTTCCAATCTATTACATTAAAAAAAGCTTGTATATAATCGGGTCTTCTATTTTGATAATTTAGATAATAAGCGTGTTCCCACACATCAATACCTAATATTGGATTTCCATTACACCCTTCACCCATCAATGGATTATCTTGATTTGGTGTTGAACATACGTTTAATTTTCCTTCACAAACGCACAACCAAGCCCATCCAGATCCAAAACGAGTTGTTGCAGCTTTTGAAAACTCTTCTTTAAACTGTTCAAAAGATCCAAAAGTGTTGTTGATTTCTTCTGCTAATTCCCCCATAGGTTCTCCACCGCCATTAGGTGACATGATTTCCCAATAAAGATTATGGTTCCAATATCCACCACCGTTGTTTCTAACCGCAGGAATTTCTTTGCACACTTTCAATATTTCTTCAATAGATTTTCCTTCTAAATCAGTACCTTTTATAGCATTATTTAGATTGGTGATATACGCTTGATGGTGTTTGCTGTGGTGTATTTCCATCGTTCTTGAATCGATGTGAGGTTCTAATGCGTCGTATGCATAATTTAATTTCGGTAATTCGAATGACATAATTTCTTGTTTTAAAATTTGAGTGTAAAGTTAGTTCATTTCTTCTATTAAATTGAAGTTAATTTGATAAAATTTCTTAAAATTTTGAAAAATAAAATTCCTTTTTTTAACTTCGACAAAAAATTTATAATATGAGAACGAATCATGAAATAGATTACTTTATACACGGCGAAGAAATGCAGATGGTGGAAATTGAGCTTGATCCTCAAGAAACCGCCATAGCTGAATCAGGTTCTTTTATGTATATGGACGATGGAATTCAAATGGAAACCATTTTTGGTGATGGTTCCAAACAAAACGATGGGTTTTTTAATAAACTTTGGGGTGCTGGTAAAAGGTTGCTTACTGGTGAAAGTTTGTTCATGACTGCGTTCACCCATCTTGGGAATGGAAAAGCACGAGTAGCGTTCGCCTCTCCTTATCCAGGAAAAATAATTCCCATTGATTTAAGTCTTTATCAAGAAAAAATTATTTGCCAAAAAGATGCTTTTTTATGTGCCGCTAAAGGGGTTTCCGTTGGCATTGAATTTCAAAGAAAGCTTGGAACAGGCTTGTTTGGGGGAGAAGGATTTATTATGCAAAAGTTAGAAGGCGATGGAATGGCTTTTTGTCATGCTGGTGGTTTTGTTATGAATAGAACTCTTAAACAAGGAGAGACCTTACGTGTAGATACGGGTTGCATTGTGGCTTATACACAAACAATTGATTACGATATACAATTTGTAGGTGGGATTAAAAACACTATTTTTGGAGGGGAAGGTTTGTTTTTTGCAACATTAAAAGGTCCTGGTGAGGTTTGGTTGCAAACACTGCCTGTCTCACGATTGGCTTCTAGAATTTTACAATATGGCACTTCAAGAAGAAAAGAAGAAGGTAGTATTTTAGGTGGTTTGGGGAATATCTTAGATGGTGATGGGGTATAGTTTTTAACGGAAATGCCAATAATTCAATCTTTCTTAAATTTATTTTGATTAAATATTTCAATAGCAATTTTGTTGTATTCTCTTCCTTTTTTAAAGTTGACATTTGCTGTTATAATTAAAGGTAAAGCAATCGTCGCTCCAGCACCAAAAAAAAGTAAATTAGTTTCATCTGTGTCTTCTTGACTAATGAAGTCATTTAAAAACAATTGGATTCCTATTAAAAAAAGCGGTACTGAAGCTGAACTAGAAAAAAGTAAAATTTTTGTATTTCTAAAATTTTTTTTGGCTTTTTGAGCTATTTCTAATACTTCTTTATCATCTGAATTTAATAATACCTTATTTATACTTAAGTCTGAATGTTCTTTATGCATATAGAAATAATCGTCATTTAACAATTCAAAAATTTTGTCTTCATTGAAATTGTAATCTAAATAAGTTATTTTTGAAACCAATTGTTTGGTAAGGAATATACTTTTTCCATTTTCTAAGCCAATATAATATTCATTGTGTTTAGGTTGTAGTAAAGTGGCTTTTATTGTCTTTCCATCTCTTAAATGAAAAACATAATTGTTGTATTTTTTAATCTTAATTAAATTAGAGTAATACGTATTTTCTTTTTGTTCAAACGATTCAATGCTGTTATCATTTTTTTTATTAGTTATAATAATTGCTTTGGCATTAAAAAACTTAACTTGCCCATTTTCATAAATAATTTGTAGAATTTCTTTTGAGTCGAACACTTGTTTTATGAAAGTATTTCCCATATTACGATTTATGACAAGCTCTAACGAATCTTCTTTTATTATTTTACCAGAATAAACAGATAAATTAGTTGTAACTATTGTGTCCTGACTATAAGAGTAGCTGAAATAGAAAAAAAAACTAATGTAAAAAATACTAATAATCCTCATTAATAAACATTTTACTTTTTCACTGAGTAAAGATAATATTTTTTTGTTTATTTTTACTAAAAATCGTAAAAAAAATTCGTTATTTTAGTTTTGAATTAGTTATTTATAATTTTTTAACCCCTCTTTTTCTAATTTTTTCAATTAGATAAAACATCATTGGAACTAGATATATTGTTAGAATTAATGAAGAGCTTAAACCACCAATAATTACCCAAGCCAATCCGTTTTTCCATTCACTGGCAGTTCCTTTAGCTAATGCTATTGGCAACATTCCTATTATCATCGATAAGGTCGTCATTAATATCGGTCTTAATCTCTCTTTTCCAGCTTTAATTAAACTTTCCTCTAACGACAAACCTGTGAGCAAAAGCTGACGTGCAAAATCAACAATTAATATTGCATTTTTCACCACTAATCCCATTAACATTATTAAACCTAAAAGGGCAAATAAACTTAAATGGCTTAATGATAAATTTAATGCTAAAAATGCACCAATAATCGCTACTGGTATTGAAAATAAAACCACAAAAGGATAAACAAAACTATCATAAAGAGCAACCATTATAAGATAAATCAATAAAAAAGAAATGATTAATACATTTCCTAATGCTCCAAAACTGTCTTGCTGTCTTTTTATATCACTGCCCCATGTTAAATTAATAGTATTGGGTAAGGGGTTTTTATTAATGTAACTTATCACCTCATCAGCAACTGATCCAGAGGGTCTTCCTAAAGCATCTGCTGTTATTGTAACTGCTTTTTGTCGGTCTTTTCTTTCTAGTAAAGAAGGAGAAGGAGCTAATTTCATTTCCAATACTTGATTTAAAGCAATCGGAACTCCTTTCTGATTGGTCATTGATAACGACATTATATCTTCAATGTTTGCTCTATATTGTTCGCCCAACTGAATCCTAATAGGAAATTCAGTGCCTTTCTCAGTTAATGTCATGTCCTCGTTTCCTGCATAAGCTGTTCTTAAATGATAGGCAACTGTTGCCGTTTGCAAACCTAACAACTGCATTTTTTCTCTATTAGGAGTGAGTTGTAGTTCTGGATTACCTTCTTCAACCGATAATTGAACATTGTCCGCTCCAGCAACTTTATTGATTACAGAAATTAATTCCGAACTGGTTTGAAACAATTCTTCCTCATTTGGACTACTTATAGTCAATTCAATCGGTGCTGACCGTGGGATTAATCCTAATGTTGCAATAGAAAGCTGAATACCTGGAATTTGTTTCAATATTCTTCTACGCAAATCAATCATATATTGTTCGGTTGATTCAACTTTAGTTATTTTTTTATCTTTTAGTTGCACACTCAATTCTGTTATATAAGTTCTGCCGATTCCAACACTTCCAATACCTGAACTTGGCCCTCCAATATTGCTAAAAACACTTTTTATCTCTTTTTCTTTTAAAAGTATTTTCTCTATCTCTATCGAAATTCGTTTGTTTTCTTCAACAGAAGTTGTTTTGTCTAATTCTAACGTCATTTTGAACTTCCCTTGATCGCCAGTAGAAATAAGTTCTTTACCAATGATTTGCATTTTCATAATCATTAATGTAAAAACAAATAAGACAAAAATAATTACTGAAAAAACAATCTTATGATGTAAAACCCAGACTAATTGTCTTCCATACCATTCTGTTAAACGATAGATAAATCTTTCAAATAAAATTATAATTTTATTCATCCAATTTGATGGTTTTAACTCTTCTTTTTTTCCTATTCGGGAGGCCAGCCAAGGGGTTAATGTAAATCCTACCAATAAACTTGTTAAAGTAGAGGTGATTACTACAATTGAAAATTGTTTTAACATATCAGCAACAAAAACCTGTAAAAATAAAATTGGAAGGAAAACCACAACATCAACCAAAGTAATAGAAATGGCAGAAAAACCAATCTCCATTCTACCATCCATTGCCGCCAATCTTTTGTCTTTTCCTTTGTCTAAATGTTTCTGAATGTTTTCCAACACTACGGTTGCGTCATCTACTAAAATTCCAATAATAAGCGACATGGCAAGTAAAGTCATTAAATTAAGTGTATAACCCAATATCCACATTACAGCAAAAGCCGTCATCAAAGAAGTTGGAATAGCCACCAAAACAATAAAAGCGTTTCTAAAGTTTCCTAAAAACAATAACATTACTAAAGCCACCAATATCACGGCTAATAACAAGTCAAAGGCAACGGAATTTACAGCAGCTATGGTGTTGTCAGTAGAATCGTCGGCTATATGAAAAGAAACTTGTTGATTTCCATTAATATTGTATTGTTGTTCTATTTGTTTAAGTTTTTCTTTGACTTGTGAAGAGACTTCAACCGCATTGGCATCACCTTGTTTTTTAATGAGGAGACCAATGCCTTCTTTACCGTTAAATCGACTATAGGAAGTCTGCTCTTTAGTGGCATCAACAATTTGAGCGATGTCTTTAAGATAAATAGGTAAACTGGATTGAGGTGAAGACAAACGAACTTGTCCAATTTCTTCAATGTTTTTAAATTGAGCAAGAAGTCGAATTGAAGTGTTTTCTTTTTGAGTTTTAATTTTTCCACTTGGCAAGTCTAAAGAAGATTTTTTTATTTGTTCAACGACAAGTGGAAATGACAATTGATAAAATTGTAATTTTTTAGGATTGACTAATATTTGAATTTCTTTTTCTTCTCCACCCAACAAAGTGATTTCTGAAACTCCTTTAATTTGTTGAATTTGAGGAAGAAATTCGTCTTTCATTTTTTGGTAAAATTCTTTGCCTTTCCATGAACTGTTGGAACTTATAGACATTATTGGCAAATCATTTGGAGAAACTTTACTCATTTCCGGACTTTGAACATCGTCAGGCAAATCTTTTTTTATATTATCAATATAACGTTGAGCGTCTTGCATCGTTTTATCCAAAGAAGTGCCGTATTTTAAGTTTGCAATAACAACTGAAGCATTTGGAAGAGATTTAGTAACAAGAAAGTCAACTCCTTCAAGATTGGCTAATGCATCTTCGATTTTTTTTGATACAGAATTTTCGACTTCCTCAGGTTCAGCTCCAGGATAAATCGTTTTTATCACAACAACAGGTTGATTGAAATCGGGCATTAACTCATAAGACAGTTGATTGTATCCAATTATTCCCAATAAAGTAATAATCGAAAACAGCACTATGATTAGTGTTGGTCTGTTTATTGATATAGAAGTAATATTCATGATTTATAACTTTATTTTTACTTTTTTTCCTTCATTTAAATTTGAAAATCCACTGGTTATTAATGTGTCATTAATATTTAATCCACTTGATATTTTTGCTTTATTTCCTCGATAGGAATCAATTTTCACTTCACTAGAATAGGCCTTTCCACTTTTGAAAATAAATATCTTTTGTACATTGTTTATAGGAACAATGGAACTCACAGGGATAAAAATCTCCTCTGAATTCTTTTTCTTTTGTTTGCTTTTATAAATGGAGACAAACATTCCTGCTTTTATACTTTGTTCTTTATTGTTTGAAATTCTAAATTGAATATTAAACTGATTTCCATTACCTGCTTTTGGACTAATAAAAACACATTTTGCATCCGTTCCATTGATTGAAATCGATTCTATTGAATAAGGATAACTCTCGCCTACTTTAAAATGTTTTAATTCTTCCTCACCCACGTTTATACTAAGCTTTAATTCTTGCAAATCAGTTAGTTGAAGCAAGGGCATAGATGGATTGACAAAAGACCCAAGTTCGGTAAATTTCGCACTAATTATTCCATCAAAAGGTGCTTTAATATGAGCTTTTTGTATTTGTTCTTCGATGTTTGCCTTTTGTATTTTTGCTGATTTAAGTGCCAACTCGTTTTTTTCAACTTGAACTTGTTGTATAGCTTCCTCTTTGGCAAGTATTTTAGCTCTTTTTAAATCGGCTTCAATTCCTTCAATTTGAACTTCAACAGCTTGTAGCTGAATATTTAACGTGGAATGTTCTATTTTTAGCAACTCTTGCCCCTTTTTGACTTTCGAGCCCAAATCGACATGCAGTTTTTCAATTTTTCCTTGAGTTTCTGCAGCAATTTTACACTCTTTTTCTGACTCGATTGCACCGATAAAAACACTATTTTCCGTTTGATTTTCTTGTTGAACAATCCAAGCAGAGACAAAAGTTTGTTCGTTACTTTCTTTTTTAAAACTTCTGTTTTCACTCGTTTTTTTATTTGAAAATAAAGTAAATAAAATCCAAACTAGCAAAACGGCTATGATACTGAACAGGATAAGGGTGTTTTTTTTCATTTTTATAGATTTTAATAAATTCCAATTATTTTTTTCTTTTCTACTAATGTTTTTTGATACTGAATAAGAGATTGAACATACAGTTGTTGAATTTCTCTTTTGCTATTTTCAGCCAATAAAACTTCTGTTAATGTAGCTAATCCTTGTTGGTGATACAATACTGTTTGTTCATAAATAGAGTTGGCATATTGAATTTGGGTTTCCTGAAACAACATTTGTTCTTTCACTGCATTTAACTGTAAATCAGCGTTATGTAAAAGCATGGTTTGTTGCTCGTTAAACAATTGTTCTTTCAACTCTAAGGCCTTACTTTCCCATTTTTTTTGTTTGATTTTAGATTGAAGGATTCCCGATTGAAAAATAGGAATTTGAAGTTGAACACCACTCATTCCAACAGGATAAAAACGAAGAAATTCATTCGGCGATTTATCGTAAGCAAAACCATTGTAACCATAAGAGGCAAAAAGGGATAAAGACGGATATCTATTTCTTTTGATTGTAGTTATTTCTTTAGAAAGAATGTTTTTTTGAGTTTGAAGGATTCTTAACTCTATAGGGATGTTTTTTGTATTTTCAATATTTAATTCAATGTGTATTTTAGTTTCGATTTCTAAAGGAAAATCTATTGGTAAGCCCATGATGAACTTTAAGCGATTTAAACTTTGCTCCAATTGGTTTTGAACTTGTTTTATGTTGTTTTTAATTTGATTGATTTGTAAACTCAATTTGTCTAAATCAGTTTTTTTGGCCATTCCTTGAGCGTATAATGTCTCAACAATATGAATTAAAGTGTTGTTTTGTATGAGAGTCGAATCCAAAAAAGAAAGTTGAATCATTAACGATTGCGTTTGATAATAAGCTGTTGAAACTTCAAAAAAAAGTTGTTCTTTGGTTTTCATTTTTTGCAATTCGCTCATTTCCGAATAAATTTTGCTGACTTGAATTGTTGAATAAAGTGAAGACTGAAACAAAGGCATTTGCAATTGAAGCTGACTGTTTATTGTATGAGGTACACCAAATTGTGCTTCCTTAAATTGACCTTCAGGACCGTTGAAAACACTAAGAGGTAATAACTGTGTAGGTAATTCTGAATAATATTTGTATTCATTATTCCAAAAAACTTTTGGATAAAGCGATTTTTTATTTTCTTTCCACTTTTCAAGAGAAACTTGGTATTGAGCTTCTTGAATGAAGTAATTCTTGTTTCTATTTAATGCCGAATCAATACAGCGTTCTAAAGTCCAAGTTTGTGTTCTTCCTAATAGTGGTACAATTAGGATTAGAAGAACTTTTATTACAGGTTTGTGAATACTTACTAACATAACTATTTTTAAAAAAACCGGTCACCAAAAGACAACCGGCTATTATTAACTATTAAACTAAAATATTACAAATTAAATGTACTTGTGTTTTTATTGAATTGCTAATTAAACAGGCCGCTTCGGCTTTTTGTAACAAGCGTTCCGCTTTATCTTTTTTACTATCGTCTTTAATTTTAAGAATAGGCTTTAAATGAATTTCTGTCATTAAATACTTTCCTTCAATTTTTTCTAATACGCCTTCAGCAGAACAATCAAAAGATTCAAATTCAAACTGTGAATATTCTGCAATGGCTAAAAAAGTGGTCATAAAACAACTTAAAACAGATCCTGTAAACAAATGTTCTGGCGACCAAATCCCCGCAACTCCTTTATCAAATTCAGGTGGAGTAGCCACTTCTATTTTTATGGGCAAATCGGGTGAAGATATTGTTCCGATACGGTCTTTACTCCACTTTAAATCCAAATGATAACTGTGTTTTTCCATTTTAAATTTGATTTAATACGCTTTGTAATTTTTCTTGAACCTCTTGTGCATGTTGCTCTAAAGAAGGATTGTTTACTACACTCATCGCTACATTTGGAGCAATTGTTGCCACTTCAATTTCATTCTCGTTAATTTGACGCAAGGTAACGTTACACGGCAACAAAGTACTAATTGTCGGTTCAACAGAAACAACTTTATCTGCATAAACTGGATTACACGCTCCCAATATAAGGTGTGGAGGATACTCTTTATCCAACTTTTTTTTCATTGTTGCAGAAAAATCTATTTCAGTCATTACACCAAACCCTTCTTTTTTTAATTCTTCTTCTACTTTCTCACGTACTTCTTGAAAACTTTTACCTGAGACAATTTTTGACATATAATATTTCATAATTCTTGATTTTAGTTCAAAGTTATTTCATTTAACTATTATAGAACGTGATTTAAGTTACACAGCATTATTACTTCTGCATTTCTACAACAAAAAGACCTCTAATTTCATTTTCGCCGTATCCAACAGCAAGGTCATTTGGATAAATCATTTTGATTTTTTCAAGCGTTTTTGCATTGAGTTCTTTATTTGTTTTACCATGACATTGCAAACACATTTTATTGGTTTCAATTGGATAGTAAGCTAGGACTTTGCCATTTTTTTCTTGCATTTTTGGTGAAAGTTCACCTCCATTTTTTTTGGCAATTTTAAAAGCATTGATGTAGGTGCTTTCTTCAACAGATGCTTTGTTGTTTACATTTCTAGGTTTGTCACTAACTCTTTTAACTTTAGTGTTGAGCACTTTTGACATACTATCCGTAAGAAAAATCGCTTTTGTCGAACAAAAATCAATGGCATTTTCCACTCCATTTTTTTGTATGGCAGAAAGCAAATTTTTTCCTAAAACTCCTTTGGTTTGATTCGCCACTTTTCTTCCTTCCTCAATATAATTAACACTTTTTTTTGTGTCATTAGACTTTTGAGCAGTTTGATAATTTTCCCATTTTTCATACCATTCATCACTAGAAACATCATTATCGTATAAATAAAGTGCGATTTTTTGAAGATCCTCTTTATTAAAATTCATTTTTGGCATTAAACCAAAATTGTTGACTGCACCAGGCATATAGGACATCTCTTCACTTGGATCCTGAACAAAACTTACAATTTCATCAATAAATTCTTCTTTGGAAGTTTCGTCATCTAAATAATGCTCTCTCACTTTAAACATTGGTGGAGCGACTCTTTCCCCACATTCTGTATCAGGGTTATGACACACAAAACAAGAATTAGCCATTAAAACGAGCCCTTCATCCCATTTTTCAGTTGGTTTTTTTTCATCAGCACTTTGCTTTGAAGTACTTTCATTTTTACATGAAGTCAAAACAATAAAACCTAGTATTGCAAAAATTATTGAGTTCTTTTTCATTCGAAATAAGTATTAAATGTTTTAAAAGAAGAGGACATTTCTTTAACAATTTTTTTCTGCTCTTCGGTTTTTTCCGTCTGATCCAATTGGTCTGACAATTCTAGAAAAGGAACAAGCCATTTATGAAGTTCGTCATGAGCTTTTCCTGTCATAGTACAATGTGAAGTAAGTTCAGACAATTGTTCACTTATATCGTTAGCCAATTGAACATAATCTTTTCTATCTGCATGTTCAAATTCTGCTAATGTTTTTTCGATTTTTCTAATATAGTTCATCATTTCTGGAACAACCGTCCATTTTTTACCCTCATTTAAAGTGATGGGTTCCGCTTCATGTTCATGTTCAACATTTTCAATTTCTTTGTTTTCTTGGTCTTCTTTTTCGACTTTAGCATCATTTTTACAAGAAAAAAGCACTAAAACAAACATCAAGGAGTACATTGTTTTTTTCATATTTAATTTATTTTGGGGTTAATTTTATGTATAACAAACGCAAGAGTTGTCCATAATACAGAAAAACTCAGTCTAAAAATCATTGCTTTCATCGTTTTTTCTTCGTACATTCCTCCTGATTGGATGTGAAAAATTAAAGAAATAAATCCAATACTCAGAACAAAAACACTACCTAAAAGCAAATAAAAAGCTATTTTCGGTTTAACCCAAACCAAGATGGCAGACAAAAGATACAATAAAGAGCAAATAAAATTAGCTAGGACAACAAACCAAACATAATTGCCTTCTTTTTCTCTTATGTTAAATAAATCAAAATAAATGGATAAAGTTAAAAAAAGAGATAATCCTCCAAAAAACAATAATCCAAAGGTATAAACCCAAGAAAGTATTTTTAATAATTTTTCCATTTTCTTTGTAAATAAGTTTTTACGTTTGACGCAATTGATTCATGAGACAATACCCTTGTCATCAAGTTTTCATCTGGAGATTTACTGTATAAAAGCGAGTACACTTCTAAAACAGAAGGAGAATTTTCCAATCTATTACTTAAAATCATTTGATCTCCTTTTTTTACTTTTCCTTCTTTTAAAATTCTAATATACAATCCAGGAGAAAAATAATCACGAAATTCATTTACAATTTTTTGATTATTAAATGCAATTCCTAATTTATAACAAGGTTGTCTTGGTTGAGTTATTTGTAAAAGAACTTCTCCAAGAGTATATTCATCTCCAATTAATATATCGTTTTCATTGATTGAATCCAAGGTAATATTCTCACCGAATTGCCCATATTTAAATGCTAATTCTGGGTATTTTTTTTGCCAGTACGAATAATGATTATACCCGAACAAATAACTGGCTTTATCAAGCCCTCCATGATGAACTTTATCCGCAACAAAATCCCCTAAAACACCCTCTTTGTTAAGAGTAAGTTGCTCTTTATATAGATTTTTGAAAAATCCTGTTTCTTCCATTTTATTGTTGAACAAAATTTCTTTTTTTTTAGCTATTTGTAAGGATATAACTTTCATCTTTCTGTAGAAATTAATTGTAAAATAGCGTCTAAAACAGGTTTACTTTGTTTCTCCAAATCCATTTCAAAAGAGCTTAATCTCCATTTAAACATCTGTAAACGTACGGCTCCCATTATTATATGAATCAATTGTTCTGCAGATAGTTTTTTAGTGAATTTTCCAGATTGTTGACCTTCCATTATAATGGGCATAATGTAAAACATTTTGCTTTGCATAAGTCGTAAAATCCCAGCGTTAATTGCTTGACTTTCTTCCATTAACCCATCAGAAAATACAACAACAACAAAATGTGGATGGGCTTTAAAAAAGCGAAATAAATTCTGAAAAATTGCTATTAATTTATCCTCTACTTCCTTTTCTTGACTTGCTTTTTTACATTCAATAACAATTTTCTCGTTCAAATAATTTAACAAAGTAACAATAATCTCTTCTTTACTTTGAAAATGACGATAAACAGCACTTTCTGTAAAAGACATTTCTTTTGCAAGATTTTTTATTGTTAAACCATTGACACCAGACCTAGTTAGTAAAAGCCCTGCTGCATCTATGATTTCATGTTGACGATCCGTTAATGTCTGCATAAAGTGAGTGAGTATTTACTTACAAAAGTAATGGATAAAATTTATTCTTAATAAAATTTAAATTTTTTTAACAAATGAACTTTTATAGAAGTATTTAAACAAGCACTTGTGAAATGTAATACCAAATACATATAAAGACCATTATTTCGGTCTATATTGAAAAAGTAGTCGGTATAAAAACATGCAAACAGTAACTTTGCATTATTAACGCCATTCTTTCGCTACATATCTTTTGGAAAATGGTACAGATTTACGTTTTATTCAAGAGCTTTTAGGGCACTCAAGCAGCAGAACTACAGAGATTTATACCCATGTCAGCACAAAAAACATCAGAAATATTATTTCTCCATTTGATATGTTGTAAAACTTTAATATATTTGTCAAAATAAACCTTAAAAAGGTTGGGTTAGCTAACAAACGTGAGTTAAGTAAGATTACCTTTAGTAAGGATATAATTAAGTTAGGTGCAAGGCTATGGAGGACCCTCACGAAAAGAATACTCATTTCAAAAATTAAAAAAATATGACACAAAAAGAAATTGCTAACGAAATAATGAACGAATTTGCAAGGACAAATTCAAAGCCAAACCAGGTAATCCAACAAAGGTGGTTTACTCAAGTTCTTGCACGAAAATTAAATCCAAAAGAGCAAGAATTAGTCAATCCCGCAATTCAAGACTTGATAAATTTGGGTTTGGCAACGAGCGAAGACAGACACGGCTGGTGTTTAGTTCTTACCGAACAAGGGTTTGACGAAATTTATCCCATAGACGAGACAGAAACAGTCAATAAAATTGCTCAGAAAATATTAAACCGTTTCGCAGAAACAAATTCAAGAGTAAATCATGCAGTGGACTTTAAATGGATAAACTTCAATTTGCTTAAAGACTTAAATCCTAAAGAAGCGGCTTTAGTTGATACAGCAATTCAAAAATTAGTAACAGACGGTTTAATTACAACTGAAGATAGGTACGGTTGGTGTATGGTTCTTACGCAAAAAGGATTTGATACAATTTATTAAAAAACCATAGACAACTTTCGAAGAATTAATGGGTGGTAAAACTAAAACAGGGAGAAATGAACCTTGTCCTTGTGGTTCTGGACAGAAATACAAATATTGTTGTATTGGTATAACCCCCAGAGAAAGACACTTGCCTATTTGGGAAGACAGCACGACAGGCGAAAAGTTATCATTAAATATGACTGATGATATTCTTAATTGGGCTGCACAAGCAGAAATACCTTTAAAGAACTTCTGTAAAGACAACGACTTCTATTTTTTCGGTCTTGCCATAACAGTAGGACAATGTCAAAAATTGGATGAAAAACTAAAAGAAGGAACACTTACAAAGCAAATGTTTCTTGACACTTATAAAGAGAATTGCAAACAAGAGCCGATAATGGGACTTTTAGAAGTAAGTTGTCAAGAACTTGAAATTTTCAATAAACGAAAACAAATTTTGGTTGACGCTTTTGAAGCTCATTATGCAGGAAAATACACACTTTCAATACCGACTTTGTTTACACAACTTGAAGGACTTTTAAGAGATGTTGGAAACCTACAAAACAAAGACAGTATTAAACCTACAATTCAAACAAATATTTGGGAAAACAAACTTTTATTTAGTGTCAAAGACGACTCTGAAAACTACAATGGGTTTATCCATAAATTATTTGAAGGCAATGGCAATCCTGACAGGTTCAATCGTAACCCAGTCTTACACGGTTTCAAAATTGACTATTATAGCGAAGAGCATTCATTAATTTTACTTTTAGCAATACTAGAAATTAGATTATTCAAATGGTGGGACAATAAAACGAAAGATTATACAAAACGATTTAAAGTAACTAAAAAAGGAAAAGACACAACGACTGACACAAAATTAAGCCCAGCCACTAACACACGTCTAGCGCAAGAGCCGAAATTTTAGTCCGTAAAAACGTATAATTTTAAAAACTAAGTTTTTATATCGCAAAAAAGTTTAATTTTAAATCGGCTCCTGCGCTAGGCGTGGGAACGTCAAACTGTCTAAAAACCCCATATAAGTTACTAACATTCTAATTGTGAATATCTTAATGCTTTATTGTTTGTTTATTATATTGATTTT